>NZ_LT965953.1:600000-1200000 GCF_900240995.1 Bacillus sp. Marseille-P3661
AGCTTATTAATACATTAGCTGATAAGGTTAATAGCGATCCTAACACACGAGATATGTTAAAGGTTATATTCCTAGAGAATTACAGAGTGTCATTAGCTGAGGAGATCATCCCGGCTGCTAATATAAGTGAACAAATTTCAACTGCTAGTAAAGAAGCGTCGGGAACGGGTAATATGAAATTTATGATGAATGGTGCTTTAACTCTTGGTACTCTTGATGGGGCTAATATTGAAATCTTAGAAGAGGTAGGACAGGACAATATCTATACTTTTGGTCTAACGGCTGACCAAGTTTTGTTCTACCAAAGAAATGGTGGTTACCGAGCGTTCGAATACTATCACCATGATAAACGCCTACACCAGGTTATCAATCAACTAGTAAATGGCTTTTTCCCGGTCACAGGTCAAGAATTTGAAACAATCTACGACTCTTTATTAGTACAAAATGATGAGTATTTTGTGTTAAAAGATTTTGATTCCTATGTTGCGGCTCATGAAAAGGTTGACTTGGCTTACAAAGATCGTCAAGGTTGGATGGAAAAAAGCATTATCAATATTGCTCAATCAGGTCGTTTTTCTAGTGATCGCACGATTCAAGAATACGCTGATGATATTTGGACCATTCATTCTTAAATAGTACTTAATTAGACAGTATATCTTATAAAAAACAGTGCAAAATCCAAGTAGATTTTGCACTGTTTTTTTGAATTTATAACAACAGCCCTATGAAAAATTACCTATTTTACCTAATTTCCAAAATTATCTATTAAACTCTAAATCTACTGTCTTTTAGTATGTTAAAATAAGATGATTGGAAAAAAATAGATACATAGGAGGCTTTCAAATGAAGAAAGTAACAATCTCAATAGCGCTCATTATCGCAATGATCGCTATTACTCCATTCGCGTCTGTAAGTGCAAGTACAGACACGATTAACCGTGGGGAATTTTTCAAACTAGTTGTTGATCACTTAGAATATGATGGATCAAATGTAAATGTAGAATTACCTTCAGATGTTGCTGCAAATTCTCCATTTGCAAACACTGTAAAGGTTTTAAAGCAAAAGAAAATTGTCGTGGGATTCCCGGATGGATCATTTAAATTAGATCAAAAAATTACACCTGTGGAAGCAAGTGCAGTAATTAGTCGAATATTAGCATTAAAAGGTGAAGATGTTAGCTCGAAGTTAGCAGCGAATTATGGTGTTCGTTTTGGTGATGAAAAGTATTTAACATCAGCGACAGCAAAAGCTGTAGTTACTAAAGCTTTAACTAGTGACAAAAGCGCTCGTGAATTAATGGATAAAATGGCCGTTGCCCAAAATGAACAAATCTCATTTAAAGCTACATCGGATATGTCTATGATAATGGACATGAATCTACCAGATTCCGAATCTGACGGTGTTCCGAATCCGATCACATTGGATGGCAGTATTACAATGATATTCAATAAAGAAAAAGGCATGTATCAGCAGATGAAAATATCCATGCCACTTCCTGAACAACAGGAAGTATCAGTGGAACAATACTTTGTCCCAGAAGGCATATTTATGAAAATCAAAGACCCGATTACAGGTCAGGATCAATGGATGAATATGAGTGAAGCGATGCCATTTGATTTTATAGCTCTAATGGAAATGAATGAAGAAAACTTAAAGATGAGTCAGGACCTCAATAATAAGTATTTCATTTACAAAGATTTAGGTTTAGATGAAATTGCTGGAAAGCAGCTACAAAAAATAATTTTTAGTGGTAAGATCGATTCAATCGAAGAAGTACTTGGCATGATGGGAAATATGCTGGGTGATCAATCTGTTCTATCAAGTCTTGAAGGTCTTCCGAATATGACTATGTCCATGAATGGAACAGTATGGATTGATAAAGAAACCTCTTTACCATACCGACAATTAATGGATTATGAAATCGTTTATGGCCAAAGTAATGATCCAGCAATGGCATCACCGATTGAAAAGATGAACTATGAATTGGATATGATTTATTCAGACTTTGGTCAAGTTAACGAGATTGTTTTACCAGAAGAAGCGTTAAGTGCAGAAGTATTGCCAGGTCTAAACCAGCTTGAAGAATTGGAAGACGCTGAATATCTTGAAAACGTTGAAGAGCCGCAGCCGCAATTATAAACACAGAATTGCAAGTTTCTTAAAATATTCATTTTTTCCTACTATACTATCAGAATTTACATTGTAAAATAATAGTAGAAATATATATAGGAGTGAATAATATGCTAACCTTTTATTCTAGAATTTTAGTGGCTTACGACGGTTCAGATTTAAGCAAGAAGGCTTTAGAGATGGCAATTACCCTTGCAAAACAAGATGAGAGAATTCAAGTTGATGTTGTAGGTGTATCAAATCCACCAACAGCGGCATCAATGGGCAGCTATGGTATATATAGTCAGGAATTAATCGAGGAATTAAAAGTAAGTGCTGCTAAGAGCTTAGATGATGTAAAAGTAATGTTATCTGAATTACCTAACAAAGCTTTTGCTGTTGTACTTGAGGGGAATCCTGGCAAAGTGATCGTTGAATTTGCTAATAAAAACAGTAGTGATCTAATCGTTATGGGAAGTCGAGGATTAAATGGTTTAGCGGAATTATTCTTAGGAAGCACAAGTCATTACGTTGTTCAACGTGCGCACTGTCCGGTGTTTATTGTAAAATAGGCTGTGCACTAAATTAACCAGTATTACTCTAGGGAAGATCGTTACCCAAAAGTAGTACTGGTTTTTTTGGTTTTCGTATTATTAAAAAAAGGCCATTGAAGGGAAACAGCAATAACATTTTTCAAGCTCCGAAAAGGAAGAAGAAACTTCTAATAATAGTAACTTATCACCAGTTGTACCATAACAAGTAACTACCGTTCAAACAAGTTGGAAATCCCCCCCAATATACTTCCTTCGCCTTTAGACTCTCCTCCAGGGCGTGATGCTGCTGCAAAGACCCTATCGGCTAAGCGACTAAATGGAAGTGATTGTACCCAAACTGTTCCAGGTCCTTCAACAGTAGCTAGAAATAATCCTTCGCCACCAAAAAAAGCTGTTTTTATTTTACCAACAAATTCAATATTATAATTTATCTCTTTAGTCATAGCTACAAGACAGCCAGTATCTATTTTTAATCGCTCGCCTGGTTGTAGATTTTTTTTATAAATCGTTCCACCTGCATGAAGAAATGATAATCCATCGCCATCAAGCTTTTGCATGATAAAGCCTTCACCACCAAAGAATCCTGCTCCCAGTTTCCGCTGAAATTCAACGCCAACAGATACGCCTTTTGCTGCACATAGGAAAGCATCTTTTTGACAAATAACTTTTCCACCTAATTCACTTAAGTCCATAGGTATTATTTTACCTGGGTATGGTGCGGCAAATGAAACATGTTTGATAGATCGACTTTGATTCGTGAAGACCGTCATAAATAAACTTTCGCCTGTTAATACTCGCTTTCCGGCTCCAAGTAGCTTTCCAAATAAACCATGTTGTGAGGACGCTCCATCGCCAAAGATCGTTTCCATTTCTATACCATCTTCAAGCATCATCATTGCACCAGCTTCTGCTATCGTACTTTCACCTGGGTCAAGTTCGATTTCAACGAACTGCATATCATCCCCGTGGAGTTTATACTCAATTTCATGCGAATTCATATCATTCCCTCCTATTTTTTCCAAAAGTATCTTACGGAAATACTATATCACGATTTATAAGAAAAATTGCTATGTACAAGAAAGTAATAGATAAATTTGGTTCGATATATCTTCCCATAAAAAAGAGGCGGTCCCAATTTAGAGATTCCCCTCTTTTGAATTCATTATATATTGAGGTTGTAACTCCGAAACCTTTGGGACAGCCAATTTTTTATTTGTCTTCATCAAACTCAAGCTCTGCTTGACCTAAGTTACCAACGACAGACATAACTTCTTCTTCATCCAAGCGTTCTTCATATTGTTCATGAACAGCGTTAGGATATACTCGAACGTTATTTCCATCTATGTCTGTTGCTATAAAGCTGTCGATTTCCTGTACATAACTAGTTGGTTCATCTTCTTCCACATACATACCATTATAGTCTAGCATGCTACGATCATTAAAATCGGATGGTGTTTCAGAGGTCCCATATTGTTCAACGTCTTGCCACGAATCTTCTGAGTCATAGAAGGTTGAATCTTTTTCGTCATATTCTAAGTCACCAAAAGGAGGTCCTAGTACATCTTCCTCGACAGGTCGCCGATGGGATACAACCTGATCAGGACTATGTTTTAAACAGTGTGTTGCTGTAGGCAGTGCTTCTAACCGTTCAACCGGAATATCTGCTTGGCATGTTTCACATTTCCCATATGAACCGTCTTCGATTCGGGCTAAAGCATGGTTAATATCCTTTAGTTCTTTTTCAAAATGCTCAACAAGGGCGATATCCTTCTCTCGCTCAAATAAGTCTGTTGCCGTATCTGCAGGATGGTTATCATAATGTGAGAGCTCACCGGTTGAATCGTTTGCAAATGATCTTTTGGTATCAAAGTAATCGGTTGCATGAAGGTCATTATCAATTTCTTGCTGTCGATCTAGTAAAGCTTTTCGAAGTGTTGAAAGTTTCTCTGAGGTAAGCATCACAAAACGCTCCTTTAGTCCAAATTCTCTCCCTCTCGATTAGTATAAGCAGATTGCATAAAATCATCCTTTTCACTTTTACTTTTAGAAATTTTAAAAATTAAACTTCGCCAAATTAGGAACGTTTTTTAGTAAAAAGGTAGCAAATAATTAAAGAATCTATGTAAGTGGTAGAAGTTAACAGCAAAAACATTTAAAATATAGTAAGAGAAGAATGGGTATAACATAGATATAGAGTGCTTTAACCTATATTGTTGACAGGTAAAATACACAGGTGTATCTTAAAATAGGTTGACGTCTGTTTTTTATTTATTTTCTTGATATGAACGGGTTTCTAAACTTCAATAGTATATATTGTTCGAACATATAATATTTACCTCAGAAAAACTTATCGATAAAAGTCATTATTCTAATGATACACTGGGGGGAGAAACAGTGATAACTATTCAGCATAGAGGATTACATAATAATGTAGCTCTTGGGGTTGAAAAAGCAAGAGTTTATTCTCGCTCAATACTTGTCAGTCAAAGTACAAAAGTCTCTTCAAATATAGATCCAATAAGTTTTTATCAAAGTGGAAAACACTATAAAGGTGAACGCGTGTATTGGAGTGCGCCTAATAGTGGTTTTTTAATGGTGGGCATTGGTAATGCATATACATTTAATGCCGATGCTAATGACTTTGAAAAACTTGAGCAAGAATGGAACGAATTAGTCGAGGAAAGCTTAATTGATATTCCGGAGAAGAGAACAGGAATCGGTCCAGTTGTACAGGGTGCTTTTTCATTTGATCCTAAAAAGGAAAAAACAAATCTGTGGCGGAATTTCCCTGTTGCAAAGTTGACTATACCAACTTTTTTATTAACGATATCGAATAATGAAGTTTGGTTTACAATTAATACAATTGTTAAGGATACAACAAATATTGATTCACTTGTAAGCTCATTAGTTGAAGAACAAAATCAGCTATTGAATAATTCGACTAGTGGCTATTCAGGAGGTTTAGGTCAAACCTTTACAAAGATAAAGGAAGTATCTAAAGAACAGTGGATTGTTTCAGTTGACAAAGTAGCTCGCCAAATACGCCAACATGAAATAGAAAAAGTTGTATTAGCTAGAGAAATTCGTATTGAAAGTGATCTATCCTTTTTAGCAGAGGATATTTTAAATAGGTTAAGAGCTGAACAACCGACTAGCTATATTTTTGCTCTAGAAAGTGGTGAAGACTGCTTTATTGGTGCATCTCCAGAGCGCTTAGTTAAAAAGGAAGGAACTGAAGTTCTTTCAACATGTTTAGCTGGATCAATAGCTAGAGGGAAAACGACTGCTGAGGACGATGTGCTCGGTAATCTACTTCTAAATGATGAAAAAAACTTACATGAGCATAATGTAGTTGTTCGTGCTATTACGACTGCATTTAAACAATGCTGTGAACAAATTAGCATTCCAGAAAAGCCTGTTTTGTATAAAGTCAGAGATATTCAGCATTTATATACTCCTGTAGTAGGGAAAATCAAAGATAATGTTTCTTTATTAACGTTAGTACAAAAGCTCCATCCAACACCAGCATTAGGTGGTTATCCACAACAAGAAGCTCTACAAAAAATTCGCGAGGTTGAAGCGCTAGATCGCGGTTTATACGCAGGGCCAATTGGTTGGCTTGATACGAATGGAAATGGAGAGTTTGCAGTTGCTATCCGATCTGGCTTATTACAAGGAAAAGAGGCATCACTTTTTGCTGGATGTGGTATTGTCGGTGATTCTGATCCTTCAAGTGAGTATCGAGAAACACAAATAAAATTCAGACCAATGCTTTCGGCATTAGGAGGATCATTTAATGATATCAAGTAATGCATTAACAGCCTATGTGGCTGCTTTTATTGATGAATTAGTTCGATCAAATGTAAAACAAATAGTTGTAAGTCCAGGCTCTAGATCAACTCCAATTGCAATGGTAGCAGCTGACCATCCAGATATGAAGGTATGGCTTAATGTAGATGAACGTTCAGCTGCTTTTTTTGCTTTAGGAATTGCGAAGGCCAGTAGACAGCCTGTTGCGATTGTTTGTACGTCAGGTACAGCTGTTGCGAATTATATGCCTGCTATTGTCGAAGCAAAAGAATCGCAAATTCCACTTATTGTCTTAACAGCGGATCGTCCGCATGAACTAAGGGATATTGGAGCTCCGCAGGCTATTGATCAAATACATATTTTTGGAAAACAAGTCAAATGGTTTGTGGAGATGGCAATACCTGAAGATACACCAGAAATGTTACGGTATGTACGAACTGTAGCCGCACGAGCAGTTTCGACCGCGATTCTTGGGCCAAGTGGTCCAATCCACTTGAATTTTCCTTTTAGGGAGCCGCTAACTGCCGTTATTGAGGACGACGAGATATGGCGGGCGGGGTTAGAAAATAGAAAACAGTTCGTGAAAGTAGACCATTCACATAAGATCCCCGAAGCTCTTCAAATTGACACCTTAGTGAAAACATTACAAAACAGTAAAAAAGGGATCATTATCTGTGGACCTTATGATAGGCCTGAATTTGCACCTGCTGTTGTAGCATTGGCAGAGAAAATTGGGTTTCCAATTTTGGCTGACCCTTTATCACAATTGCGGAGCGGTTTGCATTCAAAAGATTTAATTATTGATAGCTATGATGCTTTTTTAAGAGATGAACAAATTGCAACAAATCTTATACCAGAAACTGTAATTCGATTTGGAGCGATGCCAGTATCCAAAGCACTTACTTTATTTTTGAAAAGAAATCCGCAAATCCACCAATTTATGATTGATGGTGACGGTTTATGGCGAGATCCAACTTTACTAACATCTAGTGTCATGCATGCGGACCCAACTTTATTTTGTGAAAAATTAGTAGATAGTTTTTCAAAAAATGATATTAGTAGTGATTCCCAATGGTTGAATACTTGGACAGCTGTTGATCAAATAGCAGGAGAGTCTTTACAGCAACTAGGTAATGCCTCAGAACAGTTTGAGGGAAATGTCATTCTTCAATTAGCTGATTGCTTGCCATCAGATTCTACATTGTTTGTTGGGAATAGTATGCCAATTAGAGATGTCGATTCCTTTTTCTTAGCTAATGAGCAAAGCATCCGTGTCCTGGCTAATCGGGGTGCTAACGGGATCGATGGAACAATCTCTAGCGCACTAGGAGCAAGTACAGTATCCGAACCCCTTGTTCTTGTTTTAGGGGATTTAACATTTTATCATGATTTAAACGGATTGCTTGCTGCCAAGCTGCATCACTTAAATGCAACGATAATCATTATTAATAATGATGGTGGTGGAATATTTTCATTCTTACCACAAGCCAATCACCCTAAAAACTTTGAATTATTGTTTGGTACGCCGTTAGGTTTAGATTATCGTTATGTTGTTGAAATGTATGGAGGACAATTCACAAGAATTGGAGATTGGAATGATTTTAAAGACGTTGTCCAAAAATGCATACAATCTAAAGGCCTTCAGGTTATTGAGATTCATACAAACCGGGATACTAATGTTCAAAAACATCGAGAAATCTGGCAGAAAACGAATGAAAGTATAAAAGCTAGCTGGAATCATATTGAATAAAGCAATGTTTGCTTTATTTATTGAGGTGTTTAAATGTTCCTAAATTTAAATGGTGTTGAGTATTATGTGGAAGTCCATGGAAAAGGTGAACCACTACTTCTACTCCACGGGTTTACCGGATCAGGAAAGGATTGGCACCCATTTATTGAACAGTGGAAAACTGATTTTCAACTCATTGTAGTTGATATTATTGGGCATGGTAAAACAGAACAACCTGCTGATCATGCTCGTTATTCGATCGAAGCTGTAGCCAACGACCTCGTGGAAATGTTAAATCTATTAAATATTAACCACACTTCAATTTTAGGCTATTCCATGGGTGGGCGACTTGCACTAACTTTTACTGTATTGTTCCAGGAAAGAGTGCGTGCATTAATATTAGAAAGTAGTTCACCAGGTTTAAAGACGAATGAAGAGCAAGAGGATAGAAAAACCAAGGATCATTCCCTAGCTGATAAAATTGAAAAGGGTGGAATTGAGGCGTTTGTTGATTTCTGGGAAAGGATCCCTTTGTTTGCATCCCAAGCAACTACATTACCTCCTGATAACAGAGAATCACTTCGAAAGGCTCGTTTGCAGAATCAGCCGTTAGGACTAGCGAATAGTTTGCGCGGCATGGGTACTGGGGAACAGCCATCTTGGTGGTCTCGATTAAAAGAGCTTACCATTCCCGTACTACTATTAGCGGGAGAATGGGATGAAAAATTTTGCAATATCAACAAATCTATGAATGTGCAGCTAAACAATTCCAAATTTGTAATTGTAAATGATGCCGGGCATGCAATTCATATGGAACAACCTAGCATTTTTGGTAAAATAATAATAGACTATTTAAAGGACAACCTATAAAATAGTCAAAAGAGAAAGAAACATATGTTAAGGAGGATAAAGAATGGCAACAGTTGAGTGGGTAGCTAAACGTACATATAGTGAGGTTCTGTATGAAACTTATAATGGAATAGCAAAAATTACGATCAATCGACCTGAGGTTCACAATGCGTTCACACCGCGAACAGTAAGTGAGTTGATTGATGCATTTGCAGATGCTCGTGACGACTCTGAAATTGGAGTTATTATTTTAACAGGTGCAGGCGAAAAAGCATTTTGTTCAGGTGGAGACCAAAAGGTCCGCGGTCATGGCGGCTATGTAGGAGATGACCAAATACCTCGTTTAAACGTTCTAGATTTGCAGCGTTTAATCCGTGTAATTCCTAAGCCGGTTATTGCAATGGTAGCGGGATATGCTATTGGCGGAGGGCATGTTTTGCATATCGTATGTGATTTAACTATTGCTGCTGAAAATGCGGTATTTGGACAAACAGGTCCAAAAGTAGGTAGCTTTGATGCTGGATATGGCTCAGGCTATTTAGCTCGTATCGTAGGACATAAAAAAGCACGTGAAATTTGGTACCTATGCCGCCAATACAATGCCCAAGAAGCATTAGATATGGGCTTAGTGAACACAGTAGTACCACTTGAGAAGTTAGAAGAAGAAACAATTCAATGGTGTAATGAAATTCTTGAAAAATCACCAACCGCAATTCGTTTCTTAAAAGCAGCTTTCAACGCGGATACAGACGGTTTAGCGGGGATCCAACAATTCGCAGGAGATGCAACTTTACTTTACTATACAACAGATGAAGCGAAAGAAGGCCGCGACGCCTTTAAAGAAAAACGCACACCAGACTTTAAGCAATTCCCTCGTTTTCCATAGAAAAGCGAAAGCGCCTTGGTTAGCCCCGACAGGCAAATGTTCTTCTGACGAAGAAGTCGATAGACTTCACGAGGAAGAAGGTTATTTGACCCCGAGGGGCTAGGCGCTGAAGCTAGACAAGAAAAGCGAAAGCGCCTAAAATTATAAGACAGCTTTGCAGGACATTTCATATCTGCGAAGCTGTCTTTTATTTATATTTTAAGTGTGTTTAAATGAAAAGAGTACAAAAATAAAAAAAGTATATAAATGTACGAAAGGTTGAGTTGAAGGTGCAAAGTGAGTTATTACCTAATTGGTTACAAAAACGTGCTGAGCTATCACCCAAACGTAAAGCACTTATAACAGAAGACAAGACTTGGACTTTTATAGAGTTACATGAACAGGCAAAAAAAATGGCTCAAAAATTAACAGCGCTAGGGATTAAAAAAGATGATCATGTTGCGCTTTTAGTGGATAATCAACCAGAGTTTGTGTTTCTTCTTCATGGCATTGAATACGTTGGTGCAGTTGCAGTTCTACTAAATACAAGGTTGTCCTCATATGAAATTGTATGGCAAATACAAGATTCAAATACAAAACTGGTGATATATAATACTAAACATGCTAACAAAATGGCCAATGAAGGGGTTTCAGCAAAGAGAATGTCGATCGAAGAATTCCTTGATGTACGAGAAGAATCACTTACGATAGAGCAAGAGTGGCAGCTAGATAGATTACATACAATCATTTATACATCTGGAACAACAGGAACACCAAAAGGAGTTATGCTGTCGTACGGAAATCATTGGTGGAATGCGGTTGGTTCTTCATTAAATTTAGGAATGCATACAAATGATTGTTGGCTATGCGCGTTGCCACTATTCCATGTTAGCGGCTTATCTATTTTATTGCGAAGTGTGATTTATGGCATCCCGGTTGTTTTGCTTGAGAAGTTCTCACCTTCAAAAGTTAATGAAGTAATTGCCAGCCAAAATGTTTCTATAATATCTGTTGTTAGTCAAATGCTTATAAACATGCTCGCAGATTTAGGGGAGAAAAAGTATCCTAGTTCTTTGAGGTGTGTGTTATTAGGAGGAGGTCCCGCACCGAAACCTTTATTAGATACATGTGTGGTAAAAGGTATTCCTGTCTTTCAAACATATGGCATGACCGAAACTGGTTCTCAGATCGTAACGTTAAGTTCGGAATATATGTTGGAAAAAGTAGGTTCTGCAGGGAAACCACTTTTTCCTGCGCAATTACGGATTGAAAAAGACAATAGCATTCTAGGTCCAGGTATGGCAGGAGAAATTGTTGTAAAAGGTCCTAGTGTAACGAAAGGATATTGGAGAAACAAACATGCTAGTAACAAATCGATATTGAATGGATGGCTCTATACAGGTGACATTGGTTACCTTGATGAAGATGGATTTTTGTATGTCCTTGACCGCCGCAGTGATTTGATTATTTCTGGTGGAGAAAATATTTATCCAGCTGAAGTTGAATCAGTGTTGTTAGCATACCCTGGTATAATAGAGGTTGGGGTGGCTGGTGTTGATGATATTAAATGGGGCCAGGTTCCAGTTGCATTTGTAAAAACGGCTGATGGAAAGGACGTTATTGTGGAAGAACTTTTATCATTTTGTGCAGAGCGACTTGCTAAATATAAAGTGCCTTCACAAGTATACTTTGTAGACGAGTTGCCTAGAAATGCATCTAATAAACTAATGAGACATAAGTTGAAAGAGCTTTTGTAGGTGGGAAAGTAAAATCAATTGACTTTAGATAAAGTTTGAAATAAAATACCTGAAGTGGTAGGGGATGGAAGTTTTAAAATTTTATGTAGGAGTGATTAAGTAAATGGAAACGATAACACCAGCAGAAGTTGCGCAATTACTAAAATCGGATGCTAAGCCAAGTATAATTGATGTACGGGAGCATGAGGAGGTGGCTTTAGGCAAAATTCCAGGTGCTAGGCATATTCCTTTAGGTGAGTTACAGGTAAGGTTAGAAGAACTAGACAAAGATCAAGAGCATATATTAGTTTGTCATTCAGGTGGTAGAAGTGGAATGGCAACAAATTATATGACTAATTTAGGATATAAAGTAAAGAATATGGTTGGTGGAATGCTTGAGTGGGAAGACGAAATTGAAGCATAGATCTCCGATTGCATAGTTTATTAACCAAAGGTACGGATGATCAATCTGTGCCTATTTTTACATAAAAAAGGCGCATGTACTCACATGCGCTAACATAGGGAGAAAATATTTATTAATCAATAACTGATTACAAATACCATTATACCCAGATTATACAATAAATAATCGTTAAATGAAATAGGTTTGAAATATTTCTGTAAATAATTAATTATAATTGAAAATTTTTGTTTGATAGTAAAATTATACGTAAGATACCATATTTATTAAAAAATAATGTAAACGTTTGCAATATTTATGTTGGGAAAGAAATCAATAATTAAAAATAAGAATGTTATTGCAATATGGTTATAATATAAAAGTAATGTACAAGCTAATTTATAGATTATAGAATGTATTGATCAATCTGTAAATTCTAAACATGATAGCGAAAGTATATTTTTATAAAAATAGTAAATTATTAAATTCTAAATATGTACTTGAATTAATGTAAATTTTTAATTTCATCAATAGAAGGCATTTGACTTTGTCCAATTCCATCTTGTGCCATTTTGCTTTTAAACTTTTCTAGCATGTATAGTCCAACCATGCTATATAGCTCCTGTTCGCCCATTTCTTCAATTAACTCTAAAATATCTTTACGGTTTAATGATTCTAAAACAGAAAAAACAATGATATCTGCATCTTCATCGTCACCCGTTAGAATATGCCGATACATATTATACAAATCATCAATTAATTTCATATTAACACCTCTTTTTTTATATTAAGTTTTATTATTTACAAATGTGAAAAATTCGGTACTAATATTCTTCAATATTTAGCATCCCAATTCCTCTTTAAATGATGCATATTTTTCAGAAACAATTTATATTCCTGTTTTTTTTACTTTTATTATAAATAATTTCTTCTTATCCGTGTATTATCTATAAAAAAGTCTTTATATGAATATTTAACCGTTACTAATGGAAAAAGTAAATAAAAGCGGGCAATTTATTTTAAAAGTGTATTAATACATCTATTGAGGAGCGGATTGAATGGAAAAGAAAACATATTATATCGCTGTAGGCTCTAGAGAAATTTCTCAATTCCAGGGAGGATCACCATACGAGCTGGAAATTGAAGCAACAGATGAAGAAGTGCGACAACTCCGCGAATTATTTGATGAAATCTATGCTGCTGATTGGATGAGTTTCTGGAGAGCACATGTACCGTATGTTCAATATCATCATGATAAAGAAAATGAACTTATAGATAATGATTTAAAAAAGGTTTATCAAAAACTACATGACCTAGGTAAACCTGAAACAAAAGAGCATATTGAATCGATGGGTATTTTAGATGCATAGTAAGATTATTCACTCTAATTTGTATTAGAGTGTTTTTTTTATTATTTCTTTTAAAACTTTAAGATCTCTTTTTGATTAAAAGCATACCTCCGTGTTATGATTATAAAAAAGACAAAAATGGAGTCAAGTATGATTACATTTCGAGATTATTATGATAACGCTGTTCAACTTTCTTTTGAAAATCAGCCATTTTCAGAGCACCCGAAACACGTCTGGGTTATATGTACATTCAATGGAAAGTGGTTATTAACCATACATAAAAATAGAGGAATCGAATTTCCAGGAGGAAAAGTTGAAAAAGGGGAAACACCGGAAGAGGCAGCACACCGTGAGGTAATGGAGGAAACGGGTGCATCTATTTCCAATATGTTTTATATTGGTCAATATCGTGTTGATGGTAAAGCCGACACAATAATTAAAAATATTTATTATGCTGAAATTGATAAACTTTATACAAGAAAAGATTACTTCGAAACAGAAGGTCCGGTTATTTTAGAGGAATTACCTGAAAACATTAAATTAAATAGCGAGTTTAGTTTTATGATGAAAGATCAAGTTTTAACAGAAAGCTTAAAACAAATAAAGAGACTTTCGCTATGAATACATTTTTAATTAACGGCAAAAAATAAATAAGAAACACTAAAAAGGAGCAAATGCTTGCGCTCCTTATGGACCGCATTCATAATGGTTCATATCAGTTAATTCAATTATATATTCATAGTTCCTATTGTTTTTGATGTTTATATTCTTCGGTAGATAAGTTTAAATCTTTGCTTTTATGATTTTATTTTTGGTTTTATAACTAAGCTTTCTTTGGTTTTGTTTATCTACCTTTATTATACATAAAATAGTAAAGGCAATTTCTTTAGTTTAATATAAAAAGCTGACTTTTTTCACATCTATGTAAATTATCTGTTTTTGTAATTAGTGAAAAAAAGCACAACTAAATTCCTTTTTTTGTGCTATTATTTAGGTATACAACATAATGAGGTGAAGAGTATGCAAGTTACTGCAGAAAAAAATAATGAAGACAAAAATGTAACAATAACATATTCAAGAGCGAATCCTTTTCAAGCTAAAGTTCTTGAAAATATTAATTTAAATGGACCTGGATCAAATAAAGAAACTAGACATATTGAATTATCATTAGAAGGATCTGGACTATCCTATAAACCAGGCGATGTCCTTGGAGTTCTCCCTGAAAATGATCCAGAGTTAGTAACAGCTATTCTTGAAGAAATGAAGTGGGATGGTGAACAGCCTGTAACAATTAATAAACAGGGTGACAAACTGCCTTTAAAGGAAGCATTAACAACATACTTTGAAATTACTGCAATTTCTAAAAAGATTGTGCAACAGGCTGCTGAATTAACAGATAATGAAAAAATTCAACACGTTGTGCAAAATGCAGATGAACTAAAGGAATACACTAATGGTCGCGATTTACTTGATTTGTTGCGCGACTTTGGTCCATGGAAAGCATCTGCAGAGGAAATAGTGGCATTGTTAAGAAAAATGTTACCACGCTTATATTCAATTGCTAGTAGCTTTGCCGCTAATCCTGGAGAAGTACATTTAACAATTGGTGCTGTACGTTATATGGCACACGGACGTGAGCGAAAAGGTGTTTGTTCTGTACATTGTGCAGAGCGTCTTAATGTAGGTGATACAGTTGCAGTATTTACACAGCAAAATAAACACTTTAATCTTCCTGAGTCTCAAGATGCAGATATTATTATGGTTGGTCCTGGTACAGGTATCGCACCATTCCGTTCGTTTATCCAAGAACGCGCAGTAAATAAAGCGAACGGGAAATCTTGGTTATTCTTTGGTGATCAACATTCATCATCTGATTTCTTATATAAAGATGAGCTAGAAAAGTATCAAAAAGATGGGATTCTAACAAAAATTGATGTAGCTTTCTCACGTGATACTGATCAAAAGATATATGTACAGCACAAAATGCTTGAAAATAGCAAGGAATTATTCGAATGGTTAGAAAAGGGAGCATACTTCTATGTTTGTGGAGATAAGCAATTTATGGCAAAAGATGTTCACAATGCGCTTATTGACGTAATCGAAAAAGAAGGTGCAATGTCACGCGAAGATGCAGAAGCATATTTAGATAAAATGCAAAAAGACCATCGTTACCAACGTGATGTTTATTAATAAATTGCAGTAATAATATAAAAGAGCAACACTATGGCCTAGCAGCTAATAGTGTTGCTCTTTTTATTTTCTTCTCGTTATCTTCCTTCATGGCTGATCAAACGACTTCCGCTTTTCTATTTGTCCAGTTCCAGCGCCTGGCCCCTCGGGGTCAAAGACGCACAGGATGTGCTAATACCAGCGTTGCGACAGGATGTCGCGAATTTAGCCGGTGCTTGCCTGTCGGGGCTGCCCAAGGCGCTTACACATTTCTACATTGTCCAGCTACAGTCGATAGCCCTTTGTGAAAAATAACCTTTCCCCGGCTATTGAGGAAAACCACCTCATATCCGTTGAAAGAACACGACGCACAGGACGTGCTAGTACCGGCGTTGCGACAGGATGTCGCGGTTTTAGCCGGTGCTTTCCTTCAGGGCTGCCCAATCGACCTCCGCTTTTCTATTTGTCCAGTTCCAGCGCCTAGCCCCTCGGGGTCAAATAACCTTCCTCCTCGTGAAGTCTATCGACTTCTTCGTCGGAAGAACATTTGCCTGTCGGGGCTGCCCAAGGCGCTTACACATTTCTATCAATAATCATTTTTAATGATTTTTTTTTCTAGCCATTCTACTGCTTGGTACATAATGGTCGCAAAGATTGCAATGACGATCAAACTCATTAAAACTAGCGTAAAGTTAAAAACCTGAAAGCCGTAAATTATTAAGTAGCCTAGTCCTTTAGCGGATACAAGGAATTCTCCAACGATAATTCCAACCCAAGAAAGTCCGACATTTACTTTCAGTGTTGAAATAATAGTTGGGAATGATGAAGGTAAAACAGCGTGTTTAAAGGTTTGCCCCTTAGTTGCTCCAAATGTTTGCATAACTTTTATATAATTAGGATCAACTTCCTTAAATGAAGTGTATACGACGATTGTTGTAATGATTACCGAAACTAAGGCTCCCATTGCAATGATAGATGTGTATCCTGGACCGAGGGCAACAATAAGAATTGGTCCCAGGGCAACTTTAGGCATCGCATTTAATATGACTAAATAGGGGTCTAATATATTTGATAGTCTTGGCGACCACCAAAGAATCGCGGCTAGGATGGAACCTAATAACGTTCCTAAAACAAATCCTGCAACTGTTTCTAAGACGGTTACTTGAAGATTATTTATAAGTGTACCATCTATAATTTTCGAGACTAGCAAATCCCACACTTTTGTTGGTGAACTGAAAATAAGCGGGTCGATCCATTTATTGTTACTTGAAACCTCCCAAAGTAGGAAAAATGCTATGAAAATGAGAAACTGCCAGAATCTGACCCATCGCTTTTCATTTTTGAGATTCTCCAAATATTTAAAATGAAGGAGTTTGGTATTAAGTGGTTTTTGATTCAAGGTTGTTCAACTCCTCCCAAATTTGCTGAAAAAGCAATGAATAGTTTGGATGTTGCCTTGCATCAAAAGGTTTTAATTGTTTTAATTCATTCGGTACATTAAATACTTTAGCGATTTCGCCCGGATTTGCTTTTAGTAAATAAATGCGGTCGCTCATTGCAATTGCTTCTCCGATGTCATGGGTTACTAGAATGGCAGTTTTATTATATTCCTTAAGGGTTGCAGACACTAAATCTTCTAATTTAAGTTTCGTTTGAAAATCTAATGCAGAAAACGGCTCATCCAGTAATAGTATCTTTGGGTCCGTAGAAAGAGTTCTTACTAATGCCACCCTTTGTCTCATACCACCAGAAAGTTGGTTTGGATATTGTTTTTTTACATTTCCGAGATTCATGGCTTTTAATAGTTCTAAACAACGTTGGTGGTTTTCAGTTGTGTATTTATTCATAATTTTAAGGCCTAATGTTATATTTTCTTCGATGGTTTTCCATGGAAAAAGATAATCCTGCTGTAGCATGTAACCAATCATGGTTTTGAGTTCATTGATGTGAATGCCACCGATTTTTATCGTGCCGTATGTTGGGTGAATTAACCCGGCAATAATAGATAGCAAAGTCGTTTTACCACACCCACTCGGACCGAGTAGAGAAACGAATTCGCCTTCCTCAATTGTAATAGAGATATCTTTTAGAACGGTTGTTGCAGTCTTGGGTGTAAAATAAGTATGATGAATTTTATCGACTTCTAGAAAACTCATTGAGGATAACCCTCCCTCCTATTCTGCTAATATCTTTTCAGCAATTTCTGTGTTTACTAATGTACTGTGATCTACACGCTTTGGTAATTCACCTGCTTCATCCATAATGTTTTGTAGGTTATCCCACTCTGCCACGTCTAATATAGGATCAGTTGCAAAAGAACCTTGACTCTTGTAGCGGTCGACTACCATTTCAATAATATCAAGGGATGTATCTTCAAAATATGGGGCAATCACTTCAGCCACTTCAGCTGCGTTTGTTTCTTGTACCCATGTTTGTGCTTTATAAAGTGCCCTTGTGAACTTTTCTATTCTTTCAGGGTTATCATTCATATAGCTTTCTTTTGCCATAAAGGTAGTGTAAGGTACATGGCCTGATTCTGTACCAAATGATGCAATAATATGCCCCTTGCCCTCTTTTTCAAAGATACTAGCTGTTGGTTCGAATAACTGAACATAATCACCCGTACCAGATGCAAAGGCACTTGGAATATTTGCAAAGTCAATGTTTTGAATTAAATTTAAGTCATCATGAGGATTAATGCCATGTTGTTTAAGAACATATTCACCAACCATTTGTGGCATCCCGCCTTTACGTTGACCAAGAAATGTACTTCCTTTTAATTGATCCCAAGAGAAGTTATCCACTTTTTCGCGAGCAACAAGGAATGTTCCATCAGTTTGGGTTAGTTGGGCAAAGTTAATGACAGGGTCATTAGAGCCTTGAGCATATACGTAAATAGATGTTTCGGAACCAACAAGGCCAATATCTGCTCCATCTGAAAGTATAGCTGTCATTGTTTTGTCCCCGCCCCATGCTGTTGTCAGGTCAATTGTAAGACCCTCTTCCTCAAAAAAGCCTTTTTCCAAGCCGGCATAAAGTGGTGCATAGAAAATAGAACGAGTTACTTCAGATACTCTAATTGTTTGTGCTTTATTAGTTGAACATGCAGTAAGTGCAATGATTAAGATAAAAGACAGTGCCAAAGTGAAAATTTGACGTATATTCATAAAAAGTACCCCCTAATAGATGAATCTAAAATAGACTATGTTGGTATGATAAAATGTGTGTATGCCTATAAAAAATTAGTAACTATTTAGGAGCAGTTAAATAGTACGAAGAGAAGAGCGGTGATTTACGTTGGAAAATGGTGAAATCATTTATAAACAAAAATATCCTTCACCACATCCACGGATTGAAGTTTATTTAGTAACTTATATAAGTGATGGATTAAAGGTAAAGGGATTTTTAGCGGAACCAACATGGAAATCTAATGATAAGACCGGATTATTTCCTGGTTTTTTATATTTACGTGGCGGTATTAAAAATGTAGGGATGGTACGCTTAGCGCGAATTACACAATTTGCTTCAGAGGGTTTTGTTGTAATGGCTCCTTTTTATCGAGGTAATTGCGGAGGAGAGGGCTTTGAAGACTTCGGTGGAGAAGACCGAAAAGATGCATTATATGCATTAGATCTATTAAAACAACATCCACTTGTCAATAATGAAAAGCTCCATGTATTTGGTTTTTCACGTGGTGGAGTAATGGCGCTTACTGTAGGAATAGAACGGCCGGATATTACGTCGCTTGTGACTTGGGGGGGCGTATCAGATATGGCCCTTACCTATCGTGAGAGAGTAGACTTAAGAAGGATGATGAAAAGAGTAATTGGTGGCACACCTGAGAAGGTTCCGGATCGATATAGCTGGAGAACACCTCTTAATTTTATCGAAGAACTAAAGGCTCCAGTATTAATTATTCATGGTGCTAAAGACCAAAATGTCTCGGTTGATCACGCCTATTTATTAGAAAAAAAGTTACTAGAGCATAACCATCCCTTTTCTAGTTGGATATATCATGATCATACACATTATTTCCCACCACAAATCAATCGGAAGGTAGTACGTGAATTGACAAAATGGATGAATGAAAAATAAAAAAAGAAGGTATACTACCTGTGAATACAGGCAGAATACCTTCTTTAAAAATTATTTTACTAATGGACCAGCGTTTTTAATATCTTCTGAGATACCTGAGAACTTGCTGAAGTTTTCATTGAATTTTTGAGCTAATTCAGTTGCATTTTGTACATATGCAGCCTCATCAGCCCATGTTTTCATTGGTTGTAAAACTTCATCAGGTACACCTGGGCAGTGTAAAGGAATTTGTAATCCGAAAATAGGGTCTTGTACAGTCTCAACAGCATCTAATTCTCCTTCTAGTGCTGCGCGAACCATCGCTCTTGTATATGAAAGATTCATACGTTTCCCTACACCATATTCTCCGCCAGTCCAGCCAGTGTTAACAAGAAAAACACTTGTCTGATATTGATCAATTTTTTCTCCAAGCATTTCTGCATAAACTGAAGCTGCTCTTGGTAAGAAAGGTGAACCGAAGCAAGTAGAGAATACAGCTTGAGGTTCTGTGATTCCACGCTCAGTTCCAGCTAATTTACTCGTATATCCACTGATGAAGTGGTACATTGCTTGTTCTTTAGTCAAACGACTGATTGGAGGTAATACACCACTAGCGTCTGCAGTTAAAAAGATGATTGTATTTGGATGGCCAGCAATACTAGGGTCTACAATATTATCAAGTGCTTGCATAGGATAAGCAGCACGAGTATTTTCAGTTAATGTAGCATCATCATAATCTGCTATTCTACTATTTTCATTAAGTACAACGTTTTCTAAGACAGAGCCAAAACGAATAGCATCCCAAATTTGCGGTTCTTTTTCTTGAGAAAGATTGATGCATTTTGCATAGCATCCGCCTTCAATGTTAAAGACACCGTTGTTTGACCAACCATGCTCATCATCACCGATTAAGCGACGAGTTGCCTCAGCAGAAAGGGTTGTTTTACCGGTTCCAGATAACCCGAAAAATAAAGCAACATCACCCTCTTGGCCAACGTTAGCAGAACAATGCATTGGTAAAACATGTTTTTCTGGTAATAAATAATTCATTACTGAAAAAATTGATTTTTTCATCTCGCCTGCATATTCTGTACCACCAATTAGGACAACTTTGCGTTCAAATGAAATAATAATGAATGTTTCTGACGCTGTACCATCAACAGCAGGATCAGCTTTGAAGTTTGGCGCAGAAATAACTGTAAATTCAGCTTCATGTGTTTTAAGTTCTTCTTCTGTAGGGCGGATAAATAGCTGGTGTGCAAACAGATTATGCCAAGCAGATTCATTGATTACTTGCATTGGTAAACGGTATTTTGGATCTGCACCTGCGAAACCCTTGAAACAGAATATTTCGCCTTGAACATGTAAATAGTGCAACACTTTTTGATATAATGCATCGAAAACCTCAGGTGAGATTGGTTGGTTAACGGAACCCCAATCAATGCTGTCTTTTGAAGATGCTTCTTCAACAATAAATTTATCTTTTGGTGAGCGGCCAGTGTATTTTCCAGTAGTTGCACAAATGGCTCCAGTTGACGTTAAGACGCCTTCTCCGCGGGCTAAAGTTTTTTCAACTAATACTGGAACTGAAGGATTATGATGTACATTTGCCCCGCTAAGTACATCCTTTAATTCGATGCGATTGCTAACTGAATTCATAAACAAAACCATCCTTTTTTAATTTTAGCTTATTCTTATTCTTTATGTTGATTAGTATAACATATTCAAATTAATAGTCTATACTATTTGTGATTTCTTTCACTGATTTGTTAATTTTTTTAATTTTCGGTTTAAATATAGCTTATGTCATTTGAACTCGTAAAGTGAATATGGTTGCTTATATAATAAGGAAAAAATTAATCAAAACTATTCAATCTTATATATAAAGGAGATAACGATTTGTCCAAATAGCATAACCTATAAGGCCAGTATAAGTATTTCTAATTTTTTCTATTTTTGGTGGATATTAATTGACAAGCTGTATACCCTGCGATATTATAGGGCGGAACGGATACTCTCTTATCCCGAGTTGGTGGAGGGGGACAGGCCCTAGGAAACCCGGCAACCGAGACTATTAATGGTAATTTAATTTTTACTCATAAGTAAAAATTAATTGAACAACCTAATAATAGTTATAAGGTGCTAACCTGTGGCAAGGCAATTCGCCTTGAACGATAAGAGTGAAAGGCTAAGACATTTCAAACCTTTCCTCAAAAATGGAAAGGTTTTTATTATACTATCTGAATTAATATGTTATTCCGGATGATAGTATAAGGAAAACTAAAGCTATGCTAAAGGACTTACAGAGCAAGTTTTTCTAATGTTAATCACTAATCACTAAATCAAATAGCAAAAGCCATAATCAAGTTTGTTATAACCACCTCTTAAAAAAGGGAATGAGTACCGTTAACTTGATAATCGATTTTTAATAGGAGGTACATTAAAAAAATGACAAAAAATCGTCGTTTATTTACTTCGGAATCAGTTACAGAAGGACATCCAGATAAGATTTGTGACCAAATATCAGATTCCATTCTTGATGCAATTTTGGCTAATGATCCTAATGCACGTGTAGCTGCCGAAACATCTGTTACTACGGGGTTAGTTTTGGTAGCTGGAGAAATTACGACTACTACATATGTGGATATTCCCAAAATTGTTCGCGATACTGTGAAAAATATAGGCTATACTCGTGCAAAGTATGGATTTGACTATGAAACATGTGCAGTATTAACATCAATTGATGAACAATCACCAGATATAGCCATGGGTGTAGACAAAGCATTAGAAGCACGTGAAGGACAAATGACTGAAGAGGAACTTGATGCAATTGGTGCAGGAGACCAAGGCTTAATGTTTGGGTTTGCTTGTAATGAAACACCTGAATTGATGCCACTTCCTATTTCATTAGCACATAAATTAGCACGTCGTTTAACAGAGGTTCGTAAAAAAGATATTCTTCCTTATTTACGCCCTGATGGTAAAACACAAGTGACTGTAGAATATGATGAAAATGACAAACCAAAACGCATTGATACAATTGTTATTTCTACTCAACATCATCCGGAAATTACTTTAGAACAAATTAAACGTAACTTAATAGAACATGTGATTAAGCCGGTTGTTCCAAGCGAGCTTATTGACGAAAACACAAAGTATTTCATTAACCCAACTGGCCGCTTTGTAATTGGTGGTCCTCAAGGGGATGCTGGTTTAACAGGTCGAAAGATTATTGTAGATACTTACGGTGGATATGCACGTCATGGTGGGGGTGCTTTCTCAGGTAAAGACCCTACAAAGGTTGACCGATCTGCTGCTTATGCAGCTCGGTATGTTGCAAAAAATATTGTTGCGGCAGGACTTGCTGAGAAATGTGAAGTGCAACTTGCTTATGCGATCGGTGTAGCACATCCTGTTTCAATTTCGATTGATACATTTGGAACTGGTAAAGTTTCTGAAGAAAAATTAGTTGAAGTTGTTCGTAATAACTTTGATCTACGTCCAGCTGGAATTATTAAAATGTTAGACCTACGTCGCCCAATTTATAAGAAAACTGCTGCATATGGTCATTTTGGTCGTACTGACATTGATGTGCCATGGGAAGCTACAGATAAGGCTGAAGCTCTAAAAAGTGAAGCTTTATAATATTTTTTTAAGAGGATAAAAAAGCGTTAGTGGCGCTACTTTTTATCCTTTTTCATATTTTTTTAGAGATATTTTTAGCTTCTTGGTATAAATGCCAATTTTAGGTTATAATGTAATAAAGGGACCAATATTTATATCTACTTATTATAAACTACATCACGATGTGTTGTTGTTTTTATAATAAGTTTATTTTTTTACTATAGGTAGGTTCATTATTGAGCCTAATCAATGGAAGGTGTGTTGAAATGGCATTCGGTAGAAGAAACGTTGAAGAGGTTGTCACAGAGGAAACAAAAGTATGGGAATGTACATCCAATGAGTGTAATTGTTGGGTTAGGGATAACTTTAAAAGTAGTGAACAGCCCGTGTGTCCTATTTGTGAAAGTGAAATGAGCGAGACGACCAAAATGTTACAAGTTGTTGAAAACCATAGTAAACATAATTTCAAATAAAAGTAAAAAGAATTGACTTTATTAAAGATATACGATAGTATTTAAAGTACGCTATTAAGTTCGTTTATTAATAATTTGGATATACCTCGTAAGTCGTAACTACAGAAGTGTGGGCGATTTTTATGTTGTCCTCTTCTAGTTACGACTTTTTTGATGCTTGTAACGGAAAATTATGTAAATAAACACTTATGGTGATAATTATAATATAATGGAGGAATTTTCCCATGGTAGCAGGTAAAGTTAAATGGTTTAATGCAGAAAAAGGCTTTGGATTTATCGAAGTTGAAGGTGGAGATGATGTATTCGTACATTTCTCAGCTATTCAAAGCGAAGGCTTTAAGTCTTTAGATGAAGGCCAAAACGTTACTTTTGAAATCGTTGATGGAAATCGCGGACCACAAGCTGCAAACGTTCAAAAGGCATAATTGACTGTAGATAAAGGGTGATACTTTTCTCTAAAAGTATCACTTTTTATTTGTAAGAGAAAATGTATTGTAAGATAATGGCTTATATTTTAATCTAATTTGGGCTAGAGCTTTTTAACTTCGGCTTTCATACATTACCTTCTTGAAAAATCTTCTTAGTTTATTCAACTTTTTTCTTCTAATTTAACAAATCATTCCAATTGTTTAAAATTATTTACTAAAAAATCTTTGGAGAGAGGAGTCGCTAGAAGTAAGTACTTGTTTTTGGTTTTTTAAAATCCTGATTCATAGTGGCGCGGCCGAGGAGCCGTAAAGATGGGAGAGAGGTAGGGCTTCCGTTGTTTTAGGTTTCAACCAAATAATTTCTTAATTTTTAATGAACATTAGGAAAAAATAATAAGAGGTAATGCTAATGGTCTTTGAATTAACATACATTCGAAAAGGCTATGTTCTGCTGAGGACAAGAAATAAAAGTAAATTATATGTAAATAATATGTAAAAAAATAAGGGGGAACTTTTTATGAGTAATTTTAATGATTTTAATATCAGTAAAGAAGTTTTACAAGCTTTATCAAATATGGGATTTGAAGAGCCGAGTCCGATTCAAGCTGAGGCAATTCCTATCGCGATAACTGGTAGAGATATGCTAGGTCAAGCCCAAACTGGTACAGGGAAGACAACAGCATTCGGTGTTCCGATTATTGAACATGTTGATTTAAGTATAAATACAATTCAAGGTCTTGTTCTAGCTCCGACGCGTGAATTAGCGGTACAGGTGGCTGAAGAATTGAATAGAATTGGCCAAGTAAAGGGTGTACGTACGTTGCCTATTTATGGTGGACAAGATATTAATCGCCAAATAAAAGCTCTAAAGAACAAACCGCACATTATTGCAGCGACACCAGGAAGATTGCTTGATCACATTAAGAGGAAAACGATTCGATTAAATCAAATAAAAATGGTTGTTTTAGATGAAGCGGATGAAATGCTTAATATGGGATTTATCGAAGATATCGAGATGATTTTAAGTGAAATTTCAAGCGATCATCAAACGATGTTATTTTCAGCAACTATGCCTAAACGAATTCAAACACTATCTGAAAAATTTATGGATAACCCTGCGCTAGTTAAAATTAAGGCGAAGGAATTAACTGTCAAAAATATTGAACAACATTATATTGAGGTTCAGGAAAAGAAAAAGTTCGATGTACTATGTAATCTTTTGGATATCCAAGATCCTGAGCTTGCGATCGTCTTTGGTCGTACTAAGAAACGTGTAGACGAACTTGTGGAAGGGCTTATTAAACGCGGATATTCGGCAGAGGGCATTCACGGTGATATTCCTCAAGCAAAAAGAGATCAGGTTATTCGCCGTTTTAAAGAACAAACGATAGAAGTAATGGTAGCTACCGATGTGGCGGCTCGAGGTCTTGATATTAGCGGTGTTTCTCATGTATATAACTTTGACATTCCTCAGGATCCTGAAAGTTATGTACACAGAATCGGCAGAACTGGGCGTGCGGGGAAAAAGGGATTGGCTGTAAGCTTTGTAACGCCAAGAGAAACAAGTCAATTAAAAACTATTGAAAATGTTACAAAAACTAAAATCACAAGAAAGCCTATTCCATCTTACGACGATGTTGTTGCGGGGAATCAACAAGCAGCAATTGACCGATTGATGGAGGTAATCGAAAAAGGTGATCACCTCCAACAAAAGCAAGTAGCTGAAAATTTATTGGATGAAGTGGATTCTGTTACTATTGTTGCTGCAGCACTTAGACTTTTAACAAAACAACCTGATGCAACACCAATCGTATTATCTGAAGTTACACCGATACGTGTTAAAAGAGAAAGCTTTAACAATAAACGTAGTAATAGAGATAATCGTGGTGGAAATAGGAATAATACTCGTAGTGGCAGTAGAGAACGAGATAGCCGTAGAAGAAATCGTGCTCGCTAATGGATGGTGAGTTAGGCATTTTTTATAGTGAGGTAAAAAGGCAAACTAAATAAATGTTTAAAATACACATGAGCTTTTTGAAGTCTCATGTGTATTTTTTTGTTTTGATTTGATTAATGTTGTAACCCGGAACGTGTAAGGTAGTAGTGACTTTCTTTGACAGCCTCGAACTCGGCACAGGTTTGTCCCTCTTACCTACCTTGTAAGCCTTTGTAAAATTGACCTTTTTCTACATATTCGCGGCGAATTCGTGCCATGTCTTTTTTATCTTCCTCAGTTAATTCTCGGACAACTTTGGCGGGCCTGCCAAATGCTAGTGTATTAGGTGGGATTTTTTTACCTTGTGGAACTAAACTACCGGCCCCAATAAACGCTCCTTCGCCAATTTCCGCTCCATCTAGGACAGTTGAACCCATCCCAATTAGAGCTTCCTTTCTAATGATCGAACTATGCAAGATCACCATATGCCCAACTGTAACATCATCCTCAATAATAAGTGGGTTATTAGGGCTTTGATGGAGAACAGAATTATCTTGTATATTAACACGGTCCCCGATTATTGTAGGTGCAACATCCCCGCGTATAGAAGTGTTAAACCATATACTAGACATATCGCCAATCGTTACATCACCCGTAATTGTTACATAATCAGCTATAAAAGCTGTCTCTGCGATTTTTGGATACTTTCCTTTGAATTCATAAATCATAATAGTGTACCATCCTTTTTTATTAGCTTATAAAAATAATTAATCGAAAATGTGGTTGAATGAATAATAGTATAGACATAAAATGATTGTAACACGTAAGTTTGGTAAATTTAAGCATTTTAGTTTAGGGGGCACAGTTATGTGGAAATGGGAAACGGAGAATCCTCGAGGTGTTTTTGTTGTTGTTCACGGTGCGTTTGAACATCAAGGCCGTTATAAATGGTTAACGGAAATGCTACGAGCAGAACATTTTAATGTAATTATTGGGGATCTACCAGGGCAAGGAACATCGAGAAGTCGTCGTGGGCATATTGATTCATTTGATGAATATATAGAAACAATTGCTACTTGGGTTGAGGAAGCAAAAAAATATAATTTGCCAATCTTTTTATTAGGACATAGTATGGGTGGCTTGGCGGTAATTCGAACATTGCAAGAGAAACAACTGCCGGTTAATGCTGCTATTTTATCATCACCATGTTTAGGCTTAGTAAGTTATCCTTCTAGGGGGCTGCAAATGTTGTCAAAGGTATTAAATATCGTTATGCCAACTTTGCGTTTAGCATCCCATATGGAACCTAAAATTGCGACCCGAAATAAAGAAGTGATGGAATTAGATGAAAATGACTCTTTATATGTTCAAAAGGTATCTATACGATGGTATCGAGAACTTGTAAAGTCTATGCAACTTGCTGATCGGAATATTTCTAGAATACCAGACCTGCCTATTTTAATTATGCAGGGCGGGGAAGATAAAATAATTGATAAAATTATTGTCAAACAATGGTTTGATCGTCTCCAAGTAAGTGAAAAATTATATAAAGAATGGCCTGGTCTTTATCATGAGGTTTTTAATGAACCAGAGCGAAACCAAGTGTTTGTATTTGCAAAAGGATTTATTGATTTGCAGTTAAATAATGATAAATATAAAAAGATTGAACAAATCGAGCCCAATAAAGAATAGATAGTGATTAGATGCTGGAGCTAGCCTTAGTTTGCAACATGCTATTGCTGTAGTTTGGGGGAATTGTATTGGCGGTACCTAAAGATCCATTTTTTTTAATGAAAAAAATATATAAAAATGTTTTTCCGACTGTTCATTATTACCTAGAAGATTGGAAAACACGTGCGGAATCCATTCCGAATCCCGAATTAAAAAAACAGGCCCTTGCTAGCATTGAAACTAAGTCTTTTCATTGTGAAGGTGGCGCTGTTTATTCGATATTAACAACTGACTACGAGAAGGAATGCATACGTTTTATTGTTGCTTATCAAACAATCAGTGATTATTTAGATAATCTTTGTGACCGTAGTACATCTATGGATCCTGTTGATTTTAGGGCTTTACATGAAGCTATGATTCATGCCTTAATACCGGGTCAAGCACCCCTGAATTATTATCGGTTCAGGAAAGAGCAAAATGATGGTGGTTATTTACTTTCTTTAGTTGTCACCTGTCAGGAGGTTCTTGGTAAGGTTAAACATTATCATAAAATTGCGCCATTACTACATGAATTGGCTCAATATTATTGTGATTTACAAGTATATAAGCATATCGATCAAGCTGAAAGAGTGCAAAAACTAAAATCGTGGTTTGATATGTATAAAAACAAGTTACCTGAAATGACTTGGTATGAATTTTCTGCATGTGCAGGGTCCACATTAGGTATATTTTGCTTAGTAGCTTATGCATTTAATGACGAGTTCTCTAATCAACATATAAATAAAGTGAAACAAGGACTTTTTCCATATGTGCAAGGCTTGCATATCTTGTTAGATTATTTTATCGATCAGAAAGAAGATGAAAAGGGTGGTGATTTAAATTTCTGTTTCTATTTTCCCGATACTGAGATACTAACGAAACGTTTGTGCCATTTTTTAGTACAAGCTGATCAACATATTAAAGATCTGCCGGATGAACGCTTTCATCGTTTAATAAATCGTGGATTATTAGGTGTGTATTTATCAGATCAAAAGGTTTCAGAGCAACCAGAGGTAGCTAAAGTTGCAAAGGAATTACTAAAATGTGGCGGTTTAATTTCATGGTTTTTTTACATAAATGGTCGGTGGTATCGCAAGCTAATAAAAAGTCGGTAATGGCGCATGGGGAAACTCTATAAAACAGTCACTTTTAATACAAACAAAAATGTGAAGTATATGATCGAAATCCAAACAATGTAGTCCATACCATAAAAAAACAGGTGAAGAAGTACTTCACCTGTTTTGAAATTCATCTTTATATTTGCGAACAGAAAGCTTATCATTTTTTTTCGATCGCAATGATAAATGGAGGATGATTTTTTTGATTTAAAAATTCATATTTTAAAACATTTGCTTGTTTTTGTTCTATTGTTGCCACAAATTCTAAAAGTGCATCTCGCTCATACATTCCTTCAGGATGGCCATGGTATACAACAAGGATAATAATCCCTCCGTATGGCATTATACTAAGAAGTTGTCGTATCGCATTGATAGTTCGAGATGGTGTTGTAACAATATTTTTGTCGCCGCCAGGCAAATATCCAAGATTAAAAATTGCGGCCTTCACTTTTTTAGTTTCATCTTTAGGAATTAATATTTCAATCTGATCGTGACTCTCGTGGAAAAGGGTCGCTCGATTATCTAGTTGTTTTTCTTTTAATAAAGTATACGTATTTTCAAGAGCTTTTTCTTGGATATCAAATCCATATACCTTGCCTTGTTCGCCAACAAGCTCTGCTAAAAGGGCGGTATCATTACCATTACCTATCGTTGCATCAATAGCAATATCACCATCGTGTACGGCATTTGCTAATAACGAGTGTGCAAAGGGTAAGACCCGTTTCAAAATCATGACGTACAACCTTCCTGAATAGCATATTTACCTTGCCAACTGTTCCGGCGTTTTAATTCATCGTCAATGGCATTTAATACTTCCCATTTACGTAGGCTCCACATTGGTCCAATCATTAACTCTGGAGGACCGTCTCCCGTTATTCGATGGATAACGATTTCAGGTGGGAGAATTTCAATTTGATCGCAAACTAGGTTTACATACTCTTCGAATGATAAAAATTGTAAGAGTCCTTTCTCGTATTGTTTTACCATAGGAGTGCCTTTTAAAAGATGCAATAAATGAATTTTAATACCTTGAATATCGAGGTTCGCCACTGCTTTAGCAGTTTCGAGCATCATCTCGGGCGTTTCCTGTGGCAAGCCATTAATAATATGAGAACAAACACGAATACCATGTTTACGAAGTTTATTCACGCCATCAATATAACATTGATAATCATGAGCACGATTAATAAGGGAAGCGGTAGATTCATGAATTGTTTGTAAACCTAGTTCAACCCATAAGTATGTTCTTTCATTTAATTCAGCTAAATATTCTACAACATCATCTGGCAAGCAATCTGGGCGTGTAGCAATTGATAAACCAACAACACCTTCTTGTTCAAGGATGATTTCATACTTTTGCCGAAGCTCATCTACTGGAGCATACGTATTTGAAAAAGCCTGAAAATAACCAAGATATTTCCCGTCTTTCCACTTTTCGTGCATTTTTTCTTTTATATCATTAAATTGTTTGACAAGATTGTCAGCACGATCACCTGCAAAATCACCTGATCCAGCTGCACTGCAAAACGTACACCCTCCAAAGGCTACATTTCCATCTCGGTTTGGACAATCAAATCCGCCATCTAATGCAACCTTAAATACTTTATGTCCAAATGTTTCACGTAAGTGATAATTCCACGTATGGTACCTCTTTTGGTCATGTGCATAAGGGAATGGATTAGACATAGTAATCCCTCCTTTTATAATTAGGCTTATTAAAAACTTATTGTTGATATAGCTACTAAGTTGATTGGAGCGTAAGGTGCGAGACTCCTGCGGGAGCAGCGGGACAGGTGAGACTCCGCAGGTGCGAAGCGCTGAGGAGGCTCACCGCCCGCCCCGCGGAAAGCGAGCATCCTGGAGCGAAAATCAACAGGCTAAACACAGATAATAATCAAAATATCTAAGTATTTTGCACTTAAATATAACTGACATTTTAACATGAAAGTACATGATAATCCAAATGAAAAAAATACAAGCCAATTCCATTCATAATGCGTGTTGTATAAGTGCACTATATAAATGTATAGTTCAACTTGATTTTAAGAGAGGTGTTAAAATGGCAACACGTGTTTCGGTTGATCAATTTATCCATCGGGCTGAACAAGTTTGTGAAAAGGCTTTAAAACAATTAGATGAAGCAAAAAAGCAAGAGCATTACAATATTATTGAATATAATCAAGCACAACAACAATTAAACGAAGTATACAGTGATATTGAAAAATTAATGATGAGCTCAAACAAGCAACAAAAAGAAAGGCTTTATCGTATGCAGCTCCAAATTGGGCGCATACAAAATGATATGATCTTGGATGAACAAGACTTAATGATGTAAAATCTTAAACCTTGCTATGAGGTCATAGCAAGGTTTTTCTAATTGAATTGGCTAATAATCTTTCTTATATATTGGTAGTAATTTATTGAAACTTTCCTATATCTACTTCAAGGTTTTAAAATAACTGTTATAATTATTCTGGGTTCTTAATTGAATTATAATGGCCTTATATAAGATTTCGGATAATAAAATTTTATCAGTAATTTGAACGATCAGTGGAGGAAAAAGAGTGTCGTAGGTTATACCTTTATGTAAAAGCCCTACTGATTGGTTTCACATTATTGAAAGGAGATATAAAACTTCATGAGTATCATTCAAGTTAAAAATTTAAAAAAATCATTTGGTAAATTAGAAGTACTTAAGGATATAAATGCTGTAATTGAAGAGCGTGAAGTGCTTTGTGTGATAGGTCCGTCTGGTTCAGGTAAAAGTACCTTTTTAAGATGCCTTAATAAGATTGAAGAAATTACAGATGGACATGTTATTGTTAATGGCCACGATTTAGTGGATCCAAAGGTTGATATTAATAAAGTACGCCAAGAAGTTGGAATGGTATTTCAACACTTTAACTTATTTCCTCATAAAACAGTACTAGAAAATATCATACTTTCACCAATGAAAGTTTTAGGACAGTCTAAGGAAGAAGCAACTGCAACTGCATTAGATCTTTTAGATAAAGTTGGACTGAAAGATAAAGCAAATGTTTACCCGGATTCGTTATCAGGTGGGCAAAAACAGCGCGTTGCTATTGCGCGTGCATTAGCTATGAAACCAAAAGTTATGCTATTTGATGAGCCGACTTCTGCGCTTGACCCAGAGGTTGTTGGGGAAGTGCTTGAAGTTATGAAACAACTGGCTAAAGAAGGAATGACAATGGTAGTTGTTACACATGAAATGGGATTTGCACGAGAAGTAGGGGATCGAGTGATATTCATGGATGCTGGTTATATTATAGAAGAAAATAAGCCGCATGAATTATTTAATAATCCGCAACATGAACGAACTAAAGCATTTCTAAGTAAAGTATTATAGTTCATTAAATGTGGGGACTCAAAAGTTGGACTATTACTTTTGAATCCCATTAAATTTTATCGAAAAATTAAATTTATTTAAAATATAATTCTAAAATTTCTTTGCAAAACTTGACAACAAATTGACAAATAATTAAAATACCATGTATACCATAGAGAATTTTATATACATAATAAAGCTATGATGAGGAGTAGTAGTGTATCGATAGGTTACTAAGAGAATTGACGGTTGGTGAAAGTCAATACCTTATCTACATGAACTCGCCTCTAAGTTGCAAGTGTGAACATATAAGTAATATTTGCCGTATGATCCGCGTTAAGGAGTTATCTGAGTGAGTGTACATATTATTTATTTTACATAATGACACTAATATGGGTGGTACCGCGGGAAAATTACAATCAACCTCTCGTCCCTAGTTGAAATAGACAGGGGCGGGAGGTTTTTTAGAACTATTAAATATGACAAGCTGGTCGACCTGCTTAAAATGGTGATTATATGTATAAATACTAAGTGGTTGTGATGGCATATCACATTTACAATAGCAAAGTGATTGGTAAAAGGAGGGTTTCAAATGGCTTTTGATCATAAGGTAGTCGAACAAAAGTGGCAAAAAGTATGGGAAGAAAATAAGACATTTAAAACAATAGAGGAGAAGGATAAGCCTAAGTTTTATGCTTTAGATATGTTCCCTTATCCTTCAGGGGCAGGTTTGCATGTAGGCCATCCAGAAGGCTATACTGCAACAGATATTCTGTCAAGAATGAAAAGAATGCAAGGCTATAATGTACTTCATCCGATGGGATGGGATGCATTTGGATTACCAGCAGAACAATATGCGTTAGATACAGGAAATGATCCAGCTGTGTTTACTGAAAAAAATATTAATACATTCCGTCGACAAATTAAAGCGTTGGGTTTTTCTTATGATTGGGATCGTGAAATCAATACAACAGATCCCCATTATTATAAATGGACACAGTGGATTTTCTTGCAGCTATATAAAAAAGGTTTAGCTTATATAGATGAAGTACCGGTAAACTGGTGCCCAGCATTAGGAACAGTTCTAGCCAATGAGGAAGTTATTGATGGTAAAAGTGAGCGTGGTGGACATCCTGTTGAACGCCGCCCAATGAAACAGTGGATGCTTAAAATTACAGCATACGCGGATCGTTTACTTGAAGACTTAGAAGAATTAGATTGGCCTGAAAGCATTAAAGAAATGCAACGCAATTGGATTGGCCGTTCTGAAGGCGCTGAAATTACGTTCGATATTGATGGAATAGATGAAAGTTTCAACGTTTTTACGACAAGACCTGATACGATTTTCGGTGCAACTTATGCAGTGTTGGCTCCTGAACACCCGCTCGTGTCTAAAATTACAACTCCAGAACATGCAGGGGATGTTGAAAACTATATTCAAAAAATTAAGTCTAAAAGTGATCTAGAGCGCACAGATTTGGCTAAAGAAAAAACAGGGGTATTTACAGGCGCATACGCAATTAATCCTGTAAATGGAGAAAAGATGCCGATTTGGATCGCTGATTATGTATTAATGGGTTATGGTTCAGGTGCGATTATGGCTGTACCTGCACATGATGAGCGTGACTATGAATTTGCAAAAGTATTTGGATTAGAAATAAAGGAGGTCGTTGCCGGTGGTGATGTTTCAGAAGAGGCATATACTGGTGATGGTCAACATGTGAATTCAGAGTTTTTAAATGGTTTGAAGAAGGATGAAGCCATTTCTAAAGCAATCGCTTGGTTTGAAGAGCAAGGAAAGGGCACAAAAAAAGTAACGTACAGACTACGCGATTGGTTATTCAGCCGTCAACGCTATTGGGGTGAACCAATTCCTGTTATTCATTGGGAAGATGGTACAACAACGACGGTTCCTGAATCTGAATTACCTTTAATGTTACCAAAAACAGATAATATTAAGCCATCCGGTACAGGAGAATCCCCGCTTGCAATTATCGAGGATTGGGTAAATGTTGTTGATCCTGAGACAGGTAAAAAAGGTCGTCGTGAGACTAATACAATGCCACAATGGGCAGGAAGCTGCTGGTATTACTTACGTTATATTGATCCCAACAACAGTGAATACTTGGCAGATCCTGAATTGTTGAAGCGCTGGCTTCCTGTTGATATATATATTGGCGGAGCAGAACATGCTGTATTGCATCTATTATATGCACGTTTCTGGCACAAGGTATTATATGATATTGGTGTTGTACATACGAAAGAACCGTTCCAAAAACTATTCAACCAAGGAATGATTCTCGGTGAAGGCAACGAAAAAATGAGTAAATCAAAAGGTAATGTTGTAAATCCAGATGATATTATCGAAAGTCACGGTGCTGACACCCTTCGCTTGTACGAAATGTTTATGGGGCCATTAGATGCATCCATTGCATGGTCCACAAATGGATTAGATGGTGCTCGCCGATTCCTTGATCGTGTTTGGCGTTTATTTGTCACAGATGAAGGTACGTTAAATAGTAAAATCAGCGATCAAGCTAACCCCGCATTAGAACGTGTTTATCATCAAACTGTTAAAAAAGTAAGCGATGATTATGAAGGCTTACGTTTTAACGTTGCTATTTCACAAATGATGGTATTTATTAACGATGCATATAAAGCTGAACAATTGCCGAAGGAATATATGAAAGGTTTTGTGAAATTACTATCTCCAATCGCTCCGCATTTAACAGAGGAGCTTTGGGAGCTATTAGGACACACTACTACTATTAGTTATGAAGCGTGGCCAACATACGATGAAACGAAACTTGTTGATGATGAGGTTGAAATTGTTGTCCAACTGAACGGAAAAGTCCGTGCTAAAATAAATATTCCAAAGGATGCTTCTAAAGAACAAATGGAAGAGATTGCAATGAGCGACGAAAAAATTAAGGAAGATTTATCAGGGAAAACAATTAGGAAAGTGATCGCTGTCCCAAGTAAGTTAGTAAATATTGTTGCGAATTAAATAGAGAAGTTAAATCAAGTTCTTAATTGAAATAAAAAGGACATTGCTTATTTTAATATGCAATGTCCTTTTTTTATTTTAGGACAGAAAGCAACTTCTCAATAAAGAGAACATCGAGCTTATGTGATTTATGTTTTGTGGATTAGGTTGAGGATATTTAATATTTTTCTGTTTGATAATTGCCAATTATGAGAATAATATGTACTGGATGTAATAATGGGCGAAGTAATATACATGTTTTAGATTTTTTTTCAAAAATTAATCGGAGGTGAATAAGGGTGTTACAAGTAAAAGTATTTGATGAAGAACATGAGAAGGATTTGGAGGATAGTGTGAATGAATTTTTAGCTATTGTTTCGGAAGATCAAGTAGTAGATATTCAGTTTAGAGTTGCGGTTACAAATGAGGAAGAAAGTGATCAAATCTATTGTTTTTCAGCTATGATCGTCTACCGCAGTTAATAGGTAAGCGGGCCCCCTACTGAGGTACCCGCTAACTAAGTTTGGTTTTTTCAGAGCTGACTATTGCCGCATTTAATCCTGCAAGTCTACCTGTTACAAGTGCTGCAGTAATATTATAACCACCTGTATATCCATGGATATCTAAAATCTCTCCACAAAAGAACAATCCATGCATTATTTTAGATGACATTTCCTTAGGATTGATTTCTTTTACGGATACTCCACCGCCTGTTACAAAAGCTTTTTCAATTGGAAGTGTACCATTAACCTTTACTTCAAAATTCTTTAAATCTTTTACAAGTGCTCGTACTTTATCTGTTGCAAGATGATCAAAGGTAATTTGTTCTTCAATTTCATTTTTACTAAGTAAAAATAATAGATATCGTTCTTGTACAAGGCTTTTTAATACATTTTTTATAGCCTTTTTAGGATCAGCTTTTAATAGTTTCGTAATATGTTGAAAGAGAGTTTCTTCGTTTTGCTCGGGAAAGCTGTCAATTCGAATACGAACTTCATTTCCCTTTTGTTTTTTTAATTCTTTTACAACGTACTGACTGCAACGAAGAATTGCGGGTCCGGATAACCCAAAATGTGTAAAGATCATATCCATTTTGTGAGTAATGATTACTTTTCCTTTTGGATTTACAACTGAAACAGCAACAGCTTTTAGAGAGAGACCTTGAAGCACTCGGCTGCGAATAAAGGGCTCTGTAGAAGTAAGAGGTACTTCAGTTGGATAAAGATCAGTTATTGTATGGCCAGCTTCCTCAGCCCAGGCGTATCCATCTCCAGTTGATCCAGTATGTGGAACGGATTTCCCGCCCACTGCAACAACAACAGCCTTTGAATGAAGAATAGAACCATCTTTTAATTGGACCCCGCTAACGGAACCTTCATGATATAGTACTTTCTTTACTGGTGTATTCGTTCGTATATCGACCTTTAATTGTTTTATTCTATGAAGCAAGGCATCGACGACTGATTGAGCTTTATCTGAAACAGGGAACATCCGTCCATGATCTTCTTCCTTTAGTTTAACTCCAAGCTTTTCGAAAAAACGAATGATACCTTGATTATCAAATTCTGAGAAAGCACTATATAGAAAACGGCCATTTCCTGGAATATGTTTAATAATTTCATCTACGGGAAGTCTGTTTGTAACGTTACATCTCCCACCACCGGAGATTGCAAGCTTTCTTCCAAGGTTGTTCCCTTTATCAACTAATAGAACCTTTGCATTATGTTCACCTGCAGCAATCGCCGCCATTAGACCTGAAGGGCCGCCACCAATAACTATGACATCGTATGTATTCATGATTTCACATCTTTCTAACGTTTCTACTGTATGTTAAAATACAGAAGTTATTAGTAGTTGTCAAATTTACAAGGTTTTTCCTGAATAGGAGGGCTATATGTCCGGGTCGAAGTTTCTTAAGGGGACACTGATATTAACTGGTGCAACCTTTATTTCAAAATTTTTAGGAATGATTTATGTTATCCCCTTTTATGCAATTGTAGGAACCTCAGGTGGTGCGCTTTATTCCTATGGCTATATTCCATATACTATTATCTTGAGTATGGCGACGATGGGCGTACCGCTTGCAGTATCAAAATTTGTTTCAAAATATAATGCACTTGGTGACTATCATACTGGTAGGAAATTATTTAAAGCTGGGTTAGCTTTAATGTTTATAAGCGGCTTACTAGCGTTTTTAGCTTTATATACTTTAGCCCCTTGGTTAGCGCCTAAAATAATTGGAAATAATGAGCAAGGTATTTCGCTTGAGGAAGTTGTGTTTGTTATTCGTATGGTAAGTACAGCGTTAATTATTGTACCTATGATGAGTATTATACGCGGCTTTTTTCAAGGGCATCAATCAATGGCTCCAACAGCTGTGTCACAAGTAATTGAGCAAATTGTTCGGATTATTTTCTTACTTGTAGCAAGTTATATTGTTATCAGTGTTTTTAATGGTAGTTTACATGTTGCAGTAGGTTTTTCTGTGTTTGCAGCGACGATTGGTGCAATTGCAGGAATGGGCGTATTAATTTGGTATTGGTTTCGTCGCCGAAAGGATCTTAATGAACTATTAGTACAAAGTACAACAAATGTAGCTATATCTAATAAACAAATGTTTACTGAGCTTTTATCCTATGCAGGTCCATTTGTGTTCGTAAGTTTAGCGATCCCCTTGTACCAGCTAGTAGATGAGTTTACATTTAATCGAGCGATGGAGAGTATTAATAAAGGTGGGGAGTATGCTCATCATTTATTTTCGATTTTTAATATGTATGGTCATAAATTAATTATGATTCCGGTATCGTTAGCAACTGCATTGGGGTTAACGCTCGTACCAACAATTACGGAATCGTTTACTAGCCAAAATCGTAGTATACTAAACAAGCAAATAACACAAGCATTACAAATTGTTGTGTTTTTAACTTTTCCAGCTGTAGTTGGTTTAGCTGTACTTGCTGGACCAGCAATAGGTTCGCTTTTTAGTGTGGATATAATTGATATCGGTGAAGGAATCATACAGTATTATTCACCAATTGCTTTATTATTTGCATTGTTTACAGTAACAGCAGCTATTCTTCAAGGAATCAATCAGCAGCGCTTTGCTGTTATTAGCATGTTTGGCGGTTTGTTGCTCAAGCTAATTTTAAATGTACCTTTAATAAAAGTATTTGAAATATATGGTGCTATTACGGCAACAGGATTTGGCTTTTTATTCTCCATTGCTTTTAATTTTGGAATCATTAAAAAGTATGGGAAAATTAAGTATAGGCTTTTTGCTAGACGTGCGTTATTTATTACAATTCTAGTTGTGATAATGGCTATTACTGTGAAACTAATCATGTGGATTCTTGCGCTCTTTATACAATATGAAGATGGACGCGGGCAGTCAGTTGTTGTCCTCATGATATCTATAATGGTTGGAGCTGGTCTATACTTATGGTTAAGTATTCAAAGTAACCTTGCCGGTTTAATTTTGGGTTCGCGATTTAAATTTTTACAAAAAAAGAAGGCGAAAAAAGTTTTCGCCTCCGAGTAATTTAGTGTGCTCTGATTCTTACCAATTATCCTCAGCACTAATTACATAGCCTAATTGACGCTCAACACGTTGTAAGCGTCTGTTTAAGCGATTTAATCGTTGTGTGTGACGTTGTAGCTGTTGTTCAATACGATCTAAACGTCGATCCACTGAACCGCCGCCACCGCCGCCACCTGGGAATCCTCCTGGAAAACCTGGGAATCCTGGGAAGAATCCAGCTGGTTGTTGTTGACGCTCATACTCATACATATCATACATGTTTTGCATATCGTGCATGTTGTTGTAGTACATGGCATTCGCTCCTTTTTAAATTTGAATACGTTAATACGATATGTACGATAGGCAGCAGCTGACTAAACTATCGCCTAGAAAAATCAAAATAAAGAAAGACGGAGGTGGTAACCCGTGAGAATTGATAAATTATTATCTAATACTGGATTTGGGAGCAGGAAGGAAGTAAAGAAATTATTAAAAACAGGCTCGGTAAGTGTAAATGATGCGGTTGTAAAAGATCCGCAAACACATATTGATCCTAACGCAGATACAATAACTGTTCATGGCGAACCAGTAGAATATCGTGGTGAATTTATTTATTTGATGATGAATAAGCCTAGTGGTGTCATTTCAGCGACAGAGGATGATCATGAGGAGACCGTGATTGATTTACTAGAAATGGAGGACCAAATTTATGAACCGTTTCCGGTTGGCCGCCTTGATAAAGATACAGTCGGTTTATTGCTATTAACGAATGATGGACAGTTGGCCCATCAGTTACTTTCTCCTAAAAAGCATGTGCCGAAAACGTACTATGCAAAAATTAAAGGCCTTGTTACAGATTCGGATATTGAAAGCTTTAAGCAAGGTGTTACACTTGATGATGGCTATTTGACAAAACCAGCTGATTTGGTCATTTTATCATCAGGAGATGAATCTGAGATAGAATTAACAATAACAGAAGGAAAATTTCATCAAGTAAAGCGAATGTTTGAAGCTGTAGGAAAAAAAGTGACATTCCTTATGAGAATAAAAATGGGACCGTTACCCTTGGATGAAAGTCTCTCTTTGGGAGAATATCGTGATCTGACCGAGGAAGAAATAGAATCTTTGAAAAACACAAAATAACAAAAAAGCCACGTAGTATTAAAATCGTGGCTTTTTACAGTATTATAAAAATATCTTCCCTAATGAATGAACATTTTGATAATTTAAGATATCTTAACCTTTTTGTCTGTAGTGGTCCATATGCCCCGAGTTGGGCTACATACGAGATTGTTATAAGATAGTACATTAAGATCTCGTTGAATGGTTCTGTTCGTTGTACCAAACTCCTCTACAAGCTCTTGTGTAGACACTTTACCTTTTTCACTAATAAAAAGATAAACGGATTTAATACGGTTTAGCATACGGTCAGTTGGGTTCAAAAAACCACTCCTTATTGGATTATTCACTCAATCTGGTGAACAAATAATTAGAGGTGAATTCATTTCTCTTGAAGACTCCATAGGCTAGTAACATATCAACTTTACTTCTAGTGTATACTACTTTTCTTTATTTTCCCACAATTTGGGCTCATTATCAAATGGGTCTATTAAATCACCCCACTTATGTCCTTTATTTACTATTTACTATATGAATAATAAACTGAATTGTATGACTATTTCTACAAATGATATTAAAATCCTGCTTCATTCTTGAACATTCAACAAATTTTTAAGCTAACTTAATTAAAGGTGGTTAATTCGTCAAAATCCGACAAGTGACAGTCACCGTAGTTTTTGGTATTGTTAGTTATATATTTGGAAACCCAACTTTTGGAAAAAGGGGGTTAGTCATGATTTTTTTTAGATTGTTTATTTCGTTAACGAAAATAAATAACTGGCTGTTATTATGGGCAAGTCTTTCTCTTGTTTTATTTAGTACGTTAATTATTGCTTATCTCGAACCAGAAACGTTTCCAACTTTGTTCGAAGCTCTTTGGTGGGTAATGACTACTGTAACAACTGTTGGCTATGGTGATTATTATCCTGTTACCGTGGCAGGACGGATTTATGCGATCTTTCTTTATATCATCGGTATAGGTTTAATTGGGGTTGTGATTGGGAAAATAGTTGATCTGTTTGTCATCATTCGTAAAAAAAGGGAGGGCGGCGAAATGACCTTTCAAGGTAACAATCATATTGTCATTGTAGGATGGTCAAAAAAGGCATTGTATGCTGTAGAGGAGATTATCGAATCTGAACCTCGTATTGATATTGTTATTATCGATACTTTAGAACAAGCACCGTTATTAGAGAAAAATATTCATTATATCAAGGGTGAAGCGTCTAAAAGAGCAATTTTAGAGAAAGCGAATGTTTCGAAAGCGAAAGCCGTGCTTATTTTTGCGGATGATAATATACAGAACGCCTTATTAACAGATGGCAAATCGTTAATGATTGCATCTTCAATTGAAAGTATTGCACCGGATATTCATACGACTGTAGAAATAATGGATGAAGAACATATTAAAAATTTTAAACATGTTAAAGTAGATGACTTTGTATTAACACATGATACTATATCACGACTCGCGGTTAGGTCAATCTTCACAAAGGGAGTAACGAATGTTTACTCACAATTAATTAGTCGAAAATATGGCGAGGATTTATTTCCTATTCCCAAAAGAGAACATTGGATAACATACCGTGATGCATTTAATGATTTGCTGAGTGAAGGGGCAACACTAATATCTGATAGAGATAAATTAGGTATAAACCGTCGGTTGGATGAAATGATTGAAGAGGATGCACAATTGTTTATTATTTGTAACAAAGCAACTTACGAAAAGATACTGACTGATATGTAGTGACAGCTTTTAAAAGGTTGACAAAAAGATAATCATGTAAACCGAAAGGGGACATTATGGATGTCATCTAAAATCAATTGGATAGAAGAAGTTCAAAAACGAAAGGAATCTATTATTCAGGATACACAAAAGTTTTTACAAATTAAAAGTGTTCTAGATGAAGAGCATACAACACCGTCTGCACCGCTAGGAGAGGGGATTCGCCGTGCCCTTGAATTTATGCTCGAAAAGGGTGAGCAGGATGGTTTTATAGTGAAAAATGTTGATGGCTTAGCAGGGCATATCGAATACGGTAAAGGAACATCTTTATTGGGGATTTTATGCCACGTTGACGTAGTCCCTGAAGGCGATGGGTGGACGAGTGCACCTTATAGTGCAGAAATTAGAGACGGAAAGATTTTTGCACGGGGAGCTATCGATGATAAAGGTCCAACAATGGCAGCTTATTATGCCATGAAAATAGTAAAGGAGCTAGGAGTACCTATTGAAAAAAGAATTCGCATAATTCTGGGAACAGACGAGGAAAGTGATTGGCGTTGTGTTGAGCATTATTTTAAGCACGAGGAGATGCCTACAATCGGGTTTGCACCAGATGCTGATTTTCCTATCATTCATGCAGAAAAAGGTATTTTTGATTTTGAGTTCCATCAAAATAATGAATTAAATATCGAGCCAACAATAGGCGTTACACTTTTGAATTTTGCAGCAGGGCGACGATTAAATATGGTCCCGGACTTAGCAGAAGCCATTCTTGTTGATAAGAGCGGGACGCAAGGCTTAAATGAAATTCGACAGCTTTTTGAGACATATTTACAGGAGCAAAACTTAAAGGGAAAAGCTGTAATCGATAACGAAACACAGCTATCTATCCGCCTCGAAGGTATATCTGCACATGGAATGGAGCCTAATAATGGGAAAAACGCAGGCTTATTATTAATTCAATTTTTACAAACAGTGAATGTAGATGCACGCGGCAATACTTATATTTCATTTGTAAACCAATATTTTGGGCAAGACACTCGCGGTATTGCTTTAGGAATAAATGATAGTGATGATATTTCGGGTGAGCTTACAATAAACAGTGGTCTGTTTAGATATTCAAGGAATGAAGGAGGATCAATCGGCTTAAATTTGCGGTATCCTGTCAGGCATGATATTGATGCTACAAAACAAAAATTAAAGGAAATCGCAGAGAATCATTCTTTTACGTTTAAGGAACTGAATGATTCTAAGCCACATCACGTTGATAAAAACCATCCTTTAATAAATTCTTTAATAAAAGTTTATGAAGAACAAACACATGAAAAAGCAGAATTAATTGCAATTGGCGGCGGCACATATGCAAGGTCTTTGGCGGCTGGAGTTGCATTCGGTCCACTATTTCCAGGTCGCCCTGATGTGGCACATCAACGTGATGAATATATCGAAATTGAAGATCTATTAAAAGCAACCGCTATATATGCACAAGCTATTTTTGAGTTGGCGAAGGAGGATAAATAAAACTCGGCTACCTTTGCCGGGTTTTTTGTATTATTTACATGGATTTATATTGTAATGAAGTAATAGTGGGTGCCGTTGATGAAGGCGAAAATTAATTCTTTTTCTTTTCACTGAAATTTAGTAAACTTACCTATATTAATCTATAAATCAGTTATCTCGTTAAGCTAATAAAATAAACTAATTTTTTAGGGGAACGGTATATATTGTAAAACGGGACGAGGGATTGGCTATGAAAGGGATTCAAATTATCTTTCAAATCTTGATCTTATACGGTTTTTATTATCTTGGGTCATGGGTTCAAGTGACCTTTCAGCTATTAATGCCTGGAAGTATTATTGGCATGCTGCTGCTGTTTTGTTTGTTGTGTACGAAGATATTTAAGCTAAATTGGATCGATCAAGGAGCAAGTTTCTTATTAACACACTTATCTTTATTATTTGTACCTGTTACGGTAGGTATTGTCGATTTTTTTGATTTATTCCGTGGAAAAGGCTTGCTGTCTGTTGTTGTTATTATTGTTAGTACGATTACTGTAATGGTCGTATCTGCTGTGGTAAGTCAAGCAATTGCTAGAAAAAGTGAAAAAAGTGTCCTCGCTAAAAATAAAATTGGGGTGAGAGAGGAATTATGATAAGTCTTATTGCTGTTTTATCTATTGTAGGTACGATTGCGATATATAATTCTATGAAAAAGGTATATATTAAGTTTTATACGCCTTTTATGGTCCCAATTGTCACAGCAACTATTTGTATTGTTATTGCACTTTTAGTTTTTAAGATTTCATATGATGTTTATATGAGTGGGGCAAAATGGATTGTTCATCTATTAGGACCAGCCGTAGTTGCCCTTGCTCACCCCTTATACAAACAATTAGATACGATCAAAAAATACGCTGCTCCGATTATTCTAGGCGTATTTCTAGGCACATTAGTTGGAATTGTTAGTGGGATTTGTTTGGCACTTCTTTTTAAGATTGAAGAACTGACGATATATTCTTTAGTCCCTAAATCTGTTACGTCTCCAGTAGCAATGGATATTGCGGATGTTATCGGCGGAAATCCAACATTAGCAGCTATTTTTGTCATGATTGCAGGTATAACTGGTGCAGTATTAGGCCCACTTTTGTTAAAATGGACTCGTGTATATCATTTTATTGGAAGAGGAATAGGGTTTGGTACAGCCTCACATGGTATTGGTACATCACGAGCTCTTGAGATGGGTGAGAAAGAAGGAGCTATAAGCTCCATTGCAATGACTCTTAGTACCGTCTTTGCAGCAATGTTAAGTCCGTTACTTGTGCAGTTATTACTATAAGAATATCTCTAAATAAACAGAGCTTTAACACCTAAAGGAGTGGAGGATGCTTTGTGGCACAGTTAATAAAATTACATGATTTTATCTCCCGTTATGAAACGGATATTTTTCGCTACCCTAGCCAATTTATCCGTTTAAAACAAGACAGATGGAGAAAAATTAAAGCCGCTATAAATCAGGTGGAAGGAACTAGTCATTATCCAACTTTAAAAGAGTTAGAAAACGAATTTGAAGGCTTTGAAGATTATAATGATAACTGGCTAGAAGAAGATAAAAAAGGATTTCTAAGTACTATAAAAAATTGGTTCAAAAGAGATAAAAATATAGTGGAGTATGACCTTGACAATTCAATCAACGCCTATACAGCATCCGATTTAACTTCCCCTAAAACAGAGAAGGAATTAAAATTAACATTCTTAGATGAACTGTTTGAATTTCAGTTGAACTGGGCAAGTTCGACTTTAAAAGATCGTTCTTTTATTGATAAAAGTTATTATCGGGATGAAACATTAAAGTATTTCCTACAGCATTTCCCTGATAATTATTTGCTAATGTATAAGCCCACCATTATTGTAAAGAAAGCTCCTGTCGACCTCGATATAATACTTATTAGTCCTGTCATGACATATTGTATTTCACTGTTAGAAAGTGAAGAAATGGGTGTTTTGACTACGGATCGTGGTCGTTATTGGGTTGAAGACCAAGGTGAAAGTGAAAGAAAGCATGTAAACCCGATGCTGTCATTAAATCGTACTGCTAACCTAGTCAAGAGTTATTACAAACACTATAATATTGATCTGCCGATTACAAATGTTGTTTTATCAAGAACGGGGTTTATTGAGGGTGAGTATGAGCCTATTAATACATTGTTAGTTGATAGGAGAAATTATAATGAATGGATTTCGAAATTAAAACGACTTTCATCACCCTTGAAATTTGTTCAGCTTAAAGGTGCCCAGGCTCTTTTAAAGCATTGTCAATCTACATATGTTCGCAGAAATGAATGGGATGATTATGATGAAATAGAGTACGATGAAATAGAAAATGATAGGTATTAATTATTCATACATAAAGTTGGTTGATTGTATTTAACTAAATCATCCAACTTTGTGGTTAAAATCATTAGTTAAAAAGTCCTCATTGGTCCCCATTAAATTAAATTCTTCTTCGATGCTATTCATTTCCCTCTGATATGAGCCTGATCAATTTTTTGCAAAATGAATATAATAATATAGATAAAACTTTTGGGATACAGATTATTACAGTAAGTGTTTGGTATACTTATAGTATGTTGTAGATGTCCTAAAATCGTAACGTAATTAATTGTAAATAAATTGGGGTGAATCAAGGAGATGAACAGTGGCTTTCAGGCATTTTTAGATGAAATGAATATTGTAACAGTGCTTATTTCAAAGAATCATTCTTCTATCGATTTACCGATTTTTACATTATATGATGGTGCAGAAGAAAGCTTATTAAAAATAGATACTACGGAAGAATTTGATGTGTTTTATAAATTTCGCTGTCAAACAAAAGAAGATTTAGCGTTAGAGAAACAATATCAAGTAATTAATGATCTTGGGGAGCGAACGGATTTATTAATTGGGTCTGTTATGCGTACAGTTAAGTTTGATAGTCTATATTTTTATGATGGGAATGACTTAGGAGCAAATTATAGCCAGGAGCAAACCCTGTTTAAAGTATGGGCACCAACAGCATCTAGTGTGACTCTTCTTACTTATAGCAGGAACGGTTTATTAAACAATGTTATTGAGATGGAACGCGAAGACAGGGGTGTATGGTCAACACTACAAAAGGGAGATATGGAAGGAACATATTACACTTACAATGTTTGTGTAAATCAAATATGGCGAGAGGCAGTTGACCCGTATGTTAAAGCAGTATCCGTTAATGGTCAATTTGGAGTTGTTGTAGATTTAGAAAAAACAAAAGTGGCCGATCAATCTGCCCACCTTCCGAAATTTAGTTCACCAACTGAAGCAATTATCTATGAAACGCATATAAGAGATTTTTCTATTCATCCCCAGAGTGGAATTAGGCATAAAGGTAAATATCTTGCTTTTACAGAGGAGAATACAAGCGGACCTGAAGGGTGTAAAACAGGTATAGACTATATCCAAGAGTTAGGTATAACACACCTAGAACTACTGCCATTCAATGATTATGGTGGTGTAGATGAAGCTGCCGAAGGGGAATCGGAGTATAATTGGGGGTATAACCCGATCCATTATAATGCCCCAGAAGGCAGCTATTCAATGAATCCATATGATCCTTATTTACGCGTTAAAGAAGTAAAAGAGATGGTTGAAACATTGCACCGCAAGGGAATAAGGGTCATTATGGATGTTGTCTATAACCATGTCTATATTAGAGAGCAATCAGCATTTTGGAAAATTGTGCCGGGATATTACTTTCGTTATGATAAATACGGATTGCCTTCAGATGGAACAGGTGTAGGAAATGATATTGCATCAGAGAGACGGATGGTTAGAAAATTTATTATTGATTCTGTAACATATTGGGCAAAGGAATATAATATTGATGGCTTTCGGTTCGATTTAATGGGTATTTTAGATGTTGAAACTATGAATGAAATACGTGCAGCACTTGATCAAATCAAATCCGACATTTTAATAATTGGCGAAGGTTGGAATTTAAATACTCCGATTGATGATGCCAAAAAAGCAACGATCGAAAATGCATCAATCCTGCCGCGGATAGCCCATTTTAATGATCAATTCCGTGATGGTGTGAAAGGAAATATCTTTAATTTACAAGAACGTGGATTTGCATTAGGAAACGATACAAAAAAAGACTTAATGAAATATTTGTTTTCCGGGAGTATTTCCTTAGATGAAAAGGCTGGAATGTTTCCTTCACCAGCACAATCAGTTAATTATATTGAATGTCACGACAACCATACGTTGTTTGATAAATTATATGTAAGTAATGGAGAGGAAACAGTGCAACAACGGATGAAACGGCAAAAGCTAGCGACTGCTATGCTATTATTCTCCCAGGGTATTCCATTTTTGCATAGTGGAATGGAATTCTTTCGTACAAAGTACGGTGAAGGGAATAGCTTTAATCTTCCAGACGAAATTAATCAGCTAGATTGGGCAAGGAAAAGTAAATACGAAAAAGATGTTTTATATATTTCAACGTTAATTAAATTAAGAAAGGCCCATCCCGCCTTTCAATTGGCTACAACAAATGAAATACGAAAACATTATAAATGGTTGCACACCCCACCTTATGTAGCCGGATTTATGTTGGATGAATTAGAAGGCCTAGATCCATGGGTGACAATAGCCGTTTATTTCAATATCTCAACTACGGATATCCGTGTTTCTCTGGAGCAAAAGGGAAGTTGGAGTGTTTCGGTATATGATCAGGAAGCAAGTTTAGAATCTATAGCGGAAATTGAAGGGGAACTATGTATTCCTGCCTTAGCTACGGTTGTTCTTTTTAGAGGTAAATAGGAAAATTTGGAATAGTATATAAATGTTTCATGATTGTCAAATATACGTTATACTTACATTATGAATCTTACATCAGGTAGTTATGCTATTAGGAAATTGAAGGTGAAACGCGTTGGAACTGAGTCTCGATTTAGGAAAAGGGTGGGAGGTATTCCCTGCAGGTGGTGCTACAGGAGAAGCCTATATTGCTCAATTTGAGGGGCAAAAAAGGCTTTTTCTCAAAAGGAATTCCTCCCCTTTTCTTGCAGTATTATCAGCAGAAGGTATTGTACCCAAATTAATTTGGACAAAGAGAATGGAAAATGGTGATGTAATTACTGCACAGCATTGGCTAAACGGAAGAGAACTAAAACCCGCTGATATGAAGAATAATGTTGTTGCACAACTTTTAAGTAAAATCCATCGATCCAAAGATCTTTTGTATATGCTACATAAAATCGGAAAAACGCTGCTTCAACCTTCAGATTTACTAATTGAGTTGATAGGTAAAGTTGATTCAAGTCTGCGCAATGATCCAATTATCACTACTGCTTTGGATTATTTGAAAGAAGAGCTTCCGTATGTTCATTATGATAATCCAGTTGTTTGTCATTGTGATGTGAACCATAATAACTGGCTTTTTAGTGATGAGCAAAAGCTCTATTTAATTGATTGGGATGGTGCAATGATTGCAGATCCAGCGTTAGATCTTGGAACACTTTTATATTGGTATATTCCTAGAGATAATTGGCAAGACTGGCTTAAACACTACGGTTTAGACTTAACTGTCGAATTAGAGCGTCGCATGAAATGGTATGTGATTTACCAAACTATAGATTCTGTTATTTGGCTGAAAAACCGTAATGATACTACGCAATATCGACATTGGTTGCAATTTCTTGTGGAAGTTATTGTTTGATTTCCTAGGAAATATAAGGATTATGTCATATTAAAATCATCTATGCTGTTGATCCATGATGTTAAATCCCCTTGATGTTCGTTAATATGGTCATTCATGTTTGATGAATTTTGTCCGTGTTGGCTATAGCTATACACATCCATTAATGTATTTTTCAGTTCAGCACTGAGACCATCATGCCCCATTAATGATTGAATTAATCTTTGCATTTGCTGATATTCAGCAACCGTACTACAGCAATCATACTGATGATTTTTAAGAATATCTTGGATGATTGACAGTTGATCTTGTTCGCTTAAAGGCATGGATAATCACTTCCTTAGTTAATGTCTAAAGTATTTTTTGTTTTTAAGCTAAATATTATTCGTTTAAGCAGCAACAAATGTTTGCTGCTTTTCTTCATTCATGTTATCTTTGTTTTCGGATAAAGTGAGAAAACTAATACAAGACTATATAGTAGTCTATAAAAACTAGATGCAGTTTCAGTTTATTTATATAAAGTTTATTCTTGAAATGTAGGAGGAAAAAAGATGAGATTGCGAAATAAACCTTGGGCTCTAGATAAAATAAAAGAGCACGAAGGTATCATGATATCAACACCAGAACAATATCGTGGTGTTTGGAAAAAGGAAGTTTTCAAAAACGACAATCCTATTCATATCGAAATAGGAATGGGGAAAGGGACATTTCTTAATGAAATGGCACGCCAACATCCAGATATTAATTTTATCGGGATTGAAAAATATAGCAGTGTTATCGTAAGTGCCCTAGAGCTTTCATTAGAATATGACCAACCAAACTTACGGCTTCTAAATATTGATGCCCTAACATTGCCAGAGATATTTAATAAAGGTGAAATTTCTCAAATTTATTTAAACTTTTCTGATCCATGGCCTAAGAATAGACATGCTAAACGTCGTCTATCACACTCTTCCTTTTTAAATCTTTATAAAAAGGTTTTAGTTGATAATGGTGAAATTCATATGAAAACAGATAATCAAGGTTTATTTGAATTTTCTCTTGAAAGTTTTTCTGAATATGGCTTGTTACTTCAAAATATTAGTCTAGACTTGCATAAGAGTGGCATTGTTGGAAATGTCATGACAGAATATGAAGAGAAATTCTCCAGAAAAGGAAATCGCATTTACCGTGTTGAAGCCAAATATATAAAATAACTAATACTAGCCAGAGCTTACTCTGGCTTTTTGTAGTTGCCAAGCCCAGATTTTGTTACTAGTAATTTAAAATTTCAGATTTTTTGAAAAACCCAATGTATTCGAAGTTGTATTTCATGTAAAATGACAGTACTAAATTTGTTTCGCTGAAATTTGATTACAAGGGGGAGTTAAATTGGAAACCTTTCAATTAGGGGACATTACATTAACATGGTTAGACGGTGGGGTTATTAACCTTGATGGTGGTGCGATGTTTGGAGTTGTGCCGAAACCATTATGGAGTAAAAAGTATCCCCACAATGATCTCAATCAAATTGAATTAAGGACTGATCCTATTTTGGTTCAAACTAAGGGGAAGAATTTATTAATTGATTCGGGTATAGGTAACAGGAAGTTTTCTGAAAAAGCACTAAGAAATTTTGGAGTAGCTGTGGAATCAAAACTGGACGAGTCATTAAAAAAGATAGGACTGACAACGAAGAATATTGATTATGTAATGATGACACATTTGCATTTCGACCATGCATGTGGGCTTACTAAGTGGAAAAATGAAATGCTTGTGCCAACCTTCGAAAACGCGGTCATTTACTCAACAGAGATAGAATGGGATGAAATGAGAAACCCTAATATGCGTTCAAAAAGTACGTACTGGAAAGAAAATTGGCAAGCGATTAAATCAAAGGTTAGCACTTTTAGTAAAGAATTAGAAGTATTGCCTGGAATAAAAATGTTTCATACAGGCGGCCATAGTAATGGTCATTCAATAATAAAAATTGAAAGCGGCGATGAGTTACTCATCCATATGGGAGACATCATGCCAACATTCGCACATCAAAATGTATTATGGGTTTTGGCGTATGATGATTATCCAATGGATTCAATAAAACACAAACAGTTATTGATGAAAGAAGGATTAGAAAGAGGGGCATGGTATTCTTTTTACCATGACGCATATAATCGGTTAGTTAAGTGGAGTACGGACGGTAAAGAAATTGTTGATTCGGTAAAAAGAGGCAGAGGATAAAGAAGATTTTATACTGTAAAGCTGTTGAAAGCTAATCCAACCCATAGAAGGCAGTGGAATGTCATTCATAAAGCAGATGAGGAATATGCAATGATAAATGTTAAAAACGCAGCGGTTTTAACCACTGCGTTTTTAACATTTATCAATTTAGTTGAGTATTCAATCCTTATATTGAAGCAAGCTCCAAAATAGAACCAGTTTTTGCATCTACTAGAAATTCATATTGTTCAACTTCATTGTTAACTGTTCTTGTAATACCGCCTCGAAATACTTCATACTTAAGTTTATTTCTTTCAATGGCTTCCGGAATCACATGTATCCATGAACCATCAATTGGTCCTTCCTCTTTAAATGCCTGCTTAACCAATTTTAATGCTTGTTCTGATGAAATAGTTTGACCTTTAATGGTCTGACTTAAAATTGCACCTGTAAATAACCCGACACTAAATCCAAGTACCATCTGACCCCATTTCATAATGCTCACTCCTTTTATGATTTAACAAAGTGTAACTACATTATGGATTAAAGTATACATAAAATATAAAACAGTATTATCTAAAAAGGCTGTCTATTATATTATAAAGACTAAGTATTATATTTACACTTTATTAAAGTTTTTTTTAATAATTATCTTATTATGATACATAAGTCTAGTTACTTATTACATGGAAAAGTGGCGTGTCTAGTAAAGATTATGTAAAATGGGATTAATAAACAATTTGGAAAGGGGCTATGTGGGATGAACGAAAAAACATTAGACCTGTTTAAGAAATTAACAGAACTTCAAGGTGCACCTGGATTTGAACATAAAGTTAGACACTTTTTAAAAAAAGAGCTTACAAAATATGCAGATGAGATCATTCAAGATAGATTAGGTGGCATTTTCGGTTATAAAAAGGGGCCAGATCATGGGCCGAGGGTTATGGTTGCTGGACATATGGATGAAGTAGGATTTATGGTAACAGATATTACCGAGAAAGGGATGATTCGCTTTCAACCACTTGGAGGCTGGTGGAATCAAGTATTACTAGCACAACGTGTTGAGATATTAACAGAAGAACGTTCGGTTATTGGTGTTATTGGTTCTATCCCACCGCATTTACTGGATGAATCTCAAAGAAAGAAACCGATGGAAGTTAAACATATGTTGATTGATATTGGTGCAGATGATAAAGACGATGCTATCCGTTTAGGGATCAAACCGGGGTTGCCAATTGTACCGATTTGTCCTTTTACACCAATGGCAAATAGTAAAAGAATTATGGCTAAAGCATGGGATAATCGGTATGGTTGTGGTTTAGCGCTAGAATTATTAGAGGAAGTGCATAAGGAAAGTCTTCCAAACCATCTTTATTCTGGTGCAACTGTACAAGAGGAAGTTGGTTTACGTGGGGCTCAGGTAGCAGCTAATTTAATAAAACCTGATATATTTTATGCATTAGATGCAAGTCCTGCTAATGATGCATCCGGAGATAAAGAAGCATTTGGTCAACTTGGCAAAGGTGCATTATTGCGTATTTTTGATCGGACAATGGTTACGCATCGTGGCATACGGGAATTTGTATTGGATACTGCTGAAAGCAATAATATTCCTTATCAGTACTTTGTATCACAAGGTGGTACGGATGCAGGTAGAGTACATGTATCAAACAGTGGGGTTCCGTCAGCAGTAATCGGAATTTGCTCCCGTTATATTCATACCTCTGCTTCCATAATTCATGTAGATGATTATGCAGCAGCAAAAGAATTACTTATTAAATTGGTGAAAAATACAGATCAAACAACAGTGGAAACTATTAAAAATCAAAATTAGTGTTGAGAAGGAAACATAATGAACAGAATTGCAGTTGGTTCAAAAAATAAAACAAAAGTTGGAGCAGTACAATCCGTTTTTGAAGATATACAAAATGTCACAATTATTCCTATAGATGTCCCATCAGGTGTATCTGCTCAACCGTTGTCAGACGAGGAAACCATGAATGGTGCAAAGAATCGCGCCAAACAGGCACGGCAAGAAACGGAAAGTGAGTTAGGTATTGGTCTAGAAGGCGGTGTGGTTGAAACAAAAGAAGGAATGATGTTATGTAATTGGGGTGCCCTTGAGATAACTGATGGTCGGATATTTGTTGCTAGCGGGGCCAAAATATTTTTACCCAATGAAATAGCACAAGGTATTAGAAACGGAAAAGAGCTATCACAGGTAATGGATGAGTATACGTCATTGCATAATGTTCGATCTAAAGAAGGTGCGATTGGCATATTTACGAATGGACTTGTTCAACGTGAAGAAATGTTTAGCCATATTGTAAAGCTCCTTTTAGGCCAATATTTATATTTTACTTCTCATCCGAGAAAGTAAAGGAGAGTTATAAAAATGAAGGTTGTAAAACGACTACCGGTTATTTTCTTATTAATTGCTATACTAACGGGCTGTGGAACTTCACAGCAAGAAGCTGTACAACAGTCAAAGATTGTTGTAGAGGAAACCTTTAATGCTGAAACTATTGAACCTAACCAAAATGCTAAAGGTTTCACCTATTATTTACCAGATGATTTTGATGTGGAATCAGAATTAGATAATAACTTAATTTTAACAAGGGGTAAGGATGAATACATTTTATTTGTAAATCCGTTAGAAGATCCCAATAGTCAAGAAATTTTTGAAACACTAAAAAATAATGAAGAAACGGAATTGCAATCATTTTCTAATGAAAGTCAATTTGGATATATTAGCGTAACGTCTCTGGAGGATGAAAAGCTATCAGAATTAATTGTTGGAATCGGTGGAATTAAGTTAACTACACAAACAACTGCCAACAATATGGTTGATAATTCAAAAGTTATGATGGAAATTGTTAAATCCATTGATTATGAGGAAAAAGAACAATAATTTCGAGTTCAAAATTGCTAAGAACGACGTGCATATAAAAGACCTCTTGATTTCGCTTATACATGCTATCCAGCTCACAGATAGTATAAGAAAACAAAAAGTTACTCCTATTCTTTGGACGGAAACAATGTTTTCTTAGTGATTGGGGTCTTTTTGTATTTAAATTAGGATTTAAAGGAAATATGTACATAAAACAAGTTTTTATTAATGCTGTATCTTTAAATAATAGGAAGATAGATCTTCAGCATAGGAGGGTTAGCTATATATGCGTTCGTTTTTTCATAAAAAAGGAGTTAGCTTATCGCCAACAGCCTACTTCATAACTGCATTAAGTTATATGGCGTTAGGATTATTTTCATCTTTAATTATTGGGTTAATAATAAAAACGATTGGGGAACAAATTCAGAGTCCAACGATTAGCCAATTATTAATTGATATGGGCTCTATGGCCATGGGGTTAATGGGCCCAGCTATAGGTGTAGCGGTTGCATATGGGTTAAATGCCCCCCCTCTAGTAATCTTTGCAAGTATTGTTAGTGGTGCAGCTGGTTCTGAATTAGGCGGCCCTGCGGGGGCGTATATCTCAGCACTGCTATCCACTGAGTTAGGTAAATTGGTTAGTAAGGAAACGAAAATAGACATTCTTATTACTCCATTTGTAACAATCGCCGTGGGTTTTTTATCAGCACTATTTCTTGGAACTTGGATTGATCGTTTTCTAAGAGGTTTCGGCTCTATTGTTATGTGGTCAACTGAACAACGCCCGTTTATTATGGGAATTTTGGTGGCGGTGTTAATGGGACTAGCATTAACTGCTCCAATTTCGAGTGCTGCTATTGCGATTATGTTAGACCTAAGTGGAATAGCCGCTGGTGCAGCCACAATTGGTTGTGCAGCTCAAATGGTGGGCTTTGCGGTATCAAGCTATCGTGAAAATGGCTTTGGCGGCTTGATTGCACAGGGAATTGGCACATCAATGCTCCAAGTATCTAATATTATAAAAAAACCAATTATTTTGATTCCACCAACTATAGCAGGAGCAGTATTAGCCCCATTTGGAACAATTTGGGCAAACATGATTAATAATCCTTCAGGTGCCGGGATGGGAACTAGTGGTTTAGTAGGTCAAATTATGACGTTCACCGAAATGGGTTTTTCATCTGAAGTCTTATTTAAAGTGTTAATATTGCATATTATTGGCCCGGCAATCATTAGTTTGTTACTATCAGAATGGATGCGAAAAAAAGGATGGATCAAATTTGGTGATATGAAAATAGATTACTAATTGGAGGATTATATGAAAAACATCAAGACAATTGAAAAGTTTCATACAATTAAAGAAACGGAAAATGCAATCTTTGTCTTTTCAGCTGATTGGTGTCCAGATTGCCGAGTAATTGAGCCGATCTTACCTGAGATAGAAAAGGAATTTCCGATGTTCCAATTTTATCATGTTGATCGAGATCAATTTATTGATTTATGTGGAGAACTGGATGTCTTCGGCATACCAAGTTTTATTGCATTTAAAGAGGGAACTGAAGCCGGCCGCTTTGTTAGTAAAGACCGAAAAACTAAAGAAGAAGTTGAGCAATTTATACGTGAATTGAATTAGGGGGAATTATAGCCCTGCCTAAGGAAGGTTGTTGGTATATATGGAAATGACTAATTTGAAAATGAAAAAGCTTCTGATGGATCGACTAGCTAGAGAAAACTTTTCTATTATATATGACCATGAAAACAAACAGCTAAGAATTGAAGATAAAGATACAAAAAAAGGGATCACCGTATCAATACCTACAGTTGTTTCTAAATGGGAAGAAAAAAAAGAGAAAGCTGTTGACGAAATTGTTTATCATATTGAGGAAGCATTAAAAGCAATGACCGGAGTTCAAAAGCTTGAAGGGAAAGAGAAATATATCTTCCCAGTTATTCGTTCTACTTCGTTTCCTACTGAAACAAAGGATGGAAAAAAGCTCATCTATGATGAGCATACAGCTGAAACTAGAATTTATTATGCAATCGATTTAGGAAGTTCTTATCGGTTAATCGATTTTCCTTTTGTTGAACAAGAGGGATGGAATGAGGAGCGGATTAAGCAGGTTGCCAGGTTTAATGTGAGGTCTTTAAAGATTGAGCTTAAAGAGGATGAAGTTGCCGGAAATAAATTTTATTTCCTCAATACAAATGATGGGTATGACGCCAGTCGTATTTTAAATGAATCATTGCTAGAGAAAATGGCTAGCCAAATAAAGGGAGCAATGGCAGTTGCTGTACCACATCAAGATGTACTTATTTTTGCAGATATTGAAAACGATACTGGATATAATGTGCTCGGGCAAATGGTCATGCACTTTTTTACAGAAGGACAAATCCCAATAACGGCACTTCCTTTCATATACGAAAATAAAGAGCTTGAACCTATATTTGTACTTGCTCATAATAAGCCTGAGTAAATTCGAAGACATGGTAGAATACCATGTCTTTTTCTAAATATAAGCTGTTATAGGACTTTTTTGTATCAAGTCTTCCTTGCTACAAATGAACTATTTTAAGATTCTTGTTCTTAGTGTATATACGGAAACCTGAATTTATCTTAAAATAGTATGAAGATTAGGTTTTAGAAAGAGTGATAACAATGAGTAATTGGTTTAAAAAGTTTTTTGGTTTAACAGGTGACGATGATAATGATCAGATGCAACCGGTACATAAACATACGTCTAACAAAAAAAATACTTTATATAACAAGTCTAAAAATGAAGCAAAGGTTGTGTACGACTATCCAAAAGGAAATTTTAGATTTCCTGTTATTCCTGATGAAAATAATGGGCTACCTGTATCGCAAAATAGAAAGATAGAACAAGCACCTACAAATTTTAGACAAAAAAATAATCAAAGCTCACCTAAAGAAAGAGTTCGTAAAACTCCTAAAAGAAATGTAGAGCATGAAAATGATAGGTACTCAGAGGTCAATAGTTCGCAGTCTGTATCATTAACAAGGAAGGAATTTCGTAATGTACAGCCAAAGAAAGTTGAACCTCCTGCAGAAAAGAATAATCCATTTAAACCAACAGAAGTTCCTTCACCGGTATATGGATTTAAGAAACGTGAAAAGGATTCACTGCAACAGAGGGATTCTCAACAGGAACCTGTGGCTTTGACTTTTGATCAGGAGTTATCTGTAAATCGTGTTGAGGATAGTGGATTTGAACAAGTACCAACATTAGTAAACTTTGTAACTGGTAAAAGCAATGAAAACAAGCATGATATAAAAACAGATAGAAATTTTCAGCATGATTTATCCAAAGACTATGAGGAGAAATCTGATGCAGATGTGGTTAAAGAAGAGCAGTTTCCAGAAATGTTGCAGCCAGATGCTGCACAGGGACTGGCAATTGAGAAAGAGCCGGTGTTGGGCATAGTCCATGAGGAAGTGGTGGAAGAAGAGCCGGCAGTGACCGTAGCCCAAGTGAAGAAAGTGGAGGCTATGCCGGCAGAGGATGTAGCTCTAGAGGAAGTAAAGGAAGAAACACCATTTGAGAATGGAGTCCAAGAGGAAACAGAGGTACAGGTATTGCTAGAGAGTATCACTTTAGATGAAGAATTCGAGGAAACGTCGATAGAGGGCGCAGTCCAAGTGGAAACACCTGAAGAAAAGTCGTTTGAGAATGTAGCTCAAGAGGAAACAGAGGTACAGGCTTTGCGAGAGAGTCCCACTCTAGAGAAAGAAATCGAAGAAACGTCGATAGAGAGTGCAGTCCAAGTGGAAACACTAGAAGAAGAGCCGCTTGAGAATGTAGCTCAAGAGGAAACAGAGGTACAGGCTTTGCGAGAGAGTCCCACTCTAGAGAGAGAAATCGAAGAAGCGTCGATAGAGAACGCAGTTCAAGTGGAAACACTAGAGGAAGAGCCGCTTGAGAATGTAGCTCAAGAGGAAACAGAGGTACAGGTTTCGCAAGAAAATATAACTCTAGAGGAAGAACTTGAGGAAGTGTCTATAGAGAGCAGCACAGACCAAGTGGAAACACTGGCAGAAGGGCGTATCGAGAATATAGCTCAAGCGGAAGTATTAGATGTGGAGACAAAAAAAGACCAAGAGACATTTGTTGTGGAAAAATTAGCTGTAGAGTATGAACTAAAAGAAACTTCTAGTGTACAAGGCCAATCGGAACAACAGTCAGTCTCAGATACGCTTAAATCTAACCCTATAGATGAACATACAATCTTTGAACAAAGTTTAGAGATCGTAGATAGCGAAAGAGATCTAGTTGCAGAAAAATCCAAACTAGGCGAAATTAAAATGCAGCTCGATGAGAGTTCAGAAAATGTTCATTCTGCAATTAATCAACTCTATAGTGAAGTAGCTGTCAGCATTGAAACAGAAGAGCCCCAAGTTGAAATGCTTGATGTACAAAATAATGATAAAAACTTAGCTGACGTTGATCATCAAAGACATGATTCTAGCCAAGACGAGACAATTGTTAATGTACAAAGTAAAGAAACTAAAGGGGTACAGACACTGAAGAAAAAAGATCCATTAACTTGGAATGGAAAAGTGGTTCCTTTTAATGTAATGATGTTTAAACAAGATAAGCAAAAGTTAAGTATATCTACAACATCTGAACCGGTTAAACGTGAACCATCCACTAAGCCAGGATTGAATCTTTTAGATGTGCCACCAACAGAAATTGATGATGACCAAGAGTGGATTCAGGAACAGTGCGAATTATTAAATACTGCATTTGAAAGCTTTAATGTAGGAGCAAAAGTTGTAAAGGCGACAAAAGGTCCTGCAGTTACACAATTTGAAGTTCATCCAGAGCATGGGGTGCGAGTAAATAAAATAACGAATTTAAGTGATGATTTAAAGCTTGCACTAGCCGCCAAAGATATTCGGATCGAGGCGCCAATTCCAGGTAAGAACACAATCGGGATAGAGGTTCCAAACCGTAAAAGTCGACCGGTATTAATACGTGAGATCCTTAGGAGTCCAGTGTTCCAACAAAGTAATTCTCCGCTTGTAGTTGCTTTGGGGTTAGATATTTCAGGGCAGCCTGTAGTAACAGATTTAAAAAAGATGCCACATGGACTGATTGCTGGAGCTACAGGTTCTGGAAAAAGTGTATGTATTAACTCAATAATTGTAAGTTTGCTATATAAAGCATCTCCGCATGAAGTAAAACTTTTGTTGGTTGACCCTAAAATGGTTGAATTAGCGCCTTACAATGACATTCCGCATTTAGTAAGTCCGGTTATTACGGATGTAAAAGCTGCTACTGCCGCACTGAAATGGGCTGTTGAAGAAATGGAAAGACGATATGAGCTTTTTGCTCATGAAGGAGTAAGAGACATTTCCCGTTTTAATGAAAAAGTTTTAAGGGAAAATGAGAAGGCAGAAACGATGCCGTATTTAGTGATCATAATTGATGAGTTAGCTGATTTAATGATGGTATCGCCAGCCGATGTAGAAGATGCTATTTGTAGGATTGCTCAAAAAGCGAGGGCTTGTGGAATCCACTTATTGTTAGCCACACAACGACCATCAGTTGATGTAATCACCGGCCTTATTAAAGCGAATATACCAACAAGAATTGCGTTTTCAGTATCGTCGCAAGTTGATTCAAGAACAATCATTGATATAAGTGGTGCTGAAAAGCTATTGGGTAAGGGAGATATGCTTTTATTAGAAAACGGTTCTAATAAGCCTGTTCGTGTTCAAGGTAATTTTGTATCTGACGATGAAATCGAACGAGTAACAAAATATGTGAGGAGTCAATCAGAACCTAACTATTTATTTGTTCAGGAAGAACTTATGAAACAGACTAATGATATTGTTGGGGAAGATGAGCTTTTTATCGAAGCATGTGAATTTATTATTGAACAAGAAGGTGCATCTGCCTCAAGTATTCAACGTCGTTTTAGAGTAGGGTATAATCGTGCAGCAAGATTAATAGATATGATGGAGGCACAGGGAATAGTTTCCGAAGCTAAAGGATCAAAACCACGAGATGTCCTTATAACTAAAGAACAGTTCGAAAAAATGCAAAAGGGTAGCTTCTAATTGGAGCTACCCTTTTTAAAAAGAAGAAATTAACGGAATTTAGGCGCTGATAGTGGGAAAGTGTTGAAATTGACACATATGCATATTTCTAGTTTAATAGGAATATACTGTTATATATTATTTTAGAACTGTATCAGTCTCTAACTTCTAAAAAGTTGTCCATAGATAAATAAAACAATTTACTTGGTAGTAATTCATTTTTACATACTATCAGACTAGAGATAATCCCAGCTGGTAGTATAAGAAAAACTAAGACTTCGCTGCAGGGTTGTGAAGTCAAGTTTTTCTAGTGATTACTATAAACATAAAAAATAAGGGGGAATTGATTTGAGGAAGAATTGGTTGGTTAGTCTAGTTCTGATGCTCGCCCTTAGTACTGTGCTCGTTGCATGTGGTGGTGGGGGTTCTGAAACATCTAGTTCAGAGTCAGAAACAACTGAGCCGACAAGTAATGAAGCCACTCAATCTGAAACGAATACTAGTGACAATGGATCTTATATTACGGACCTACAATTAGGTACAGGTAGCACTGGTGGTACATATTTTCCACTAGGACAGGAAATTGCTACAGTTCTTAATAATAATGTAACAGTTGAAGGCTTTAATGTTAGTGCTGTTTCAACTGGGGCATCGAATGATAATCTCGCCCGTATTATGCGAGAAGAATTACAACTTGGGATGTCTGTTCATATTCCTGCTCAAGAAGCTTATAAGGGTGAAGGAGAGTTTGAAGGTATTCCTGTCGAAAACTTTGGATTTATGGGTCATATTTATCCAGAGGTTATGCAGGTTATTACCTTAGGATCAACAGGTATCGAGTCGATTGCTGATCTAAAAGGAAAAAGAGTGGCAATTGGACCACCAGGTAGTGGAACACAAGCATTAGCTAAAGCGATATTAGCAGCTTATGGAATACAAGACGGTGATTATGAGGCGTTTGAAGAAGGTTTCGGTGATGCCAAAAATAAATTACAAGACGGTCAAATAGAAGCTTCATTTGGACTTTTGGGTTTGCCGGCATCTTCTATTGATGAACTCCAGGCTCAAACAAATGATGTGAAATTTCTTGAAGTAACTGGAGATGCACTTGCAACTCTTGAAGAAACTACTGGCTATGAGGGATTGGAAATTCCAGCTGGTTCGTACGAATGGCTACAAAATCCTGCACAAACAATCACAGCTTATGCTGTATTAGTAGGGTCTACATCACAAATTAGTGAAGAGCTAGGTTATGAGATTACGAAAACTCTATATGAAAACTATGATCAAATATCACATACTCAAGGTCGTCATATGACTATTGAAAATGTGCTAAATGGATCAACAGATTTACCATTCCATCCAGGTGCTGAGAAGTACTTTAAGGAAATTGGTGTATTAAAGTAAAAACAATTCGTTTCGAAATATCGCGCCGGACACTAGCTTGTCCGGCTATTTTTAACCAATGTTATTAACTTGATCCAACATATTGGCTCGATTTTTATGTAAATTTCTATTTTTCGTGAAAACTATTACGTTACTACATGGTTGGTGGTGATAGGAATTGAAAAGGAATGAAAGTGTACATCAGGAGGAGTTGTTAGCTAAATATGATAGGGAACATTCATATCGAATTGATATTGGAAAATGGTCATGGGTTGTTACCCTTCTTGGAGTAGCTTTAACTACTTTTCACCTATTTACAGCTTATAATGGTGTTTATCCTTCTCAAATTCAAGGTCCTATACATTTAGGGACGGGTCTTGCGCTAATTTATATTCTTTATCCGGCTAAAAAGGAATGGAGAATAAAACAAGGTGTAGCATGGTACGACTTGATTTTGGCAATTTTAGCTATAGTTACAAACTATTATATCGTCTTCAACTATGAACGTCTTGTCGGGAAGGCGATTATAATTGGGTATAATAGCACAGATATTATAATAGCAACGATTGGTATTCTTTTGTTATTGGAGGCAACACGACGAGCAGTGGGTATTCCAATTGTTATCATCGCTGTAGTAGCACTTGTTTATGGCTTATGGGGAAAAGGGATTCCTCTTTTCGGCCATGCGGGATTTTCATGGGAAAACTTAAGTGCGGAAATGTTTTTTAAAACAAATGCTATATTCGGAATTCCGATTCAAATATCATCACAATATATTTACTTATTTTTGTTTTTCGGTGTCATGCTAGTCAAAACAGACATCGGGAAATTTTTTAATGATTTAGCGTTTGCACTAACAGGCAGATTTACAGGAGGTACAGCTAAAGCTGCAGTTTCAGCAAGTGCATTGCAAGGTATGGTAACAGGGAGCTCCGTTGCGAACACAGTTGGCTCTGGGTCTTTTACGATACCAATGATGAAACGAGCGGGGTTTCGTCCTGAATTTGCTGCTGCGACTGAAGCATCTGCATCCACTGGTGGTCAAATTATGCCACCCATTATGGGGGCTGCTGCTTTTATTATGGCCGAGTATACAGGCGTTCCATATAGTGAAATTATCCTTATTGCCATCATACCGGCCATGCTGTACTTTTCCGGTGTGTTCTTTGGTACCCACTTTGAGGCAAAAAAATATGGTATCGTCGGCCTGGATAAAAGTGAGCTGCCGAAAACATCTAATATACTGAAAAGACTCGATTTGTTATTACCTCTTGTCGCAATTATCGGGTTGTTACTTTCGGGTAAAACAGCTATTATGGCAGCGTTATGGGGAATTGCCGTTGCATTTATTGTAAGCTTGTTTCGAAAGGAAACAAGGATGTCACCTCGTGAAATAATTGGTGCATTAGAAGACGGTGCTCGAACAGCATTGCCGGTCATTGCTGCTTGTGCAACTGCCGGTATTGTTGTAGGAATCGTTGTACTAACAGGATTAGGAGGGAAGCTAGCAGGTGGGATTGTCCAACTGGCAAATGGGCAATTTTTCCTCATTCTATTTTTTACAATGCTAGCTTGCCTTGTCTTAGGAATGGGTTTGCCAACAACAGCCAATTATGTAGTTACTGCATCAATGGCAGCACCGGCAATTTTGCAGGCATTTCCGGATATTCCAATTATCGCTATTCATATGTTTGTGTTTTATTTTGGAATAGTTGCAGACATTACCCCACCAGTTTGTTTAGCAGCTTATGCTGGAGCGGGGATTGCAGGAGCAAACCCGATGAAATCCGGTATAACTGCTTTTAAACTAGCAATTGCTGCATTCATTATTCCATATGCATTTGTAATTAATCCAGTATTACTGCTACAGAATGATGCGACATTTTTAAATGTCTTACCGCCTTTAATTACTGCATTTTTAGGAATGGCTGCTATTAGTGGGTCTATAATGGGATATTTTATAAAAAGGACAACTATTTATGATAGATTAATCTTGTTTATTGCAGGGATATTGCTCGTTTATCCTGAACTTTTCATTTCTTTGATAGGTTTAGTGTTAATGTTGTTAATAGCTGTGATTCAAAGGGCCCGGGATACAGATCGATCTTTTTCAGCTGGAGCTTAATTGTTATAAAAACGGTGGTTGTTGTTTGATTCAGCTGCCGTTTTATTTTTTTTAATAAATAAAAATTACATTTAAAGCTTTAATAGTGCTCGAATTCACGAATCTAATGGCGTGTGCTTAAACCTAATAAGCATATTTATGATATAATCATAGAGATGTTGATAATGAAATACTACAAACAAACAATTGAAAACCTACATAGCTTGCCATTTAAACAACATTTGATATAAATACCTCAAATGTTTTAATGTACATGTTCATATAAGTAATCTGTATTGATTATTTTTGGTTTTAATGATTTAAACTATAATTATCTACAAAAGATATGTATAATGGAAACTATAATTTAATAAGGCGGTAAGAATTACATAAGAGAGGTATTTTATGAAAGAACCTACTCTGAATTATAAGAGAAAATTATGCGTCTCACTAATAAAACCTTTAAAATCGACGAACGTATCCTTTTGAAACAGTAATTAACAATTAAGGGGCTTAACATGATTTCGGTTAATTTGAGGGAATTATTGATGGGATTTTGGCCAGAAGAACGTAGCTGGCTACGAATGTTTATAGAGACGTAAAAGCTGCTAGGACATCGGGATACAGAAACCAGTGATTTTTAGGGGGGCTCGCGATGATATTATTGCCCTTGTGGATTATAATAATGATGTAATAACAGACGCAATAAAAGTTGCGCATGAATTATGAAATTGGAAGTTCTAAATAGTGGTATAATGAATAAAGTATGTAACACATATGGACACAAATGGGAATCTTAAAGTGTCTTAGGAAGCCTTAGTTTAGTTATTATAAAGTCTATTCAACCTCTACGATAGTAGTTAGGGTAAGGAATAATACTATGTGCATACCATATAGGCACAGTATTACTACATAGATACAGGCTCGTTTTTTGATACGTAACATATACTATTTTTAACTGAAAAAAACCAAGGCTATGATTAGATTTGTGGAGGTTCTTTTTATGACAGTTTATCATTTTGTCGGAGTCAAGGGGACTGGAATGAGTGCGTTAGCACAAATTCTTGATGATATGAAATATCAGGTTCAGGGATCTGATGTGGATAAACGTTTTTTTACACAGCAGGCTCTGGAAAAAAAGGGAATTAGAATTTTACCTTTTTCCCGTACGAATATCGAGGAAGGTCAAGTTGTAATTGCAGGAAATGCTTTTCCTGATGACCATGAAGAGATTGAAGAAGCTGTAAATAGGGGTATTCCTGTTTATCGTTATCATTACTTCTTAGGTGAATTAATTCAAAAATTTACGAGCATAGCCGTCACAGGGGCGCATGGTAAAACATCAACTACGGGACTGCTCGCTCACGTTCTTCAAGCTGCTTATCCAACCTCCTACCTGATTGGCGATGGAACTGGAAAAGGAGAAGAAAATAGTAAGTATTTTGTATTTGAAGCATGTGAATATCGAAGACATTTCCTAAAATATCATCCAGACTATGCGATTATGACGAATATTGATTTTGATCATCCTGATTACTTTGCAAATGTAGAAGATGTTTTCTCGGCTTTTCAAGAGATGGCGCTTCAAGTTAAAAAAGGGATTATTGCATGTGGTGATGATGAACAATTACAAAAAATACATGCCAATGTTCCAGTGTTATTTTACGGATTTAACGAAGAAAATGATTTTCAAGCAAGGAATATTAATAAATCACCTGAGGGTACATCCTTCGATGTATTTGTACGTAATACCTACTATTCTGCGTTTCACATTCCGACATATGGAGACCATAATGTATTAAATGCATTAGCTGTGATTGCATTATGTCATTATGAAGAAATTCCAAGTGATGTAATTGAAAAACAATTATTAACATATGAAGGCGTCAAACGAAGATTTAGTGAAAAAGCGGTGGGCAATCAAATTTTGATTGATGATTATGCACATCATCCAACTGAGATAAAAGCAACTATTGAAGCTGCTCGTCAAAAGTATCCAGAAAAAGAAATAGTAGCTATTTTTCAACCGCATACATTTACAAGAACTCAAATGTTCTTAGATGATTTTGCAAACAGTCTTATGCAGGCAGATCATGTATATTTATGTGATATTTTTGGTTCTGCTCGTGAAAATAGGGGCATGCTGACAATCAATGACTTAAAAGATAAGGTTGAAAACTCACAGATACTAGAGGAGAATGATGTTAAGGTTTTGGAAAAACATCAAAATGATGTACTCGTCTTTATGGGAGCTGGAGATATCCAAAAGTTTGAGGAAGCATATGAACAACAAATTGTTGCTAAAGGATAGTCAAGAATGTTTCTGCCTTTTTAATGAGTAAAAAAATGCAGTAATAAAAAAAGGAGCTAACTCAAATGGGTTTGCTCCTTTTTGATAGGAATTTGATTTACTTTAAGTTATCTGGATTTAATGGTTCAAGCTCAGGCAATACAAAACGCCCATCTTTACGAATAAGGACATCGTCGAAATAAATTTCTCCACCGCCATAATCTGGACGTTGGATACATACCATATCCCAATGGATGGCAGAGCTATTTCCGTTCCATGCTTCGTCATATGCTTGCCCAGGAGTAAAATGGAAACTACCATCAATTTTTTCATCAAATAGAATATCTTTCATTGGATGTTGGATAAAAGGATTGACGCCAATCGCGAACTCTCCAATATAACGTGCCCCTTCATCAGTATCGAAAATTTTATTAATTCGTTCTGTATCATTTGCTGTGGCATCAATTATTTTACCGTCTTTAAAAGTGAGTTTAACATTCTCAAAAGTGAAACCATGGTACGGAGAAGGAGTATTATATGACAGCGTTCCATTGACTGACTCACGAACAGGCGCAGTGAACACTTCCCCATCTGGGATATTCAATTCACCGGCACATTTAATTGCCGGGATATTTTTAATTGAAAATGTTAAATCAGTACCGTTTCCTTTGATTTGAACTTTATCTGTACGATTCATAAGCTCAACTAGCGGATCCATGGCCACGCTCATTTTGCTATAGTCTAGATTACAAACATCAAAATAGAAGTTTTCAAATGCTTCCGTACTTAGGTTTGCAAGCTGGGCCATTGAAGCGTTAGGATAACGGAGCACAACCCATTTGGTCTTAGGAACTCGAATTTCGCGATGTACTTTTGTACCAACTGTTTTTCCGAATAAATCGTTGTTTTCACTTGGAACATCAGAAAGTTCATTTATATTATCCCCAGATCTTAGACCGATATAGGCATCCATCTGTTTCATGGCGTGCGCTTCAATATCAGCCCATATCTCAAGTTGTTCCTGTTGTGCCCCCATTAATAGAGCCCTTGTTATTTCAGGCTCTTTTAAAAGTACAAAAGGGTAACCACCTGCATCGTAAGCAGCTTTAACAAGTTCATTCACAAGCTCTTTTTGTATGCCTGTATTCTCAATTAGAATTTTTTCACCTTTTTGTAACTTTACGGAATAGTTTATTAAATTATTTGCTAGAGTAACAATTCGAGGGTCTTTCATCAGTATCCTCCTATACTATAATTTTACAGTTTACTTTTCATTCCTATTTTACCCTATTATGGAAGGAAAGTTATACTTTTATGAAGAATATGTTTGATATAGAAAAAAATAGGGGAATTATATATAGATAAGCGCAAGTAGGCACCATCAGGTGTAAATGATAGATTTTCCGGTACTTTATCATTAATATATTAAGAAAAGAGAAATTTGAAGTTCACATTCAAATTAGGAGGTCATAGTACATGGTTGAGATTTTATATTTCAGTGTTGCTTTAATTGCAATTGCCTTTGCAGTTTTAGTTATATACTTAAACAAAACACTTAACTCTATTGGACGAACACTAAATAATGTGTCGAATACTTTAGCAGGATTAGAGCATCAATTAAAGGGAATCACTACAGAAACTACAGAACTTCTTCAGAAAACAAACCACTTAATGGACGATATTCAACAAAAATCTCAATCGCTTAATCCGATTGTCCATTCTCTCAAGGAAATAGGTGAGAGTGTTCAACGATTAAATACGTCGGTAAGAAAGGTATCTGATCAAGTAAGCTATGAAGCTGAAAATAAGAAAGAGACTGTTGCACAAGTCGTTCAGTGGAGCTCTGCTGCTATCGATGTATGGGATCGGTTACGGACTAAAAGAAAAAAATTAAAGGGAGGAGAAATAAATAATGAGTGAAAATCAAGGACAAATAAACAATAAGGATTTTCTCATTGGTACCTTAATAGGAGGAATAGTTGGGGCGTCTGTAGCTTTATTTTTAGCACCTAAGTCTGGCAAACAGTTAAGAAGTGAACTAAATGAGCAGGCTCTAATTGCGAAAGAGGTAAGTGGCCAAATAGCAGAAACGGCCAAGAAAAAAACAACTAATATTATTGAAAAAGTTAAAAGCACTAAAGCAGATGAAGAAATTGTACAGCTAGTAACAAATGATGAGGGCATTCAAGATGTTCTAGCCGTGCCACTAGATGAAATAGCAACAACAGAAGAAATTCAACAATCTAAAGAAAACAGCTTAATTGAGATATCGGACAAATTAAAATTGTAGGAGATGGGTCATGCGAAACTCTAAATTATCTACTATAGAGGAATTTCAAAAAGTACTAGAAACACAAACAAAATTTATTTTAATTAAGCATAGTTTAACGTGTCCAATAAGCCAAGAGGCATATGAGGAATATGGGAAATTCACTGAAAATAACGAGATACCTAGTTATTATCTATTTGTTCAAGAGGCAAGGCCTTTATCAAATTTTATTGCAGAAACATTTGAGGTTAAACATGAATCACCACAAACCCTTTTATTTACTGATGGTAGAGTCCAATGGCATGCTTCACATTGGAATATTACAGAAGGAAAAATTAAAGAAGCATTGGAAACAGCCCTTTCTTAACATCAAGGGCTGTTTTTACTTTGAAAGTATATAATCTTGTACGTACTTATCCAGCTCCAGCGCTTTTCTAAATAGTATTAACTAGTACTATTATTTATTTTATTGCTGCCAGTGAATTGAAAGTTTATCACCTGGTGCGAGCTTTTGATTAAATGAGGTTTCCTCACCATTTCTCAATATTTTAAAATTCCCAGTTTGGAATCTTGGAATACTTATATTGACATGGCGAAAGATATCTTGAAAAATAAAAGGTTCAACTTTTCTAGGAATTATATTTATTTGGTCTCCAATGGACAACAAGCTTTCTTCGTTTAGTTGCTCTTGATTTCGCGAAATATCCAGGGCAGGTTTTTGCAGGATAAGTTGTTTTTCATTAAATATAATTGGAATTTGATAAAGCATTGAAATCCCTTGGCTTTCTAATAAATCTTTAACAGTTGGAGTTTTACCTTTTTTAATTTCAATTTTATCTTCATCGATAATACTAGTAGTTGGTTTTACTTCAATTCCATTTTTATATATTTTTGTTCCGAAACCAGTGAGCAATGTTTTTTCGCGGTTGTAATAAATATAAAATGGTTCAACACTATTTAAACCTTCAGTATGATTTAAGAATTGAAATAGTTCTTGAATATTTTTAGGATAAGTTGCATCGATTACGTCGTGATCTTCTAGTATCGTTTCTTTTGATAATACTTTTCCTTTTTTAGTAATTTTCAGATCAATATTAAAAGGTAGACCGTTAATCCATATGCGTTTTGTAGGTGGTTCATCGATTAAGTCTTTAATTTTTATCTGTGCAGCTTGTCCATCTTGTCCTTTTTCTACGGTTATCGAATCACCTGGCGTAACGAGTTCATCTAACGTTGTGTTTTTTCCTTCCTTTAGTAATGTAGGAGGTTCACCATGTAACCCAGGGATTGTAATATCTCTTCCATTTAATGTGATAATGATAGCAGCACCCGGTTTGCCATACAGCTTATTCATTTCTATCCCAGCTGATAGCAGACAGTCACCTACAGTTATTTTCTTCATATCAAATAGGCGTACAGGACGATCATTAACAGTTACAGATATATAATGAATTGGACTTAAATTTGCAGCAATTGCAATCCCAATCGGCGTGACTAGCTCTGGTCCGTTACTAATATGTTCCGCCAGTTTTAATTTTTGGATGGCGTCTATTCCACGTATAGCGATTCGGTTTTCAGGTAAGTTTAAATGTGCCGCTAACATTTTTGGTAAGTCTGGGGTTAAACTGCCACCTCCTACTAGCATAACAGCTTTAGGTGATTTTTGATTATTTAAAGTCAATATCTCGTCACTAATTGCGACTGCAAGTTTTTCTATGCTATCTGATATGGATGATATCACTTCAGTTTTTTGGATTTCAGTTTCAAATCCTAAAATATCGGTAATTTTAATGGTAGACTCAGTATACAGCTCTCTTTTAGCTTTTTCGGCCAAAGGGAAGTCAAGTAAATATTGATCACTAATTGCCTCGGTAATTTCATCCCCAGCCATTGGCACCATACCGTAAGCAATGACAGTTCCTTGGTCGGTAATGGCGATATCAGATGTCCCAGCTCCAATGTCCACAAGTGCAACATTTAGACGTCGCATTGTCGTTGGAATTAGGACATTTATTGCTGCTATTGGTTCTAAAGTAAGAGCACCCATTTCTAAGTCTGCACGTGTTAATGCTGCAATTAATGATTCAACTACAACTTTAGGCAAAAAGGTAGCAATGATTTCTACAGATGCAACTTCACCTTGTTGATCTACAAGATTACCAATTTCTTCACCGTCAAGTCGATAACGTAAAACTGAGTAGCCAACACAATAATAATGAACGCTTTGTGTACTATTATTTTCAGAAGCTAATTGGATCTGTGCTTCCTGCACTGCGCTAAGTTCAAGATGGAGTATATCCTGCTTATTAATAAGTGGTTTTCCAGAAATGGGTAAATCAACCTTAACACTTCTTGTCTTTAATGCCCGACCTGCTGCAGCAACAGATACCTTTTTTAAGGGACCATATATTGATTCAAGTTTTTTCTTGATATCAAGTATTAATTTGGATACAGAAATAACATCATGGATTTGACCATCTAGCATTGCCCGTTCATCATGTTCTTTCCATTCGATATCGAGAATTTCATATTGCCCTTCTTTTTCCTCTAATATGATCCCAACGACTGATCGAGTTCCAATATCCAGCGCAAAAATGGGGGATTGACCGCTCAAAGGTTACACCTTCTTTTTCTATTCTTGTAAAGTCAAAAGTTATTATGAATTTAACAGGAAAACCAAAGTTTCCTAAGGGTGCTTTATCGCTTAAAAGCTTAAAAGCGTTTAATCGTTAAAGATTTTTCGTGACATTTGGAATTATATTGTATATAATTAACTCTAATTAGAAATGTACCATATTTTTAAAATCTTATAAACAATTACTGGGGAGGACAAGAAAATGAGTCATGCACAATTAGACGCGCTTCGTGGGAAATTAGATGAGGTTAATCTTAAAATTTTAGAACTTATTAATGAGCGGGGGGAAATTGTTCAAGAAATAGGTAAAGTAAAAGAAAAACAAGGTGTAAACCGTTTTGATCCAGTGCGTGAACGTAAGATGTTAGATGATATTGTTGCACGAAATGAAGGTCCTTTTGAAGATTCTACAATTAAGCATCTTTTCAAAGAAATCTTCAAAGCTGGTCTTCACGTACAAGAAGATGATCATCGCAAAGAATTGCTTGTTTCACGAAAGAAAAAGCCTGAGGACACAATCGTTAATATTAAAGGTGCTACAGTTGGTGATGGTAATGTACATTTTGTGATGGGACCATGTGCAGTTGAGTCATATGAACAAACAGCGGCAGTTGCAGCAGCGGTGAAAAAGCATGGCATTAAATTACTTCGCGGTGGAGCATACAAGCCAAGAACATCTCCATATGATTTCCAAGGTTTAGGTTTAGAGGGATTGAAAATTTTAAAGAGGGTAGCTCAGGAATATGATCTTGCTGTTATCAGTGAAATTGTAACTCCTTCCGATTTGGAGGAAGCTGTTGAATACTTAGATGTAATTCAAATTGGTGCACGTAACATGCAAAACTTTGAACTTTTAAAAGCTGTAGGGTCAATCGATAAGCCAGTACTATTAAAACGTGGTTTATCAGCAACAATCTCTGAATTTATCAATGCGGCAGAATATATCCATTCGCGCGGAAATGGTAATATCATTTTATGTGAACGTGGAATTCGCACATATGAAACAGCTACAAGAAATACTTTAGATATCACTGCTGTTCCAATCTTGAAACAAGAAACACATTTACCAGTAATGGTTGATGTAACACATTCAACAGGACGTAGAGATTTATTACTTCCTGCTGCAAAAGCAGCCATTGCAATTGGTGCGGATGGCGTTATGTCAGAGGTACATCCTGATCCTTCTGTTGCGTTATCGGATTCTGCACAGCAAATGGATATTCCTACTTTCGACAAATTTATGGAAGCTCTTAAACCACACGCCTTAGTAAGAGTTTAAGAAACTTATTAATTAAGTGATACAAAAAAACCTGCGTCATTATTGATGTAGGTTTTTTTGTACATTAAGTACAATGTTTATTTTCATAAATAATCCACTTTTTTTAGGACTTGTTTAAATATGATATGTAATGCATAATGTAATAACTTAAACTAATAATAGTAAACAATCGTAGAACACTATTAATAATAATTAAACTTCAATGAAAGAGGATTTTAACGTATAATTGAGTTTATAATTTAAATTATAAAGTGCAGTACGGTCAAAAGGAGGCATTATTTTGAATATTACAATATATGATGTTGCAAGGGAAGCTGGAGTTTCAATGGCAACTGTATCACGTGTAGTCAATGGTAATCCAAATGTTAAACCTACAACTAGAAAGAAAGTGTTAGAGGCAATCGATAGATTAGGCTATCGTCCAAACGCAGTTGCACGAGGTTTAGCTAGTAAAAAAACAACCACAGTTGGTGTAATAATTCCTGATATCTCGAGCGTCTATTTTGCAGAACTTGCAAGGGGAATCGAAGATATTGCAACAATGTACAAATACAATATTATCTTAAGTAACTCGGATCAAAATAAAGAAAAAGAGTTACATCTACTTAACACATTGTTAGGAAAACAAGTTGATGGAATCGTATTTATGGGTGGTAACATAACAGATGAGCATGTGGAAGAGTTTAAAAAGTCACCTGCACCAATTGTGCTGGCTGCAACCTATGATGAAAATCATGAAATCCCGTCAGTAAATATTGATTATGAGCAGGCTGCATATGATGCGGTCCATTTCTTAATTGAAAAAGGTCATAAATCAATTGGGTTTGTTACTGGACCGATGGAAGAAGTTACAGATCGTGATCTAAAGTTTGCAGGATATCGTCGGGCGTTAGAAGAAGCTAATATTCCTTTCGATGAAAGTAATATCTTTATTGGTGATTATACGTATGATGCAGGTTTAGAAGCTATCCATGAATTTAAAGAAAAAGGATTAACACAATCTGCGATTTTTACTGAAACAGATGAAATGGCCTTGGGCGTTATTCACGGTGCTCAAGATTTAGGCTTGAATGTTCCTAATGATATTGAAGTAATTGGATATGATAACACGAGACTAGCGGTAATGGTTAGACCGCAGTTAACAACTGTTGTACAGCCAACTTATGATATTGGCGCAGTTGCTATGCGTTTATTAACTAAATTTATGAATAAAGAAAAAGTGGACGACCATATTGTGGTTTTACCACATCGTATTGAATATCGACAGTCAACTAAATAGAAAAGACAAGCATGATAGCTGTCGTAGCATAAGGTAGGGAGAAACCATGAGAAGGAATGATATTGCAACAGTTATTGGCTTAATTGCAGCAGTTGTATTCGTTATGTTTGGAATTTTTTCAGGTAGCGGATTTGCTGGATTACAATACTTTTGGGATTTGCCATCAGTTTTTATAGTCATCGGTGGCACGGCTGCTTCATTATTAACAAGTTTTACATTACCTGAATTGAAAAACACATTTAAGGTAATCAAACAAGGCTTTAGCCAACATGATCAAGATATTGAAGGTTTAATTAGTACATTTGTTACACTTTCGGACCGTGCTCGAAGAGAAGGACTACTAGCGCTTGAAACTGAAATGGAGTCTGTCGATGACGAGTTTATAAAAAAAGGTGTACTTTTAGCCGTAGACGGCATTGAACCGGATGTTATTAGTGATATATTAAATGCAGAAATTATTGCAATGGAGGACCGCCATAAATTAAACCGCAGTATTCTTGATAAAGGTGGGGAAATGGCACCAGCATGGGGGATGATTGGGACATTAGTTGGTCTTGTATTGATGTTAAAGAATTTGAATGATCCTTCTTCACTTGGTCCAAACATGGCTATAGCAATTTTGACAACTTTATATGGTTCACTTCTAGCAAACGTTGTTTTTATTCCGCTTTCTAATAAATTGGCAGCAAAAACAGAAAAGGAAGTATTTCTAAAGCAAATTGCGATTGAAGGGGTTATTGGCGTTCAATCAGGTCAAAACCCTAAAATTCTTGAAGAAAAATTAAGTGCATTCCTTCCAGCAAATGCGCGTCGACGAGACGACGATGCGGAGGAGGGGAATATGAATGAAGCGTAGAAAAAGAGAGAGAGAAGGCCCATCTCAGAAATGGATGACAACATTCTCGGATTTAGTGACTCTTATTCTAGTATTCTTTATTTTATTATTTTCGATGTCACAAATTGATCTTGTTAAGTTTAGTGCTATTGCTCAATCCTTCCAAAACAGGTCAGCATTTAATTTTGATGGGTATCCATCTGTTATTGAAAACCAAAATCCAACGGAAAATCCAAGGATATCTAAGTCACCGGAAGAGATTGAAAAGGAACTTAAAGATGCACAGAATCAGCAAAGAAATCAAGCAGAAAATGACTCATTACAGGAATTGATGACGGACATTAATGCTTTTTTAACTGAACATGGTTTAACAGATGTTATTTCAGCCAAACGTGAAGAGCGGGGTGTTGTTTTAGTTCTACAGGAGAATGTTCTTTTTGATAGTGGTACAGCCGATTTATTGCCGAGTGCCTATCCTTTTTTGGACAAGGTAGGAACGCTGTTGAAAACCGTTCCGAACCCTATTAAAGTTGAAGGACATACTGATAATCGCCCCATTTCAACTTATCGTTTCCCTTCAAATTGGGAGTTATCTGGTGCACGTGCTGGTAGTGTGATTAGATATATAGTTACAAATCATAATCTGGATAATACTCGATTCAGTGGTGTTGCATACGGAGATACTCGTCCAGTTGTAGAAAATAATAGTCCTGAAAATTGGCAGAAAAACCGACGAGTTGAAATCGTTATTTCCGACCCGGAGTTTGATGAACAGCAATAACTAAGAGATATAATTCAACTGCTATAAAATAAGGTCATGAATAACAGTTGTTTAGACCAAGACCAAATCACTTTCTGATTTGGTCTTTTTAATTTATTGAATCGATTTTAGCTTTTATTTGATCTTTGGATCTGTTGAATAGCTTTTTGGACTGTTTGAGCATTCTTTTCAGTTATTTCCGGTTTCCTAGGAATCGGAGGATAGAGATTGGCGGGATCATCCCATGTTGGTATAAGTTTCACTGGTGCAAGGGGTTGCCATTTTTCTATCCATTCCAACGGTAATGAACCATTAGCAACTTCATCTTGTTTATCTATCATCTCTAACCATAGTAAGGACCAAGCTCTAGGTACAACTCTCCAGTGATCATATCCGCCACCACCAACGGCAATCCATTTACCGTTGCAGTACTCATGTGCAATTCGATGAGCGAGCTTTGGTATATGTCGAAAAATGTTCATTGTTGCAGACAAATGCGTTAGTGGATCCAAGTAATGCGAATCTACACCGTTTTGTGTTAAGATAACATCTGGTTTGAAAAAGTTCGCCACTTCTCTAAGACTTGTAAAGTAGCAATCTAGCCAAGATTCATCTTCAGTAAAAGCATCAACAGGGATATTGAATGTATATCCATAACCTGCCCCTGCCCCTCTTTCACTTACATTTCCGGTACCGGGAAAAAGGTAACGACCTGTTTCATGGATTGAAAAGGTGCAAACTGTAGGATCGTCATAGAAAGACCACTGTACTCCGTCACCATGATGTGCATCGGTATCTACATATAATATTCTTGCACCGTATTTCTCTTGTATATATTTAATCGCAATCGAACTATCGTTATAAATACAGAAACCGGAAGCTTTTCCGCGAAAACCATGATGAAGACCGCCGCCAAGATTTAATGCATGTTCTGCTTTCCCTTCCATTACTAGATCGACTGCCGTTAAGGTACCGCCTACTAAGAATGCACTTGCTTCATGCATATTCTCAAACATCGGTACATCTTCAGTACCAAGACCGTAATTATTAGCTATTTCTTCAGGTAGCTCTCCCCTGCCAGCTTTCTTAACTGCTTCAATGTAATTTGGATCGTGAATAAGGGCAATTTCATCGTCGGTGGCCATTCTAGCTGAAATCATATCTGAAGTTTCAAGGACACCTAATGATAATAATAAATCAGTTGTTAATTCGATTCTCTTTTGATCAAAGGGATGACTTTCGTTGAACTTATATGCTTGATACTGTTCAGAGTGAACATAATAGATCCCTTTTTTCATGATGATACACCAGGTAAGTTAGGCCATAAAACCGTATAGCCTTGGTCTTTAAGTTCATGAATAACTTTCATTGGGTTCATTGTTTGTACCCGGAATAAAAGCAATTTACTAGAGGGATCTTTTTTATCAGGATAAACTAAAACACTAATAATATTAATACGCTTTTCACTAAAAATTTGGGCTACCTCGGCCAACATTCCTAATTTATTTTCAACTTTAATTTCAATTAGTGAGCTTGGTTGATCCGCGCCCATCACCTTTACTAATGTATGTAGCATATCACTTTCTGTTATAATACCAACAAGTTTGCCTTCAGATTCAATTGGTAAACAACCAATTTGATGTTCGTAAAATATAGTACAAATTTCTTCAACGAAATCGAGGGGATGTCCTGTTAGCACTTCTTCAGTCATAATACTAGCAATCGGTTTTTGCAGATCTTCCAGATGCTCTTCTGAGTGGAATATTGATGGGCTCACATCGCGAATATCTCTATCCGAGATTACACCAATTACATGATTGTTTTCATCTACAATTGGGATATGGCGAATCCGATTACTATGCATGATTTCACAAGCTTTTTCAATAGTCTCATGCGGTCTCATTGTAACCACATTTCGATTCATTATCTCTTCAATAATCATGTAAAATACCCCCTATTTTAATACATAAATCGATTCATAAATCGTAGTTGATCAAAGTTTTGTACAGATTCCTGATCTACTCTAGACCCAATTCGTGCCATTAAACAGTTTGCAGGATGCGAGCTTATCTCTGGGTCATCAGTAGCATACCAAATCAGCCCGCCAGCGTTCATCATTTTTTCCATCACTTTACGATATTCCCAAACATTTAATCCTGTCCCTTTTAAGTCCCAATGCCAATAATACTCTGTTGTAATAATAACGTAATCTTCCATCGCATCATCTAGCATTGATACCTCTAACAGATTTTTCCCTACCCCATATCCTCGGAATTTAGGTATAACTTCAACAGCACCTAGCTCGATTAAGTTCTCCATATTTCCTTCTGACCACCGCTCTAATGGATCTGGGTATAAATAAGTTACATAGCCAATTATCGTATTCTCGGATCTTGCAATAATAATCCTTCCTTCAGGAAGTTGTGAGATTTCAACAATTGCTTTATGCTGTTCTTCCGGCCTGCGAAAAGCTACTAAATCCTCATGAAACAGGTAGGTTTCAAGTATGTCCGATTTTACAGGTCCTTCTATAACTAATGCACCATCACTTGTTTCTATTTCTCGTTTGAAATATGTTTTACTATGTTCCACTGAGCCACCACCTTTAAAAAAACGGAAAATGCTTGATTATCTCTATTATACATAAATAGGTGATGCAGAATTAAAAGGAAAAAAAATATTTATTTATTTGTAAAATACTTTATGGAAAATTGCGAAATTTTCGCAAGTATATTATAATGTAAATACTCAACGAAAAAAAGGGGGAGACAGATATGAAAGTGGAAACGCTTACCGCAGTAAATGGGGATCATAATTTAGGGGATTATACAAAGACTTACCAGTCATTTAATTGGAAAGAAGTAGAGAAGAATTTCACATGGTACGAATCAGGACAAGTTAATATCGCTTATGAAGCGATTGACCGCCATGCTAAATCAGATAAAAAAGATAAAATAGCACTTCATTATCGTGATCCAGAGCGTGATGAACAGTATACTTACCTTGACTTGAGTAAAGCATCAAATAAAGCTGGTAATATAATAAAAGAAACTGCACAAGTTGAAAAGGGAGATCGTGTATTTGTTTTTATGCCTCGCTCCCCTGAGCTGTACTTTGTTGTTCTAGGTGCAATTAAACTAGGTGCAATTGTAGGGCCTTTATTTGAGGCGTTTATGGAAGGTGCTGTACGAGACCGACTTGATGACAGCGAAGCAAAGGTGATTATTACAACACCTCAGCTATTAGATCGTGTTCCTGTAAATGAATTACCACATCTAAAAAAGGTTATTTTGGTTGGTGATAATGTTAAGGAAGATGAAAAATATATAGATTTTAATACTCGTATGAAAACAGCAAGTGATGAGCTTGAAATTGAATGGGTAGATCGTGAAGATGGATTTATTTTGCACTATACTTCAGGTTCTACAGGCAAGCCAAAGGGAGTTCTTCATGTTCATAATGCAATGATTCAACAATACCAAACAGCTAAGTGGGTATTAGATTTAAAAGATGACGATGTGTACTGGTGTACTGCAGATCCTGGCTGGGTAACTGGTACAGCATATGGTATTTTTGGACCTTGGTTAAGCGGAGTAACAAATGTAATCGTCGGCGGCCGCTTTAAACCTGAGACATGGTATCAAGCACTTGAAGATTTAAATGTAACAGTTTGGTATAGTGCTCCAACTGCATTTAGAATGTTAATGGGTGCTGGTGATGAAGTTGTTAAGCAGTTTGATCTTTCTTCACTACGTCATATTGTGAGTGTTGGCGAGCCATTAAATCCTGAGGTTGTCCGTTGGGGTAATAAAGTGTTTGGTCTTAGAATCCATGATACATGGTGGATGACAGAAACAGGAGCGCAATTAATTTGTAACTATCCATCAATGGATATTAAACCTGGCTCAATGGGTAAGCCAATTCCTGGCGTTCAGGCAGCTATCGTGGATGATCAAGGTCAAGAATTACCTCCATATCGTATGGGTAATCTTGCAATTAAAAAAGGCTGGCCGTCCATGATGAGACAAATTTGGAATAACCAAGAAAAATATGAATCTTATTTTATGCCCGGTGATTGGTATGTTTCTGGTGATTCAGCCTATATGGATGAAGATGGATACTTCTGGTTCCAAGGGCGAATCGATGATGTTATTATGACATCTGGTGAGCGCGTAGGTCCATTTGAAGTTGAAAGTAAACTTGTCGAACATCCTGCAGTTGCGGAGGCAGGTGTTATTGGAAAGCCTGATCCAGTTCGTGGCGAAATTATTAAGGCATTTGTAGCATTAAGAGATGGTTTTGAACAAAGTGAAGATCTGAAGGAAGAGATCCGTCAATTCGTAAAAACTGGATTAGCTGCACATGCTGCTCCACGTGAAATTGAGTTCCGTGATAAGTTACCAAAAACTAGAAGTGGTAAGATTATGAGACGTGTATTGAAAGCTTGGGAATTAGACCTTCCAACTGGCGATCTATCAACAATGGAAGATTAATAGTATGATATAATAGGCCCCCGCCAAAATGGTAGGGGTCTTATTTTGCAACGGGAAGTAGTTGTATTAGAAAAACCACAGATTCTTATATAGAATCTGTGGTTTTATTCTAATTTAAATTTTCTAGCGGGTTAGGAATTGGGTCTTTCGGTTTTTTCGAATCGACCGGTGTTGTTCCAGTTTTATTATCCTCGTTATTAGGATTGGTTGGCTCCACTGGTGTCCCACTTTGGCCATCCCCAATTGGGATCGGTAAATATTCACTGCCGTTTTCCCAATCAATAATAGATACTTTATTGGATGGAGGAGATTCATTTCCAACACTATTGACTGCAGTTACATAGAATAAATAGTTAGGATTTGTTACTGTATATGCCAAATTTGCTGATTTTGGTATAGTAGCAACTAACTTATAAGGCTGATCAATATGCTCTGCTCTATAAACTCGATATCCGATTATATCAGTACCCGGATGTTGCTCCCATGATAGTACGTTATTATTTAAGATTACATTTTTTACACTATCAGGTTTTTTACTATTATCAGTAGTCATTCCGGCAAAACCATCTTTTTCAGGTACGATGATATTGCTCCATGCTGGCCTATTAGGAATCAGTTGGCGAACATTCTCAAGTGAATCTAAGCCATTACTTGCTAGATATTCAGGATTTAACATAAAACCTTTGGATGCAAATTCTTCAGGAAAACCATCTGGAACTTGATAATGTTTACCATCGATAGTGACATATGAACCTTTTATCAGGCTATTATCAACTTCCTTAGGAACAAACTTTGCATTAAATAAATCAGTTTGGATTAATCCAGCTTCTTCACAGATAGATGATGGTAATAATCCGCTAACTGCACAATAGGATCTTTGGACGATACCTCCAGGCATTTCAAAACGCTGATCAGTTTGGACTATTTCAGGTTTTAAATCATATACCGCATTCATTAATTCGGCCCAGAGATTTTGGTTACGTTGACTGTATGAGTAACCTTTGTAGCTTTTTTCAATTGGTTTAGGAGTATCGTACCCCATCCATAATCCAAACGTAACATTAGGATTTGTCGCCACAAACCAAGAATCTCGATAATCTTGTGATGTACCTGTTTTACCTGCCCAATCTGATTTGAATTTTAATTTACTTGGAATCCCAGCAGCTGTTCCTTCAGAGATTACATCTCTCATCATATCAATTGTTAAATATGCTGTCTGAGGAGTGAAAACATCAACCGGATTTGTTTCATGCTGATAAATCAGTTCACCATCTTTTGTTTCAATTCTTTCAATTAAATATGCATCAATAAATTTCCCTGAGTTTGCAAATGTGGCAAATGCATTTACGTTCTCTTCTACAGTTACACCTCTATCTAAGGCGCCAAGTGCCATTGATAGATGGCTTTTGTCCCCATCTGTTAATGAGCTGAAACCCATTTTTTCAAGATATTGAGTAGGATCATTATTAATGATTGTTGAATAAACCTTCGCTGTAGGGATATTATAAGACTTGGCTAATGCGTATCTTGCTGATACTAGTCCGTGATAACCTTCACCATAGTTTTCAGGCTCCCACATATCAGGACCTGCTTTTAATTTTAGCGGTACATCTGGAATTACTGATCCTGGATGTAATTTTCCGAGTTCAATTGCAGGTGCATATACAAGGAGCGGTTTCATCGTTGAACCGTTTGATCGTAGTCCACTTGTTGCGTGATTCAATTGCTCTGTTTCATGATCACGCCCACCGATGAAACTGATTATTGCTCCTGTATCATTATCGATTAAGATGCCCCCAACCTCGACAGGCTCCATCACTTTAACCATTTCACCAGTATCAGGATCTTTTACTGATTCCGGTTTATCATTACCATAATATTGATAGTTGTTTTTAATTTCCTGCATCTTGTCATAGATTCCCTGATCAATTGTTGAATATATTCTATATCCATTTTGACGCAGGTTCTTGTCTGCTTTCATATAATACTCGTTATATAAGTTTTCGTCATTTTTCAAATCTTCTTCAGTATAGCCGTCTTCTTTAGCTAAAATTTTAAGAATGATGTCTTTGGCACGATCTTCAATTTCAAATGTTAGCCATGGATAGTTTTGAACAGGATTTGGCTTAGGTTTTGCAAAATTAGCTTTTATATCATATTTAAGTGCTTCGTCATGCTCAGCTTGAGTTATATAGCCGGCAGTCAACATTCTATTAAGAACTGTTTTCATTCTGTTTAATCCAGGTGTGATGTCTTCTTTTAATTCACCTGTTCTAGCTTTAAATGGTGTATAACCAAATGGGCTTTGTGGCAATCCTGCTATGTAGGCAGCCTGTGGCAAATTAAGGTCTTTAGCATCTACCCCGAAAATACCTTGTGCTGCAGTCTGGATACCTGCGATATTTCGTCCAGAAGCATTGCGCCCAAAAGGTACTACGTTTAAATAGGCCTCAAGAATTTCATCTTTCTCAAAAAACTGTTCAAGACGTAAAGCGATCATAATTTCTTTTGCTTTTCTGTCAAATGAAACCTCATTCGTTAGTATTTGGTTTTTTATTAACTGTTGTGTAAGTGTACTACCACCACTTTTTACTGAGGAATTCGTAAACTCCTGTAGAATAGCACGTAGGATTGCTTTAGGCACAACGCCTGCATGTTCATAAAAGTATTCATCCTCAGTTGCAATGACCGCATTTTTTACGTATTCGGAAACCTCGCTAAGTTTTGTTTCTTCGCGGTCTAAATCTGAACGGAGCTTTCCTAAATAGATATTATCTTTAAAATAGAGCTCTGTTGTTTCTTCGTAATTGTAAATATCCTTTCGCATACTTTCATGACTTCTAATAGGCTCGTCCTTCACGAGAGAGGCGAAGTATCCGGCCCCAACAGCTCCGGCAAAAGATAAACCTATTAAGCCGAATGTAATAAATATAATAGATAAATTCCAAGTTACTTTTGAAGATATTCTTGCAACCTTTAAAAACTTGTCTTTTTTAACTGACATAATCAATCCCCCTAAATCAGGATTATTATAGCATAAAGGGCCAATTTTTGATACGTTTCCTAGGTAATGGCAAATTTTGATTTGACTTTTATACTGAATTTATGGTAAATCTTATTATATTAAATTAAATCTTTTATATGCTTTGATAGGAAATAGTAGTGATTATCTCCCTGTAATAAAGAGAGCTGGTGGTTGGTGGAAACCAGTACATAGATAAAACATGAATTACAATCCTTGAGCTTTTGTTGAGAAAAAAATTATGGATTTTCTTACATAGGAATTTTCTATTTTTCTTAGTATCAACAAACGGTGTTGACCGTTATTCAGATGAGTGGAAGAATAATAACGTTCTTCAAATAGGATGGTACCGCGAACATGTTTCGTTCCTATTTGAGGAGCGTTTTTTTATACTTTATGATAATGGCAATGCCTAAATACTTAATTACTAATATTAAAGGAGTGTTAAAAATGAATTTATGGGAAGATTTAACCTACCGTGGGTTGGTTAATCAAGTTACAGATGAGGAAGGATTACAGAAGGAATTAACTAGTAACTCAATTTCACTATATTGTGGATTTGATCCAACAGCTGATAGTTTACATATTGGTCATCTATTAACAGTCTTAACACTGAGGAGATTCCAACAGGCAGGACATAAGCCAATTGCACTTGTTGGAGGCGCCACAGGATTAATTGGAGATCCGAGCGGTAAGAAGGCAGAACGAACTTTAAATGAAAAAGAAATTGTTCAACAATGGAGTGACAAAATTAAAAATCAGCTATCTCAGTTTTTAACTTTTGAGGGAGATAATGCTGCAAAGGCTGTAAATAACTATGATTGGATTGGTAAACTAGATGTTATAAGTTTTTTAAGAGATGTTGGAAAGAACTTCGGTTTAAATTATATGTTAGCTAAAGATTCAGTGGAATCACGAATTCAATCAGGAATTTCGTTTACTGAATTTAGTTACATGATACTGCAATCCTATGACTTCTTTAATTTATATAAAAATGAAAACTGTACTTTACAAATTGGTGGAAGTGATCAGTGGGGTAACATCACGGCAGGCTTAGAGTTAATCAGAAAATCAACTGATGAAGATGCAAAAGCGTATGGTTTTACAATTCCATTAGTTACAAAAAGTGATGGTACAAAGTTTGGGAAATCAGAAGGTGGTGCGATTTGGTTAGATGCTGAGAAAACATCGCCTTATGAATTCTACCAATTCTTAATTAACACAGATGATCGTGATGTTGTTAAGTTCTTAAAGTATTTTACTTTCCTTTCACATGATGAAATTGATGCACTAGCACAAGAAGTAGAAACAGCACCTGAAAAACGTACAGCTCAAAAAAGATTAGCTGAAGAGGTAACAAAACTAGTACATGGTGAAGGTGCATTAAAACAAGCGATACGAATTTCTGAAGCTCTGTTTAGTGGGGATATTAAAGAGCTGTCGGCTGCTGAAATCAAACAAGGCTTTAAAGATGTTCCTTCATACGAATGTACGCAGGACGATATGGTCCTGATTGATTTATTGGTTGATAGTAAAATATCTCCATCAAAACGTCAAGCAAGAGAAGATATAACAAATGGAGCAATTTATTTAAATGGTGATCGTGTAACTGAATTAGATCATGTACTTACTAAACAAGATCGGATTGAGGAACAGTTTACAATTATTCGAAGAGGAAAGAAAAAATACTATTTAATAAAATACTAAAAAAAGCAAGGACTTTGTATAAACAAAGTCCTTTTCACTTTGTTTTATAGCATTGTTCAACAAATAAGCTTTTGGATGTAATAAAACGAGGGTTATAGTCTAATAAAAAAATAAAACCCACTGGAAAGATCCAGTAGGTTTTAAAATTTCAATTAAATTATTAACGAGAGTAGAACTCAACGATAAATGCTTCGTTAATTTCTGCAGGCATTTCAGAACGCTCTGGGAAACGAGTGTATGTGCCTTGTAATTTTTCAGCATCAAAAGTTAAGAAATCAGGTACGAAGTTGTTAACTTCTACAGATTCTTTAATGATGTCTAGGTTTTGTGATTTTTCACGAACACCAATTGTTTGTCCAGGTTTTACACGGTATGATGGAATATCTACACGGCTGCCATCAACAGTGATATGACCATGGTTTACAAGTTGACGTGCTTGGCGACGAGTACGAGCAAGACCCATACGGTAAACTAGGTTATCAAGGCGTGATTCTAATAGAATCATGAAGTTTTCACCGTGTTTACCTTTCATTTTACCCGCAGCATCAAACGTATTACGGAATTGGCGCTCATTCACACCAAACATATGACGAAGCTTTTGCTTCTCTTGTAATTGTAATCCGTATTCAGAAAGTTTTTTACGTTGGTTTGGTCCATGTTGACCAGGTGCATAAGGGCGTTTTTCTAATTCTTTACCAGTACCGCTAAGTGAAATTCCTAGACGGCGAGATAATTTCCAAGATGGTCCAGTATAACGAGCCATAATTTAAGCTCCTCCTTCAAATATGTTTTTATTTTGTAAAATAAAAACACAGACACATGTACTGAATTCTACTGTACATTTTGTTTTCATGTATCCTCGCCCTAGCAGCCGAGAGTTACTCGATACACCTCATAACAGAGGAACAAAATGAAACAATAGATTGTACACTAAAGCCGCATTTATTTTACACATAATTGATATTATAAGTATTTAACTGCATAAAGTCAAGATAAAATCATTAAGAGTTGTTTTTATATTATCTGCTCTACTAATATAAACGATAGAAAGATATGATATCTATCATGACTAGTAAAAAGAAATTAGGTGTCTCCTATGTTTATGAAAGAATCGGTAATGCAAAGACGATTACGTCTAGTAATGTTAACAGCAGTTGTTTTATGCGTGATCCTAGCCTTTTATTATCAAACATTAAAGTTTGGGAATAATCAAACATCCAATAGCTTTGATCAAAAAGTTAGTGTCATTCGGCGAATGACTGACTCGCAAAATCCGCTAGTTGCAGTAGCAAAAATGCACGAACAAAAACCAATATTATTATTATACAATATTGATGTCCTAGACAACTATAAGTTTGAGACGGTAAATGTTGTAGAATTAAAAACACAACCAGAAGCTATGGTTGCTGAGGAACCATTGGGCGTCTGGATTAAACTTGAAGGGAACTGGTATTTTTTTGATATGAATCTTCAATCACGTCAAAAAGACGATGACGAAACTATTCTTATTAATAAATCTGTTCAGTTTAAGATGGTTGAGGATCGAGTAGTAGTCTATTCGACTAATGGCACTCTACTGTGGTCAGAGCGATTTCAGGATACTCCAGTGTCCATCCATTCATTATCAAGAGATAACAAATTATGGTTAATTGTTTTTAAGGATGATATTATAATCTATAAATACTCATAAACTAGTTTCGCGCTCTTGTGTCCGTTTTGGCACTAATTTTATCGGAATAATAAATTCAGTATCTTTCCGGGATATAATTCCCATCCATAATTTGAAATAAAGATAGGAAAATATTACTGTTTTGTTTTATAATGGTGGTAGAAATAGTACGTTATAATGCATATATTGCAATTTTGAAGGTGATTTCAAAATGATTAGCCCTAAAGGGAGTCTAAATACGGAAATAACTGAAATTAAAAGCTATTTTTTTGGACTTATTACAGATGATGAGAATACTGCCAGTCTACCTGTATTAACACAAAAATTAGTCCAATATTTAAAGAACAGGGTAAATGCCACATTTGTAGGTTTATATTTATATAATAAATGGAAAGAACGGTATTACTTAGAACAATGTACGGAACAGGTTGAGAAGGATAATAAATCCTTCTCGGTCGATTTAAAGCGTATGACTAGGTTACAACAACATTTAATAAAAGGTTCGGTTTTAAATGCATCGACATTAGGGGTTTGTGACAATTCTAGGAACGCATATGTTATTTTGCTCAAAAAGGGTTCATCGATATTTGGTTTTTTGTATATAAAATTTGAAGAAGGTATAAATTTATCTGAATTTGCTATAGATGTTTTTAACCTAATAGGTGTAGAGGTTACAAGAATGTTAGGCAGCTGGAAACGATCTTACGGTTCTTTAAATAAAGAAGAACGATATGAGCAATTATATCGGGTAACAGCCAAATTCCATTCATCTATGGACATGGATGATGTGTTAGAAGAGGTTATTCATACTTTGAAGGAGGTATACCCTTCATTTGATTGTGTTTTATTACTTTCCCATGATAACTCAAATCATCATGACCTACCGATTCAAGATTTGCAATATGGAACGGATTCAGTAAACCAGGCTGCATCACAAGCTTTTTTGACCGGTGATGTACAAATTGAAGATTCTCTATTTAATGAAAAATCAGTATTATATGCACCATTAAAAGGAAAACAAGGAATATACGGCGTACTGCAAGTTAATGCGCCTAATACTTTAATATTTCCCAATCAAGAAATTGGTTTTATTGAACTCCTGGCTAATACTGCTGGTAGTGCTTTAGAAAATGCACAATTATATCAACAATCAAGACGGTTGATTTCAGATTTACAGTTGATTAACAAGACATCACATCGTTTGAATTCTAATTTGCGTTTATCAGAAATTATTAGTTTCATGACTGAACAAATTACCACCTCATTTGACGCGCACCAAATTGGGTTTGTTATGTTTATTAATGACGGTTCACCTCAAATATTAGCTGGTAGCACGGACTACTTCACGTCAGAAGATTCTAAGCAATTAGTCAAAAACATTAATGAAAAAATAATAAATGAGAAGGAAGCATTATTCATTGGGGATCTTGCATCAGATGCAATGATTGAGGAAAAATTATACAGATCATTAATGGCTGTACCGATGATGCAAAGTGGAAATCTCATTGGGGCTGTTTATGTAGTGAATACTGAACCATACCATTTCTCGTTTGATAAGTTTAAATTATTGCAATCACTTATTCACCATTCAACATTAGCGTTTACCAATTCTATGCTTCGTGAAGAATTAGAAAAAATGGTTATTACAGATCATCTAACTAAGCTGCATTCAAGAGGATATCTTGATGAAAAAATACAGCAATCTATGAATACTGATGCATTAGGTACATTCCTAATTATTGACATAGATAATTTCAAATGTATAAATGATACCTACGGGCATCAAGTTGGTGATGATGTTATTATTCAGGTAGCAGAAATTATTAAGCGGAGCATACGTGATGATGACGTTGGAGCGCGGTGGGGCGGTGAAGAACTTGCTGTTTATCTGCCGCGGGCTACTTTAGTTATTGGTACTATGGTAGCAGAGCGATTGGTTAGACGAGTTGCAGAAGAAACCAATCCGAAAATCACCATCTCATGCGGTGTTGCTACTTGGTTTAAAGAGCGCTCTGACTCTGTGAAAAAGTTATTTAATCGTGCGGATGAAGCATTGTATAAAGCGAAACAAAACGGTAAAAACCGCGTAGTTGTTCAGGAAGATAGTATGGGGTAGGATTTTATACAAAAAGTAAATAATATAGCGGTTAATGATTGACACAAAGGTTGCATGAATTGAGTATGCAGCCTTTTTTTAATTGAGAGGTAAATCTCTTTCCAGATAGGTGTTTTTCTGATTGGATATAGCTCACCAAAGTTTTACCAAAGTCAATAACAAATTTTATAATTATATAACAACTAAAGGAATTTGGCTATATTTGTCGATGAAATCATAGAGGAAAATCGAATAAAAAACAGAAATAGACATACAAGGAAGAGATGAGGTGAATAGAATGAAAAATATGTCTAAAACAAAACAGAAAGTCTTTGATGCTGCAATTCAATTATTTAACTCGAATGGTTTCAATGGAACATCGGTAAGAGAAATTGCGAAGAAAGCAGATGTAAATGTTGCGTTAATTTCCTATTATTTTAATGGAAAAAAAGGTTTATTGGAACAATTGATGATCTCATTTCTTGAACAGTATATTGCAATTTTAGGAGAAGCATTTGAAAAGAAAGACGTTCTACCAACGAAGGCTGTATTAAGGGAAATGGTGTTGAACGTTTTAAAGTTTGAAAGCAAAAATCACCAATTAGCTCGTTTAGTTCACCGAGAAATTACTTTAGATACAACCCTCATAAGGGAAATCATGACAACATACTTAACAAAAGAAAGATATTACTTCCAAACAATTATTGAAAGTGGAATTAAAAAGAAGGAGTTTAGAAGATTACCGATAATGATAACAATTATGCAATTGAAGGGTATGCTTACCATGCCTTATCTGCATCCACAGTATATGATTGAGGTATTACACCTTCACCCAGCAGAACCTTATTTTGTATCAAAATATTATAAAGAAATTGATAGGTGGCTAGAAGAAGACCTTTCATTACATGATGAAAGACCTTCTTTATCATTAATTGATTATTCACACCGGGCTGCTAAATAGTGGGTGATGTTAAAGAAACTCCTTTGAATAAAGATTCATAACCTTGATTTAAATCCCTTGAAGTATGGGCGTCTGAACCATAAACTAAAGGGATTTTTCTACGTGCGGCCTCTTGCACAATCCACTCAGGTGGATATGGTTCAAGGCATAGTAATTTATTTATTCCTGCACCATTATAGTCAAGAGATAGTTGGTTTGTTTGCATAAGGTTTAGAATTTCGATAATTTCTTCACTAAAGGATTTTTTACATGGAAAGCGTTTTTGGAATTTATGGACCAATGTCATATGTCCGATCCTACGTGGTTTATAGTTACCTAAATCTGCTAAAATAGACTGTTTCAGGTGCTGGTAGTAGGTGCGATAAACATTCTCAGTTGTACCGAAAACGGAGACAATTCTTTCGAATTCCTCTGGACTAAAATCAAGACAATAATACTGATTTCCATTTTTCAAGAAATGAACAGATAAAATACTGTCATCTAAAAAACGTCCATATTCATTTAGAAATGCAGTAGTTTCAGATTCATAATTTACAAGATAGTCTACTTCGAGCCCGATGTTTATTTTTATATGATTTCGATATTTCGTTTTAAGTTGTTGGAGATCCGAAATATACGATTCTAGAAGTTGCGGCTCCATTCCGCTATCCCGATCAGGTGTAGGATCTGCAAATTCGATTGGAAGTGGCGCATGCTCTGTAAAAGAAATCTCTTTAAAACATAGTTCTATTGCACGATTAATATATTGCTCAAATGTATCTTTTGTACCGTGCGGACAATAAGGGGAGTGAATATGACCATCAATTTTCATTTTTTTCCTCCAAATATCTACAATTTGTAAAAAAAATTTGGGCAAAATTGTTGTTTACATGGTATCATAAAAACATTGATTCATACATAACTTTTTAGAATTTATATATTGGAGTATTGGAGTTTTAATTCCAACGCTTTTTCCTATAAAAACTTATATATAAATCGCCTTCTGTCTTTTTAGACAAGAAAAATAAAATACACTTATGCCAAGCTAGCAGTGAAGGAGTAGGGGGCAAACATGGAATACCTAGTAATATTCATTGTCGTATTAATTGGAATCATAATATATGGATACATTTTTAGAAAAAAAGTTTATAGCGAAGTCGACAAATTAGAGATGCTTAAAATCGACATTATGAACAGGCCAGTCACAGAGGAAATATCTAAAGTAAAGCAATTAAACATGACTGGTCAGACTGAAGAAAAATTTGAGCAATGGCGGAATGCATGGGATGATATTGTAACAAATGAATTGCCATCTGTAGAAGAGCTGTTGTTTGATGCTGAAGAGGCTGCTGATCGTTATCGATTTAAAAAGGCCAGAAATATTAACCAACAAATCCAGTCAGTTCTCAATGGGGTTGAAGAAAAAATCAATTTGATATTAGTTGATTTACAAGAACTAATTGGAAGTGAAGAACAAAATAAAGTTGAGATTGAAGAGCTTAAAGCAATAATGAAGAAACAGCGTAAACTAATGTTAACTTCGCGACATACTTTTGGAAGTGCAGTTATTGCATTAGAACAGCAGTTAGATGATGTAGCTAATAAATTCATAGAGTTTGATGAAAAAACTGAAGGTGGAAACTACTTAGAGGCACGAGAAGTAGTATTATCAATCCGAAATGGTCTTGATATGCTTAATACAAAGTTAGAAGAAATTCCTAAATTATTCACTTTATGTCTAACAGAATTTCCATCCCAAATTAATGAGATTAGAAATGGTCAAAGAGAAATGATAGAAACTGGCTATGTGATCGAGCACCTTGAAATTGATAAAGAACTTAACAAAATTGAAGTTGAGCTTCAAGGTTACTTTGTTAAATTGGAGCAAGCTGAAATAACTGATATAAATGATGGTATGGCAGATATTAAGGAGCGAATTGAACAAATCTATGATTGTTTAGAGAAAGAAGTCATAGCTAAACATTTTGTGAGCCAAGAAACGCCATCGATTGACCCTATATTACAAGAACTGCAAGATGAGGTTGTGGCAACAAAACAAGAGTCTATTTTTGTTCAACAGAGTTATCATTTGAAAGATAAAGATTTGGAGGAGCAACATAAAATTGAAAAAAAGGTCGCTCAAACAATCGTGAGATATGAAGATCTTCTAGTCAAATTGGAAGAAAATAAAGAGCCTGCATCATTGCTCCGTGAAATTCTTGAAGAAATAAAAACGAATATTGAGAGTGTTACGAAAATGCACCATAAATTCACAGAAATGTTACACTCTTTAAGAAAAGACGAACGTGAAGCAAAAGAGCAAATCGTTGAAATGAGAAAAACGATTATTGAAGCTAAAAGCCTGATTAGGAAAAATCATTTACCTGGACTACCAGAAAGTATCATAAAGGTTTTTGATACATCTGAATTCAACTTAAGGACTGTGACATATAAGCTAGAGGAAAAACCGCTAGATATGTATGCAGTTAATACATTGTTGGCTGAAGCAAAGGATGCTGTTGATAAGCTTTATGAAAAAACAGAAGAGATGGTAGAAAAGGCAAGACTGGTTGAACAAGTGATTCAATATGGTAACCGTTATCGTAGTAAGAATGCATTTTTAGCTGCCAAGCTTTCAGAAGCTGAACAATATTTTAGGATGTATGACTATGATTTAGCATTAGAGGAAGCGGCAACAGCAATTGAACAGGTAGAACCGGGTGCAATAAAAAAGCTGAATGAGATGATAGAAAGTTAAATAAATGGTATAAGGAGCTGTACTATATGCTACAAAAAGCTATAGTCTTAGGCCTATCTATACTCTGCTTGTCGGTTTGGACTTTAGTTATTTTTCAATTATTCCAAGAGTCGCCACAAGTTAGAGCAACTGAAGCCGCAACTCGCATTTCAGCTCTATCTCAACTGCCACAGTTAAATGATCATGATTATACTGCTGGTAGGGTCGTAGTAGCAAACAATGCGACTGCCGAGACATCTGAAAGCGATCCAATTCAAATAAATGGACTAACAAAAGAAGATGTAATTGATATTGCCATAAATCAATCAGTATCCATCGATACGCTCCTTACTGCATTGAATATTAATAGGTAATTTCCCTCATAAATAAAGACCCCTTAATTTATAAAGGGGTCTTCATTTATGCATATGAAAGTTATTTTTCGGTACGTACTTGTCCAGCTCCTAGGCCATCTGGGTTATAGACCCAGCAGTTTTTTATACTGGCGTTTCCGATTTATTTGCTCATGCTTTTGTATAATCTTTTAGGTTACTTTTTTCAAATATATACTTTATGAAATAGCCAATGATTGAGCCTATTATAAACGGGATAAGCCAGCCTACCCCAACGGAGTAAAATGGTAGCGCTGTGTTCAGTAACTCATTTAGATTGGTTGAGAGGATCCCAGCTGCTTTAAAACCTTCTAAAATACTGATGACTGCTGCACCAACAACTCCTCCGATATAGACAAACTGTTCTCCATTAAAGAACTTATCCAGAAAAGTTAAGAACATTAAACTAATTGCTATTGGATAAATAATCATAAGTATAGGTACTGATATAGCGATGAGTTGTGTCAAGCCAACATTCGCAACAAGCATACTAAAAGTTGAAAAAATACCCACATATGTACTATATGTGAATGTAGGGAAAATATTATTAAAAAATTCAGAACAAGCTGATACTAATCCAATAGATGTCGTTAAACATGCAAAAGTAATCGCAATACCGAGGATAACTGTACCAATTGATTTATAATAATATGTTGCAGCTTCAGATAAAATTTGCCCTCCATTTAAAACTGGACCTATTACATCAATACTAGTTGCACCCAAATAAGCTAATGAAACATATACAAGCATTAACCCAATAGCTGCAAAAGCCCCTGCTTTTATAGTAGTTATTGTGATTTCTCTTTGATTGTTTATTCCCTTGTCTTTAATCGCATTAATAACAACTATACCAAATACTAGTGCAGCTAATGCATCTAGTGTTAAATAACCTTCAATAAAGCCTTTGAAAAATGGTGAGCTTTGGTAAGCTGCCTGTGGTTTTGATATGTCCCCCATTGGAGAGATAAAAACTCTACCTACTAACAATGCTAAAACTATAATCAAAAGTGGTGTTAATATTTTACCAATACGATCCACGAGTTTGGTTGGATTTAAGGATAACCAATACGTAATGGCAAAGAAAATAATTGTATAAATAAATAATGAAAATCCATTAGAATCCACACTTTTTGGTAAGAACGGTGTTACCCCGATTTCAAAAGCAACTGTACCTGTACGTGGGATTCCAAAGAAAGGTCCAATAGCTAAATATAAAATAATAGTAAAAATAATTCCGAATATTGGATGTACACGATTTGCTATACTTCGAAGATTGCCACCACTTATGGCGATCGCCGTGACACCTAATAAAGGTAAGCCAACACCTGTTATTAAAAAACCAATTGTTGCACCTATTACATTTGAGCCGGCTGCTTGTCCTAATGCAGTTGGAAAAATCATATTTCCTGCTCCAAGAAATAGCGCAAATAACATTAACCCAATTGTTAGGGTATGTTTACTACCCCTGTTTTTCATAGAAGATAACCTCCAATAAATCTTCAATTATAAGATAATTTGAAGAATTCACTTAACACGTACCATAGTATAGCATTTAAATTTAGATACTAAAAAATGATTCAAAATTAAAATTATTAGTAATTGTTCAGTCTATTTACTTGGATTGAAAAGTTTCACTTTATATATTTTTATGTTAATATATGTAGATGCAAAATTCTGATTCAATAGGTGATTACCATGATATATTTTGATAATAGTGCAACGACTAAACCTTATGCAGAAGTAATTGATTCTTATATAAAAGTAGCAGAAAACTTTTTCGGTAATCCGTCTTCGATTCATACATTAGGCAGTGAGGCTGAAAAACTGTTAACGCAATCAAGAAAATTAACTGCAGCAATGTTAAATGTGAATCCATCTGAAATTTACTTTACGTCAGGTGGTTCAGAAGGAAATAATTTGGCTATAAAGGGTACGTCTCTTGAGTATCAATCAAGAGGAAAACATATGATTACGACAAGTGTAGAACATCCTTCTGTTCTAGAAGCCTTTAAGCAACTAGAATACTTGGGCTTTGATATTACGTATCTGCCTGTGGACAAGGCAGGCAGGGTCAACATAGAAACATTAAAATCTGCTATTCGAAAAGATACAATATTGGTTTCAATTATTCATGTGAACAATGAAATGGGGACAATTCAACCAATTGCTGAGATAGGAAAGTTATTAAAGGATTATCCTAAAATTCTTTTTCATGTTGACAATGTTCAAGGAATTGGTAAGGTACCATTAAATATATCTGCTTCTGGTATTGATTTATGTACATTTTCTGGCCATAAATTTCATGCGATGAAAGGAACAGGCTTTATATATATACGCGATGGAGTGAAACTCTCTGCTATATTAAGCGGTGGCGGCCAAGAATCAGGTATTCGTGCAGGAACTGAAAATATAGCAGGAATTGTTTCGATGACGAAAGCACTTAGAATGACACTGGATAAAATGGCAACAGAAATTGCCAATCTTCAAGTGCTTAAAGAGATGCTAATAACTGGGCTATCTAAGATTGATGGGATTGTCATCAATACTCCTAAGGAGGAATCAGCCCCACATATTGTAAACTTTTCTATACCAAAGTTAAAACCTGAAGTATTAATTCAAAGTCTGAGCAAGGAAAATATATATGTTTCGACTAAGTCAGCTTGTTCATCTAAATTAGCGCAAGCTAGTAGAATATTGTTGGAAGCAGGGTTAGGAGAAGAAATAGCTAAAAGTGCAATAAGAGTAAGTTTTACTTTCTCCAATACAGCGGAGGAAGTAAATGAGTTTTTAAATGTTTTATCACAAAAGCTATCCAAATTACAAGAAGTTATGAGGTGATTTATATGGAATATAATCATATATTAATTCGCTATGGTGAAATGTCTCTAAAGGGAAAAAACCGTTCAAGATTTTCCCAAGTATTGAAGGGAAATATAAAAAGAAGATTGAAGGATTTTCCTAATGCAACAGTTGTTCGAACTAAGGACCGTATGTACATTGAATTGAACGGTGAAGACCATCTTGCTATAAGTCAAATTTTGACGGAAGTTTTCGGGATTCAAAGTTTTAGTTTAGCAATTAAAACAAAAAGTGAGCTTGAGGAAATTCAAACTGGGGCTCTAAAAGCTTTTCAAGAGGCTGATCCTACTGCTAAAACTTTTAAAGTATCAGCTAGACGCGCTGATAAAACTTTCCCTGTTAATTCTCAACAATTAAACCATAATATTGGTGGTTATATATTAAAAAATACGGATGGAATAAAAGTAGATGTCCATAATCCGGATGTAAATGTCAGAATTGAGGTTAGAAAGGGCGTTACTTTTATTACATGTAAGGATCAAAAAGGAGCAGGTGGCTTTCCTGTTGGCACAAATGGAAAAGCTTTGCTTATGCTTTCTGGTGGAATTGATAGTCCTGTAGCTGGCTATCTAACGATGAAAAGAGGCGTTAAAATAGAAGCTATCCATTTTCATAGTCCACCTTTTACAAATGAACGTGCTAAGCAAAAGGTAATCGATTTGGCACAGAAATTAACGAAGTATGGGAGCCGTGTACGAGTGCATATTGTACCTTTTACGGAAGTACAGCAGGAATTGCATAAACAAATTCCTTCAAGTTATACAATGACTGCTATGCGGAGAATGATGCTTCGCATTGCTGAAAAAGTTGCCATACAAAACGGAGCACTAGCTATTGCAACAGGTGAAAGTTTAGGCCAGGTGGCAAGTCAGACAATGGAAAGTATGCATACAATTAACGAAGTAACGAATTTCCCGATTATTCGGCCGTTAATTGCAATGGATAAGCTTGAAATCATCGATATTGCACATGAAATTGATACGTATGAGACATCTATTTTACCGTATGAAGATTGCTGCACGATCTTTTTGCCAGCTGATCCTAAAACTAGACCTAAAAGGGAAAAAATTAATCACTTTGAAGAACGTCTAGCAAATATAAACGACTTAATCGATGATGCCGTAACAAATATAGAAGTAATTGATTTAGAGTTTAATTCAGAAGGTCCAAAGGTAGAAGAGCAATTTGAGGACCTATTTTAGAGGAAAAATTTCCAGTAATTACCGCTAAAAAAAATGAATGAATACATTTGCTTTTTCACACTCTATTAACACAAACACAGAGGAGGTGAAAAGCAAATGGCTAGAAGTAACAACAGTAACCAATTATTAGTTCCTGGAGTATCACAAGCTATCGACCAAATGAAATATGAAATTGCTCAAGAGTTTGGTGTAAACCTTGGTGCTGATACAACTTCTCGTGCTAACGGTTCAGTTGGTGGAGAAATCACAAAGCGCCTAGTTTCTATGGCTCAACAGCAAATGGCTGGTTTTCAAGGTCAACAATAATTAAATAAAATGGCTGAAGGCAAGTCCAAACGGGCTTGCCTTTTTTATACTTTAAGGAAATTAACTTATTAAAGTATAAAAAAGATATCGACATTTGCCATTAGTGGGCAATCGACGTGTTTTTCTAATTGTGAAAGGTATCATCTGATGAACAGGATAAGATTTTGAACCGTAATAAAATGTATTCAAAAGATTGAGATTTTTTAGTAGAATGGTAATTATGGTACTGAAATCTTGTTGGCGTTAGACCATAGTAATTGTTCTCAACCTGATAGGTTGCAATGGATGAGCGTAACCAGATTAGTAATGGGGGGAAATTGGATGAGAAGAGAAGATTTGTTGGCACCAAGTAATTATAACTTAGCAGAAGAGGTTGAACGTTTTGCGAACAATCCTAATGTAATTGCACTCAAGTGGATTAATGAAGAAGGGGAACAGGCCGAGATTACATATGCTGAGTTAATGAAACAGGTAAATAGGATTGGAAACGCTTTATTAAGTAGCGGTCTTCAAAAAGGGGACAAGGCAATTATAATGATTCCCCGTCTCATAGATGCTTACACCATTTATCTTGGTTGTCTAAAAGCAGGAATTGCAGTGAGCCCAGGTTCAGAAATGTTACGTGCTAAAGATATACGTTATCGCTTAATACATGGAGAGATTAAAGCAGTTATCAGCTTGGATTCTTTAGTGGAAGAATTTAATTCAATTACAGATATCGAATTTATGAAATTTGTAGTTGGAGATAAGGTAGAGGGTTGGCAAGATTTAATGTCAATAGCAGCTAAATCAAGCGATCAACTAGTGCAAGCTAATACTACTTCTGATGATATGGCTTTTCTTTCTTATACATCAGGAACAACAGGTAATCCAAAAGGTGTAGTACATACACACGGTTGGGCATACGCTCATTTAAGAACGGCAGCGTCAGGCTGGTTAGGAATTAAAGAAGGCGACGTTGTATGGGCTACAGCTGCTCCCGGTTGGCAAAAATGGATTTGGAGTCCGTTTATGTCTGTATTAGGTTCTGGTGCAACTGGTTTTGTTTACAATGGAAAATTTGATGCAAACAAATACCTACAGCTATTACAAGATCACAACGTAAATGTCCTATGTTGTACACCGACTGAATATCGAGTAATGGCTAAAGTAGAAAATCTTAGTGATTTTAGTCTTCCTGCATTAAGAAGTGCAGTATCCGCTGGTGAGCCTTTAAATCGTGAAGTAATAGATACATTTAGAAAATATTTTAATGTTACTGTCCGTGATGGCTATGGTCAAACAGAAAATACTTTATTGGTTGGTATACTTGAAGGCATGGAAGTTAAGCCAGGTTCGATGGGCCGGCCAACACCAGGGAACACAGTTGAAATTGTCAATGATGATGGCAACCCATGCGCTGTTGGTGAAGTTGGTGATATTGCCGTACATCGACATACGCCAGCATTATTTAAAAACTATTATAAAGATCCTGAAAGAACAGCTATGCAATTCAGGGGTGAATGGTATATTACAGGTGATAAAGCCAAAAAAGATGAGGATGGCTACTTTTGGTTTGAGGGCCGTAGTGATGATATTATCATTAGCTCGGGCTATACTATTGGACCGTTTGAGGTTGAAGATGCATTAGTTAAGCACCCTTTGGTAAAAGAATGTGCTGTTGTTAGTAGCCCAGACGAAATTCGTGGTTCAGTCGTTAAAGCATTTGTTGTTTTACGGGATGGTGTTGATGAAAATCAAGATAACTTAGTAAAGAACCTTCAAAATCATGTAAAAGATTTAACAGCGCCATACAAATATCCTCGTAAGGTTGAGTTTGTTAAGGAATTACCTAAAACAACATCTGGAAAAATCCGTCGCGTTGAATTACGGCAAAAAGAAATGAAATCGAAATAGTATGGATATTAAGTGGAGTTTTTGCTAGGTTTAAGGAGCAGATAGAATTAGGAGTCTATCTGTTCTTTTTGTTTTATTGAATGGTTGTGTGGTTAGTCGTTCATGTACTTGTACTTGTACTAAGCTTTGTGAATTCGCGTTTAGGAAAAGCACGGGTGTTTCATTCTGACACGAAAAGTGTAGGAAGCCGTGAATCAGTCAGAATTGTGAGCGGATTCTGACTCTGCAAGCGCAAAAAGCCGTAAAGCAGTCAGAATACTACCCGGATTCTGACTCTGCAAGCGCAAAAAGCCGTAACCTAGTCAGAATACTACCCGGACTCTGACTCTGCAAGCGCAAAAAGCCGTAAAGCAGTCAGAATACTACCCGGATTCTGACTCTGCAAGCGCAAAAAGCCGTAAAGCAGTCAGAATACTACCCGTATTCTGACACAAAAGAGGAAAAAAGCCATGAACCAGTCAGAATACTACCCGGATTCTGACACAAAAAGGGAAAAAAGCCGAAACCTAGTCAGAGTACTACCCGGATTCTGACACAAAAAGCGCAAAAAGCCGTAAAGCAGTCAGAATACTACCCGTATTCTGACACAAAAGAGGAAAAAAGCCATGAACCAGTCAGAATACTACCCGGATTCTGACACAAAAAGGGAAAAAAGCCGAAACCTAGTCAGAATAATACCCCGATTCTGACACAAAAAGGGAAAAAAGCCATAAAGCAGTCAGAATACTACCCGGATTCTGACACAAAAGAGGAAAAAAGCCATGAACAAGTCAGAATACTACCCGGACTCTGACACAAAAAGGGAAAAAAGCCGAAACCTAGTCAGAATAATACCCCGATTCTGACTCTGCAAGCGCAAAAAGCCGTAAAGCAGTCAGAATACTACCCGGATTCTGACACAAAAAGCGAAAAAAGCCGAAACCTAGTCAGAATACTACCCGGATTCTGACACAAAAAGGGAAAAAGGCTGAAACATAGTCAGAATACTAGCCAGATTCTGACACAAAAGAGGAAAAAAGCCGAAACCTAGTCAGAATACAAATCGCATTCTGACTCGGACAAGCAAGAACTTTCGCTTACTGTTTTGAATAATATACTCATAATATGTTATCTTTCTTGTACTAGGTTATTTTAGAATGGAGAGATGGAAGTGGGGACTCTTTGGTATGGTGGAACGATTTACACCATGGAAAGTGAATATGATACTGTAGAGGCAGTATTTGTCCAGGATGGAGTTATTAGTGCAACAGGAAATCTCGAAGAGTTGAATGAGCGGTTTCAAAGTGTAATAACAGAAAAAGTTAATCTTAAAGGAGCGACGATGTTTCCTGGTTTTGTAGATAGTCATTTACATATTATTGGTCATGGCGAAAAACTGTTGAGATTAGATTTGTCCACTAAAAGATCAGCAGATGAGATCATAGATTCACTTAATAAAAGAGTAAAAACAACGTTGGAAGGAGAGTGGCTCATCGGAGAAGGATGGAATGAAAATTTATTGCCGGATCAAAAAATATTTCACTGCACCGAGCTGGATGAAATAGCTCCAAATAATCCGATGATGTTAACTCGTGTCTGCCGACATGCAATGGTTGTGAATACAAAAGCTTTAGAACTTGCGGGAATTGATGATAATACACCTGATCCTCCAGGGGGTGTTATTGTCCGAGATGATTCAGGAAAAGCCACAGGATTTTTACTAGATCAAGCTCAAGAACTTATAAAAAGGGTTATTCCTACAGTTAGTAAAGAGTATTTAAACAAAACACTAACAGCTTCAATTGACCATTTACATAGCTTAGGTCTCGTTGGTGGCCACACAGAAGACTTAAATTATTATGGTGGTTTTAATCGAACATTTGATACATATCTAGATGTAGTTGGTAACAATTCGAGGAAATTTAGAGCAAATTTGTTGGTTCACCATGAGGTTGTAGAGGATATGCACAAAGCAGGATATATAGTAGGTGAAGTTACACCGTTTGTGGAACTAGGAGCGATGAAAATTTTTGCAGATGGAGCACTTGGGGGCCGAACAGCATTATTAAGTAAGCCATATGATGATGCACCTGATACATCAGGTGTAGCTATTCACTCTATAAATGAGCTTGAAAAGCTCGTGCAAAAGGCAAGAGATTATAATATGCCGGTTGCCATACATGTGATTGGCGATTTAGCTTTAGAATATGCGATAAGAGCTATCGAAAAATACCCTCCTAAGTCTAATCAGCGCGACCGACTAATTCACTGCCAAGTATTACGAAACGATTTGCTTACAAGAATGAAAAAGCTACCGTTGATTGCGGATATTCAACCTAGCTTTGTTGCATCTGATTTTCCATGGGTAATTGATCGGTTAGGAAAAGAGCGGGTAAAGCTATCTTATGCTTGGAGAACCTTATTAGACGAAGGAATCATTTGTGCAGGTGGTTCAGATGCTCCGATAGAGGACGTTAATCCATTGTTAGGGATTTACGCAGCAGTTACAAGAAAACATCCTGAACAAAATCATGGGAATAATGGATACTTCATCGATCAAGCCCTTACTGTTTATGAAGCTATTCAGTTATTTACGATCGGCAGTGCTAAAGCAATCAATCGTGAAAAGAATAGAGGGCTCATTAAAGAGGGTTACATAGCTGATTTTACTATCTTTGAGCAAGATTTAATGAAGACAGATATAGAACAAGTATTGTCAATAGAGATAAAAATGACTGTTGTTGATAATTCGATTGTCTATAAAAGAGAATAAGCTCCGATTGGGAGCTTTCTCTTTTGGTGGAATTATTAAACAACTCTTATAAAAACTGCCTTTGCACCTTTTCCCAGAAAGAGTTGTCTTTTAGTTTTACTGTTTTGACTTCTTTGTCACCTAATTTTATTTCAATTCTTTCTATATGTTGAATGCTTAATGCTTCATTATCCATCCCAATTACAGGGTAGTCATTACCGTCTTGGACAATGTCTAATGTTAATTTTCTTTGACCACTTAAAATAAACGATGAACCCAGTGTTCGGTAGCGATTATTATTTAGAGATCCTAGTTCGCTTATTTGTAAACAAGGAAGTAAAGGATCTACTACTGCACCTTTTACGGATTTATTATAGCCACTGCTGCCCGTAGGAGTTGAAATGATTAAACCATCTCCTCTAAATGTTTCGAATGGCTTTTCGTCTATACTAACTTCCATTACAAATGTTTTAATGATTGAAGAGCGAACGGTGCATTCATTTAAACAATAAAAAGAAGTTTGGCCATCTATGGTTACACTGATAGTTGGGTAACGTCTTACTTCAATTTCCTCATTTGCCATAGCATCTAATATTTTTTGGGTATTACTTGTATGAAAATCGGCGTAAAGGCTAGGAACATCTGTATTATTAATACCTATGTATAAAGCATCATCACGAAATCCTGTTTTCCTAACTGCTTGAAGAAAAGTTCCATCTCCGCCCACACTAACAATGATATTTGCTTTTGTATGATCTTCAACTGCTTTGAAATTATAATCATTAGGTAGTGCTTTTAGAGCCTCGACTTGTTGTTTTGTTTCTTCTGTATTTTTATAAAAAAAGAAAACATTGCGACGGTCTGGCATTTTATGCCCTCCTTTGATGTTAATGTTGCTTAAAGAGTTAGCCTTCCTAAACCTGCAAAGAAAATACTGGATATATATTCTAATGCTAATATAAGTAACTATACTAATCCTAGTTTTCTATTTCAATCAATCATTTATTAAAGATTTTTTAAAGTAATTTTGTTACACTGTGTGATAGTTGTTAGAATGTATGGTAAACATGGGAAAAGACGGCTTACAGCCAGGTGGATAGTAAAAGGAGGCAGTTTTGTGAACGGGAAACGTTGGTTAGCATTAGGAATTGCAGTTGTTCTGTTTTTCTTTTCTTTAGGAATCGAGTTCCTTTCTTCAATAGCATTCAGTGATGTGGAGAATTTTGGATCGGTTTGGATGGAAGATATGGATCAAGAATTCTTTGAAGATGTAATGGAGAAGGGAACAGAATTAGGAAGCATTGCTGTATTGGAAATAAACGGAGCCATTCAGGATATAGGGGATGTTGAATCATTCTTTCAATCTCCGACCTATAATCATCGAAAGTTTATGAGGATGCTGGATCATGCTGGACGAGATGACAGTGTGAAAGGAATCATAATTCGAGTTAATTCCCCAGGCGGCGGTGTAGTGGAAAGTGCTGAAATTCACGATAAGATTTTACATATAAAAGAAGAGTTTAAAAAGCCTGTTTTTGTATCTATGGGAAGTATGGCTGCGTCTGGTGGTTACTATGTATCTGCCCCTGCTGACAAAATTTTTGCAAGTCCTGAAACAATGACAGGGTCCTTAGGAGTCATAATCCAAGGAATTAACTATGCTGGCTTGGCTGAAAAATATGGAGTGAAATTTGAAACGATAAAGAGTGGAGAATTTAAAGATATAATGAATCCAGCGCGAGATATGACAGAGGAAGAAAAACAGATTTTGCAGACAATGGTTAACAATTCCTATGAGGGTTTTGTTAATGTCATATCTAAGGGAAGAAATATACCTGTAGATGAAGTACGAAAAATTGCAGATGGTAGAATTTATGACGGCCGACAAGCAAAGTCACTGGGGCTTATTGATGAATTTGGATATTTAGATGACACCATTTCTGCAATGAAAAAGCTTGATGGAGTTGGAGATGTCAATGTTATTCGATATGAGTCTTCATTTGGATTTGATACTCTTTTAAAAGTTGCAAGTCAAAGGATATTTGTGGAAGATTATCAGTTACTAGGATTAACTGAGCTCATAACGCAACCGAATTCTCCGCGGTTAATGTATCTTTATGCTAGATAGAAAGGTGGGATTATCTTGGAACGTCCGAATGATGAAAAAATAATAGAGACTGGTAAGTTAAACGGGTTCGAACAACATGATAGCAAGCCGCCTTTAGTAAGCACAAGTAAAGAGAATCGAAAATACGTTTGGTTTGGAGGATTTTGGATTCGTTTTTGGGCTTATATGATTGACTTGATTGTAGTAGGAAGTTTGAATCGTATTATAATTGATCTGCCATTGAGATGGACGGGTTTTTCAGTTGACGATTCTAGTATGCTTTCGACAATAGGTATTTCAACTGCGGTTATGATGTATTTGTATTTTATTTTATTGACAAAAAGGTTCGGTCAAACATTAGGAAAAATGGTATTTGGATTAAAAGTTATTCAAAAGGATGAACAACAACTTAGCTGGTCTGCTGTTTTTTTTCGCGAATTTATAGGGAAGTTCATATCAAAAACTGCATTATTTCTTGGGTTCATCATGATAGGTTTTAGCCCCAAAAAACAAGGATTGCATGATTGGTTTGCAGATACTATTGTAATACAAGAAAAAAAAGGAATGTTTCTTTCAAATATAAAGGCAAGTTAATTGTTGTATAAACCTGTTGTCTCTTTTAGAGCAGCAGGTTTATTTGTATATTCATGGGAGATAATGGAATAAGAAGGGGGGGATGGTAAGTGAAATGGTTTCTTATTATACCTTTAGCGATAATTGCTATTATATTATTAATTTCTATTATTAAATTAAAGATTAAAGTTGATATATTACATACTCTAGACGATGATCATATCAAACTAACAGTAAAAGCACTATTTGGATTAATAACATATAAGTATGAAGCTCCATTAATAAAAATTGATAAAGAGACTGGGAGTGTTGTTGTTGAAAATGAACAAAAGGTCGGTGAAGAAGAAAAACAAAAAACAATAAGGAAAAGGAAGACTAAAATTACACCAAAAGAAACGTTAAATGGTTTAGAAAAAGCGAAGGATTTTTTGCAAAAGGTTGTTGGTTTACATTCAATTGTCAGAAGAATGTTAAGCCATTTTTCAGTTTCAAAATTTGAATGGAAAAGTTCAATCGGTCTGGGTGATGCGGCATATACAGGAATGGCAACAGGCTTTTTATGGACGATTAAAGGTACAGTCGTAGGGGTTGTTAGTCAATATATGAAATTGAAAGCCAGGCCTGATCTAGCAGTCACACCATTGTTTCAGGAGAATTTTTCGCATACTAGGTTTATAGGTATTTTTTCTTTTCGAATCGGGTATGCTATTGTCGCGGCCTTAAGTATCGTGAGACATTGGAAGAGTACTAAAGGAGGACAACAACATGTCAGAACATCCAATTCAGGGCTTAATGACAACAGCTATGGAAAGCTTAAAGCAAATGATTGATGTAAACACAATTATTGGAGATCCAGTAGAAACACCTGATGGTAGTGTTATTTTAACAGTTTCTAAAGTTGGCTTTGGATTTGCAGCAGGTGGTAGCGAATTCCAAGTTCAAGGTAGTGGTGGCGGAGACAACAGCGGCCTACCATTTGGTGGAGGTAGCGGGGGTGGAGTTTCTATAACACCAATTGCTTTTTTAATTGTAAATTCATCTGGAGTTAAAATGATTCATCTTGATGAAAGCACGCATTTGTATGAACGTTTGCTTGATCTAGCACCACAAGCTGTTGAAAAAATTCAAAACATGATGAGTAACAAAAATAAAAACAATCAGGATAACCAAGGTAATCAAGGCAACCAAAGTCAAAACCAAAACCAAAATAATTCAAATCAACAGCAAGGATATAATCAACAACAAAACCAACAAACACAATACTACCAAGATCCACCTATTTAAAAAGTTAGCATTATGCTAGCTTTTTCTTTTGTATTGTTTCTTCTTATTATCCCAATGGATAATTTTTGTAATAATTCCTATAAATGTTTATAATTTAGAATAGTGTAGATAAAATAAATACACACAGTGAAATGGGAGGAGTTAGGATAATGGCAAACGTAACATTTAAAGGGAATGAAATGACACTTATTGGTCAAGAAATTAAAGTAGGGGACCAAGCCCGGGAATTTAAAGTGTTAGCTAATGATTTAACTGAAGTGACACTTGCTGACACAAAAGGGCATGTAAGATTGGTTAGTGTTATTCCTTCGATAGATACTGGAGTTTGTGATGCTCAGACAAGACGTTTTAACGAAGAGGCAGCAAAGTTAGAAAATGTAAAAGTATTAACAATCAGTGTGGATTTACCATTTGCCCAAAAACGTTGGTGCGGAGCGAACGGTATCGAAAATGTTCAAACATTGTCTGACCATCGCGAGCTGTCTTTTGGCGAAGCTTATGGAGTTTATATGAAAGAGCTACGATTATTGGCGCGAGCAGTGTTCGTAATTGACAGTCATGATAAAGTTACATATGTTGAATATGTCGCTGAAGCAACAAATCATCCTAACTACGAAAAAGCTATTGAAGCAGCACAAAATGCAAATTAAAAGTAGACCCCTGATATTGAAACATCAGGGGTTTTTGATATACATCCCGTTTAATGTTTTAAATAGTGGTTAATCAATAGTAATACAAATTATATTAGTAGGTCTTATATATAAGCTTATGGTAAAATGAAGAATTGAGATAATTTTGTAAGGAGAGATAGTATGGTAGCCCCTGTAATGAATATGGAGACGTTATTCCGAATCTTTGATGAAACAGCAATAATCTTAAAAAAGGAATTAGATTTATCATATTTAGAAGCACTAGCAGAAACCGGAGAAAATATATTTGAAAACCAAATTTTACAAGAGGTAAATGATTTTACAAAAAAGCGTCTGTGGAAGGCATATGATTCGATTAAAATGGAGTTAACTAATAAAGAAGATATAAGAAAATCTTTTCAGTTAGCGATATTAAAAGGAATGAAGGAAGCTATTCAGCCTAATCATGAAATGACACCTGATGCTGTTTGTTTGTTCTTTAGCTATTTAGTTGAAAAAATTATGGTTTCAAAACAGCATTATAGTCTCATTGATCCTGCATATGGTACTGGTAATTTAGTAACAACGATTTTAAATCATACTAGTAAACCGATAAAAGCGTATGGCACTGAAATTGATGATACCCTTATAAAACTTGGGTATGTAAGTGCTAATTTGCAACAGCACGAAATTGAATTATTTAAGCAAGATGGTCTACAGCCGATTTTTGTTGAACCGGTTGATGTAGTTGTTGCAGATTTACCGGTGGGCTATTATTCAAATGATATAGTAGCTGCTGATTATGAGCTAAAAGCTGAAAAAGGGCATTCATATATACATCATTTATACATAGAAAAAGGGCTGAAACATCTAAAAGATGGTGGCTATTTTATCGCGATGATCCCAAATTTCTTATTTGAAAGTGATGAAGCTCCAAAACTAAACAAATTTATTAAAGACCAAGCGATTATTTTTGGTTTACTACAACTTCCTTTATCAATGTTCAAAAATGATAAGCATGCTAAGAGCATTTTTATATTACAAAAAAAGGGCGAAGGTATTGTCGCACCTAAACAAGCTCTACTAGCTGAACTACCTAGTTTCTCAAACAAAAAGTCAATGGAAGGTATGATTCAACAAATCGATAACTGGTTTAGCACGAACTTATCATTCTAGTTTGGATTAATGACATTACTGATAAACAGAATATTGATTGATTTTTGACATTGAAACGGCATGTTTTAATAATGATTAAATTAGAATTGGCTAAATGTAGCATACTAATCTTAGATCAATCTAGAGATGATAATTATTAACTCATACATAGAAGGAGCTGTCGCTTTCATGTCCAAGATTTTAGCAATCAACGCAGGTAGTTCGTCTTTAAAGTTTCAATTATTCGAAATGCCTTCGGAAACAGTGTTAACAAAAGGCCTTGTTGAGAGAATAGGCCTTAATGATTCGATTTTTAATATTACTGTTAATGATCAAAAGAATAATGAAACCTTACATATATCAGATCATGCCGTTGCTGTAAAGTTGTTGCTCGACAAGCTGACAAGTCTTGGCATAATCTCTTCACTCGATGAAATTAATGGGATAGGCCATCGGGTCGTGCATGGTGGCGAAGAGTATAGTGAATCAGTGTTAATAACAGATGAAGTTATTCAAAAAATTGATGAATTGTCTGAATTAGCACCACTTCATAATCCACCGAATTTAATTGGAATTAAAGCTTTTAAAGAAGTCCTTCCAAATGTCCCAGCTGTGGCTGTGTTTGATACTGCTTTTCACCAAACAATGCCAGAGAAGTCATTTCTATACAGCTTACCGTATGATTACTATAAAAAATTTGGAATTCGTAAATACGGATTTCATGGTACCTCGCATAAATATGTATCCCAACGAGCAGCTGAATTATTAGGTCGTCCACTTGAAACGTTGCGACTACTTTCATGTCATCTTGGTAATGGCGCAAGTATTGCAGCCATTCAAGGTGGAAAATCGATTGATACATCAATGGGATTCACCCCATTAGCGGGTGTAACAATGGGAACAAGATCAGGTAATATTGACCCTGCACTCATTCCATACATCATGGAGAAAACAGGGAAAACAGCTGATGAAGTTTTACAAGTATTAAACAAAGAAAGTGGTATGCTGGCAATTTCCGGATTTTCTAGTGATCTACGTGATATTGAGATCGAAGCTGATAAAGGAAATCATCGTGCTGAGCTCGCGTTAGATGTGTTTGGATCAAAAATTCACAAATACATTGGTTCATATGCGGCTCGAATGGGTGGGGTTGATGCAATTATTTTTACAGCAGGAATTGGTGAAAATAGTGATGTTGTTCGTGCCCGTGTCTTACAAGGTTTAGAATTTATGGGGGTATATTGGGATCACGATTTAAATAAAGTGCGCGGTAAAGAAGCGTTTATTAATGTACCTCACTCACCGGTCAAGGTTATCGTAATTCCAACAAATGAGGAAGTAATGATTGCAAGAGATACATTACGGCTAACAGCATAAGAATCAGACGAGGAAGGGGCAAAACTCTTCCTTGTTTTTTAATGGATTAGAAAGCGCTCCAGCGCCTTGCCCCTCGGGGTCGAAGACGCACAGGATGTGCTAACACCGGCGTTGCTCACAGGACGTGGGCAGCACTTAGGGAAAAATACAGGCGCTTACGCTTTTCTCTGTCCAGCTACAGTGCCTAGCCTTTCGGGTTTCTCAATGGCTGCTATGCTTTTATTAATTGGAACATTTGCCCAAAAACCGTTAAAATGATTGTATAGTGTATTGTAGATTGGTTTAAAGGGGGAATCGCATTGGATTGGTCAGAACGAGAAAAACATGTTTTTAAGCAAATCGAAGCTTGGGAGCAAAATTTATTACAGTATGAACCGACAGATTTTGAGAGAATGTATGATAAATGGATTATTCGTGGTTTTGATAGATTAGATTCTAATGTTAAAGAGCAATTTTTCAAAAGCTTAGATAATTGGCTGTTTCATTTACACGCATTTATTCAAAGCTCTGATTCTCAAATGAATGCTAGAGAACGGTTGTTAAAAGAAGCGCGAATTTTTAATGAACAAATCGACCAAATCTCCGATATGAAACAATTATCAATTGACCAATTAGTATACATAGCAGACCAACAAATCGCTAAATACAGAATATATTCCTTCACACAAGGTGGATTGGCAGGTACAGGAGGAGCCCTTTTAGGAGCTGATATTCCAGCAATGATCGTCTTAAATCTTAGGGCGGTACAAAATGTCGCACTCGTATATGGCTATGATGTAAATGTGCCATTTGAAATGATGACATCTTTAAAAGTATTTCACTCCGCAACACTTCCGAAGCGTATGCGTGGTGCAGGGTGGGTAAAGTTAGTGGAAGAGGCTCAGCAAATAGAAGAGCATTATTACTATCTATATGAAAAAGATGAAGACTTAACAGATGAATCTTGGTTTGAGCAACCGTTGATTCAAATCCTAAAATCGATCGTAATGATGATGTTTCGTAACAAACTAATCCAAGGTCTACCCCTAATTAGCATGGCAGTTGGAGCTAGTATGAATTATAAGTTAGCAAGGCAAGTAACCGATTTCGCACATAAGTATTATCAAATGAGATATTTACAAGATAAACAGAATTCAGATTTTTGGAGTTGATTATAATAATGAGTGTAGAAGAGCATAAACAACAAGCACCTAAGGTTGTCCGCTGTATGGTTATTACCGTTAGTGATACTCGAACAGAGGAAACAGATAAAAGTGGACAGCTGATGCAATCCTTATTAAAAGAAAGTGGCCACCAAATTACTAAATATGAGATTGTAAAAGATGAACAATCTGAAATAAAAGCAGCTATACTAGCGGGTTGTAAAGACTTCGAAGTAGATTGTGTGTTAATTAATGGTGGGACTGGAATAGCTAAACGAGATGTAACCATTGAAACGGTTCAACAATTGCTTGAGAAAGAGATAGTTGGTTTTGGGGAATTATTTAGAATGTTAAGTTATACCGAAGATATAGGCTCCGCGGCTATTTTAAGCAGGGCAATCGCTGGTGTAGCAATGGATACACCAATTTTTTCGACACCTGGCTCTAGTGGTGCTGTAAAGCTAGCTATGAATAAATTAATTCTTCCAGAGTTAACACATGTAATTCGTGAAATACGCAAAGATACGTAAAAAAGGCTAATAAAAGCCTTTTTTGTACTTGAAGAAAGAATAATTTTTTAAGGATTAATGTATAAGGAATGAGGGCCTGTAGGTCTTCCACTAAGACATCGTAATTTGCCAATTTGGCAAATTACGTGTTTTTCTAATGGAATACACTAAGATGAAAATAGTTTAAGGCCCCACCTTATCTTAACGAAAGAATTCTATTCTCACTATTATTGATGAACTTTTTCAGAAAGGTCTTGATTAATACGATAATAAAGCCATAAGTCGTTAATTACAGAAGCCAGCTCCGCAATTTCCGAATTTAATTGGCATGAGATTTCAAAGACTTCTTCCTCGTCCAGCTGTGCTTGTTTCTTATTGATGGTCTGTTCTAACTCTTTAATTCGGTCTGGTATATGACCTCGAATTATTTCCCATTGTAGTAGGATTTCTTGTTGTACTTCTTTATTATATTGATCCCATTCTCTATCTAACTCTGGTACTAAAATACCGAGACGTTTATTTTCAATGAAAAACTCTCCCATAAATCTAGCCCCCTACTTTGCTACTGTCACTATTTTTATTTTACAGTATATTAATAGTGATATCCATTTTGAAAATTCATAAGTTTTTTTTGAAATTACCTATTGAAAAATCACAAAAAAATTGTTAGAGTATATTCTATCAATAATGAATAAAAAATAATCGTTTATTTTTAAGGGGACAAGAAATCCTCTTTCATTTTTGCATATGATGAATAAATATAAATAAAAAAGAATGTTTATACACATCAAGGAGGAGTAAAAAATGGCTAATAAAAAATGTGTGCTTGCTTATTCTGGAGGATTAGATACATCTGTTGCAATAAAATGGATTTCAGAACAAGGCTATGATGTAATTGCGGTTTGTTTAGATGTCGGTGAAGGAAAAGACTTAGACTTTGTAAAAGAAAAAGCATTAAAGGTTGGAGCAGTCAAATCAGTTGTAATTGATGCTAAAAATGAATTTGCTGAGCAATATGTATTACCATCATTATTTGCAAACACTATGTACGAAAACAAATACCCACTTGTATCTGCATTATCACGTCCACTAATAGCTAAGAAGTTAGTTGAGATTGCAGAACAAGAAGGCGCAGATGCAGTTGCACATGGTTGTACTGGAAAAGGAAATGACCAAGTTCGTTTTGAAGTATCATTTGCAGCTTTAAATCCTGATCTAGAAGTAATTGCTCCTGTTCGTGAGTGGAGCTGGTCTCGTGAAGAAGAAATTGAATATGCAAAGAAACATAACATTCCAATACCTATCAATTTAGATAGCCCATACTCAATTGACCAAAATCTTTGGGGACGTGCTAACGAATGTGGTATTTTAGAGGATCCATGGGCAGCACCACCAGAAGATGCTTATGATTTAACTAATTCAATTGAAAATACACCAGATACGCCAGATGTAATTGAAATAGAATTTATTCAGGGAAAACCGGTTACATTAAACGGTAAGATGTATGCTTTAGATCAATTGATTCTAGAATTAAACAAACTTGCTGGTAAGCATGGTGTTGGACGTATTGATCATGTTGAAAACCGATTAGTAGGTATTAAATCACGTGAAGTATACGAAGCTCCAGCGGCAATTACGTTAATTAAAGCACATAAAGAATTAGAAGATTTAACACTTACTCGTGAAGTTGCGCATTTCAAACCAATTATTGAAATGAAACTTGAAGAGGTAATTTACAATGGCTTATGGTTCTCACCATTAACCGATGCTCTTAAATCATTTTTAACTGAAACACAAAAAACGGTAACTGGTACTGTGCGTATTAAACTTTTCAAAGGCCATGCAATTGTTGAAGGACGTAAATCAGATTACTCATTATATAATGAAAAATTAGCGACATATACAAAAGAAGACTCATTTGATCATACGGCAGCTATTGGCTTTACGAAGCTATGGGGTCTACCAACACAAGTGAACAGCATGGTGAACGGAAAAAAGAAGGTGAACGCGTGAGTGTAAAAAAACTTTGGGGTGGACGTTTTCAGAAAACCGCAGAGGAGTGGGTCGATGACTTTGGTGCATCGATCCACTTTGATAAACAGCTTGTTGAGGAAGATATTCAAGGTAGCTTAGCGCATGTTACAATGCTTGGCAAATGCGGCATCTTAACAGAAACAGAAACAACCCAAATTAAAGATGGTCTACAAACTTTATTAGATAAAGCAAAAAATGGTGAATTGGAATTTTCTGTCCAGTTTGAGGACATTCATTTAAATATTGAGAAGCAATTGATTGATTTGATCGGACCAGTGGGTGGCAAGCTACATACAGGCCGTAGTCGAAATGATCAAGTTGCAACTGATATGCATCTTTATCTTAACAAACAAGTAAAAGAAATCATGGAAGGAATACGCTCATTACAGCAGGCCTTAGTGAAACAAGCAGAACAACATGTAGAGACGATCATTCCTGGGTATACTCATTTACAAAGAGCACAACCGGTTTCGTTCGCACACCACCTACTTGCTTATTTTTGGATGCTTGAGCGTGATTTCCAGAGAATGAATGAATCACTGAAAAGAATTAACGTATCACCACTTGGTGCAGGTGCTCTTGCAGGGACTACATTCCCTATTGATCGCGAATATACAGCAGAGTTATTAGGTTTCGAAGGTGTATATCATAATAGTTTAGATGCGGTTAGTGACCGTGATTTCATTATTGAGTTTTTAAGCAATTCATCAATGGTTATGATGCACTTGTCTCGTTTTTGCGAAGAATTAATTCTATGGTCAACATCTGAATTTAATTTTGTTGAAATTGATGATACATTTGCTACTGGAAGTAGTATAATGCCACAAAAGAAAAATCCTGATATGGCGGAGTTAATTCGTGGTAAAACGGGTAGAGTATATGGAGCGTTATTTGGATTACTCACAGTAATGAAAGGAACACCACTTGCCTATAATAAAGATTTCCAAGAAGATAAAGAAGGCATGTTTGACGCTGTAAAAACAGTGAAGGGTTCTTTAGAAATTTTTGCAGGTATGATTGACAGTTTAAAGGTAAAAACAGATGTCCTTGAGAAAACTGTAAAAGCAGATTTCTCAAATGCAACTGAGCTTGCAGATTACCTTGCGACAAAAGGGATGCCATTCCGTGATGCGCATGAGGTAGTTGGAAAACTAGTGTTCACCTGTATTCAAAAGGGAATATATTTACTTGACTTAAAAATGGACGAGTACAAAGAGGCATCATCGTTATTCGAAGATGACATTTATGAAGTACTTCGACCGAAAACTGTTGTAGCTCGTCGAAACAGTATAGGTGGTACAGGCTTTGAGCAGGTAAAGCAGGCTTTATTAAAAGCAAAGGAAATAGTTGGATAATCATAAGGTAATAATTTATTTTGGATAACAAGCTAGCACACAGGTCATTGTTAAGGAACATGATCTAGTGTGCTTTTTTGTTATAACCAATGGATAAATACAAACATAATAGCGACATTTTAAGCAAGGAATGTGCTATCATAATATTTGAAATTGAAATTCACTACATAAAAAATTGTAAAAAAGGTTCTTGGATCAAAACAATAGATATTTATCATTGACTCTATTTATTAATTTATTTATAAATAAACAAAGTAAGTTCATTAATTGGAGTGGAATTTGTGAAATACACAGGAAGATTTTTCATCTTATTATTTTCCATTAGTATTTCTGTTATTGAAACGTTTTTTGAAGAAATTACGATGTTGTCAATCGCAGAGGCGTTTTTTTTTGCTACGTGTGCTTTTTTAGTAGGTTGGACACTTGATAAATCCAACTTTTATCGTAAACAAGCAGAATTAAGTGAAAAACATAATAGAGACTTAATAGAGTCTTCACCAGAACCGATTTTAGTTTACCAAAATGATGAGATTGTATTTGTAAATGATAAATTACTGAAACTAGTTCAGAGAAATGCTCAAGATATTATTGGGAAATCAATTTTTGATTTTCTGCTGCCTGATTATCATCCTCTAGTAAAGAGACGTATGAAGGAATTGAATAATCGTAAACAAACCGTTGATCGAATTGAATTAAAGATAGCTGTAGGCTCAAATCGGGTAATGGATATCGAAGTTTCTTCAGCTTATATTACTTATAATAACAAACCTTCTATAGAAGTTTTTTTAAGAGACGTAACGGGCAGAAAAATACTTGAAGATAAGTTAAGAAGAAATGAGGAGCTTTATCGATTTATCACAGAGAATTCAACAGATATCATTTCATATTTAAAACCCAATGGTATGTATGAGTATATCTCACCATCTTGTAATCAATTTTTGGGGTATAAACAAGAAGAAATAATTGGCACAGGAATTATTAGGTATTTGCATCCTGAAGAATCCAAAAGAATTCTTCAGCTTATAATAAATGCAGAATCAAGCCTCGATTTTGTTTCATTCTCACACCGATTAAGAAAAAAAGATCACTCATATATTTGGCTAGAAACCAATGTTAGAGCAATCAGACATTCTAATAAAAGATTGGAAGGGATTGTGTCTGTATCAAGGGATATAAGTGAGCGTATTCAAAAGGAAAAAGAACTTGAAAAAACGAATGAAATGTTACTCTATCTATCAAAAATGGATGGTTTAACAAGCATTCCAAACCGTCGGTTTTTTGAGGAAAAGCTACAAGAAGAATGGTTTAGAACAATGCGTCATTCAACCTCATTATCTGCAATGATGATTGATATTGATTATTTCAAAAAATATAATGATCATTATGGTCACCAAGCGGGTGATACATGTATTAAGCTAATTGCCAACGTTTTAAAATCAACTTTAAAGAGGCCAGGCGATTTTGTTGCAAGATATGGTGGTGAAGAGTTTGTCGTATTATTACCAGAAACAGGCCATCAAGGTACGGCATATTTAGGTGAGCTATTTTTAACGAATATTAGAGACCTCGAATTAATAAATGATGTTTCAGAAATTGGAAATTATATAACAGTTAGTATTGGTTGTGCTACCTTAATACCAACCGATCAACATAAACCAGAAGAGTTAATTAAACTAGCAGATCAGGCATTATATGTAGCCAAAAAGAAGGGCCGGAATCAGGTTGTTAGTAGTAATCATTAAATAAGCAAACCCTCTGAGTTAGAAAGGATTACTTCGGACGTATTTTTTTATATCAATATGACTCGTAATATGATTATTACCTTTTTTCATGATGCTATATGAGTAATTGGCTTTTTATTTTTATTAAGTAAGACTTTTACTGATAGAATTTTGTTTATCGGATCAAAGGTCATAGGGACGATAGCCTTAGCTATCTTACTGGTTTTTGCGATCTTAACAAATTGGTAGCACGGTAGATTACTAACTTCTTAAGTTTAAATGTTCTAAAAAAGGCTTGGAGCATAGACCAAGCCTTAACTATTTTTATTAGTTATTTATCTTAGTTTTCTTCAAACTCTCTCCGAACGACTAGAACGTCGCATTTTGCATAGCGAGTAATATGTTCGGAAACACTACCTATGAAGAATCGCTCTACTGCATTTAACCCTGTGGCACCACAGATAATTAAGTCTACTTCAAAGGAAGGAGCCATTTCCTTAGCAATTTTCACTTTAGGAGAGCCGTATTCAACTATTACATCAACATTGGTTAAACCTTTTTCGATTGCTTCTTTTTTATGGTCTTCTACTAATTCATTTGCAAAACGTTCTGCTCTTTCAGCAATAGAACGATCATACGCTTCAACTGTTGCGAAAGAACGTGTATCTACAATATGTGCAATGATTAGTTTAGATTCATTTCTTTTTGCGATTGTAACAGCTTTATGAAATGCTCTTTCAGACTCTTTTGATCCATCAATAGCAACCAATATATTTTTATAATTTAGGCTCATAAATAATTCCTCCCGGAAAATTTAATCTTTCTATACTTAAAGTATACATCAAAAAATTGACAGTAATTTTCTGAAATATGTTGATTTGGTGACAATTCCCATAAAGGTGGCGTAATGATGGAAAAAGAAACTTATAGTAATATAGTACATATGGATCTAGTCGAAGATTTTGAAACGGTACGACTAATTGCAGAGGTTTATAATAATGGTGGCTATATTGACAGTTTACATGAAGAATGGTGCGGAATAGAGACTTAAATATATAGAGTAAGGTTAGTTGGCATCAAAGAGATGTCAGCTTTTTTTATAATACCGAATATATTCTTCCTTTTCTTGGAACCCTAATTTCAGGAGGTGTGGTATATGTTTAAATTTTTACCTATTCTAATTATTTTGTTTTTAGCAATCCCATATGTAACCACTTCTGAAGTAGATATACTGAACTGTGCATCCTTTAAATTAACAATTAAGTCTAAAGGTGAAGAAATAGAATGGGAGTATGAAAATCCTGACGAATATGAAATTGAGATTGGTAACAATGTTATAAAAGATGAAAAAGCAAAAAAAGAGATCAATGCATTATTTAATGACTTGGCACTTACTAAACATACAGATGTTAATCAAGTTGTTGACGTGATGAAAAATCGAGGATTTAAAGATATCGATGAATTAGTAATTAAGGTGAAGTTTCATGATGAATATTTATGGACTTGGACATGGAATAAATAAGTATTTTAGTTTTTTAATATGGATCAGGAATGTTATGAATGAAATTTGTACTGCTCACATTAAATTAGGTTTAACCGTAAGATTAGTTATGAATACAGTATAGTAAGGAATAGTTTATACCTGTTGGACGTCATATATGGACTAGTTTTAGTTATCTTTAAATGGACAGGTATAAGAATCATCATTTAGTAATTTGGAGGAATTATCATGCGGATTGGCGTACCTATGGAGATTAAGAATAATGAAAATAGGGTTGCGATGACTCCTGCAGGTGTACATCATTTAGTAAAACTAGGGCATGAGGTATACATCCAAAAAGATGCTGGTGCTGGTTCAGGCTTCACAAATGAGCAGTACATAGAAACAGGTGCAAAGATTGTTGAAACTGCTGAAGATACCTGGTCTATGGATATGGTTATGAAAGTAAAGGAGCCAATAGCTGAAGAATATAAATATTTTCGCCAGGAATTAATTCTGTTCACTTATTTGCATCTAGCCCCTGAACCCGTCTTAACAAAAGAACTATTGAAAAATAAGGTCGTTGCGATCGCTTATGAGACAGTAGAGTTACCTAATCATTCTTTACCGCTGCTTATTCCTATGAGTGAGGTTGCTGGGAGAATGGCGGCTCAAATCGGTGCTCAGTTTCTAGAAAAACCAAATGGGGGAAAAGGAATTCTATTAGCAGGTGTTCCAGGTGTACAGCCAGGAAAAGTGACCATTATTGGCGGTGGAGTAGTGGGGACTAATGCAGCAAAAATTGCGGTTGGTCTAGGCGCAGATGTAACCATAATTGATTTAAATCCTGAACGGTTGCGTCAGTTAGATGATATATTTGGTTCGAGCGTCAAAACGCTTATTTCCAATCCATTTAATATAGCGGACTCAGTAAAACAATCGGATTTAGTAATTGGGGCTGTATTAATTCCAGGTGCTAAAGCCCCACGCTTAGTGAATGAAGAAATAGTGAAATCTATGACGCCTGGGTCTGTCATTGTTGATGTAGCAATTGATCAGGGTGGAATTTTCGAAACGGTTGATAGAATTACGACACATAGTAGTCCAACGTATGAGAAGTATGGAGTTGTTCACTATGCCGTGGCGAACATGCCAGGAGCTGTACCTAGAACGTCTACAATTGCCTTAACAAATGTAACAGTGCCATATGCTGTTCAAATTGCTAATAAAGGATATAAAAAAGCATGTTTGGAAAATGAAACCTTACGAAAAGGTATTAATATATTAAACGGCTATGTCACACATGCAGCAGTGGCAAACGCACATGGCCTAGATTATTATGATGCAATACCATTGTTAAATAGTTAATAATTATAGCTATAGCAAAATTAACCGACTTAAGAAAATTCAATTTAGGCGAATAGCCGAAGAAGGACACGCATAAAAGCTGATTGTGCTTTCTTCGGCGATTTAATATGGTTTTCGGAACTAATTATAAATCTATAATAATGAAGTTACTTTTTAATAACTTGTAACTCCTTTGGATATTTCGTTAATATTTCAACTCCATCTTTTGTGATATATAGATCATCTTCGATTCGAACTCCCCCTACAGCTGGTACATAAATACCTGGTTCTATCGTAAAAGTCATGCCATGTTGCAGTTTGCTAGTGTTTGTTGAATTCATTGAAGGGAATTCATGAACATCAATTCCGAGTCCATGACCAATACGATGGGTGAAGTAATCACCATATCCAGCCTTTTCAATGATACTTCGCGCGGTTGTATCAATTCTTCCGATCTCTTCTCCCGGTTTACAAATTTCAATGGCCGCTTGTTGAGATTTAAGGACAGTATCATATATTTCATGTTGTTTGTCAGAAATAGATTGATACGCAATTGTTCTTGTTATATCCGAGCAATAACCATCTAAAATGACACCTAGATCGAACAGAACAAGGTCTCCACTTTGAATTTTAGTTAGATCTGGTGTGCCATGTGGTGAAGCTGTTTTTGCTCCTGTCAGCACCATTGTTGCAAATGACATTTGTTGGACGCCCTTTTTCTTCAATTCAAACTCAATAGTTGCAACTATTTCTAGTTCAGATTTACCCTCGCTTATAGCGTTAACACCAACTTCAACACCAAAATCTGCAAGCTCAGCCGCTTTTCTTAAGATGGATAGCTCTTTCTCATCTTTTATTAATCGGAGTTGGTTTAAAAATGGCTCAACATTTGTGAAAGCTGTCGCAGGAAAATGTGACAGTAATTCTTCATAACGTTGAATGGAAAGGTGTCCTTTTTCAACCGCGATAGCATTTACGTCTATATTTCTCCTTTTAACAGCTTGCTGAATGAACTCCCATGGATTATCAATATCGGAATACCCAACAATCTCATGTTTCCATCCTGATTCTTTAGCAGTATCGACTTCCATTTTAGGGCAGATTAAAAAAGGTTCGCTGTTAGAAAATACACCGATTCCTACAATCCGTTCATGTGGTGTTGTATAAAATTGACTTAAATAATAAATGTTTGGAGTTGATGTAATAAATGAAAAGCTAATATCTTCAGTTTTTAACCAGCTCATTAGTTTGGTAATACGTTGTTCCATAAATATAAGCTCACATCCTATTAAATTGATAACCTAACGTTGGTTCACGATCGTGATCAACAAAAAAAGTTGATCGCGTTGTTTTCTATTGTAATACAAATATTAACAAATCTTAGGGTATGAAGTAAATGGATTATCCCTAAAATGAATGTTGTGAAGGAATTCAGAATAGTAATGTCGTACATATAGTTGAACGATTAAAAGCTGAAAAAGGAGGAAAATAAAATGAAGGTATCATTTCATGGACATGCTGCTGTAATAATTGAGACAGCAGACAAAAAAATCATTATTGACCCGTTTATTAATGGAAATAGTCTTAGTGACCTAAAGGTAGATGATCTAAAAGTAGATAATATTATTCTAACTCACGGACATGGTGACCATTTAGGCGATACAGTTGAAATAGCAAAAAGAAACGATGCCCTTGTAATAGCGCCTAATGAGTTAGCAGTTTACTTAGGCTGGCAAGGAATAAACGCGCACCCCATGCATATCGGCGGAGCACGTCAATTTGATTTTGGGAAGGTAAAGTTTACGCAAGCGTTCCATGGCTCATCGGTTATTGATGAAAATAATAAACAAATTGTTTATACCGGTATGCCTGCAGGCGTTTTAATCTCAAATGAAGGAAAAACCGTTTATCATGCTGGAGATACAGCTTTATTCTCGGATATGAAATTAATTGGTGAGCTTAATAATATAGATCTTGCTTTACTGCCAATTGGCGATAACTTTACAATGGGACCTGAGGATGCGGTCTTGGCCGCAAAATGGCTCAATGCAAAAACGGTCGTTCCTATCCATTTTGATACATTCCCAGTAATAAAGCAGGATGGACAACGTTTTATTTCTAGCTTAAGTGAACATGGTATTAATGGTAAAATCCTAACTCCAGGAGAAACCATTGAGTTATAAATACTAAATAATTAGGATGCTCTAACTATATGTTAGCGGCATCTTTTTTTACAAATTCGTACTGTATTTTGTGTCAAAAACTCTACTTATACTGCGTTTGCATTGAAGTCGGAACTATCTAGAAGTATAATTAAGAGATCAGTAGAACGTAATCGTCTGTAAATGGACGTTTGAAGGTATGGTGAAAAAAGTGGCAACTAAGCATGAGCAAATATTACAGCATATAGAAACTTTAGAGGTTGGCAGTAAGATATCAGTTCGACAAATTGCAAAAGATTTAACTGTAAGTGAAGGTACAGCTTACCGTGCAATTAAAGATGCGGAAAACAAAGGACTCGTTAGTACAATAGAGCGGGTTGGAACGATTCGAATTGAAAAAAAGAAAAAAGAAAATATCGAAAAATTAACATATGCAGAGATTGTTAATATTGTAGATGGACAAGTACTTGGTGGGAGGGAAGGTCTTCATAAGACTTTAAACCGTTTTGTAATTGGTGCCATGAAAGTTGAAGCAATGATGCGCTATACAGGAGCTGGCGATCTTTTGATTGTTGGAAACAGAACAAGAGCACATGTAGAAGCGCTTAAAGCGGGAGCTGCCGTATTGATTACCGGTGGTTTTGACACTGAGGAAAGCACGAAACAATTGGCAGATGATTATAAATTGCCCATCATCTCAACGAGCTATGATACTTTTACAGTAGCAACGATGATTAACAGAGCAATATATGATCAGTTAATTAAAAAAGAGATCGTTGTTGTTGACGATATTCTAACATCTGTGGATCGTACGTTTTTTATGAAAACAACAGATCAAGTTGAAAATTGGTACGAACTAAACCGTGAAACAGGCCATAGCCGTTATCCTGTTGTTGATGAGAACATGAAAGTTCATGGTATGGTGACATCAAAGGATGTATTAGGTGTAGAACGTACAATCACCATTGATAAAGTAATGACAAAAAACCCTCTTACAGTTAATGCAAAGACATCTGTAGCCAATTCTGCTCATATAATGGTTTGGGAAGGGATCGAGGTATTACCAGTTATTGATGATAGCAATCGTTTGCTGGGAATAATAAGTCGTCAGGATGTACTGAAGGCTTTACAGATGATTCAGAGACAACCACAGATTGGTGATACAATTGATGATATCGTAACTAATCAGTTTGCAGAAATTACTGAACATGGTAGTAAAGAAGAAGTATATGAGTGTAAAATAACGCCACAAATGACAAATCATCTCGGTACGATTTCATACGGTGTTTTTACAACAATAGTGACAGAAGCAGGGAGCCGGGTACTTCGCAGCTATAAAAAAGGTGATCTTGTAATAGAAAATTTAACTATTTATTTTATTAAGCCCGTTCAAATTGAAACAACGTTATCCATTCATCCAAAGGTTTTAGAGGTAGGACGTAGGTTTGGTAAAGTAGATGTTGAAGTTTATAACGAAGGTCATTTAGTAGGTAAGGCTTTAATAATGGCACAGCTTATTGATCGTTAACCAGTTTTAGGATATTAACTATCTCCTTTATATAACAAAAGGTCATGCCGAAAAATAACGACATGACCTTTTGTTAACAATAAGAATAAATATCTACACATGCTTGTCTAGCGTTGCTTTTCTAAGTGTTTTGTTGTTCCTCAGTCTCTTTTATAGCGCGTGGTTGGTAAAATCTGTACATTCTAAACCCTTGAATCGAATAAATCAACCCAACTATTAAAAATACCATTCCAACTATATTAGCGGTTGTAGTTTTCCAAATAATGATTTGATCTAATCCGAAGAAAAGCATAAACAGACCAAGTGTGATCGTTGCTTTACTTGAAAGCCATTGTCTATGATTAGGTTGTTTCACCCTGAAATATTTAACACGAAAAAATAAATATAAGGCAATACAAATAATTGATAATACACCAAAAATAGGCATGTGTAAAAATCCTCCAATTTTTCTCTTATTTCATATATTATTGTAACATTAAAAATGATCATATGGTTTAATAATTATAAATGGAAAATGATAATGATCATGGTTTTCGTTACCTGCTGTGGGTGCAGTAACCATAAAGTACGTAGATTGTAAATGTATAGCCATCATGATTTTATCTCTATGATGACTTGTAGTGCATGTATTCCCGTTCAAGGGGTAGGCAGTAGATTGTAGAGAGTACACATAATGTAATTTGAATCAAATTATCCATTAAAGGAGATCGTTAATGAAAACTGAAATACTTAATTTAATTAAAGAGTATGATAAAATAATCATCCATCGACATGTCCGTCCTGATCCAGATGCAATTGGTTCGCAAGGAGGGCTAGCCGAAATCATTAAGGTTTCATTCCCAAAAAAGCAGGTTTATGTTGTTGGGGAGATGGATAGTTCGCTTGAATTTCTTAATAAAATGGACAGCATTCCTAACGAGTATTACTCTGGTGCACTTGTAATCGTATGTGATACAGCGAATACTGAGCGAATAAGTGATGAAAGGTATTGTTTAGGCGAGAAACTTGTAAAGATAGACCATCACCCAAATCATGATCCATATGGTGATATTGTTTGGGTAGATACTACTGCAAGTTCTGCAAGTGAATTAATATACGAGTTTTATTTATATGGTAAAGATAATGGCTTAATAATAAACAGCAGCGCTGCAAGGTTAATTTTTGCTGGAATTGTTGGAGACACAGGACGCTTTTTGTTTCCGAGCACAAATATAAAAACATTTCGCTATGCAGCGGACTTATTAGAGTATAATGTTAATCCAACTAATTTGTATGATCAATTATATAATACAAAAATGGAAGTCGTGCAACTTCAAGGCTATGTGCTACAAAATTTTAAGGTATTAGAAACAGGAGCTGCTTACCTTTCATTAGATAGAGGAACAATTGCAAAATTCAATGTAACTCCATCTGAAGCATCGCAGTTAGTAAGCATACTTGGTAACATAGAAGGGGTATTAGCATGGGTGTTTTTTGTGGAGGAAGAAGATCAAATTAGAGTTCGATTACGCTCAAGGGGACCTGTAATAAATACTATTGCACAAAAGTTCAACGGTGGCGGGCATCCGTTGGCATCTGGAGCTACAATTTATCATTGGGAAGATACATCTGCAGTAATTGAAGAATTAAACAAGGCCTGCATACAATATAAACATAATTAATTTAAAAAAAATATAAAAAGTATGGTGGGTTACCCTTGAACGGTACCACCATACGTAGGTTATGTTATTGTTTTTCGTTCAATGGGAATAAACCAATAGCCTTTGTCTGTTTCATCAATATGAACTTCGACTTTCAATGATAATAATTCTCTTTTGATTAAACGTGCAATTTCGCCCGTTTCAGTAAATGCAGAAAAACCGCTTTTAATTTGTTCAACCTTGGTGCGAACAAGAGTAGTCGTTGAAATAACAAGCATATTGATCCCCCTCTCCATATGGGAAATTGTATTATATTTCTATTGTATTAAATGGAAGGGTAGATGTCGCTTGTCAGATGTGACAAAATTCGGAAATTTCATATTAATTTAGTAATTCTACTTTCAAATAAAGGTCTAACCTAGTAAATAAAACGAGCTGATGTACTTTAACTTGATACTTTTGACCTTCAAGTGTAATGATCTTATTTTCGATCGTTTTAATAATTAACGCTCTATTATTTGCAACTGTTTCGATATCTTGTTTTATTAAAGAATTTATGTCTGTTATGATTGCTTCCCTAAGGTTATATTTTGTATATTCATTAAGTAATAGTTTTTTCTCGTTAGTAAAATATATATTAATTTCCTCAATGGTTAACTTCTTTTTATTGGCTTCGTTTAATTGTTCATAGTCTTTTTGCCAGATCTCTTTTTCATCTTCAAGTTCTCTAATTATAGACTGCTGCTTTAAAACTAAGTTAATTTGTTTATCCTGCAGTTCACCAAACATATATAAAAAAAGCAACCATCCTAGTATCGAACCAACAAACACACCTGCAAAAAATCGTTGCCATGAACGCATTTTAAAATAAGGTGGAATTCTCATTGGAGCATGTTCTCCTGAATCAGCCAATTAATTATTGTTGCACCTGTCTGGGTGCCGCCCATTGCCGCTACAATTAATAATATTTGTTTGAAAATATCTAACGGAACACCATCAAATAAGCCTCTTTGAAAGTTTGTAATTGCATCAAAGGTGCCACCGATTGCCGCAACGATCGCCCATATTTTTAGACTCTTTGCAATACGGCCAATAATCGTCAACGGGGGTTCACCAACTAAAAATGCACCAATTCCACCTATTAAGGAGCCTCCAATCATTACACCTAAAGCGATAAAATAACAATTAATCATTGAAGCCATAAAGCGTTCTTCCACCATGCTGCCAACTCCTCAAAAAAACAAATTCTCTTACTCTATACATATGGAAAGAGTTGGACTAGTATGTTGTTTTTAATACATGATGAAAGATAAAATTATATGCAGCTTTAGTGATAAGAAAAATTGAGTATCGTAGGAAAAACATGAGGTTAAGTGGTTAATCGACACAGATATTTACGTAAGATTACGTATGTGGCGAAATTATTGTCACACTACTATATAATAGGAATAGCGAAGTCATTAGCTATTTACAGAAGGTGAGTATAATGAAAGTTGTTCATTTACATGTGCATAGTGCTTACAGCTTATTAAACAGTACTGCTACTATTGATGATCTTGTGAGTGCTGCTGTAAAAAAGGATTTTAAGGCACTAGCTCTAACAGATGAAAATGTAATGTACGGGGCTGTTCCTTTTTATAAAGCTTGTAAAAAACAAAACATTAAACCTATCATTGGAATGGTTTTATCAATGCAGGCTATTTTAAGTCCTGTTAACGAAAAAAATTATCAATTAATTTTATTAGCAAAATCAAATGAAGGTTATCGGAATTTACTTAAACTTAGCACACTTGTTCAAACGCAATATCAAAGTGGTGTTCCTATACATGTTGTGCAGGAATTTACGAAAGGGACTATCGCAATTACACCATTAACGGCTGAACTTACGCAGTCAATGCTCCATCAGCAGTGGGATCAAGCGCTGCAATTAGTGAACCAGCTTGTAACCTTATTTAACGGAGATTTTTATGTTGGCGTTCCACCCATTCATTTGGATGAACATAAAATGATTGTTCAATTTTGTAAGAATAACTCTATCCCGATGGTCGTTAATAATCCAATACATTATCTTGAAAAAGATGATGCACTTATACATCAATGTTTACAGGCGATCAAATACGGCAAAAAGCTTTCTGAATTTACTCAGGAAGTACAACAAGAAAGTTTTATGAAGGAAGAAAACGAGCTTGTTAGACAGTTTCAAAGCAATCCAGAGGCCCTTGAAAATACAGTTAAAATAGCAAATCAATGTAATGTGGAAATTAAACTTGGAGACATGATTCTTCCTAAATTCCCATTACCGAATGGTGTGTCAGCCGTACAGTATTTAAAAAGTCTTTGTCTAAAAGGCCTTGAAAAAAGATATGCACCATCACCTTCAAAAATTGCGAGAGAAAGATTAGAATACGAGCTTTCAATAATTGAAAACATGCAGTTTAGTGACTATTTCTTGATTGTTTGGGATTTTATGAATTATGCCCATAAACATAGTATTATTACTGGACCTGGCAGGGGATCAGCGGCCGGTTCTTTAGTTGCCTATGTTTTGGGCATAACAAATGTAGATCCATTAGCTTACAACCTATTATTTGAAAGATTTTTAAATCCAGAGAGAATTACAATGCCTGATATAGATATTGATTTTCCTGATATACGTCGGGATGAACTTATTCAATATGTATCCAAAAAATATGGTAAGAATCATGTTGCTCAGATTGTTACATTTGGAACATTAGCAGCACGTGCTGCTATAAGGGATGTTGGGCGTGTTCTAGGAATGCCCTTGAGTGATATAGATCGATGGACAAAGTATATTCCTTCAAGGCCAGGTATTACATTAAATGAGGCCGTTAAAGAATCTATACCTTTAAGAAACGAACTACAGCAACGAAAAGATGCACAGAAATTATTTAATATTGCGAGAAAGATTGAAGGTCTACCAAGGCACACCTCCACACATGCAGCTGGAGTTGTTATCAGCGATGCTCCTCTTACTGATTTAGTACCATTACAGGAAGGGAATAATGGGGTATTACTAACCCAGTATTCGATGGAAATCCTAGAAGAAATTGGATTGTTAAAAATGGATTTCTTGGGACTGAGGAATTTAACATTGATAGAAAATATTCAAACTTTGATACGAAAAGAAATGAATATGGTTATAAACTTAAACGATATACCAATGAATGATGAAAAAACGTTTGAACTACTTGGTGCAGGTGATACCACCGGTGTATTTCAGCTTGAATCAACAGGAATGCGAAAAGTATTAAATAAATTACTACCTACGCAATTTGAAGATATTGTTGCGGTTAATGCATTATATCGCCCAGGACCTATGGAAAACATTCCGCTTTTTATCGATAGAAAGCACGGGAAGAGAAAAATCTCCTATCCACATTCAGATTTACAGGAAATTTTGGAGCCTACATATGGTGTTATCGTGTATCAAGAACAAATCATGAAGATTGCTTCTAAAATGGCTGGATTTTCATTGGGTGAAGCGGATCTCCTTAGAAGAGCGGTAAGTAAGAAAAAACGAGATGTATTAGAAAAGGAACGTAAACATTTTGTGAATGGTTGTTTGGAAAAAGGTTATGACGAAAAAGTGGCCGATCAAATATATGATTTGATTGTTCGTTTTGCGGATTACGGTTTTAATAGAAGTCATGCAGTTGCTTATAGTATTATTGCTTACTGGCTTGCTTATCTAAAGGCAAATTTTCCGCTTTATTTTATGTGTGCACTCCTTTCAAGTGTAGTTGGCAATGAAGACAAAATAGCACAGTACATTGGTGAATCAAGACAAAAATCTATTGATATTTTACCGCCATCCATAAATAAAAGTGGTATATTCTTTAATGTAGAGGAAGGGAAAATTAGATTTAGTTTAGTTCCGATCAAAAATGTTGGTATGACGGCTATTAAGGAAATTCTTTACCAACGTCGTCAAAAAAGATTTACAGATTTGTTTGACTTCTGTGCTCGTGTGTCGTTGAAAATTGTTAATAGACGTGTAATCGAGTCGCTTATTTTATCCGGTTGTTTTGATGAGTTCGGAAGGGATCGTGCTGAGTTATTGGCTAGTATCGATGCGGCGGTTAGTTATGCGGAACTAGTGAAAGAGGACGACGGAGGTTTCTTTTTGTCCGACGACATTGTACCGAAACCACAATATTTAAAAGTGGAGGCATTAACTACACAGGACAAGCTGCAATTTGAAAAGGAAGTTCTTGGTTTTTATTTATCCAACCACCCTATAGAACCATATAAACATTTACTAGTTAGAATGAATGCATCAACAATTGCTACTTTAAGCACGAAAGTTGGCTCTGTTGTTCAATTAGGAGCACTTATTGTAAATCAACGAACTATCAAAACTAAAAAAGGTGATCAAATGGCATTTTTAACACTTAGTGATGAGACCGGCGAGCTCGATGCTGTTGTATTTCCGTTAGTGTTTAGTAAGTTTTTGAGTTTCATTAAGAAGGGTGAAATCATCTTCATCGATGGAAAAGTAGAGGAACGAGACGGTCAAATTCAATTAATTGTTAATAATTTAACGGCCATCACCAAACTAAAAGCAAATATATTTGAAAAATTATATTTAAGAGTTGAGGAAACGCGTAATGATATGGGGAAATTACATCAAATTAAAGCAATATTAAAAAAATACCCAGGACCTACAGAGGTATATATTCATTATGCAGATAAACAAAAGACTGTACGGTTACCACAGGAATGGTCGGTAAAAATTTCAGAAGAATGTTTGAAAAAATTGAGATTGGTTTTAGGTATGAAAAATGTAGTAATTAAAAAGTAAGCTTTACAGCTATACCACTTTTGATATAATGAAGGAGGTTTAGTATTATTTTTTATACTATCATTACAGAATTTTTATAGTATAGTATAAAAAATAGGCCCTTAGGGTTCATAACTGAAGGGGCATCGTGATTTTACCGATTCGGGCAAATTGCGAACTTTTCCAATACTACTAATAAAAATTTTGGCCAATGAATGGTACAAAAAGGAGTGAACGGTGTGTCTGTTACACGGGAGGAAGCATTGCACATACATAGAACTAGCAAGGGGAAACTTGAAACCAAGTCTAAGGTTCCGGTTCGAAATTCGCACGACCTAAGTTTGGCGTATTCCCCTGGAGTAGCTGAGCCTTGTAAAGATATTTATGAAGATAAAAGTAAGGTATATGAATATACAGTAAAAGGCAATATGGTTGCTGTTGTTTCAGATGGTACTGCTGTACTTGGTTTAGGAAATATTGGTCCAGAAGCTGCGTTACCTGTTATGGAAGGAAAAGCAGTTTTGTTTAAGAGTTTTGCAGGTGTAGATGCTTTTCCAATTTGTCTGAATACAACGGATGTTGATAAAATTGTTGAAACTGTTAAATTATTAGAGCCAACTTTTGGGGGCGTAAATTTAGAAGATATTGCTGCTCCTAACTGCTTTATTATAGAAGATAGATTAAAAAAAGAGACTAATATCCCTGTTTTTCATGACGATCAACATGGAACTGCAATCGTAACTCTTGCAGGCCTTGTAAACGCTCTAAAACTAGTGAAAAAGTCAATGTCTGATATTAAGGTTGTTTTGAACGGAGCGGGAGCAGCAGGCATTGCAATTGTAAAGTTATTATATAGCTTTGGTGTTCGAAATGTTATTATGTGTGATACTAAAGGGGCAATTTATGAAGGACGCCCATATGGTATGAATGAAGTAAAAGAGCAAGTAGCTAAAATGACAAATCTTCAAAAAATCGAAGGCACACTCGCTGAAGTAATTGAAGGCGCTGATGTTTTTGTTGGTGTTTCAGTTAAAGACGCGCTTACACCTGAGATGGTTAAATCTATGAGCGAAGATCCGATTATTTTTGCAATGGCGAATCCTAATCCAGAAATTATGCCTGCAGATGCCAAGGAAGCTGGGGCGAAAGTAATCGGTACAGGTCGTTCTGATTTCCCTAATCAAGTAAATAACGTCCTCGCGTTCCCAGGAATTTTCCGTGGAGCATTAGATGTTCGTGCGACACATATTAATGAAGATATGAAGGTTGCAGCTGTTCATGCGATTGCCAATTTAATAAGTGAGGAAGAACTGTCTTCAGATTATGTTATACCAGCTCCGTTTGATCCTAGGGTAGCACCAGAAGTTGCTGCAGCTGTAGCAAAAGCAGCTATTGAAACCGGCGTGGCTCGTAAGAAAGTTGATCCTGAGGAAATTAAAGATAGAACGAAAAAACTCTCAATAATTGTAGAAAATTAAAAGAAACTTTCATAGAAATATCGACAAGCTTCTACAAAAAGAACTCTCGCAATGAGGTATTGTATAGTATTATACGAAAGGTGAAGGCTGTTAGGAGGTTTAATGTTGCTTAAAGAATTTTTTGTAAAAAAGAAAAAGTATGCCTCGATTCCTTCTGAACAAGCTAAACAGGATGTACCAGAAGGTATAATGACGAAATGTCCAGGTTGCAAAAGGATTATGTATACAAAAGAATTAAAGAAGAGTTTAATGGTTTGCCAAGCTTGTAATCATCACTTCCAAATGAACTCGCAAGAACGTATTGAGAGCTTAATTGACGAAGGAACATTTATCGAATTTGACCGTGAGATGATTTCTGAAAATCCATTAAATTTCCCTGATTATGTTGAAAAACTCGAAAAGGACCGCCAAAAAACGGGCTTAAATGAAGCGATTGTTACGGGGGAAGGTACAATTAATGGACTACCTGTAGTTGTTGCAGTCATGGACGCAAATTTCCGTATGGGAAGTATGGGATCTGTCGTTGGTGAAAAAATCACCCGTGCAATTGAAAGAGCTGATGACCGTCGAGTACCGTTTATTATTTTTACAGCATCAGGTGGCGCAAGAATGCAAGAGGGTGTATTAAGCCTTATGCAAATGGCTAAAACGAGTGCAGCCTTAAAAACATTTAGCATGAACGGCGGCCTTATTATCTCAGTAATGACACACCCAACAACGGGTGGGGTCTCCGCTAGCTTTGCCTCATTAGGAGACTATAATTTTGCGGAACCTGGAGCATTAATTGGTTTTGCTGGTAGAAGAATAATTGAACAAACTATTCGTGAGGATTTGCCAGAAGACTTTCAAACTGCTGAATTTTTGTTAAAACATGGTCAACTAGACCGAGTAATCCATCGTCTTGAAATGAAAGAAACACTTAGTACTATACTCGATATTCATCAAACAGGGGGTAGGCAATAGTGGCTGGAGAAATGGAATTTGAACGTCCTGTTAGTGAACTTCGAAAAAAAATAGCAGAATTAAAGAAATTTACTGAAGAAAAAGATATTGATTTAACCGATGAAATCAAAAAGCTTGAAACTAGACTAGAGAATTTAGAGAATGAAGTATATGGTAATTTAAAACCATGGGATCGAGTGCAGATTGCTAGACATACAAATAGACCAACTTCACTTGATTACATTGGAAAATTATTTACTGATTTCATTGAATTACATGGCGATCGTTTTTACGGTGATGACGAAGCAATTGTAGGAGGTATTGCGAAATTTCATGGCATACCTGTTACAGTTATTGGTCATCAACGTGGAAAGGATACCAAAGAAAACATTCGCCGAAACTTCGGTATGCCACATCCAGAAGGATACAGAAAAGCACTACGTTTAATGAAACAAGCGGAGAAATTTAATCGTCCTATTATAACTTTTATTGATACAAAAGGTGCTTATCCAGGTAAAGCGGCTGAAGAAAGAGGACAGAGTGAGGCGATTGCCAAAAATTTATTTGAAATGGCTGGATTAACTGTTCCAATCGTATGTATTGTAATAGGTGAAGGCGGGAGTGGTGGTGCTCTTGGTATCGGTGTGGGTAATCATATTCATATGCTCGAAAACTCAACCTATTCCGTGATCTCACCTGAAGGTGCCGCTGCATTACTTTGGAAAGATGCAGGCCTTGCACAACGGGCTGCAGAAACGATGAAAATAACTGCACCTGACCTTAAGGAATTACAGGTTATCGATGAGATTATCCCGGAAGTAAAAGGTGGGGCACATCGTGATATAGTTAAACAAGCTGAATCTATTGATAAGGTACTTAAAAATTCGATTGACGAGTTAATGAAACTTGATGCAAACACCTTGGTAGAACACCGTTATGAAAAATACAAGAATATTGGTAAAATCTCGTTTATTGATGAATATATAGGGACAAAATAATAATTGTTCCTAAAAATTAAACGTGCTTTCAATATGAAAGCACGTTTTCGTTACATTATAAAAAGTATTAATAATCGGCGGATATAACAAGAAATCTTCTAATAATTATTGATTGAATAATTCTTTTTAGGGGTGACTATTAATGAAACGTATAGGTGTTTTAACTAGTGGTGGAGATTCTCCAGGGATGAATGCAGCTATTCGTGCCGTAGTTCGAAAAGCAATTTATCATGACATAGAGGTATTTGGGGTTTATAATGGTTATTCAGGTTTACTTGCAGGAAATATCAAAAAGCTTGAGATCGGCTCCGTGGGTGATATAATTCATCGTGGAGGAACAATGCTTTATACTGCTAGATGTAAAGAGTTTACAACGGACGAAGGGCAAACCAAAGGCATTGAACAAATGAAAAAACTAGGGATAGAAGGCCTTGTGGTGATTGGTGGGGATGGCTCTTTTCGTGGCGCAAAAAAATTAACGGAAAAAGGATATCCTTGTATAGGTGTTCCAGGTACTATTGATAACGATATCCCTGGTACTGATTTTACGATTGGATTTCACACAGCTATAAATACTGTACTGGACGCAATTGATAAAATAAGGGATACAGCTACATCACATGAACGTACATATGTAATCGAAACGATGGGTAGAAACGCTGGCGATATAGCCTTGTGGACGGGATTAGCAGGTGGAGCTGAATCTATTATCATTCCAGAAGTAGGACATCAGATGGATGATATAATCAAACGGATTAATCGTGGTCACGAGCGTGGTAAGAAACATAGTATTATAGTCGTTGCTGAGGGCGTAGGCAGTGGGGTGGATTTTGCACAAAAAATCCAAGAAGCAACGAATTTAGAAACGAGAGTCACTGTACTTGGTTATATTCAAAGGGGTGGATCTCCAACTGCATATGATCGAGTACTGGCTAGCCGATTAGGCGCGAAAGCTGTTGAGCTTTTACTTGATGGAAAAGCTGGACGAATGGTTGGAATTCAAAACAACCAAATTGTAGATCATGATATACTTGAGACCTTGGCAAAAGAACATACTATCGATGAAGAAATGTACAAGTTATCACAAGAATTATCAATATAATAATTTAAGAAACATAGGAGGACATAGATTAATGCGAAAGACTAAAATTGTTTGTACCATTGGACCAGCTAGTGAATCAACCGATACTTTAATTGAACTTATAAATTCGGGAATGAATGTTGCTCGCTTAAATTTCTCGCATGGTGATTTTGAGGAACATGGTGCTAGAATTAGGAATATCCGTGAAGCTGCAACCCAAACAGGTAATACGGTTGCGATTTTATTAGATACTAAAGGTCCTGAAATTCGTACTAATAATGTTGAAAACGGTGAGATTCATCTACAGGCTGGAAATGAGATCATCATATCTATGACTGAGGTTCTAGGTAACGAACAAAAAATTTCAATTACATATCCAGGCTTAATCAACGATGTCGAAGAAGGGTCAAGAATTCTTCTTGATGATGGTCTTATTGAATTAGAGGTGCTCTCTAAGGGAAATGGGGAAATTCGTACAAAGATACTTAATAGCGGTGTATTAAAAAATAAAAAAGGTGTTAATGTCCCTAATGTCCAGGTGAATTTACCAGCAATGACTGATAAAGACCGTCAAGATATATTATTCGGTGTAGAGCAGGGTGTTGATTTTATTGCTGCATCATTTGTAAGAAAAGCTCAGGACGTTCTAGAGATTAGAGAATTGCTCGAGGCACATAATGCAAATGATATAAGAATAATCCCTAAGATTGAAAATCAAGAGGGTGTTGATAATATTGATGAAATTTTAGAGGTATCAGATGGTCTAATGGTAGCTCGTGGTGATTTAGGTGTTGAAATACCTGCAGAAGATGTCCCGCTTGTTCAGAAAATGCTTATTGAAAAATGCAATCTAATGGGTAAACCGGTGATTACAGCAACACAAATGTTAGATTCGATGCAAAGAAACCCACGACCAACAAGAGCGGAAGCAAGTGATGTAGCGAATGCAATATTTGATGGTACAGATGCAATCATGCTTTCTGGTGAAACAGCAGCCGGCCAATATCCTATCGAAGCTGTAAAGACAATGCATCGAATAGCCTCAAAAACGGAAACCGCACTTACATATCCTGAATTATTAGCCAATCGTAGAAAACAAAGTGACATAACAATTACAGACGGAATTAGTCAATCTGTGGCACATACTGCACTTAATTTAAATGCTAATGCTATAATTGCACCTACAGAAAGTGGATCAACAGCTCAAAGTATTTCAAAGTATCGTCCTAAAGCACCAATTATTGCAGTCACTTCATCTGATGCTGTATCACGAAAATTAGCACTAGTTTGGGGCGTTTTTACTAAAGTAGGTAAGCATGCTACTTCGACAGATGAAATGCTTGATAATGCTGTTCAAGAGGCGATAGAAACAAATATAGTTTCCCATGGTGATTTAGTTATTATAACCGCAGGAGTACCAGTAGGAACACCTGGAACAACCAACTTAATGAAAGTACATATTATAGGCGATATTGTTGCACATGGACAGGGAATAGGTCGTAAATCGGCTACAGGTCAGGTAGTGATTGCGACAAGTGCGGAAGAAGCTAGAAACAAGATGAAGGATGGAGCAATTGTAGTTACCAATGCAACCGACAGGGATATGATGGATAGTTTGGAGCGAGCTGCAGCTATCATAACAGAAGAGGGTGGATTAACTAGTCACGCAGCTGTTATTGGCTTAAGTCTTGGAATTCCTGTCATTGTCGGTGTAAAGGATGCGACAACACTATTTACAGACGGACAAGCAATAACAGTTGATGCCGTACGTGGTGATGTTTATAATGGTCTTGCAAGTGTAATTTAATTAGTAATAGAACATCTTTAAGACGAATTCTTTAGAATTCGTCTTTATTGTATATAAATAGGGTACGTATTTTCCTAGTATATTAAGAGGAATTGTCCTTAAGTTTTCAATGGTGGTTTTAGAGAATCTCAAATATTCATAATCAATATGAAGTTGAATCCTTGTTGCCAGTCGGGTTCTTAAAATTAATCTTTAAGTATCGTTTTTCTAGTACTATCAAAAATATTCTGAAAATATGATAGAATAAGAGCGATGAAACATTCGTGATAATCTATTAAAAAGGGGTCTTTTTCTTGCGAATTATAGTTCTTCTATTAATAATAATACCAGCAGCTGAGATAGGATTATTGCTATTATCCGGGAATACATTTGGGGTTTGGCCGACGATAACAATAATAATCCTAACAGGATTAATTGGCGGTTATTTGGCGAAAAGTCAGGGTATAAAAGCGATTAACGCAGCACAGTATCAAATGTCGACGGGGCAAATACCAGGAGATGCTATTTTAGATGGATTATGTATTCTAGTAGGCGGCCTACTCCTGTTAACCCCAGGATTTATTACGGATGCAACAGGCTTTCTCTTATTATCGAATAGATTTCGTTATTATATAAGAGGTTGGCTAAAGAGATGGTTAGAGCATAAAATTAGAAATGGTCAATTTCATATAATTAGGCGATAAAAAACGGTTGTATATAGCTACAACCGTTTTTTCTTCTTCAATCCGTTTTAGTTCCTTTAATAAAGTTCCAAATATCTGCAAAAACGTTTGCGTGGAGCAATGTATTAAAAATTACAATTGATACTGGGCCTATAATCAAACCAAAAAATCCAAATAGTTTAAAACCAACAAATAGTGCAATTAACGTAGCAAGTGGATCAAGACCAATACTTGACGATAGAACTCGAGGTTCCATTACTTGCCTAACAATTAATACAACCACATATAGAATGCTAAGTTGAATAGCAAATCCTATATTATTTGAGAAGATTGTATACACGATCCATGGAACAAATACTGCCCCTGTTCCAAGATATGGCATTATGTCAACTAAACCAATAATTAAAGCAATAGTTACTGCATAATCAACTCGAAAAATTAACAATCCTACTAATACGATGACAGCTGTTATCGAAATAAGTGTAACTTGTGCCTTAATAAAGCCAAATAATGCTTTTTTTAAGTCAATAAAAATAGTTTTCGTACTTGTTTGCACTTTGTTTGGTAGTAATTTTTTTAAATAATCTTTTAATCGATACCAATCTTTGCTTATGAAAAATGTGGCTAAAAGTGAGAATATTAATACTGTAGCAATATTTGGTAATACGCCAAGGATATCAGGAATGGATCTTAAGAAACTTTCAATCAATAAGCTAATCTTAGTACCGATGGTTGAGCCGACCGTTTGAATATTATTTATAATTGTTTCTTGTTGACCAGATTGCAAGTCATTAAATAGTGTCAATATTTGGTTGTAGAATGGAATAATTTGCGCAGTCACAAATTCTTCAATATAGACAATTAAATTTTGGAATTGTGCTGGCACAACTCTCGCTAAATAATTAGAACCGGAGATGATTTCAGCAATTAATAAAGTTAATAATCCAGCAACAATTGCAATTATTAATACTAAAACAATGATAACAGCTAAACTTCTTGGCATTCTGACTCGGTCTTCAAAATAATTAACGAGCGGATTAATTAATAATGCAATAAAAAATGCAATGATGAATGGATATGTAACAGAAGACACAAAGTAAATAGAAAGAGGTAATATAATTAGAATTAACAATACAAATAAAAAACGTAAAGTTGCATTTATATAGTATGAATTCACTTAAACAGTCCTCTCTTTTTGAAAATAGTTTAAACAATATTAAGCCAATGGGATGAAGTTTTTGTAATTGAGTATCTCCATTTGCTACAGTATAAAATTATAAGATAATATAGAAGTATCAATAGTAATATTTTACAATGCATTATTGATTTTAGAAAGTTTAAAGAAATTTACCGTAATACCATATGGGGTGAAATGTGTGGCAGAAATTTGTCGAATATGGTACAATATAGTAGGTAGTGACTTACAAGGAAGGATCAATAAATGATATCACATCCATCTTTATTTTTAATGTTATTGCTATTCATAGGTGTGGTAGCAAAAAATCAATCGTTAATTATAGCAATTGCAGTACTTTTAGTATTGAAAGTGACCGGTATTGACGAAAAGATATTTCCCTACTTACATACAAAGGGAATTAATCTCGGTGTGATAATTATTACAATTGCAGTGTTAATTCCAATTGCAACAGGTGAAATAGGATTTAAACAGCTGATAGATGCCTTAAAGACACCTTATGCCTGGATTGCGCTTGGGTCAGGATTATTTGTAGCCATCATTGCAAAATACGGAATTAATTTACTAAGTAATGATCCACATATTACTTCTGTTCTAGTTGTTGGCACAATATTAGGGGTTGTTCTTTTTAAAGGAATTGCTGTTGGACCATTAATAGGAGCAGGTATAGCCTATATTGTAATGAGGTTGTTTACGTTAGTTACATAATATTTGTTGAAATTTGTAGGAAAGTTATAAAAATTTGTTGAAAATTTTAAATATTCACTTTCGATTCACAAAAGTCTGATTTTTGTTTATAATAGTAGTATCGCATATCCTTCCTAGCAGTGAATTTACATATGAAATAGTAATTAATATTTACTTTTTCTTTATTTATTGGGTAGGGGAAAAATATTTGGAAAAGGAGAGGGGAATAGTATGACAGTAACTAGAGGTCTTGAAGGGATTGTAGCAACCCAATCTAAAGTTAGTTCTATAATTGATGATCAGCTAACATATGTGGGGTATAACATCGACGATTTAGCTGAGAATGCAAGCTTTGAAGAGGTAATTTATTTATTGTGGCAAGGGAAATTACCAAATCAAGCTGAATTAGCTGAATTAAAACAACAACTTATTGAGAATGCAAGTATTCCTCAACAAATAATTGATCATATTAAATCATATCCAAATGATAAGGTTCATCCAATGACGGCATTACGAACAGCTATTTCGATGTTAGGGCTTTTTGATGAAGAGGCAGATGTTATGGAAAAAGAAGCAAATTATCGTAAAGCTATTCGTCTTCAAGCTAAAATTCCCACAGTAGTAGCAGCATTCTCACGAATTCGTAAGGGGCAAGATCCTATAGCACCACGTCAAGATTTAAACTTTGCAGCTAATTTCTTGTATATGCTTAGTGGCAAAGAGCCAGAAGCAATAGCTGTAGAAGCAATTGATAAGGCATTAGTACTTCACGCTGATCATGAGCTAAATGCATCAACATTTACTGCACGTGTATGTGTAGCGACTTTATCCGATGTATATTCAGGCATCACAGCCGCAATTGGTGCTTTAAAAGGTCCTTTACATGGTGGCGCTAATGAAGCGGTTATGAAGATGTTAACTGAAATTGGTTCTGTCGAAAAAGTAGACGAGTATGTAGAGAATGCATTAGCAAACAAGCAAAAGATAATGGGCTTTGGACATCGTGTATATCGTCAAGGAGATCCGCGTGCAAAGCATTTGAAAAAAATGTCTAAACAATTGACTACAATCACTGGTGAGTCAATGTGGTATGAAATGTCTGAAAAAATAGAAGCTCTTGTAACTTCTAAAAAGGACCTTCCGCCAAATGTTGACTTCTATTCAGCATCTGTATACCATAGTTTAGGGATCGACCATGATTTATTTACACCTATTTTTGCTATAAGCCGTACGTCTGGTTGGTTAGCACATATTCTTGAACAATATGAAAATAATCGGTTAATTCGTCCGCGTGCAGAATACAATGGTCCATCTTTACAAGAATGGGTTCCATTAGAACGACGTTAATAATAATAGAATGTAGAGGGAGGCATACCTCCCTCTACATTCTGTGATTACATATTATTAATTAAGAGCTATGTATTATTTATAATAAATAGCAAAACTAAATTAGGAGGAAATGAACATGACACAAGGACAAAAAATTACAGTTGAAAATGGTGTTTTAAACGTACCAAACGATCCAATTATTCCTTACATTGAGGGTGACGGTATTGGTCCTGACATTTGGGCTGCAGCGTCACGAGTATTGGAAGCAGCTGTTGAGAAAGCATATAATGGCGAGAAAAAAATAGTGTGGAAAGAAGTTCTTGCAGGTGAAAAAGCATTCAATCAAACAGGTGAATGGTTACCATCTGAAACTTTAGATGTAATTAGAGAATACATAATTGCTATTAAAGGTCCTCTTACAACTCCAATTGGTGGAGGAATTCGTTCCTTAAACGTGGCACTGCGTCAAGAATTAGACTTATTCACTTGCCTACGTCCAGTACGCTATTTCAATGGTGTACCATCTCCGGTTAAGCGTCCAGAAGATACAGATATGGTAATCTTCCGTGAAAACACTGAAGATATTTATGCTGGTATTGAATGGGCAAAAGGTTCTGAAGGAGTTCAAAAAGTAATTAACTTCCTTCAAAACGAAATGGGTGTTAACAAAATTAGATTCCCAGAAACATCTGGTATCGGTATTAAGCCAGTTTCTGAAGAAGGTACAAAGCGTATTGTTCGTGCAGCAATACAATATGCAATCGATGAAAATCGTAAGAGTGTAACGCTAGTTCATAAAGGTAATATCATGAAGTTTACAGAAGGTGCTTTCAAGAACTGGGGATATGAAGTTGCTGAAGAAGAATTTGCAGATAAAGTATTCACATGGGCTCAATACGATCGCATCGTAGAAACTGAAGGTAAAGATGCAGCTAACAAAGCGCAAAGTGAAGCAGAAGCAGTGGGCAAAATTATTGTTAAAGATTCAATTGCTGATATCTTCTTACAACAAATTTTAACTCGTCCAAAAGAGTTTGATGTGGTTGTAACAATGAACTTAAATGGTGACTATATTTCTGATGCACTAGCTGCACAGGTTGGTGGTATCGGTATTGCGCCTGGAGCTAACATCAACTACGAATCAGGTCATGCAATTTTCGAAGCAACACATGGTACAGCTCCTAAATATGCTGGTTTAGACAAAGTTAACCCTTCATCTGTAATTCTTTCAGGTGTATTATTACTTGAACATTTAGGATGGAATGAAGCTGCTAAATTAGTAATGGGTTCTATGGAAAAAACAATTGCAAGCAAAGTTGTAACATATGACTTCGCTCGTTTAATGGATGGAGCAACTGAAGTTAAATGTTCTGAATTTGGTAATGAATTAATTAAGAATATGTAATTTAGTTTAGAGTGAAATTTAAGGCTGTCCCAATGCTAGGGGTTGCGTATCTCTGGCTTACATGCTTGAATGTTAAGCGCCAGTGATTGCAAACTAGAATGGGACAGCCTTTTGTTACATATAATCTATTACAATTTAATCTACTACATATTATCTGGGGGGAATACCTATGAAAATTAATCGTAGAAAGATTTCAGTTATCGGCGCAGGTTTTACAGGTGCAACTACAGCACTAATGGCTGCACAAAAAGAATTAGCGGATGTTGTACTTGTTGATATTCCACAATTGGAAAATCCTACAAAGGGTAAAGCTCTTGATATGCTTGAAGCTTCACCAGTCCAAATGTTTGATGCTAATATTACAGGGACTTCAAATTACGAAGATACGGCTGATTCAGATTTAGTTATTATTACAGCAGGTATTGCACGAAAGCCTGGTATGAGTCGCGATGATTTAGTTTCAACTAACTCTAAAATTATGAAATCTGTAACGAAAGAAATCGTAAAATATTCTCCAAATTGTTATATTCTCGTTTTAACAAATCCAGTTGATGCAATGACATACAGTGTTTTCCAAGAATCAGGATTCCCAAAGAACCGTGTAATCGGACAATCAGGAGTTTTAGATACTGCTCGTTTCCGTACATTTGTTGCACAGGAATTAAACCTTTCAGTAAAAGATATTACAGGCTTTGTATTAGGCGGACACGGTGATGACATGGTGCCATTAGTACGGTATTCTTATGCTGGTGGCATACCTTTAGAAAAGTTAATATCCCAAGAACGACTAGATGCGATTGTTGAACGTACTCGAAAGGGCGGCGGAGAAATCGTTAACCTTCTTGGTAACGGCAGCGCATATTATGCACCAGCTGCATCACTTGTTGAGATGGCAGAAGCGATTCTTAAAGACCAACGCCGTGTACTACCTTCAATTGCTTATCTTGAAGGTGAATACGGTTATGAAGGAATTTACTTGGGTGTACCGACAATTCTTGGCGGCAACGGTATTGAAGAAATTATAGAGCTAGAACTAACTGCAGAAGAAAAAGCTGCATTAGACAAGTCAGTCGAATCAGTTAAAGCTGTAATGAGCGTATTAGGTTAATTGTAAAGTTTATGTAAAGAGTGGGAACTGTCTGTTCCCACTCTTTAATGTATGATGATAAACTATACCTAAGGAAAGTTGTCACTTCAAACTTGAGGTGACATTTTCTGTTTAATACATGGGCTTTTATTGATGAAAAATAGGGAATAATTACAGAAACAAGGTGAATTTAAGATAAAAACATAAAGGTGGAGACCAACATGGGGAAAAAAATATTAGTAGTTGAGGACGAACACTCTATTCTTACTTTATTACAGTACAACCTTGAGCAAGCCGGGTTCGAGGTCAAAACAGCTACTGATGGAGAGGAAGGTTTACAGGCTGCAATTGCTGACCAACCAGATTTAATCGTATTAGATTTAATGCTACCTAAACTAGACGGCATTGAGGTCTGTAAAGGGTTACGGCAACAAAAAATAATGATTCCTATTCTTATGCTTACAGCTAAAGATGAAGAATTTGATAAAGTTCTTGGCCTTGAATTAGGTGCAGATGATTATATGACAAAACCCTTTAGCCCACGTGAGGTGGTGGCTCGAATAAAAGCTATACTAAGAAGAACTCAGGTTATTGATGATCTAGACGAGAATGGTGTTTCAACCGAAAAACTAATTTTAGGTGAGTTAAAGATTATACCACAACAATTTGAAGCATATTATGAGAATCAATTATTAGAACTGACACCAAAAGAATTTGAACTTTTAGTTTTTCTAGTAAGAAATAAGGGACGCGTACTTACAAGGGACCAGCTTTTAAGTGCTGTTTGGAATTATGATTTTGTTGGTGATACGAGAATAGTTGATGTTCATATCAGCCATTTACGAGAAAAAATAGAAAAAAATACAAAGAAACCAATTTATATTAAGACAATTAGAGGGATTGGCTACAAGATGGAGACTCCGAATATAAATGAGTGAGTTTAAAACGAAGATAATTTTTTCGCTATCTTTCTTAATATTAACCGTGTTAGTTGCACTTGGTTTTTTACTTGGGCAGCTATTTAAAAATTTTTACATTAACACATTTGAAGAAAGAATGGATAAAGAAGCAAATCTAATTATTTCTCTAATTGCTAATGAAGATATCCGTCAAAATACGGTTGATCAAATAATAAAAGAGGTTAGTGCTAGTTTAGATGCAGGTGTCACGATCGTTTTACCAGACGGTAAAAGTGTGGTGGAGTCTAATGAGGCTTTGGAACTGGATAACATTTTAGCTGATATCCCTGAGCTAGAAGGAATGTTAATACAGAAACAAACTAATTTTGAAGGGTTTCATGTACTGAATGAAAAGACAGGGATTTTCCATTATGTGATACCTTTCCGTGTCCAAAACGAGTTTAAAGGGTATTTAATTCTCACATTATCAGTTGATCCACTAAAGAATATTAATCAGATTATATGGGGGTTACTAATAACCAGCTTTGCAATTGCTTTTATCTTAATTTTAATGCTCGGATTAAGAATAACTAGTGAATATACAAAACCGATTGAATCAGCAACTAGGGTGGCGAGGGAATTAGCGAAAGGTAATTATAAAGCGCGAACTTACGAAGACCGAGCAGTTGAAACAGGCATGTTAAGTCAATCTATTAATATTCTGGCTCGAAATTTACAACAAATGACTGCAGCTCAGGAAATGCAACAGGATCGTCTCCGGACGCTAATTGAAAGTATGGGTAGTGGCCTAATACTGATTGATGGAAAAGGATATATCAATCTTGTAAATAAATTTTACCTAGAGACTTTTGACGTTAAACCAGAAGAATATCTTTATCGATTATATTATGACGCATTCACACATCAAGAAATAATTGAACTCGTAGAAACCATCTTTATAACTGAAAATGCAATCAGGAAACAAATAAAGGTACCAATAAGAATCGAAAGAAAAAACTTTGAGGTTTATGGTGCACCTATAATAGGGATCAACGAAGAATGGAAAGGTGTTGTCCTAGTTTTTCATGATATAACTGAATTAAAACGACTTGAAAGTATCCGAAATGACTTTGTTGCAAATGTATCACATGAATTAAAAACACCAATGACTTCAATCAAAGGCTTTTCAGAAACATTGCTTGATGGGGCGGCAGAAGAACCTGAATTACGAGAATATTTTCTTGGGATTATCCTAAAAGAAACAGATCGACTTCAAAGCTTAGTCAATGATTTATTAGACTTATCAAAGATCGAGCAAGAAGGTTTTAAACTAAATCTTAGTGTTATAGATATTTCTGAAATTGTGAGAGACGTCGTAATTATTCTGGAATCAATTGCGGAAGAGAAGGAAATTTCATTAATATCTAATGTTGAAACAGAACAATTATTTATTTTTGCAGATCAACATCGAATCAAACAAATACTAATTAATTTAATAAACAATGCAATTAATTATACACCACCTGAAGGCAGTATCGAAGTTTTTGTCTTGAATCTAGAAAATGAAATTAAAATTTCTATTGTTGATACAGGAATAGGTATTGCCAAGGAACATATATCAAGAATCTTTGAACGTTTTTATCGCGTTGATAAAGCACGCAGTCGTAATTCTGGCGGCACTGGTCTTGGGCTAGCTATTGTTAAACATTTAGTTGAAGCTCACCAAGGTCGCATTGAAGTAGAAAGTGAAATCGGAAAAGGCACTACATTTTCGGTTATACTCCCTAAATATAACTAAACAATATTTTAACAATTGTCTAACAAAGGCTTAATACTAGCTTGATACATTATATGGGAAGACCCCTTCATCTATATACCAATCATTGATTGGGGCGAGAGATATTATTTGCTCTCGTCTTTTTTTTTATACTTTCAGTGTTATCCATTATCTATTAATAAATAAGTAAACTTAGTGTATGATTAAGTAAATAAACTAAATAATTTGAAACTTTCGCAATATTTATTCGTATTTGATAATAACATGCTAATTACTTTGTTATTAAGCAAGGGAGACTTATTTATATGTATTAGGTAAATATATAATAGAGGGGGTTGTTTAAGGTGATCAGTTTGAGAAGAATTTATGTTACTAGTGGATTAGTACTCTTAATTTTAGTCCTTGGCATTACAGCGTTAACCAGTTGGTATACAGTTGATGAATCTGAACAAGCTGTTATTCTTACTTTTGGTGAATTAGAAGAAGGGATTATGGAGCCAGGTTTGCATTTTAAAATGCCATGGCCTATTCAAGAGGTTAGAAAAACATCTAAGGAAACATATAGCTTACAATTTGGGTACCGTGAAGAAAACGGAGAAGTAGTTGAAGAAATTGAGCAAGATACAAGAATGATAACTGGAGATGAAAATATTGTTCTTGCAGATTTAGTTGTACAATGGAAAATTACAAATCCAGGTAAATTTTTATATAACTCGGTTGACCCCGAGAATATTCTTTATAACGCGACGTCTGCTTCCCTTAGAGGTGTTATCGGAAGTTCAACTATTGATTCGGTACTCACATCTGGAAAAGCAGAGGTTGAAGCTAGTGTTCGTGAACATTTAACTGCATTAATGGAAGATTATGATATCGGAATTTCAATTATGGCGGTTAAACTCCAAGATGTTGAGTTGCCAAATGAGGCAGTCCGGAAAGCATTCACGCAGGTTACAGATGCGCGTGAAATGATGAATACAAAAATAAATGAGGCAAATAAATATTCAAATAAACGAACAGAAGAAGCAGAAGGGGAAAAGGATGCACTTATTTTTAAAGCTCAAGGGGATCGCGCTGCTAGGATTGAAATTGCAAGAGGAGATGTAGCTATCTTCAATGCATTATATAATGAATACAAAAATCAGCCCGATATTACTAGAAAGCGGTTAGTGCTTGAAACGTTAGACCAGGTATTACCAAACGCTGATATCTATATTATGAATGATGATGGTGGTACATTAAAATATTTACCGTTACGGCCGATAGAATCCGCTAATTCATTACCGAAACCAGCAACAAACCAAGAAGGGAGTGCTAAGAATGAGTGATGGTAAAATTGTTGATATGAATGAACTGAAAAATAAGAATATCGAGTGGAAAAAATTCACTCGCCTTGGGATTAGTATCATCATACTTTTAATCATTCTTGGCATTATTTTTAGCAACCTTTTTATCGTAAAAGAAGGAGAATATAAGGTTATTCGTCAATTTGGGGAAGTTGTAAAAATTATTGATAAGCCAGGCTTGAATTTCAAAATCCCGTTTATCCAAACAGCACAAACACTGCCAAAATATCAGATGGTATTTGACGTAGAAAAAGCAGAAATAAACACAAAGGATAAAAAGAGGGTTATTATTGATAATTATGCAGTTTGGAAAATTGCTGATCCTAAACTAATGATTTCAAATTTACGCTCAGTTGAAAATGCAGAAGCAAAAATGGGTGAATTTATATTTTCGACTGTTCGAACAGAACTAGGACAATTAAATTATGATGAAATTATTGATGAAGAAAATTCTAGCCGTGGAAATTTAAATGTAACCATTACTGATCAAGTTAATGACCTAATGAAACGAGATAATTATGGAATAGTCGTCATTGATGTTAGGATTAAAAAAACAGATCTCCCCCCAGAAAATGAGGAGTCTGTTTACAAGCGAATGATTTCAGAGCGTGAATCAACAGCCCAGGAATATTTGTCGATGGGTGATGCCGAAAAAAACCGAATCATTGCCAATACAGACCGTGAAGTAAAGGAACTTCTTGCTAAGGCGCAAGCCGATGCTGAAAAAATAAGAGCTGAAGGTGAACAAGAAGCAGCTAAAATTTATAATGAATCTTTCAGTCAAGATCCAGAATTTTATAACTTGTTTCGGACATTAGAATCTTATAAGAAAACGATAAATGGAGAAACGGTTATTATCTTACCGGCTGATTCACCATACGCAAGGTTATTAATGGGATATGTTGAATAAGTAAATCAAATACGTCTGTTTTCTTTTTCACTAACTATTATACTTCCATTAAAGGGTCTGCCCGCTGATGTTGGTACCTAAAGGTATGACCCTTTGGGCCCTTGAACCATCCTAGGGGCAGTTAAGCCATTATTGTGTTTTCGGCCATTACTCGGAGCACTGTAGGGTTTTACTGCCCCTTAATGTGGGGTAGAATATAGGAAGAAAAAAAGAAAATGGACTTTTTTTATTTTTGGCTGTTTTAAAGTTGCCTGTTGATTTCCACTTAAGGCACTTTCGTTTCTCAAAATTAAGGTTGTAGGTTGAATTAGGGAGGATAAATACATATATGAGTAATAATAAAAAGGTTGTTTTAATAGATGGTAATAGTCTAGCGTATCGTGCGTTTTTTGCATTACCATTACTTAATAATGATAAAGGTGTTTTCACGAATGCAGTCTACGGGTTTACGATGATTTTAATGAAGGTCCTCGAGGAAGAAGATCCTTCACATATATTGGTTGCTTTTGATGCAGGTAAAACAACATTCCGTCATAAAACCTTCACGGAATATAAAGGTGGCCGCGAAAAAACCCCTTCAGAATTATCAGAACAATTTCCATTTATTCGTGAAATGTTGGATGCGTTTGATATTCCAAGATATGAACTCGATCAATATGAAGCGGATGACATTATTGGTACGCTTGCAAAACAAGCTGAAAAAGAAAACTTTGAAGTAAAGATTATTTCGGGGGATAAGGACCTATTGCAGCTTGTTTCAGATCATGTGACAGTATTACATACAAAAAAGGGCATTACAGATGTTGATACATATAACCTTGAATTTCTAAAAGAAAAATATAACCTTTCCCCGAAACAAATTATTGATATGAAGGGTTTAATGGGGGATGCTTCGGACAATATTCCTGGCGTACCTGGTGTGGGAGAAAAGACGGCTATTAAATTGTTAAATCAGTTTGGTTCGTTAGAGACTACATTAGAATCTATCGAGCAAGTTAGTGGGAAAAAGCTGCAAGAAAAATTATTAGAGAACAAACAACAAGCAATCATGTCAAAGGAATTAGCGACTATTAATTGCGAGGCACCAATCAATATTACGTTAAGGGACATCTCTCGTAAAGATTTTTCTAAAGAAAAAGTTATCCCTATTTTTAAAGACTTAGGATTTAATTCATTGTTAGAAAGAATAGGGGTTTCAGAGGATGGCGCTATAGCAGAGCAATTAAAAGATATTTCCTTTGAAATTGTAAAGGATATTAATAATGATCACCTCGCAAGTAGTGCTGCTTTAGTTGTGGAAACATTAGAAGAAAATTACCATGAAACTGAAATAATAGGCTTTTCGATTGTTAATGGAAACGGGAATTACTTTATACCAAGCGAGATAGCATTAGCTTCTCAGACATTTAAAGAGTGGTTGGAAGATGAGCAATTATCTAAATATGTTTTCAATGCAAAGCAATCCATAGTTTCACTTGGGTGGAAGGGAATTCATTTGCGCGGCATAAAGTTTGATTTATTAATTGGGTCATATATATTAAACCCAGGAGAAACTAATGTTGAAATTGCAGATGTTACTAAACAAAACCATTACCATAATGTACAAACAGATGAAGTGGTTTATGGTAAAGGCGCAAAACGAAAAATACCAGGACAAGACCAGCTGGCAGATCATCTGGTCAGAAAAGCTATTGCGATTCATGAATTAAAAGAAAAGATAACTGAAGATTTAAAGGCTAACGATCAGTACGAATTGTTTATTAAACTTGAATTGCCACTTTCTCTAATATTAAGTGAAATGGAATTAACTGGTGTAAAGGTTGACGTCAATCGTCTTCGCGAAATGGGCGAAGAACTAAATCGGCAATTAATCGAGATTGAACAAAACATTTATCAATTAGCTGGGGAGGCATTTAATATCAACTCTCCCAAGCAATTAGGTGTAATTTTATTTGATAAGCTACAATTACCGGTAATTAAAAAGACAAAAACAGGTTATTCTACGTCAGCAGAAGTATTGGAAAAGCTTGAAAATAAGCATGAAATAATTAGATTAATATTACACTATCGACAATTGGGCAAATTAAATTCAACATATATAGAAGGTTTATTAAAGGTTGTCCACGAAGACACAAATAAAATTCATACTCGATTTAATCAAGCATTAACACAAACCGGAAGATTAAGCTCAACGGAGCCTAATCTTCAAAATATCCCAATTAGAATGGAGGAAGGTAAAAAGATTCGGCAAGCATTTATTCCATCAGAGAAAGACTGGGTTATATTTGCAGCCGATTATTCTCAAATTGAGTTAAGGGTTATGGCACATATCGCAAAAGATGATAAATTAATGGAAGCGTTTATAGAGGATAAAGATATTCATACAAAAACAGCAATGGATGTCTTTCACGTAAAGGAAGAAGAAGTTACCTCTAATATGAGAAGGCAAGCAAAAGCGGTGAATTTTGGGATTATTTATGGTATTAGTGAATTTGGGTTATCCCAAAACTTGGGGATTACTAGAAAGGAAGCGGGTAATTTTATTGAAACATATCTGAGAAGTTTTCCCGGTGTTAAACAATATATGGAAGATATTGTACAATCAGCTAGAGAAAAAGGATATGTAACAACATTATTACAACGTCGTAGATATATACCTGATATAACTAGTCGCAATTTTAATATTAGAAGCTTTGCCGAGCGCACAGCAATGAACACTCCAATTCAAGGAAGTGCAGCAGATATTATAAAAAAAGCAATGATCGATATGGCTGCTAGACTTGAAAAAGAAGGATTAAAAACGAAGTTACTTTTACAAGTTCACGATGAACTAATATTCGAGGCGCCACAATCGGAAATTGAAATATTAAAACAAATCGTACCAGAGGTTATGGAAAATGCGGTTCAACTAGATGTGCCGTTAAAAGTTGACTACTGCTATGGACCGACATGGTTTGATGCAAAGTAGGAGGATACAATGCCGGAATTACCTGAAGTTGAAACTGTTCGACGGACATTATCTGAGCTAGTAATCGGAAAAACTATAGATGTTGTAGAAGTACACTGGCCGAAAATCATTAAGAAACCAGATGATATTCAAGAATTTCAATTACTATTAAAAGGTCAAACCATTAATAGTATTGAAAGACGGGGAAAATTTATTAAATTTATTTTAGATGATTTTACACTTGTCTCCCATTTGAGGATGGAAGGAAGATATGGTCTTTATTCTCAAGATGAACCATTTGATAAACACACGCATGTATTCTTCAAGTTTACAGATCGAACTGAGCTTCGCTATCGAGACGTTCGTAAATTTGGGACTATGCATTTATTTATAAAAGGTAATGAGGAGAAGGAGCTACCCTTGTCACAATTAGGGGTAGAACCTTTTTCTGACCACTTCACAATAAAATATTTGAAAGACCGCTTAAATAAAACTGAACGAAAAGTTAAAGTTGCACTTTTAGATCAGAAAATTGTGGTTGGCCTAGGTAATATTTATGTAGATGAAGCATTATTTCGGTCAGGAGTTCATCCAGAACGCTCGGCAAAAGAGTTGAGTGAAATGGAGATTGAGCGCCTCCATCATGAAATTATTGCAACATTAGAGGAGGCTGTTAATAAAGGCGGAAGTACAATTCGCTCCTATGTGAATACACAAGGGGAAATTGGAATGTTTCAGTTAGAATTGTTTGTTTATAGTAGGAATGGTGAACCATGTAAAAAGTGTGGAGGAATTATTGAAAAGATGATCGTAGGTGGAAGGGGTACACATTATTGTCCGAACTGCCAAAAATGAGGTGAGATTAAATGACGCTTGTAGTAGGACTAACGGGTGGTATAGCAAGTGGTAAAAGTACTGTTTCCAAAATGTTAGTGAATTATGGTTTTCCAATTATTGATGCTGACGTTGTCTCAAGAGAGGTTGTAGAAGTTGGGGAACCTGCATATGAAAAAATTGTAGAAACGTTTGGAAAAGAAATCCTCTCGGAGAACTTAAAAATAAATAGGCCAAAGCTGGGTGCGATTATTTTTAATGATGAGCAAAAAAGAATGCAATTAAACCACATTGTTCATCCTGCTGTTCGACAAAAAATGAATGAACTAAAAATGAACTATATAAATAACGGAGAAAAAGTAGTTATTCTAGACATCCCATTATTATTCGAAAGTAAGCTTACACATCTTGTAGAGAAAACACTTTTAATATATGTGGATGATACAATTCAACTTCAACGTTTAATGGCTAGGAATAATTTAACTGAGCAAGAGGCTTTGGCAAGAATTCGTTCACAGATGCCGTTAGAAGATAAGATTAGACTTGCTGATGAAGTTATTAATAATAACGGAACCATTGAGGAAACAGCCAAACAGTTGGAATTAATATTAAAAAACTGGGAAGTAATATAACACATTTGAGGACTAAAAAAAATAGTTAATAAATTTTTAAGAATTTGGGCAATAGTTTAACCATTTTCACAGTATTTATGTTATACTAATTTTACAAATCAGATAAAAAGTATAACATAATCCGAAAGGAGACAATACGGTGAAGGCTAGAGTGGCGATTAACAGTTTTGGGAGAATTGGGAGAATGTTTTTTAGAAGTGCTATTAAGGAGGATGCATTTGAAATTGTAGCTTTAAATGCAAGCTATCCAGCTGAAACGTTAGCACATATGCTTAAGTATGACAGTGTACATGGGAAATTCAATGGCACAGTTGAAATTGAAAACAATGCTTTGATTGTTGATGGTAAACGCATTCAGTTATTAGACCAACGTGATCCTAAGCTTCTTCCTTGGAAGGAGTTAAACATAGATATAGTTATTGAAGCAACTGGAAAATTCAATTCTAAAGAAAAGGCAAGTGCACATATCGATGCAGGAGCAAAAAAGGTTATTATTACTGCACCAGCTAAAAATGAAGATATCACAATTGTAATGGGTGTAAATGATGAAAAGTATGACCACAACATTCATCATGTTATTTCAAATGCATCTTGTACAACAAATTGCTTAGCACCTGTTGTTAAAGTGCTAAATGATCAGTTTGGAATTGAAAACGGATTAATGACTACCGTTCATGCTTATACAAATGATCAACGAAATGTTGATAATCCTCATAAAGATTTACGTCGTGCCCGTGGATGCGCGCAATCGATCATTCCGACGTCAACAGGTGCAGCTAAAGCACTATCTTTGGTATTGCCAGAAATGGCTGGAAAATTACATGGTATGGCATTACGTGTACCAACACCTAATGTATCATTAGTTGACCTTGTTGTAGATCTTAATAAAGAAGTTACTGTAGATGAAGTTAATGCTGCATTCCGTAAAGCGTCCGAAGGTGAAATGAAGGGGATCTTAGGCATCACAGCCGAACCATTAGTTTCAATTGATTTTACAACAGATGCACGATCTGCGATCATTGATGAGCTTTCAACAATGGTGATTGGCCAAAAGAAAGTTAAAGTGCTTGCATGGTATGACAACGAATGGGGTTACTCGAATCGTGTTGTAGACCTTGCCAAACTTGTAGCTGCTGGAATTGAAAAAGAAGCAGAGGTTGTTGTTTCTTAGAAGTATAAGAGAAACAGAGAGTTATAGCTAACTCTCTGTTTTTTTGTCTTTTCATAGGAACATTGCAATGTTTGATGTAAAGGCCATTAGTTATTGAAAATACACTCTCGAACAGAAATATATAAAATTTACCAATTTTTTTAATAGAATGGTTGCAAAAGAAAAGTAAAGAACGTATACTATGATTCGTGAACTTAAATCAAGACGGAGAAATTAATGTTGCTACTTAAAGGGTTAGGACCTCTAGGACTAACTTTCCCCCGTGGTAGTAATTATTGAAACTTCGGTAGACTTTAAATTTTTTTATTGTTAGGGGGATGTACTATGGAAACAATGGGTCGTCATGTTATTGCAGAGCTTTGGGGCTGTAATGTTGAAAAGTTGAATGATATCAAGTTAATTGAAGAAACTTTTGTGAATGCTGCATTGAAGGCCGGTGCTGAAATTCGTGAGGTAGCGTTTCATAAGTTTGCTCCTCAAGGTGTTAGTGGAGTTGTAATTATTTCGGAGTCACATTTAACGATTCACAGTTTTCCTGAACACGGCTATGCAAGTATCGATGTTTATACATGTGGTGATCGTATTGATCCAAACGTGGCAGCAGATTATATTGCTGATGCGCTTGAAGCATCAACTCGTGAGAACATAGAAGTTCCTCGTGGAATGGGTCCAGTACAATTTAAGCAAGAAAAAGTGAAAGTATTATAAACTTACTTCAACTTGATGTTTAATAATAGTAAAATAGAGTCTTGTACTACTTGATTATGACGTTGTCTTAAGACAGGTCTATCCGATCTTTAGTTTAGTTTTCAAAAGTGATAACTAAAGATTGGATGGTCCTTTTTTATTTTTTTGGACTTGAACTAGGGCGCTTGCAACTTTTATTCATTTCCATCATTTTTTAGCCATTCGGCATATCTACATATTTATATAGTTAGAGAAATTTCACCCTTCCTCAAACGTGAAGTTGTCCTGAATTCCGAGAAAATTTGCATCTATGCATTATTAATTGATGTTAATGTGATAAAATGGGTAAAATAAGCTCAAAAATATTGTTTGGATTCTTATTAGTTAAAATGCTTGTGAAGTATTCATATTTTTTATATCATATATTATAGAGTATAGTCGGAATTTGTCTATTAGCGGAGTTGATGTTATGCGTTGTCCAAATTGCCAACATAATGGAACAAGGGTTCTTGATTCACGACCAGTCGAAGATGGCCGATCTATCAGAAGAAGAAGAGAATGTGAGGAGTGCCATTATCGTTTTACAACATTTGAAAAAGTTGAAGAAATACCATTAATTGTAGTAAAAAAAGGCGGAACAAGAGAAGAATTTAGTAGAGAAAAAATACTGCGTGGGTTAATCAAGGCTTGTGAAAAAAGACCAGTTCCATTACAAACACTTGAAGATATAGTCAATGATATTGAAAAAGAATTAAGAAATCAGGGCGTTTCAGAAGTGAAAAGTGTTGATGTTGGCGAAATGGTTATGGACCATCTTGCAAAAGTAGATGAGGTAGCCTATGTACGTTTTGCTTCTGTCTACCGACAATTTAAAGATATAAATGTTTTTATAGATGAGCTAAAAGATCTAATTAAACGCGACTAAAAAGGGCTTTTAAAATAAAGCTCTTTTTTCAATATGTTGGAATTCCTAATAAGAAATGAAAAGTATATAATTTTGTACGTACTTGTCCAGCTGTGACCAAGGTGTTTTTGCTGATTAGACAATAAGGGGGGAGTTTTGTGAGTGAGCATTGGAAAGAGCTGCTTCCGGTTGATTCATATATAGTCCGAGTAAATGGCTTACTACAGGAATATGACCGTAAAGTTCTAACTTTGTTATATCAACCATTAATTGGCTCAAGTTGCTATAGTCTTTATATGACCTTATGGAGTGAATTAGAATTAGATCGTATATGGGGAAGTGAAAATACTCATCATCATCTTATGGGGATGATGCAGCATAATTTAAAGCAAATTCACAATGAGCGTAAAAAACTAGAGGGTATCGGTTTACTTAAGACATTTGTAAAAAAAGAGGATTCCTCGCGATTATTTATATATGAGTTACAACCACCACTTTCCCCACACGTCTTTTTCAATGATGGCGTTCTTAATATCTACTTATATAATCGATTAGGTAAGACAAGCTTCAATAAGGTAAAGAAATATTTTTCAGATAAAGGTATTGATGAGACTGATTATTTGGATGTGACCAGTTCCTTCAATGACGTTTTTCGTTCGTTGAGTCCATCTGAGTTTAAGGTTTCAAACTTCGAAATGACCCATGCGCTTGAACAAAATGATGGGGAAGAATATATCGATAGAGCTGAATCGCCAGGTATTACTATTGATAGTGAGATTTTTGATTTCCCTCTATTTCTGTCGGGAATATCAGATTCGTTAATACCAGGAAGTTCATTTACAGCTAAAGTTAAAGAAGTTATTGCTAAACTGGCATTTATTTATAATATTGATCCGATTGAAATGAAAAATGTCGTTATCCAAGCTTTAGATGAACATGATCAAATTGATATAGAAGAGTTAAGAAAAGCTGCTCGTGATCATTATCAGTTACTGAATGGTGATGCATTACCAAAGTTAGTTGAAACTACACAGCCAATGTCCGCACGTCAAATGATGAATGTAGAACCAACAAATAAAGAGGAACAATTAATCAGTCGGCTTGAAGAAATCTCACCATATCAATTGCTAGTGGAGATATCTGGTGGGGTGGAACCGTCTCTTAACGACTTGCAAATAATTGAAAATGTGATGTTCAATCAGAAGTTAAATCCAGGTGTGGTTAACGTTCTAATTCATTATGTTATGCTTAGAACTGATATGAAATTATCAAAGAATTATGTCGATAAAATTGCTGCCCATTGGGCCCGGAAAAGATTAAAAACTGTAAAAGAAGCAATGGATTTGGCAAAGGAAGAACACCGTCAATACCAAGACTGGGCACAAAAGAAGAAAGATATTAAAGAAACTAATCCCAAAGCTAATCAAAGGTATTCAAATAGTAAGATGAATCCTGAGATGAAACGAAGAATGTTAATGTTAGGTGCTACGGAAGAGTTTGAAACACAGACAAAAACTGAACCAACGGCACCAACAGACGAAGATCGACTTAAACGTAAGAAAAAGATGCTTGACCTATTAGAAGGAAAGGGGGATTAAACATTGAAAAAGGTTGGGAATGTAATGTCTGCAATGTTTGGCAATAACTTTAAGGATGCAAATACAAAAAAGGAATATTATTGTGAAGGATGTAAACAGCAGGTAAGGGTTCAAGTACTACCGATTTTAGGAGGACCTAATAAAGGTAACTTACAGGAATTCAAAATTGGCTGTAAGTGTCCTGATATTGCACTGGCAAATGAGATTGAACAAAATGTGGAGCAATTAAAAAAGCAACGATTTTTTAAGTATTTTGATCAAAATTCTTTAATGAATGATGATATTAAAAAATCAACATTTGAAAACTATATTCCTGAAACTAACCAACAGGAAGATGTAAAAGAGTTTTGTATGTTATATGCAGAAAAATTTAATTTACGTGAGAATCGTCCTAAGAATTTATTGTTTCATGGAGATACAGGAATTGGAAAAACCCACCTCGCTGTTTCGATTCTAAAAGAAATTTTGAAAAAAGAGTATAGTGGGCTGTTTATTAGCTTACCGTTGCTTTTAACAATGATTAAAAATACGTATTCCAAAAATGATGAAAGTGGAATGACTGTTGTTGATATCTTTAAGAAAATGAAGAGTATAGATTTGCTAGTAATTGATGATATGGGTGCAGAAGCAGGATCAAATCATGATATCCAAAAGATTTTTGAACTGCTAGATAGCAGATTAGGTAAACCAACTGTCTTTACAACAAATTTAAATTACGAGCAGTTTTCAGAAACCTTTGGTAAAAGAAATGCATCTAGAATCCTTAAGGATACGATCATAATTAAATTAGATGGTCCTGACTATCGTAAGAAAGATGCAAATATTGAAGAATGGATGTAAGTTAATAAAGGGGCTGTTCAGAAGTCGTTAAAGGTGACTTTTTTGGGAACAGTCCCTTTGTTGATTTGTCTGGAGTAATTTGGATTAAATGTTATTCGGACAGCCTTACTATTGGTTTTAGGTACTAACCTCATAGTTTGAGGATGGGCGCCTGTTGACGGAAATTTCACTTTATTTTGCTCTCTAGTTGTCTTTTATTCATTTTTTTGAAGTTGTCCCCATATACATGTAACAGGTATTTACTGTTGTTACGGTAAAGGGGGGACATTGAAATGATTACAATTCAATTTCGTGAAAAGAAGGATGCTATTATTTTTTATCATCAATTAAAGCAATTTAAGCATGAGAATGCGTATAATGTGGATGCTCAAGTTATTTATGAACCTGAGGTTCTAGTGAAAATAAATTTAGATAAATCGTATGATACCTTGATTGTTAACGTAATTATACCAGTCTTAGTTCAATATATATTAAAGGTTATTGAAGTCAGATGGATGAAAGAAATGATTAGAAACATGTTTTATTTTAGTGATGAGGAAGAACAGAGACAAATCATGTCTGTAGCAAGATCCATAATTGATGGTGAAAGTCATGAAAGTTCATATATATCAAAAGACATTGAATTAACTAGAGAAAAAATGATTGAACATGCGCTTAAAAACTTCTTAACCAAAAGTGTTTCATTTTCCTTTGATGCTTTCTTGCAATTTAGATTAAAGGATTATCGTTTTCGCTTGCTGCAATACATCGAAGCAGCAATTGATGAATATAAGCTAGAACAAGAATATCAAAACTTTATTGAAAACTTACGCAGCTATGTTTATCGAAAGGAACCTTTAATCGATACAATTCATCTGACTTTTAATAAGGGCTCATTTACTTTTTATGATAATCACTTTGTTGAACTAAGCTCGGATCACTTGAAATTTATTATTGATGAACAGTTGATGTATATGGAGGATTTGGACACAGAGTCGTTGGTGATAGCGCCTTTAATATCAATTGCTCCACGGATCATTTATTTATATACAGATCATTTGGATTACGGGTTAATTCAAACGATCCAAAATATTTTTCTGGAAAGGGTAGTTATTCGTCCAAAAAAGGATTTTTTCGATTCAAAAGAACATTTTTCGGAGAACTACTAGAGCAAGCCTTGCTTTTTATGTCGATATGTGCATATAATACGTACATAAATAATAACAATAACTGATAAGTTATGATGAGGATATGAGGTATTTTTACGGTATAGTAGAGAGGGAAATCACTGGCTGAAAGTTTCCTATACACGGAAAATAGCTTACCACCTTTAAACTTCAACAGGAATTAACTGTTGACGGTTAATTGCCGTTATCTAACTTCAAGCCGTATCTAATGGATGGATCCGTTCTTGGTTTAGAATACTTTGTAATACAAATCTACATAGTGTTTAAATTAAGCTGTGAAATCGTCATCATCTATTTAAGCGGGAAGAAGGGTGGAACCACGAGTATAACACTTGTCCCTTAGTAGGGATAAGTGTTTTTTGTATTTCCAATCAGTTATTACATAGCCTAATTCGACTAAAACACGAAGGAGTGAATGACAATGTCAGAAGTAATTAAATTATCGTTTCCCGATGGAGCTGTAAAGGAATTTCCAATTGGAACAACAACTGAAGATATAGCACAATCAATTAGTCCTGGATTAAGAAAAAATTCATTAGCTGGTAAACTCAACGGAAAGCATGTTGATTTACGTACGCCTATTGAAGAAGATGGTGCGATTGAAATTATTACATATGATTCTCAGGATGGACTTGAGGTTTTGCGCCATAGTACTGCACATTTAATGGCACAAGCGATCAAGCGTTTATATAAAAATGTAAAGCTTGGTGTCGGTCCAGTTATCGAAAGTGGCTTTTACTATGATATTGATATGGAAGAATCGTTAACACCGGAGGATTTACCAAAAATTGAAAAAGAAATGCAACGCATTATTGATGCAAATATTCCAATTGAACGTACAGAGGTGTCACGTGAAGAAGCGATAAAAATGTATGAGGAAATTGGAGACAACTTAAAAGTTGAGCTAGTAAATGCGATCCCTGAAGGTGAAACAGTATCAGTTTATACACAAGGTGAGTTTTTTGACTTATGCCGCGGCGTTCATGTGCCATCGACAGGGAAATTAAAAACATTTAAGTTAATGAGCATTGCTGGAGCATACTGGCGTGGGGATAGCAATAATAAAATGTTACAACGTATTTACGGCACAGCTTTCCCAAAAAAGGCACAGCTTGATGAGCACTTAAAACTGTTAGAGGAAGCAAAAGAACGCGACCATCGTAAATTAGGAAAAGAATTAAATCTTTTCACTGTTTCTCAAAAAGTAGGACAAGGGTTACCGTTATGGATGCCAAAGGGTGCAACGATCCGTCGTATTATTGAACGCTATATTGTTGATCTTGAAGAAAGATTAGGTTATAGCCACGTTTATACACCTGTATTAGGTAGTGTAGAACTATATAAAACTTCTGGTCACTGGGATCACTATCAAGATGACATGTTCCCACCAATGAAAATGGATAATGAAGATTTAGTACTGCGCCCTATGAACTGTCCACATCATATGATGGTGTATAAACAAGGTATTCACAGCTACCGTGAGCTGCCAATCCGAATTGCTGAGCTTGGGACAATGCATCGTTACGAAATGTCAGGTGCTTTAACTGGATTGCAACGTGTGCGAGGTATGACATTAAATGATGCTCATATATTTGTACGTCCTGACCAAATCAAAGATGAGTTTAAGCGGGTTGTTAATCTTGTTTTGGCAGTGTATAAAGATTTTGATTTTAAAGATTATTCGTTCCGTTTATCATACCGCGACCCACAAGACACAGAAAAATATTTCGATGATGATGTAATGTGGGAAAAAGCGCAATCGATGTTAAAAGAGGCAATGGATGACCTAGGCCTTGATTATTATGAAGCAGAAGGTGAAGCGGCTTTCTATGGACCTAAGCTTGATGTTCAAGTTAAAACAGCTTTAGGCAAGGAAGAAACTTTGTCAACGGTACAATTAGACTTTTTATTGCCTGAACGTTTCGACTTAACGTATGTAGGTGAGGATGGAAAGCAGCATCGTCCGGTTGTTATTCACCGTGGGGTTGTATCTACAATGGAGCGTTTTGTAGCCTTTTTAATTGAAGAATATAAAGGGGCATTCCCTACTTGGTTAGCACCTGTACAAGTAAAAGTTATTCCAGTATCTAGTGAGGCACATCTTGAATATGCTAATTCAGTAAGAGAAAAGCTGCAATTCCAAGGATTCCGTGTGGAAGTGGATGAGCGTGATGAGAAAATCGGCTATAAAATTCGTGAAGCACAAATGCAAAAAATACCTTATATGCTAGTAGTCGGCGATAATGAAATGAATGGTGACAGCGTAAATGTTCGAAAGTATGGTGAAAAGGATTCTGAAACAGTATCATTCGAGCAGTTTTTAACGTCTATTAAAGCAGAAGTTCAGCGCGACAGTCATGTGAAATAAGGCAATCATTAAAAGATGTAGGAATTTCCTGCATCTTTTTTTTCTAAACTACTTGCATAATTTTTATACATCAGTTAAGATAATTTACGTTGCTTATAAAAATCAGATTTGGCCATCTTGACAATAATGGAACTTTAGTGATATTATTTGTTAGGTGAAATTGAATATTTGTTTGTGGAACAAGAAGAGGCACCCGCTTCTCACCTGATTGACGCAATTTTGTTGTTGACAGGTTATACGCAATCTTTAAATAGAGATCGTGAATCGTGGGTGTAGTATGTATGCCGACGTTTTTTTGTGTGATTTTTAAATTACATAAGTACGTCGCCCAAACGAAAAATTCAGTGAAAATTACCTGGAGGTGGCTAATTATTAGTAAAGACTTATTTATTAACGAGGCTATTCGCGCACGCGAAGTTCGTCTAGTTGGTGCGAACGGTGATCAAATCGGTATTAAGTCAAAAAATGAAGCTTTAGAAATGGCGCAAAATGCTAACCTAGATTTAGTAATGGTTGCACCGAATGCAAAACCGCCTGTTTGCCGCATAATGGATTACGGTAAGTTCCGTTATGAGCAACAGAAAAAGGATAAAGAAGCACGTAAAAATCAAAAGGTTATTAATATTAAGGAAGTTCGTTTGAGCCCTGGTATAGAAGAACATGATTTTAACACTAAGCTTCGAAACGCCATTAAGTTTCTTGAAAAAGGCGACAAAGTAAAAGCAAGTATCCGTTTCAAGGGACGTGCGATTACGCATAAGGAAATTGGGCAACGAGTACTTGATCGTTTAGCAGAGCAATGTGCAGAAGTTGCTACTGTTGAACAAAAGCCAAAAATGGAAGGACGCAGTATGTTTATCGTACTGGCGCCTAAAGCAGAAAAACAATAACTTTATTCAACGAAAGAATTATCTAAAGGAGGAAACCCAAATGCCTAAAATGAAAACTCATAGGGGTTCAGCAAAGCGTTTCAAAAAAACTGGAAGCGGCAAAGTGAAGCGTTCACACGCATACACTAGTCACTTATTTGCAAATAAAGATCAAAAGCAAAAGCGTAAGCTTCGCAAAGGTACATTAGTAAGTGCTGGTGACTACAAGCGCATCAAGCAAATGATCACAAACTTATAAAAATAACGGAATTTGACATAGATCTTAGGAGGTAAACATAATGCCAAGAGTAAAAGGTGGTACTGTAACGCGTCGTCGTCGTAAACGCGTATTAAAATTAGCAAAAGGTTATTTCGGTTCAAAACATACATTATTTAAAGTTGCTAAGCAACAAGTAATGAAATCTTTAATGTACGCATATCGCGATCGTCGTCAAAAGAAACGCGATTTCCGTAAATTATGGATCACTCGTATTAACGCAGCTGCTCGTATGAATGGTCTTTCATACAGCCGCATGATGCACGGACTAAAAGTTGCTGGTATTAACATTAACCGTAAAATGCTTGCAGAACTTGCAGTTAGTGATGAAAAGGCATTTGCTGAATTAGCAGCAAAAGCAAAAGCTAGCATTCAATAATAACTGAATGAAAAAGGTCATTCCTGAGGTGGAATGACCTTTTTGCGTATACAGCTGTTTTCATACTAACCTAGAAAGAGCAACAGCGGTTAGCAAACATGATGAAAGGTTGATCATTAGAAGTAACGGTTACCGAGGTGGAGTAGGCTCCGATAAAAACAAAAATCGAGGAATGCTGCAATCAACGGAGTTAGGTGCCCGGGGAAACTGAAAAAAGAATGATAGTTTTCAATAATAAGCCGTAGAGGAGCATAAAATAATGTATCTTTTATTAGGAATCATAATATTGCTAAATATCATTACCTTTATTACTATGTATGTCGATAAACAACGATCAAAACGAGGTGAATGGCGCATACCGGAGAAAAGATTATTTGCCTTATCCTTAGTAGGAGGCGCTATAGGGACGTTTTATGGTATGAAAATGTTTCGTCATAAAACACAGCATAATTCGTTTAAGTACGGCATTCCAGTCATGATTATAATTAATCTGGGAAGTTGGTTCTCAATCTATCAATATTTACTTTAGAATTTAAACTTTAAAATATATAAAAAGATAAGCCGTAGCAATTTGTAGCTGCTACGGCTTAAAAGCTTAATGAATGTGGTTATGTTTTTCGATGAATTCCTTAATCGGACTTTTCCATTTAATGTGAGCATTTGGATAATTCATTTTAACTTTCTCCTCAATACTCATAAAATCCTCATAGTTGAGCCCTTGTAATTGGTCTGTTTTATTTGCACATATAGTTATTGAAACAACTTCAAATGCTTGATTTGTTGTACCTAAATATTTCTCTCCTTCAAACAGAACGCCTTTTAATGTAATTAAGAAGTTTTTACGCACATTTTGTCGGTCATCTAGCATATAAAATGTCTTTTGCTCATGAGCCAATTCAAGTTTCCGTTTAGGGTTATTTATATATTTAATCGTTGTATATATTAAAAAAATAATTAATGCGAAGATAAGTAATCTTAAAATGATTACAAACATAATACGGACCACCTCTTAATTTATAGTAAAAAATTATTCTTTTAAATACAATACAAGCCTAAATTAAAAATTAATCTATCTTAAGTATCACGGCTTAAACTATTATAATATATGATACGATTTCACATAGTAATAAGTTTCGCCTTATCTATAAATTCTGGTAGTATAAAGAAGGATACGATGGGAGGAAATGGAGAAATGTTTGAGGAACTATTTCAGCTTCAAAAAGAGCTTGATGAACGAATTTTGAAAGAGCACGAATTACATAATGAAAATTTGATGGACAGAAAAATAATGGCCTTACTCGTTGAATTAGGTGAACTTGCTAATGAAACAAGATGTTTTAAATTTTGGAGTAAAAAACCTCCAGCTGATAGAGATGTTATTCTAGAGGAATATGTAGATGGCATCCACTTTATTTTATCATTAGGCTTAGACCTAAATGTTGTTAATAAACTTAACTTGGGAATTGGAAATCAGCAAATCTTCGGTTTAGTTGATCAATTCCATGTAGTTTATAAAAGTATCAACGAGTTAAGAGAAAACCAACAGCTCCAACAATATCAAAAAGTTTTTAATGAGTACTTAATTCTAGGTGATTTATTAGGCTTTTCGTGGAAAGATATTAAGGAAGCATACATAAGTAAAAATGAGGTTAATCACCAGCGTCAGGATCAGGGGTATTAATCTTACTTTTGTAAAGTGCAAAAGTAAACGTTATAATTGATTTATTAAAGTTTAATTGGTAATAAATGGTGAGCTGTATTTTTATTATTTACTCAGGAGGGAATGATAACAGATATGTCAAAACCTTTAGATGAAACATTAGTAATGTTAAAAGATTTAACGGATGCAAAAGGTATTCCTGGTAATGAACGTGAAGTGCGTGAAGTGGTAAAAAAGTATATATCTCCATATGCTGACGAAATTACGCAAGATAACCTTGGCAGCTTAATTGCCAAAAAGGTGGGTAAAGCTGATGGTCCTAAAATCATGGTTGCGGGCCACTTGGATGAAGTAGGTTTTATGGTAACACAAATTACTGAAAAGGGCTTTATTAAATTTCAAACAGTTGGTGGCTGGTGGTCACAGGTAATGCTAGCACAGCGCGTTACTGTTATGACAAGAAAAGGAGATATAACTGGCATAATTGGCTCGAAACCACCGCATATATTATCTCCTGAAGCTCGTAAAAAGCCTGCGGAAATCAAGGATATGTTTATTGATATAGGTGCATCTAGTAAGGCAGAAGCGATGGAATGGGGAGTACTTCCAGGAGATTCGATCGTACCTTATTTTGAATTCACAATTATGAACAATGAGAAAATGTTGTTAGCGAAAGCGTGGGACAACCGAATTGGTTGTGCAATCGCAATTGATGTATTAAAAAATCTTAAAGGTGTCGAACATCCTAATACTGTATTTGGTGTGGCGACTGTTCAAGAGGAAGTTGGCTTGCGCGGTGCTAAAACAGCAACAGCGCACATTCAACCAGATATTGGATTCGCGGTTGATGTTGGGATTGCGGGCGACACACCAGGCATCAGTGAGAAGGAATCGATGAGTAAAATGGGAGAAGGACCACAAATTGTTCTATATGATGCATCGATTGTAGCTCATAAAGGACTACGTGATTTTGTTGTTCAAACAGCTGAGGAAAATAATATTCCTTTTCAATATGAATCAATGCCAGGCGGTGGCACAGATGCAGGGGCTATCCATTTAACGGCAAATGGAGTACCCGCTTTATCCATAACAGTCGCTACGAGATATATCCATTCAAATGCCGCAATGCTGCATCGTGATGATTATGAAAATGCTGTTAAGTTAATTGTGGAAGTCATTAAAAAGTTAGACCAAGATACAGTGAATAAAATCATTTTCGATTAGAAGCGGCATTTGCACAGAAAAAAGGAAGATCTTCTGCAGAGGATCTTCCTTTTTATTCTAAAGAAAGTTTAACTTTATTAATGGTTAAAGTAAAAGAAATAGGGCCTTGATCTTCCTAATGGGACCCCTATTCGAAAAGTTAAAGCTTTTGCAGGCCACCTTTTAGGTTAGAAAGCATTTCTTCTTTTTCTTCTTCGTTAGCATTTTGCCAAATTACTTCGAAGAGTACGCCTAGACCTGGAAGCATTTTTTCTTCTTGGCTAGTAATTGCATCAATAATCGTATCTTCTAGCTGCTCCTTTGTGTTGTCAGCAACGTTTTGAATAATAGCATGACGGAGATTTAAATTCATTTACAGCCACTCCTTTGTAGTTTAAATTCCTGCATGGCAGACATTTTTAGTTTTCTCTGAAACGAATTGTATTATGTAAAGTATTCTAGCTATAATGAATAGGTATATGGAATGAGGTGTACAGATGATAAAAAGAATTGAATCTTTACAAAACCCTAAAGTAAAAGCATGGAAAAAACTACATACAAAAAAAGAGCGAGACAAAACTGGCTTATTCTTAATTGAAGGAAATCATTTGATTCAAGAAGCATTAAAAAATAAGGCGATCATCCAAGAATTAATAATCCGTGATGATCAAGACTTTTCACAACTGGATATTGGTGATGCTGTTGTTTATGAAGTAACCGTAGAAATTATGAAGCTGCTTTCTGAAACGGAAACTCCACAAGGAATTTTGGCAGTCTGTGAAATGGAGAAGTGTACTGATATTGATTACACTTCAAAGACTAAGCTTTTGTTACTTGATAATGTTCAAGACCCGGGAAATGTAGGCACGATGATTCGAACAGCTGATGCAGCTGGTGTGGATGCCGTTGTTTTAGGTGAAGGTTGTGTCGATTTATATAATGCTAAGGTAATTCGATCTACACAAGGATCATTATTTCATATTCCCGTTTTAAAGGGAAATCTTGAGGAATGGATTGACCGTATTCAAAACAATGGAATCCAAGTATACGGTACTGCATTGGAAGGTGCAAAGGAATATACGACTATTTCAAAACAGGAATCTTTTGCTTTAATTGTTGGGAACGAGGGTAATGGAGTTGACCGCAAGCTGTTGATGAGAACAAATGAAAATTTATATATTCCTATTTATGGAAAGGCTGAATCGCTGAATGTCTCTATTGCAGCTGCAGTATTGTTATATCACTTGAGAGCTTAAATCAATATTAAATATAATTTTATGACTCCATTTGCGGATTTTTTAAACTTATACTATAATAATTAAGAAAATTTGATAAAGTTAACATTGCGATGATAGAACATAGTATGTTACCGCTCACCAACTAGGGAGAAGATGCCATTGACTGAAAGCATCTTTATGGATGATGTAACAGAATTCACTCTTGAGCTGACATTTGGACCTTACATATCCCGTAAGTAAAGATGCTCCGGTTAGATAAACCGTTATTGAAATGAAGTGAACAGTAGTATTAGCTTTGGCTTACAATACTGTTAATTAGGGTGGTACCGCGAATAAAAGTCTTCGTCCCTTATATTTGGATGGAGGCTTTTTTATTTTGCCTAAAAATTTAATTAACTGCAATGTTCTAAAAATGTATTGAATAAAAGGAGGAATTTTGATGCAAGACCGTTTAAAAGAGCTGCAAGCAGAAGCATTAGAAAAAGTTGAACAATCTCAAGACTTGAAAGCATTAAATGATATTCGCGTAGCGTATTTAGGTAAGAAGGGGCCTATCACAGAGGTATTACGTGGAATGGGAAAATTATCTGCTGATGAGCGACCAATCATTGGGCAGTTAGCGAATGATGTAAGGGCAGCTATTCAGGAGAAACTTGAAGAAAAGGTAGCTGTCCTTGAAAAAGCGGCAATTGAAGAGAAATTAGTTTCTGAAACAATTGATGTTACTTTACCCGGACGTCCTGTGCAAACAGGAAATCACCATCCACTTATTTCAGTAATTGAAGAGATCGAGGATTTATTTATTGGAATGGGCTATCAAATTGCAGAAGGTCCTGAAGTTGAAAAGGATTATTATAATTTTGAGGCACTAAATTTACCAAAAGGGCATCCAGCGCGTGATATGCAAGATTCATTCTACATAACCGAGGAAATTTTATTACGTACGCATACATCCCCTGTTCAGGCACGGACGATGGAAAAGCATGAAGGTAAAGGGCCAGTCAAGATTATTTGCCCTGGTAAAGTTTATCGACGTGATAATGATGATGCAACACATTCACATCAATTTATGCAAATTGAAGGTTTAGTTGTTGATGAGAATATTCGTATGAGTGATTTAAAAGGAACACTTGAAGTATTTGCTAAGAAAATGTTTGGTGAAGACCGTAAAATACGTCTCCGTCCTAGTTTTTTCCCATTTACTGAACCATCTGTTGAGGTGGACGTATCTTGTATGTGCGGCGGTGCAGGTTGTTCGATCTGTAAACAAACAGGCTGGATAGAAATCCTTGGAGCCGGAATGGTTCATCCGCATGTATTAGAAATGGCTGGATTTGACTCTAAGAAATATACTGGTTTTGCTTTCGGAATGGGACCGGAAAGAATTGCAATGTTGAAGTACGGTATTGATGATATTCGTCATTTCTATACAAATGATATTCGATTCTTAAAACAATTCAAACAAGCTTAAATAGGAGGGATAGTAAATGTTAGTTTCATATAACTGGTTAAAAGAATATGTTGACATAAATAACGTAACAGCTGAAGAACTTGCCGACAAAATTACAAAAAGCGGGATAGAAGTTGAAACAGTCGAAGATTTAAGCAAGGGTATACAAGGGATTGTAGTAGGTCATGTATTAGAATGTGAGAAACATCCGGAAGCTGATAAGCTTAATATTTGTAAAGTAGATATTGGTGAAGGTGAACCGCAACAAATTATTTGTGGAGCTCCGAATGTAGCTGCAGGACAAAAGGTTGTTGTTGCTAAAATTGGTGCAGTGCTTCCAGGCAATTTTAAAATAAAAAAAGCAAAGCTTCGTGGTGAGACTTCAAACGGAATGATTTGTTCTTTGCAAGAATTAGGGGTGGAAGCAAAGTTAGTTGCGAAGGAAACTGCAACTGGTATTTTTGTGTTTCCAAGCGATGTAGAGGTTGGTAAAGATGCACTTGAATATTTAAACTTAAACGATAAGGTATTAGAGCTTAGCCTCACACCAAACCGTTCAGATGCATTAAGTATGTTGGGGGTTGCGTATGAAGTAGCGGCTATTCTAGGCCGTGATGTCAAATTACCGCAGCCAAGCGTAGAAGAAACAAGTGAAAAAACAGAAGATAATATTAAAATTACAGTTGATGCAAAAGAAGATAATCCATACTATGCGGCTCGAATTGTAAAAGGTGTAAAGATTGCTCCATCACCATTGTGGTTGCAAACACGATTAATGGCAGCTGGAATTCGACCAATAAGTAATGTGGTGGATATTACAAACTATATCCTTCTTGAATATGGACAACCATTGCATGCATTCGATTACGATCGTCTCGGTTCAAAGGAAATAGTAGTACGTCGTGCTAACAATGGAGAGAAAATAGTTACTTTAGATGATCAGGAACGTACATTAACTGACGAACACCTTGTGATTACAAATGGAAAAGAACCAATAGCGTTAGCAGGTGTAATGGGTGGGGCAAATTCTGAAGTTCATGGTGATACAGTAAATGTATTAATTGAGTCTGCTGTATTTGATGGACAAACAATTCGCAAAGCATCTAAAGACCACGGACTACGTAGTGAAGCTAGTACTCGTTATGAAAAAGGCGTTGACCCATTGCGAGCACATGCGGCAGCAAACCGCGCTGCATCCCTAATAGTTGAATTGGCGGGTGGCGAAGTATTAGAAGGTATGATTGAGGTTGATCATTTAGACCGCAGTCCGGTTACTGTTGAAGTAACTACAGATCGAATTAATAGTGTGTTAGGAACTTCGATTACTTCAGATGAAGTTGCGCAAATTTTTACACGTTTGCAATTTCAATATAAAGAGGACAATGGAAGATTCACTATTACTGCTCCTTCACGCAGAAGAGATATTGTAATTCCTGAAGATTTAATTGAAGAAGTTGCCCGTTTATACGGCTACGATAACATCCCTACGACATTGCCGATCATGGATGCAACACCAGGTAAATTATCAGATTACCAAGCGAAACGACGTAAGGTTCGTAAATATTTAGAAGGTGCAAGTTTATATGAAGCTGTGACTTATTCCTTAACAAGTGCTGGAAAAGCTTCAAAATTCGAAGATGAGCTAGTCAATGCTAAGCCAATCCGATTATCAATGCCAATGAGTGAAGAACGCAGCACGCTAAGATTAAGCCTAGTTCCACACTTGTTAGAAGTAATTGCTCATAACCACGCACGTCAGATAGACAATGTTTCGGTATTTGAAATCGGTAAAGTATACTTAACTGAGGATACTATAACGACAAACTTACCTCGTGAAAGAGAAAACTTAGCTGGTGCTTTTACAGGACTTTGGCATTCCCATTCATGGCAGGGTGAGAAAAAAGCTGTTGATTTCTTCGTTGTTAAGGGTGTGTTAGAAGGTCTATTTGCCCAATTAGGACTTGAAAAGAGAATTACGTTTGAACAAGGTAAAAAGGATAGCTTACATCCCGGACGTACAGCGATCGTTCGCTTAGATGGTGACTATTTAGGTTTTGTTGGTCAGGTGCATCCTGAAGTTCAAAATGAACTAGATCTAAATCCTACAATTGTGTTCGAACTTTCATTAGTAAAACTACTTAGTGCAGATGTAAGTTCGATTAAATACGAAGCAATCCCTCGTTATCCTTCAATCTCAAGGGATATTGCCTTAGTTGTAGATGAACAAATGGTTGCCGGAAATGTTCAAGATGTAATCCGTCAAGCAGGTGGTAAGCTGTTAAAAGACGTATCCATCTTTGACTTATATCAAGGTGAACATTTAGAAAAAGGTAAAAAATCGTTAGCGTTCTCGTTGCGTTATTTTGATCCAGAAAAAACGTTAACAGATGAGGAAGTTACAAAAGCTCATAACAACGTGTTAAAAGCTGTTGAAGAGCAATTAGGTGCAACTTTAAGAGGCTAAAATTTTGAAAGTCAAAGGCTCCAGCTAAACTATAGCGGGAGCCTTTGTGTTTTGTAAAGGCATGGTTTCGCTTAGCAAGTTTGTAAGCGAATTTTTGTAATTTATAATCTGATTAAGCGATTTGTAAGCGGATATTTGAATTTGTAAGCCAAAATGTCGAATTTCTAATCCAAGTTCACACATTTATAAGCGAACAACACAATCAACTAATTTTAAAGCAAATAAGGATTCCGCTATACAACTTGCGGAATCCTAATCCTACAGTTATTTTATAAAACTTCCTCTACGTATTTTTTGACTTGTTCAGCAGTTTGCATGTTTAGTACTTTATCAGCAAGGTCTTGAGCTTGTTGTGCTGTTAACTTCATAAGCTGACTTCTAGCAGGGAGGATTGATGTTGCGCTCATACTAAACTCATCAAGGCCTAGACCTAGCAAGATTGGAATGGCAATAGAATCCCCCGCCATTTCTCCACACATTCCGGCCCATTTGCCTTCGGAATGTGCAGCATCAATAACCATTTTAATTAACCGCAAAAGTGCCGGGTTATATGGTTGATATAGGTATGAGATTCGCTCATTCATCCGATCTGCGGCCATAGTATACTGTATTAAGTCATTCGTACCAATGCTGAAGAAATCAACTTCCTTTGCAAACTGATCAGCGAGAACAGCTGTAGAAGGGATTTCAACCATAATTCCAATTTCAATATTCTCATTTACCGATGTTCCTGCTTGAACAAGCTTATCTTTTTCTTCAAGTAAAATATCTTTCGCTTTTCTAAATTCTTCAATTGTTGCAATCATAGGAAACATAATTTTTAGGTTTCCATATGTACTTGCTTTTAATAGTGCACGCAGTTGTGTTCTGAAAATATCCTGTTGATCTAAACATAGGCGAATCGCACGATAGCCTAAAAAAGGGTTCATTTCCTTTGGGAGATTTAAGTATGGTAACTCTTTGTCTCCGCCAATATCAAGGGTTCTTACAACAACAGGTTTGCCTTGCATTTTCTCTAGAACAGTTTTATAGGCCGTATATTGTTCGTCTTCGGAAGGCAATTGATCTCGGCCCATATATAGAAATTCAGTTCGATAAAGTCCAATTCCTTCACCGCCATTTTCAAGTACACCTGTCACATCATTTGGGGTTCCGATGTTGGCAGCCAATTCAACATGCTTGCCATCAGCGGTTACTGTTGCCTCGTTAACAAGCTTAGCCCATTCTATCTTTTGCTCTTCATATTGTTGTTGTTTCCTTTGATATGTTTTGATTGTTTCCTCTGTAGGATTTATTACAACTTTTCCATCGATTCCGTCTATAATGAGTTGTGTTCCGTTTTTAATTTCCGCTGTAATTTGTTTCGTACCAACAACAGCGGGAATTTCCAATGAACGTGCCATAATAGCGGAGTGAGAAGTACGTCCACCAATGTCTGTTGCAAAACCTTTAACGACATTTTTATTTAATTGGGCTGTATCAGAAGGTGTTAAATCCTTTGCTAGAATGATTACTTCTTCCGTTAACATGCTAGGATTTGGAATTGTGACACCTAAAAGATTCGCCAACATTCGTTGTGAAACATCGCGAATATCTGCTGCACGTTCCTTCATATAATCATTATCCATTTGCTCAAACATTGAAATGAACATTTGTGCAACTTCATGTAAAGCGACTTCAGCGTTAACTTTTTCGTTCTGAATTTTATCTTTGATAGGATTGATTAATTCAGGATCATTCAAAACTAGAATATGGGCAGAAAATATTTCTGCTTTATCTTTTCCAAGCTTCTGTAAAGCATGCTCCCTAATGGCTTCTAACTCTTCTTGTGACTTTTGAATAGCAGCTGTAAAGCGCTGCACTTCTGAATCTGCGTCCTGTATATCTTTTTTCTCAACTGCTAGATCTGGATGTTCTAGCAAATAGGCATTAGCAATTGCTATCCCGGCAGATGCCGCTATCCCAGTAATGACTTTTTCCATTTATTCTGCTAAACCTTCGCTTTTCATAGTTTCGGCAATGGCCTTCAATGCTTCATCTCCATCATTGCCCTCGGTGATGATTTTAATTTCAGCACCTTGTGGAATTCCAAGAGACATAACGCCCATAATTGACTTAAGGTTTACGTTTTTGCCTTGGTATTCTAAATTTACCTCACAATTAAATCGGGTAGCAGCTTGCACTAATGAAGTTGCAGGACGTGCATGTATTCCAGATTCACTAGTAATATGAAAAGTTTGTTCTGGCATATTTATATTACTCCTTTCTCGCTCATGTTATGTTTTCAATGATTATAAAATTATTTTCACCTAGTTCAATGGTACTTTTTTCAAACAGACTTTATATATTTATTGCACCACCTTCCTAGTTGAATCATTCAAATATATGAAGTTATCTTTTACCAAAATGGTACTTTTCATTCTAAATAAAAAAGCTAAAAAAGACTTCCACTAATTGAGGAAGTCAATCAACCATTTCTATTTTTTACAAAATCCTATAATAATTTTTTTGCTTTATCGGTATTAGCAAAATGTAATTTAGTAAATTTCAATAATGAATCAGGGCCGTGCTTTTTGATCAATTCAGCAGCTTTCTTATCGACTTGTGGACCTGCGCCTTTAGGTAGCTGAAAGCCAGCTTGTTCACTTAGTTTTTCAAATTCTTTAACAAACGCGTATCTTGAGATAATGGAAGCTGCTGCAACGGCAATATGAACGCCTTCAGCTTTTGTACTGAAAAATGCATTTTTTTCTTTCCATTTTATTTGTTTACCATTTAGGTACCTGAAAAAGATATCCGGTTGACAAAATTGATCGATTAATATTCCATCAAGAATTTGAGCAGGAGTTAGTTTATCTAATAAGTGGTTTATTGCTTGATTATGTAATAATGCTTTCATTTTGCCTTGGTTCATTCCGCTTTGCTCTAGTTTATTATATTTTTCGTTTCTTAAAATAAGTAAACTATGTGGGACTAGTTTAATAATTTCCTTGGCTATTTTAGTAATTTGTATATCATTTAAGTCTTTAGAGTCCTTGACTCCTAATTGTTTTAACATGTTTATCTGTTCACTTGAAACATAAGCAGCAACCACAGTCATTGGACCGAAGTAATCACCTGTTCCCACTTCATCTGAACCAATAATAGATAGTTCACTAATATTTGGTGGGGGTGAATACTTGTTTGTAATTGTAGATTTTTGTTTATTCTTTTTTACCAAAGTACCACTAGCGGAAGTATCTCCCCATTTATTTGCCTCAGTTAAGGCTGACTTCCCTTGAAATAGTACTTTCCCCGATTTATATGCGGTAATGGTACATCCAGAGGGCTTTGCTACAAAAACCGCTCCAGGTGGGCAGTGATCTGTTAGCGAGGATTGATAGCTTTTCATCATTTGTGCGATTGTCTCGTTAGAAACAGTTAAGACAGAATTTGACATAATGTTTCTCCTCTTCCCTAAATATTTTGAAAAGATGTATATTCATGGTATGATGATAACTAGAAAATTCCGTATGATATTGATTGAGGGGATAATACCCCCTATTGCTGGTAAGTTTCACTTTATGTTGATTGGGGGCCTATCTAGGTGTCTGGGCAAAACAAAAAACGGATTTCAGTTGAGATATACGGTCAACACTATACAATAGTTGGTGATGAAAACTCAAGTCATATCCGAAAAGTTTCAAACATGGTTGATGAAAAGATGAGAGAAATTAATGATGCTAATCCATATTTAGATACTAGTAAGCTTGCAGTATTGACGGCCCTTAATATTGTAAATGATTTTCTGAAATTACAAAATGAATATGATGATTTGACCAAGGAATATCAAATATTATTGAAGAAACTAGCAAAGGAAGAGGAAGAAACGGAAAATGATTGACTTAATTTTACTTTTTATCCTTGTTTTAGGTTTTTTCATCGGTTTTCGACGTGGTTTTGTACTACAAATCATATATTTTGCAGGATTTATAGCCGCATATATTGTAGCTTATTTATACTTTGACGATATAGCACCACATTTAAAGCTTTGGATTCCATTTCCAACTCCGTCTGAAAATAGTGCTTTTTCATTGTTTTTTGAGACCTTCAATTTAGAAAAAGCATATTATCGGGCGATCGCTTTTGCAATTCTTTTTTTTGGTACTAAAATTGTATTACATATTGTGGGATCCATGCTTGACTTTTTAGCGGATTTGCCGATATTAAGGACTATTAATGGCTGGTTTGGTGGTGCGCTAGGCTTTGTGGAAGTCTACCTAGTAATCTTTATTCTATTACATCTAGGGGCACTGACTCCATTAGAATTCGTTCAGTCCATCCTGAACGAATCTATTTTGGCAAGAGGTATTGTTGAACATACACCGATTGTTTCAGGGAAAATCAAGGCACTGTGGTTTGACAGCTTAACCTGATAAATTCTTTCCAGGATCCTCCATGTAAAATGCATGGAGGTTTGTAGTTTGTGAGTGACCATGAATTCGATCTGTCAAATCATATATTACATAATTTTTTAAGGTAGGGTCTTTCTTATGGAAATTAATAAAAAAGATATTATTAAAACACTAGAAACTATTGCGGTTTATTTGGAAATAAAAGGAGAAAATCCATTTAAAATATCAGCTTATCGAAAAGCTGCTGCCGCGCTTGAAGCGGATGACCGAAGCATAACAGATATTGAGGATGTTTCTAAGTTAAAAGGAATTGGAAAAGGAACTGCAGCTGTTATTGAAGAATTGTTAACGACTGGACAGTCAAATGTTCTTCAGGAATTAATAGAACAAGTACCAAAAGGGCTGTTAGCGTTGTTAAATTTGCCAGGACTTGGTGGAAAAAAGATTGCAAAGCTTTATCAGGAGCTGGATGTGACTGATATTGAATCCTTGAAACAAAATTGTTTAGAAAATAAGGTTCAAGGTTTAGCGGGCTTCGGGAAGAAAACAGAAGAAAAAATTTTAGCGGCGATTGAGGATGTCGGAAATCGTCCTGAACGTTTACCTATTTGGTTCATGCTTCCAATTGCAGCAGACATTGAAACACAGCTCAGTAATATGGAACATATTTTACAATTTTCACGTGCGGGAAGTTTAAGGAGAATGAAGGAAACAATTAAAGATTTAGATTTTATTATTGCAACGACTGAAGCTCATGCTGTACGTGAACAGCTTTTAAAGCTTGATCGGATTTCAGAAGTTATAGCTAGTGGGGATACAAAGGTTTCAGTTGTTTTAAAATATGAATATGATGTTTCTATAGATTTTCGTCTGGTTGAACCTAAAAGCTTTGCTACGACATTACACCACTTTACAGGCTCAAAAGAACATAATGTAAAAATGCGGCAGTTAGCGAAAGAACGTGGTGAAAAAATTAGCGAATATGGTGTTGAAATCATTGAAACAGGTGAAGTTTTATATTTTGATTCAGAAACTGAATTTTTCAAGCATTTTGGATTACAATTTATACCGCCTGAAATGCGTGAAGACCAAGGTGAAGTCGATGCCTTTCAGCATGAAATAGAAGTTTTGAATGTAGCTGATATCAAAGGTGATTTGCATATGCACACAACTTGGAGTGATGGTGCTTATTCTATTCAAGAAATGGTTGAAGCTGCTCGGAAGAAAGGCTATGCCTATATAGCTATTACGGATCATTCTCAATATTTGAAGGTAGCCAATGGACTTACAGCGAAAAGGTTACGTGAACAACGCCAAGAGATAGATCGTTTGAATGATTTATATGATGATATTACAGTCTTGGCAGGAGTTGAGATGGATATTTTACCAGATGCAACGTTGGACTATGATGATGAACTACTAAAAGATATGGACATTGTTATCGCGGCCATTCATTCAAGTTTTTCACAGGACCGGGAAAAGATAATGAAACGGTTGATAAATGCATTAGAAAGTCATCATGTCGATATTATTGCACATCCTACTGGAAGGATCATTGGTAAACGGGAAGGATATGATGTCGACCTAGAGCTTTTAATCGAAGTAGCTAAACGAACGAATACGGCCTTGGAATGCAATGCAAATCCATATCGATTAGATTTATCAGCAGAATGGATGAGGAAAGCCCAAGATGCAGGTGTTAAACTCGTCATTAACACTGATGCGCATCGCATTGACATGCTCGAGGATATGCAGTTAGGTGTTGCAACTGCACGCCGTGGCTGGATTAAGAAAGAAAGTATTTTGAATACATTTGATATAAATCAATTAAAAGCATTTTTAAAGAGACATCACTAATAAGCCTAATTTGAAAGTAAAAGGGGGCGCTGCCTTTGTTAAGACATATATCAAAGGTTCTCGAATTTGAGAAAATTAAAGAACTGTTAGTGCACCATGCAGCTTCATCACTTGGTAAAGAGAAAGTTGAAAAGCTAGAACCTTCATATGATTATGTTGAAGTAGTTAAACTGTTAGAGGAAACAGACGAAGCATCATTGGTTCTCCGATTAAAAGGACAGGTTCCATTAGGCGGTATTTTTGATGTTCGCCATAGTCTTAAACGGGCTCAAATTGGGGGCGCTTTAGCGGCCCACGATTTATTAGATATAGCAAGTACGATCTATGGAGGTCGTCAAATAAAGCAATTTATTGAGCTAATGCTAGAGGAAGAACATCAATTGCCTATTTTAAAAGATTATATCGATCAGATTGTCCCCTTGACTGAGCTTGAACGGAAAATCCGAAACTGTATAGATGATCATGGACATGTCATGGATGGTGCAAGTGACAAATTGAGAGGAATTAGACAGGCACTGCGTTCTGCCGAGTCAAGAATACGGGAAAAGCTTGATAGTATGACTAGATCATCCTCGGCACAAAAAATGCTTTCAGATGCAATTATTACGATCCGTAATGATCGTTTTGTAATTCCAGTAAAGCAAGAGTACCGCAGTGCATATGGTGGGATTGTTCATGATCAATCTGCATCTGGTGCGACTTTGTTTATCGAACCACAGGCTGTTGTGCAATTGAACAATCAACTACAGGAAGCTAGAGTGAATGAGAAACAAGAGGTTGAGAGGATCTTACAAGAGTTATCTGGTTTTGTAGCAGAGAGTGCAGAGCCAATGTTACATAATGTGAAAGTATTAGCTGAAATAGATTTCATGTTTGCCAAAGCGTCCTATGGTCATAAAATAAAAGCTTCAAAACCAAAGGTGAATGAAAATGGGCAAATACGTCTTTTAAAAGCTAGACATCCGTTGATTAGTAATGATGAAGTTGTACCCAATGATATTATTTTAGGTGAAGATTATTCGTCGATAGTTATAACTGGTCCTAATACCGGTGGTAAAACAGTTACATTAAAAACACTAGGCTTATTAACATTAATGGCACAAGCAGGTTTACCTGTTCCAGCCCAAGATGGATCGGAAATCGCAGTGTTTTCTGCAATTTATGCAGATATTGGTGATGAACAATCGATTGAACAAAGTTTAAGTACATTTTCATCCCATATGACTAATATTGTAGAAATACTTAAACGTGTAGATCACAAAAGTTTAGTATTATTCGACGAACTAGGCGCTGGAACAGATCCACAAGAAGGTGCAGCACTAGCAATTGCAATTTTAGATGATGTTTATAATCGTGGTGCCACAGTGGTGGCAACAACTCATTATCCAGAGCTAAAAGCATATGGTTATAATCGGGATGGTGTTATAAATGCAAGCGTTGAATTTGATGTTGAAACCTTAAGCCCAACTTATCGATTATTATTAGGAGTACCAGGGAGAAGTAATGCCTTTGAAATATCGAGCAGACTTGGTTTAAGTCAACAGGTCATCGAAAGGGCTAAAGGATTTGTAAGTTCTGAAACGAACAAGGTCGAAAATATGATTGCGTCATTAGAAGAAACGCAAAAAAGAGCTGAAAGTGAATGGCATGATGCGGAATCTATTCGCAAAGACGCTGAAAAACTCCACGAGGAATTACAAAAACAAATTATTGCTTTAAATGAAGAACGTAATGCATTGCTTGCGCAAGCTGAAGAAAAAGCAAGGGAAGCGATTGAAAGTTCTAAAGCCGAGGCCGAAGAAATTATCCGTCAGCTTAGGAAAATGAAAAATGATGCCCATTCTACAATTAAGGAGCATGAACTCATTGATGCTAGAAAGCGCCTTGAAGAGGCACAACCAACCTTGCAAAAAAATAAACAAGCTGTTCAGAAGAAAAAGGTAAAGCAAGCATTACTTCCAGGTGATGAAGTTAAAGTTATAAGCCTAGAGCAACGAGGACACATTATCGAAAAAGTGAGCGATACCGAGTATCAAGTTCAAATTGGAATTTTAAAAATGAAAGTGAAAGAAAAAGATTTAGAGTATATAAGTCGCCCCGCTCCAGTAGAAACAAAACCATTAGCAACAATTCGCGGCTCTGAACATCACGTTAAACCGGAATTAGATTTACGTGGTGAACGGTTCGAGAATGCTGTTTTAAGAGTTGAGAAATATGTTGACGATGCACTGCTCGCAGGCTATCCGTCTGTATCAATTATCCACGGAAAAGGGACGGGTGCACTACGAAAAGGTGTACATGACTTTTTAAAATCACATCGTCATGTTAAGGGGTATAGACTTGGAGGAATGGCTGAAGGCGGTAGTGGTATAACAGTAGTTGAGTTAAAGTAATGGAATAATTTTCAGTTTCAATCATTGGAAAGAAATTGATAAAAAAAGGGTTGGCCCTTTTGGATATGGGAGAGGATTACATGAATAGTTTTTGGGAAAATAGCTTTACCCAAACAGCTGCTTACTACAGTGTAGCGGTGTTATCCTTAATTATATTTTTAACTATTTTTGAGTTTGTTACTAAATATCGAAATTGGGAAGAAATTCAAAAAGGGAATATCGCCGTTGCGTTGGCAACAGGTGGAAAAATATTTGGCATTGCAAATATATTTAGATATTCAATTGAAAATAATGATTCTATAATCACGATGATGGGTTGGGGATTATTTGGATTTGTTCTTTTATTAATTGGCTATTTTATATTTGAATTTTTAACACCTAAGTTTGGTATTGATGATGAGATCGAAAAAGGAAATCGAGCAGTAGGTCTTATATCACTAATTATATCGGTCGGTTTATCTTATGTGATCGGAGCCAGCATTGGTTCCTGAAGATTGGAGTTGAGATGTATTGGAAACACTCGCGAAAGTACTAATGGTTGTATGTGGTTTGTTTCTTATCATCGGAGTATTTTATTGGGTTTTTAATGCATAAGAAAAAATAAGTATGCAGTATGTTAAATAAGGTCAATTCAGGGGTGCAATCAATTAAATATCAAAGAGAAACGCACGGTATTTGGATTCGAAATTCACTGTGCGTTTTTTTATTATATATAGGAGCGCATATAGTATTTCTTTATATCATGTTTGCTCGGTTTAATTTCGGGGAAATTAGCCAATTTCATAATAAAAATATTAAAATAATAAAATTACTACTTATAATATAACTAACGTAATATATTTAATATAAACAGCTAAGAATAGGGGGAGAAAAATGGATGTAATGTTAGAAAAAAAGTGGTTATCCCATTATCCAGTTGAAATCCCTGCGAACATTGATTATGAAATTAAACCTCTCCAATACTTTTTGGAAAAAGCGATGAAAACTGTACCACACAAAAAAGCCATTCATTTTCTGGGTAAAGAACTAACATATAAAGAGTTATATGAATCCTCTTTAAAGTTTGCCAACTTCTTAAAATCTTTAGGTGTCCAAAAAGGTGATCGAGTGTCGATTATGCTGCCTAACTGCCCGCAATCTGTCATCAGTTATTATGGAATACTAATGGCAGGTGGGATTGTTGTTCAAACAAACCCAATGTATACTGAAAGAGAACTCCAATATCAAATTGATGATTCTGGTTCGAAATGGATAGTCTGCTTGGATCTACTTTTTCCAAAAGTTTCAAAAGTGAAAACGATTACAAGGTTAGAACATATTATTGTGACAACAATAAGTGATTACTTGCCATTTCCAAAAAATTTAATCTATCCATTTATTCAAAAAAAGAAACACGGAATTAAAGTTGAAATTTCGGAAGGTCCAACTACACATTTATTTAAGAATGCTCTGTCAACAAGCACTTCAGATAAAATTCCACTCGATATATCCCCTAAAGAAGATATAGCACTATTACAATATACCGGCGGTACAACAGGTCAGGCTAAAGGCGTTATGCTAACACATCTAAACTTAGTTGCAAATACTACAATGTGCTTGAAATGGATGTATAAAATGAAGGAAGGAGAGGAACGCATTCTAGGAATTCTTCCATTCTTTCATGTATTTGGAATGACATGTGTGATGAATTTTTCTATTATGTTTACTTCAACAATGATTTTATTACCTAAGTTTGATGCAGAGGAGACTTTAAAAACAATTGCAAAATTAAAACCTACTATCTTCCCTGGTGCTCCAACTATTTTTATAGCTTTATTGAATCATTCTAACATTAAAGATTATGATCTTGCCTCTATCAATACTTGTCTAAGTGGATCTGCACCGCTACCGCTTGAAATTCAGGAAAAGTTTGAAACGGTAACGGGTGGTAAGTTAGTTGAAGGGTATGGATTAACAGAAGCGTCACCTGTTACACACGCCAACTTTTTATGGGATGTACCACGCCCGAAAGGAAGTATAGGTGTTCCGTGGCCTGATACTGATGCATTTATTTTATCAACGGAAAAAAACGGTCCAGCAGAACCTAACGAAATTGGAGAAATTGTGGTGAAAGGACCACAGATTATGAAAGGGTACTGGAATCGTAAAGATGAAACAGCAGCTTGTTTTTATGGTGAAGAATGGTTATTAACTGGAGACCTTGGTTATATGGATGAGAATGGATTTTTTTATGTGGTTGATCGAAAAAAGGATTTAATAATTGCCGGTGGATTTAACATCTATCCACGTGAAATTGAAGAAGTATTGTATGAACACGTATCCATACAGGAAGCTGTAGTAGTTGGAATACCTGATCCCTATCGCGGCGAAACTGTCAAAGCTGTTATTGTATTAAAAGAAGGGGCAATAGTGACTGAGGACGATATCGAACAACATTGTCGTAACTATTTAGCAGCCTACAAAATCCCGAAAGTGATCGAATTTAGAAAAGAACTTCCAAAAACAGCAGTAGGTAAAATTTTACGACGTGTATTAATTGATGAAGCAAAAAATCAGTTATAGTCAAACGGGCTGAACATTCGCACTGTTTGCGTTTGTTCAGTCTGTATAAAATATTCCATTTAGAATTGTGTAAATATTGACAATTTTTAATAATTGTTTTAATATAAATCTTAAAGAATGAATGGTCATTCATTGTTTTATAAAAGGAGAACAACATGAGGAAAGAAAATCCTAAATACAACCAAATCCTTGATGCTGCCGTTATCGTTATTGCCGAAAACGGATACCATCACGCACAAGTATCTAAAATTGCTAAGCAAGCTGGTGTTGCCGATGGGACAATCTATTTATATTTTAAAAGTAAAGAAGATATCCTGATTTCTTTATTTGAGGAGCGAGTAGGTCAACTTATTGAAAAAATCGAAGAGGTGATTGCAGGGAAATCAAATTCAGAAGAGAAGTTATTAGCATTGGTTGAAATGCATCTTTGTCAATTTGTTGATGATCCACATCTAGCTGTTGTTACCCAAATAGAATTAAGACAATCAAATAAGGACCTTCGGAAACAGATTAGTTTTGTTTTAAAAAAATATATAAAAATTATCGATCAAGTCCTGTATGAAGGTATAGAAGATGGTGTCTTTAATAAAGACTTAGATGTTCGTATAGCAAGGCAAATGGTGTTTGGGACGCTAGATGAAGTAGTAACAAGCTGGGTAATGAATGAACAAAAATATGATTTAAGACAATCTATTCATTCAATTCAGCATTTAATAATTAATGGTATTGGTGGTAAATCTTAAGAAATTAGTATTTTTGGACAAGGTGTTGCATATTGTTAACTTGGGGGAGGGATTTGATGGTTTTTTTTACTATAGAAGTAGATCAAAGAGTAGCAACGATAATATTAAATAGACCGCCTGCAAATGCATTAGCTACTGTTGTTTTGAAAGAGCTTTCAACTGTCTTAGATGAACTGGAAAAGAATGATGATGTTCGCGTTCTTTTACTTAGAGGAGAAGGGAAATTTTTCTCTGCTGGTGCCGATATTAAAGAGTTCACCACTATTCAAACAAGTGAGGGTTTTTCCAAATTAGCGAAAACTGGTCAACAATTGTTTGATAGGATTGAAAACTTTTCAAAACCTATCATTGCTGTGATTCATGGTGCGGCTTTGGGTGGTGGCTTAGAGCTAGCCATGAGCTGCCATATTCGCATTGCAGGTGAGAATGCAAAATTAGGCCTGCCAGAGCTGCAGCTTGGGATCATCCCAGGATTTGCTGGTACTCAAAGATTGCCAAGGCTTGTCGGAAATCCCAAAGCTGCTGAAATGATGTTTACATCAGACCCTATTTCCGGTAAGGAAGCGGCCGCCGTAGGACTAGTCAATAAAGTGTTTAGTGAAGAAAGTTTATTTGAGGAAGCTGCTAAAATAGCAAATAAAATAGCTGCGAAAAGTCCAAATTCCTTAAAAGCAACAATTGAATTACTTCAGTTTTCAAAAAGCCAATCCTTTGAGCAGGGTGTAAACAGGGAAGCAGAGTTATTTGGGGAAGTGTTTATAACAGCAGATGCAAAAGAAGGTATAAGCGCTTTTTTAGAAAAACGAGTTCCTGATTTCAAAGGAAGGTAAATAATAAATGTAATTTAATGTTGAGCGAACGCTCAGGTTTTTATTTATACCAATTAAATAGGGAGGGTTCATAAATGAATATTTTTGTTATTATGAAAAGAACGTTTGACACAGAAGAAAAAATCACTCTTACGAACGGCCAAATTAATGAAGACGGTGCTGAGTTTATTATTAATCCATACGATGAATATGCAATTGAAGAAGCAATTCAATTAAAGGATAAACACGGTGGGGAGGTAACCGTTGTTACGATTGGTAATAACGATTCAGAAAAAGAACTTCGTACTGCGTTAGCCATGGGAGCAGATAAAGCAGTGTTAATCAATACTGAAGATCATATTGAAACTGGCGACCAATATACAACATCTAAAATATTATCTGAATACTTTAAAGAAAAGGAATACGATATTATATTAGGTGGAAATGTAGCGATTGATGGGGGTTCTGGTCAGGTAGGTCCACGTTTAGCGGAGTTATTAAATATTAATTATGTAACAACAATTACGAAGATCGACATTGACGGTCAAACTGCAACTGTTGTTCGGGATGTTGAAGGAGATAATGAAGTAATTGAAACCACACTACCATTGCTTGTAACAGCACAGCAAGGGTTAAATGAGCCGCGCTATCCATCATTACCAGGTATTATGAAGGCTAAGAAAAAGCCTTTGGATGAAATAGAGTTAGATGACTTAGAGTTAGAAGTAGAGGAAGTGGAACCTAAAACTAAGACACTTGAAATCTACTTACCTCCAAAGAAGGAAGCGGGTAAAGTATTGGATGGTGAAATTGGAGAGCAAGTAATAGAATTAGTGAAATTACTACAAACAGAAGCAAAAGTATTATAGACGGGGGGAAAAATAATGTCTAAAAAAATTGTTGTATTAGGTGAGATCCGTGATGGTGGATTACGAAATGTGTCGTACGAGGCAATTGCTGCGGGGAAGCTAGTTGCTGAAGGCGGAGAAGTCGTAGCAGTTTTAATTGGACAATCAGTTTCTAGCGTTGCAAATAACATGATTCACTATGGTGCAGATCGTGTTATTACACTTGAAAATGAAAAATTGGAAAATTATACTCCTGATGCATATTCACAGGCATTATTGGCTGTAATTGACGCTGAAAAACCTGAAGGTATTATAATGGGTCATACAGCATTAGGTAAAGATTTATCTCCAAAAATTGCAGCTAAACTGCAGTCAGGATTAATCTCCGATTGCATAAATATTGAAGTAACTGGAGGAAATACTGTATTTACTAGACCGCTATATTCAGGCAAAGCATTTGAAAAGAAAATTGTAACGGATGGAATTATCTTTGCAACTATCCGTCCCAATAATATTGCTCCACTTGAAAAGGATGAGTCTCGCACAGGTGCTGTTTCTTCTTTAAATGTGGACATAAAGGACTTAAAGTCAATTATTAAAGAGGTTGTTCGTAAAGCATCTGAAGGTGTTGACTTGTCTGAGGCAAAAGTTATTGTTGCTGGGGGCCGTGGTGTAAAAAGCGAGGAAGGCTTTAATACATTAAAGGAATTGGCTGACGTTCTTGGCGGTGCAGTCGGTGCTTCACGCGGAGCTTGTGATGCAGATTATTGCGATTACTCTTTACAAATTGGTCAGACTGGGAAAGTAGTTACACCTGATTTATATATAGCATGCGGTATATCTGGTGCTATTCAACATTTAGCGGGAATGTCCAATTCAAGGGTTATTGTAGCCATTAATAAAGATCCAGAAGCTAACATCTTCAATGTTGCTGATTATGGAATTGTTGGTGATTTATTTGAAGTTGTACCTTTATTAGTAGAAGAATTTAAAAAAATTAAGGTAAATGCATAATATAAGTATTAATGCGGGTGATCCTAGTTGGTGCCTGCTTTTTTTACATTTAAGCTACCTAATAACTTTCAATTATGGGAAGGTCAAAGGTTGTATATTTTTATGTGTATCCATCAAATAAAACAGGGAATATTGAATAAGGAGCAAATGCTTCGCTTCTCCAATTTGTTAGTGGTATAATTTTCTTACAAAATTAATAATTGTTTTGAGGAGGGCTTTTAATGGCTATCGTAAACGCAACTGATCAAAATTTCGCAACTGAAACAGGTGAAGGTGTTGTATTAGCAGATTTCTGGGCACCATGGTGTGGACCTTGTAAAATGATCGCTCCTGTTTTGGAAGAATTAGATTCTGAAATGGAGCAATTGAAAATTGTTAAGCTTGATGTAGATGAAAACCAAGAAACAGCTGCAAAGTATGGTGTAATGAGCATTCCAACTTTATTAGTATTTAAAAACGGTGAAGTTGTTGATCAAGTGGTTGGATTCCAACCAAAAGAAGCACTTGCTGGACTTATTAATAAGCACCTTTAATATAAAGTGACCTGGGCGTAAAATCCCAGGTTTATTTTTTTGCGGTTTTAAAGGTTTTTTGATAAAAAATTAAACCTGTTTATGAAAAAAACATCAATTTCCTACATCTGTAAAGACCTTTTCAGTGCCCCAAATGGTATAATGATCTATGCATTTCATGTTGCCAACTAAAATTAAACTTGTCTATAGAGGAGGTGCTTTTCTATGAATAGCCATCTCAAAGAAAAATTGGCCCTACTTCCTGATCAGCCTGGCTGTTATTTAATGAAGGATAAACATAATACTATCATTTATGTTGGTAAAGCGAAGGTATTAAAAAACCGAGTGAGGTCATACTTTACCGGTTCCCATGACGGTAAAACATTAAGGCTTGTAGCTGAAATAGTCGATTTTGAATATATTGTGACTTCTTCTGATATAGAAGCACTTATTTTAGAAATGAATTTAATTAAGAAATATGACCCAAAGTATAACATCATGTTAAAGGATGATAAAAGTTATCCATATATCAAAATTACCGCAGATAAACATCCGCGACTTATTACAACACGAAAGGTAAAAAAGGATAAAGGAAAATACTTTGGACCATATGCAAATGTACAAGCTGCCAACGAAACTAAGAAGTTATTAGATCGCCTTTATCCATTAAGAAAGTGTTCAACACTACCTGATCGTGTTTGTTTGTATTATCATATGGGACAGTGTCTAGCACCCTGTGTAAATGATGTATCAGATGTCACTAACAAAGAAATGGTTGATTCTATCGTTAAATTTCTTAATGGTGGATTTCAGGATATAAAAAAAGAGCTTTCTGAAAAAATGTTTAAAGCTTCAGATGATCTAGATTTTGAAAGAGCCAAAGAGTACAGAGATCAAATTACACATATTGAATCTGTAATGGAAAAACAGAAAATGAGTCTTACTGACTTACTTGACCGTGATATTTTTGGGTATGCTTATGATAAAGGCTGGATGTGTGTCCAAGTATTCTTTGTAAGACAAGGTAAACTTATTGAAAGAGACGTTTCTTATTTTCCTTTTTACAATGAACCAGATGAAGACTTTTTAACTTTCTTAGGTCAATTTTATTTAAAAAGTAATCATATTAAACCAAAGGAGATATTTCTACCTGAGTCTGTAAATGCAGGGCATGCAGAAAAGCTAACTGAGGTAACAATCATACAACCTAAAAAAGGAAAAAAGAAGGAATTAGTAGATTTAGCTATTAAAAATGCAGAAATTACTTTAAAAGAGAAGTTTGCTTTAATTGAAAGGGATGAAGAGCGGACAATTAAAGCTGTTGAGAATTTAGGAAAACATTTAGGAATAGGTATTCCCCACCGCATCGAAGCATTTGATAATTCAAATATTCAAGGAACAGATCCAGTATCAGCAATGATTGTATTTGTAGATGGTAAGCCAGAAAAAAAGGAATATCGAAAATATAAAATTAAAAGTGTGGATGGTCCTGACGATTATGCATCAATGCGGGAGGTAACTAGAAGGCGATATTCGCGATTACTTAAAGAAGATTTACCTTTGCCTGATTTAATTATTATCGATGGAGGTAAAGGACATATTATGGCTGTTAAAGATGTGCTGGAGAATGAGTTAAATTTAGCAATCCCGCTATGCGGGTTAGCTAAAGATGAACGGCATCGTACGTCCGATCTTCTGTATGGTGAACCGTTAGAGATTGTTCCGATGTCCCGAAATAGTCAGGAATTTTATTTGTTACAACGTATACAGGATGAGGTTCATCGCTTTGCGATTACTTTTCATCGACAGTTGCGAGGAAAATCAGCTTTTAAGTCTATTTTAGATGATATTCCAGGTGTCGGTGAACAACGTAAAAAGAAATTATTAAAGCATTTTGGATCTTTAAAGAAGTTAAAAGAAACGACATTAGACGAGTTGCTTGATATAGGGATTCCAGTTAATGTAGCTGAAAATATAATAAATCACCTGCAAGAAGATGAAAAGGTGTCAGAAGAATAGGTTCTGACACCTTTTCTATATGCTGTATAAAAAAATTATAACCCCTCAGCAACAGGAGTTACAAAGTCCACCTCAAAACCTAAATCTTCTAACATTCGATGATCTGATGTACTTTCAGCGCCTTTCGTAGTTAAATAGTCTCCTACAAAAATCGAATTGGCTGCATACAATCCTAATGGCTGTAAGCTCCTCAGGTTAACCTCTCGTCCACCTGAAATTCTTATCTCCTTAGAAGGATTCATAAATCGAAATAACGCTAAAACTTTTAAGCAATAACGCGGATTTAATTCATTAGTACCTTCGAGTGGTGTTCCATCAATCGCATGTAAAAAGTTAACAGGGATAGAATCAGCATCGAGTTCCTTTAGATTTCTTGCCATCTCAATGATATCGATTTTAGATTCTTTCATACCGATAATTACTCCTGAACATGGTGAAATTCCGGCGTACTTTATTGTGTTAACGGTATTCACACGATCTTCGTATGTATGTGAAGTAGTAATTTGATTGTGATGACTTTCAGATGTATTAATATTGTGATTATATCTATCAACCCCGGCAGCTTTAAGCCGCAGTGCTTGTTCAGGTTTTAGAATGCCAAGGCAGGCACAAACCTTTAAGTTATATCTTTGTTTAATTTCAGTAATTGTATCTACAACAGTATCAAGCTCCCGATCAGTAGGGCCTCTCCCGCTTGCAACAATACAATATGTTCCTGCATTTAGTTTTGCAGCTTGAGCTGCGCCATTTAGCAAAGAGTCTTGATCCAACATATAATATTTGTCTATCGGTGCCTTTGATATTGAGGATTGTGAACAATATCCACAGTTTTCAGGACATACTCCAGACTTGGCATTTATGATCATATTTAATTTTACCTTTTTTCCAAAATAATGCTTTCTAATTTCAAATGCACCATTTAATAGTGGTAAGAGTTCATCATCAGAACAATTTAAAATGCCAAGTGCTTCATCATTGTTGATAACCTTTCCATTAAGTACTTCCTGGGCTAATATCTTCCAATCCACAAAAAATTCCCCCTCGTTTATGTTAACCTTTATATTGGATAGGTTAACATAAACAAGAGGTTTATTCTAGAAATTAATTTGTAATTTTTAGTTCCACTGGATAATGAAGGTTACAATTCCTTGTTTTCTTTTTAATTGTTCTAATGCCTCAGCTTGCTGTTTTACTTGAAATTGGATTTGTTCTGCTAGAAAACCGGCTTCTAATTGGAAAGAACATTCTTCTGATCGCATTAGTCTATTTCCTATGTACTCACTGGTTAATTCGAAAATGACCTCATTAGTGCTCTCTTTAACAATACTTAATGCTCCCCAACCTGAGTCTTCAAAAAATTGAATTAGTTCAGCAGTTGAGTTTAAAGGATTCTTTCGGGCTAGATTTTTACCACCCCAGTAAAGGATTGAGTTATAGTCTTTCCCAAGAATGTCTTTCAACAATGTTTCACGTATAAGTTCATAGCCATAAGCAGGTATAGTCATTTTACTTAAAGCTTCGTCTATGGCTAATTTTTTGGTTTTGTTAAACAAATAGATCCCTTCTTTCTATAGTTATATTTTATAATAGTTTAGCAATTTATGGCAAACAACAGATATTTATAAATATTTTTTAAAGAAACCATATAAAATCATGCAATGTGTCGAAATTTTGAATAATATTGTTTTCGTATTCTTGACGTTAAAAATAGTTGAGAGTACAATAAAACTGTCACAAAGAATTCAAAGAAGCTACATATATATTTGGCTTCGGAAATCTAGTTTTATAAAATATGGGAGGTAGAAGTACTTATCATCTATTACGAGTTCCAAAAAAATAAGGTTAGATATTAAAAGGGGGGGCAAAAATGGCAAAAGAACGTGAGTTTCTAAATCGAAGACTCCATTCCTTGCTGGGTATCATTCCAGTTGGAGTATTCTTAATGAGTCATTTAATTACTAACAACTTTGTAACAAAAAGCCCGGAAGCATTTAATGCTGCGGCAAATGTAATGGGGAATTTACCATTCCGATATTTACTAGAAATATTTGTAATCTTTTTACCACTTATTTATCATGCTGTTTATGGACTTTATATTGCTTTTACTGCTAAAAATAACGTAAGTAAGTTTGGATATGTTCGAAATTGGATGTTTATCCTACAACGTATTACAGGCGTTATAACATTAATATTCATAGTATGGCATGTTTGGGAAACTCGTATAGCTGCTGCATTTGGAACACATGTTGATTATGACATGATGCACAATATTTTAAGTAATCCTGCAATGTTAGTATTTTATGTTGTTGGTATCATTTCTACTACTTTCCATTTTGCAAATGGATTATGGTCATTCCTTGTTAGTTGGGGTATTACAATAACTCCTCGTTCTCAACAAATTTCGACATATGTGACAATGGCAATTTTTGTGGCGTTATCATTTGCATTTATTCGAGTTATCTTTGCTTTTTTAGCTTAGATCCACAATTAGCCAATATGTAAGACAACCGTTTTGTATTAAAATAAAACGGATTAAATATAGCGGGAGTGAGTTAGTTTGAGTAAAACAAAATTAGTAATCGTCGGTGGAGGTTTAGCTGGCTTAATGGCTACCATTAAAGCTGCTGAAGCAGGCGTTCATGTAGATTTATTATCACTTGTACCAGTAAAGCGTTCTCACTCTGTTTGTGCTCAGGGCGGAATAAATGGTGCTGTAAATACTAAAGGTGAAGGTGACTCACCTTGGATTCACTTTGATGATACTGTATATGGGGGGGACTTCCTTGCAGATCAACCGCCGGTAAAGGCGATGTGTGACGCTGCACCAGGCATTATCAATTTATTGGATCGTATGGGTGTTATGTTTAACCGTACACCAGAAGGACTTCTAGATTTTCGTCGCTTCGGTGGAACACAGCATTCTCGTACAGCATTCGCTGGAGCTACAACAGGGCAACAGTTATTATATGCACTAGATGAGCAAGTACGTCGTCATGAAGTAGCAGGGCTTGTTACTAAATATGAAGGATGGGACATGCTATCACTTATTTTAGATGACGATCAAGTTTGTCGTGGTGTTGTTGCACAAGATTTAACATCACACGAGATGAAAGCATTTAAAGCTGACGCGGTTATTCTTGCTACTGGTGGTCCTGGTATTATCTTTGGTAAGACAACAAACTCTGTTATTAATACTGGTTCAGTAGCAGCAGCTGCATATGAGCAAGGTGTTATTTATGCTAATGGTGAATTCATTCAAATTCATCCAACAGCGATTCCTGGAGATGACAAGAACCGACTAATGAGTGAATCTGCTCGTGGTGAAGGTGGACGTATCTGGACTTATAAAGATGGTAAGCCTTGGTATTTCCTTGAAGAAAAATATCCAGCATACGGAAACTTAGTTCCACGTGATATCGCAACACGTGAAATTTTCGATGTGTGCGTAAACCAAAAGCTTGGTATAAATGGTGAGAATAGAGTTTATCTAGATCTTTCTCACAAAGATCCGAAAGAACTTGATATTAAACTTGGTGGAATCATTGAAATTTATGAGAAGTTCACAGGTGATGATCCACGTAAGATTCCAATGCAAATCTTCCCAGCTGTTCACTATTCAATGGGTGGTATGTGGGTCGATTATAATCAAATGACAAATATTCCTGGTTTATTTGCTGCTGGTGAGTGTGATTTCTCACAACATGGTGCGAATCGATTAGGTGCGAATTCATTACTTTCAGCGATCTTCGGTGGTAGCGTAGCAGGTCCAAATGCTGTGAAATATGCTCAAGGTCTTGAAAAATCTACAGATTCTTTACCTGAGTCTGTTTTTGAACGCCAACTTAAAGCTGAAGAAGACAAATATAGCGAGATTTCTGCTATGAATGGCACGGAAAATGCTTATGTTATTCATAAAGAGCTTGGTGAATGGATGACTGACAACGTAACTGTTGTTCGTTATAACGATAAGCTTCTTAAGACCGATGAAAAAATTCAAGAATTACAAGAGCGTTACAAAAAAATTAATATTAATGATACAGCTAAGTGGAGCAACCAAGGTGTTATGTTTACACGCCAATTAAGAGGTATGTTAAATCTTGCACGTGTAATAACATTAGGTGCGTACCACCGCAATGAAAGTCGTGGAGCACATTACAAGCCAGAATTCCCAGATCGTAACGATGAACAATTCCTAAAGCATACGATGGCTTCGTATAATGCTAAAACAAACTCACCTGAGTTCTCTTACAAAGAGGTAGATGTATCATTAATTAAACCTCGTAAACGTGACTATACAAAGAAGAAAGAGGAGGCAGCGAAGTAATATGAGTGAGAAAACTATTAAATTTATAATTACACGCCAAGATTCTCCTGAATCTGCCTCTTATCAAGAGGAATACGAAATACCATATCGACCAAATATGAACGTTATTTCTGCATTAATGGAAATTCGTAGAAACCCTGTAAATGTTAAAGGGGATCAAACTTCACCTATTACATGGGACATGAACTGTTTAGAAGAGGTTTGTGGTGCTTGTTCAATGGTGATTAACGGTAAACCACGCCAATCTTGTACAGCATTAATCGATCAACTAGAACAACCAATACGTTTGGAACCAATGCGTACATTCCCGGTTATTCGTGACTTACAAATCGATCGTAGCCGTATGTTTGATGCCTTAAAGAAAGTAAAAGCTTGGATTCCTATTGATGGCACATATGATCTTGGCCCTGGACCGAGAATGCCTGAAAGAAAACGTCAATGGGCATATGAATTATCTAAGTGTATGACATGTGGTGTTTGTCTCGAGGCATGTCCAAATGTTAATGAAAAATCTAACTTTATTGGACCACAACCACTATCTCAAGTACGTCTATTTAATGCACATCCAACTGGTAATATGAATAAAGAAGAGCGTCTTGAAGCAATTATGGGAGATGGTGGACTAGCTAACTGTGGTAACTCACAAAACTGTGTTCAATCATGTCCAAAAGGTATTCCATTAACTACATCTATTGCAGCTCTTAATAGAGATGCAACTGTTCAAATGTTTAAAAACTTCTTCGGAAGTGACAAATAAATAATAAATAGATTTTAAGATTACTAAAGGTTGGGTCTCTTATAAAAGAGGCCCTTTTTTGTAGCTTAGAATTGATAATGACGTGCCTTAAAAAAGTCTAAATAAAAATGAGAGCAATATGCTCTCATTTTTATATTTTATACAATTAATGAATAAGGCATGAATTTAAGTCCTGACTAAATAGGTTTAAAAAGCCCAGTTTTTTGTAAATGGTCGATGAATGACGGACAGTAAGCAAACACTATTCATTGACAGTGATAATATGTTCCTCTCTATATTCACTTGGAGACATTCCTTCATTTTTTTTGAAGATTGAACTAAAGTAGTTAGGTGTATTAAAGCCAACTTGTGCAGCAATAGATTCAATTGTGTCATTCGTATTAGCAAGTAACCATTTTGCTCGTTTGATTCTTATGTTTGTTACATATTCTACAAATGATACACCAAGTTCTTTTTTAAATAATCGACTAAAATAGGTATGGCTAAGGTGTACTTTATTTGCAACCTTTTTAATAGATAAGTCTTCATGGAAGTAATTAGATATATATTCAATACATTTTTGAAGATTTTGGTCTTTTGTTAATTCCTCATAAAAATTTAGTAATGATCCTTCGTTTAAGGATTGTCCCAAAGCTTTACGCGCTTCTAAATATGGTTGATATAAATTTTGCGGTTCATTGTATACTGATCCGACCCCAACATGAAGTGTAATTCCGTATTCGTTTTTTATTTCGTCAATAAGTTTAAAAAGGTAATATCGTATTTGATCCCATTCACGAATAGATTTATACACATATGGTACGTGGAATAAAACTGCCAAATATCGTCGGAATGAAACGAAATAGACGTCCTTTACCCAATGTGATAAATGATTTTTTATTACGGAGCGAAGATGTGAGCGAAGTACGCGCCTTCCTTCTTCATTTTCGATAAAATCTTGAGCCCCTTTCGTTCCTTGGACAAGACAGACAATATTAGGTATATGCTCCATTTTCGAGTACGCTTTATACTGTTCAAACTCTTCCGTTTCTTTGATTTCACCACAGAGCAGTTTTCTTAAAAACATTTCACGAATAATTGGCAAATCAGCTAAATCGTTAACAGATGTTTTAATGGCGTTAATGAATGTATTTTTTCTGATTGGATTTAACAGTAACGAATGTGCATTTAAATTAACTGCTATGGGAGCTGTTTTCAGATTTGTTTCATCCATTATAACGATTAATTTACTTTGTAAATGCCTTTTTCTCAATCGATTAATCTTTACCCAATCGAAAGGTTCGTTTACCTGTGCAACAATAATATCAATCTGAACTGGTAAGTCTATACTTTCCAAATAAGTTTGGTATTGCCCGTCGAACGATTCGTGTATCCAATCGTTTAACCTTTCGTATAATTCGGGTTGTAAACCTGCAAATTTCACATTATACATCGTTATTCATGCCTCCCCCATATGAGTGTACCTTTTTATATAATTTTGTACGTGCTTATCCAGCTCCAACTCTTAGACCCTCTGGTTCAAAGATGCACAGGATGTGCTAATGTCGGCGTTGATTTAGGAAGTAGAAACCTTAGCCGATGCTTGCCTTCCCTGTCGGGCTCGACCATGACGCTTGCGCTTTTCTTAAGTTATTATTGATTTAATTATACTAAATTATTTTAAGCAGTGTATTATATTTTAATAATGTTTTAAATTGTTCATAAATGTACGTGTCACAGTCTTCAAGGCATTCACATAGTATATCAAGACTAAATATATTCCCTTCCAGTAACGCAGTTCATGCCCTAGTAAGGAGGGAAAAATTGATTGAAGGAAAACAACTACCAACCGAAGCCATTACTAACAAAGAGAGAAAGAGAAGTATTTGAGTTGTTAGTACAGGATAAAACAACTAAAGAAATTGCTGAGGAACTTTTTATCAGTGAGAAAACGGTTCGCAATCACATTTCGAATGCCATGCAAAAGCTGGGAGTTAAGGGGCGTTCTCAAGCTGTCGTGGAACTCCTTCGAATGGGGGAATTAGAACTCTAATGTTCGCCGGCTTTCATTAAAAAGCCGGCATTATTTTTTATAAAGTAACTAAATAACTAACTTTTAATAACGAGGTTAATATTAAAACCTGCGTTTGTTTAAGTTAGTTATTTAAGTTAATATTCTTTTGAACTATTAGAGGTTAATCAAATATGCTATAATTATTTTTCGAATGCACGGTATCTAATTGATTTTTAGAAATCAGGGCAGATTTAATTGCTGAGTAATTTAGTATGTAAAATGCTTAAATCTGTCTTATTAAAGGAAGAAGATTGATAGTTGCATTGATTGGTATAAGGTGGTAAACATTAACGACTTAGTTGAATTTACATCTTTTAATGGACTTGTCAAAATGATAGTGATTTTATTTATATAATTTTTTAAAAATCAATATACACTGCATGCACAATATATATAACATCAGAAAAATGAGGCGATTTATTTTTGAATAGACCTATAGGTGTAATAGACTCAGGTGTTGGTGGATTAACTGTAGCAAAAGAAATTATGAGACAGCTTCCAAAGGAAGAAATTATTTATTTAGGAGATACTGCACGTTGCCCCTATGGTCCTCGACCAGCTGAAGAGGTCCGGAAATTTACTTGGCAATTAACAGAGTACCTTTTAAGCTATAATATTAAAATGTTGGTTATTGCTTGTAATACTGCAACTGCAGTTGTCTTAAGTGAAATAAGACAAACCCTAGATATTCCAGTGGTTGGGGTGGTTCATCCAGGAGCTAGAACAGCTTTAAAAGTTACAAAGAATATGCATATAGGTGTGATCGGTACAATCGGTACGATTCAAAGTGGGGCGTATATTACTGCGCTAGAAAGTATTAATCATAATATTATGGTTGAAAGTCTTGCTTGTCCGCCATTTGTTCCAATCGTTGAAAGTGGTGAATTTGAAGGCGAAGCAGCACTTGAAATTGTTAAGGATTCACTTGCACCGCTAAAAAGGCATGATATTGATACGCTAATATTAGGGTGTACGCATTATCCTTTACTTAGACCGGTGATTCAGGAAGTTATGGGGCATAAAGTGTCATTAATTTGTTCTGGAGATGAAACCGCACGTGAAGTAAGTACGCTTTTGCATCATTCAAATATGCTAGTGACTACAAATCGGGAGCCTAACCACCTGTTCTTAACAACAGGCCCGAAGGAAATTTTTCAGCAAATCGCATCAAAGTGGTTTGAACATCCTATTCATAACGTAAAATCGATTGTTTTAGAGTAAGAAACCTCCAAGCGAGGTTTTTTTCTATATAGGATCTTATTTAATCATGATTAAATAGACGCTCCCAAAATAGGCTAAAAGTAAGTTTTTTAAAGTCTTAAAAATTTAAGGTCTAAAAACAGATAGAGCTCGTATATATAGTAGTACAAACTGCCTTGGGAGGGAGATTCAACATGACTACTATTAAAAAGTCAGCTATTTTGGCATCTTTATTAGCTTTTTCAACTGTTTTAACAGGTTGTGCTTTAGGCGGTGAACAAGCAGTTCGCCAAATGGAGGAAACGCCCCCACAACAAGTTACATATGTTGAGGAGGAAACGTTAGAACAAGATACATCTTCTACTAGTGAGGAAGTATCATCAGTTGACGAGCAGGAAGAGGCCACGGATGTTGTAACAAGAGAGCTTTATTTGTTAGATAAAAATGGATATGTAGTTCCTCAAACTATAACATTACCAAAAACACAAGAAGTTGCTAAACAAGCAATAGAGTATCTTGTAGATGGCGGTCCTATTACTGAATTATTGCCAAATGGCTTTAAAGCAGTATTACCGGCTGGAACGATGGTTAACGGTGTTAACCTAGTAGATGGTACCTTGGTTGTTGATTTTTCTGAGGAATTCAAAAATTATCAGCCAGAAGACGAGCTTAAAATACTACAAGCTATCACATATACGCTCACGCAGTTTGAGACGGTTGATAAGGTGAAAATTCAAATAAATGGGTATGATCAAGATACTATGCCTGTTAACGGCACCCCAATTAATGAAGGAACGAGCCGTGCTAATGGAATAAATTTTGATAATGGTGAGATCGTGGATGTTGTAAATAGTAAAGCGGTTACGCTTTACTTTCTATCCCAAAATGGTGATGATTATTACTATGTCCCTGTGACAAGACGTGTGAATAAAAATGAGACAAATAACATTGTAGCTACTGTTAACGAGCTTATAAAAGGCCCTAATTATTCGTCGAATTTATTTAGTGCACTGCATGATGGTATAGAATTATTAGAGGAACCCAAATACGAAAATGGTGTTGTTACTTTAAATTTTAATGAAAGCTTGCTTGGGAGTCTCCAAGGCACCGCTTTATCACAGGATTTATTAAACTCGCTTGTTCTTTCATTAACAGCGCAAGAGGGTGTGGAAAGTGTCGCATTGCAGGTTAATGGTGAAGAAAAATTAGTAAACGAACTAGGAGAAACGATTGCTGCACCTGTATCTCGCCCTGAAACTGTAAATACTGGTAGTTTTTAGTGAGGAATTTGTTATAATAACAATGAAACTGTGAAGGTTGGCAATTATGCCGCCTTTTTTATTTCGAGAAATTTGGATTAGCACATCCGATTTTAGTATAAAGTAACAATGGTTGAAAACAGTAATTTAGGAGGAGTAACTTTGAGAGTAGATGGACGTAATCGAGATGAAATAAGACCTGTACGTATCGAAACCAATTATATTAAATATCCAGAAGGTTCAGTATTAATTTCAGTTGGTGATACAAAGGTAATATGTACCGCTAGTATTGAGGATCGTATTCCTCCTTTCTTACGTGGTCAAGGTAAAGGATGGATAACTGCCGAGTATTCAATGTTACCGCGGGCAACGCAGCAAAGAACAATTAGAGAATCGAGCAAAGGTAAGGTAACCGGTAGAACGATGGAAATCCAGCGTTTAATTGGACGTGCATTAAGATCTGTTGTCGATTTGAATATCGTGGGTGAAAAAACGATTTGGATCGATTGCGATGTAATTCAGGCTGATGGAGGTACAAGAACGGCTTCTATTACAGGCGCATTTGTTGCAATGACATTAGCTTTGGCAAAACTTGTAGAGAAGAAAGCTGTTAAACAATTACCCATCAAAGATTTTTTAGCTGCTACGTCTGTTGGAATTGATCCAGAGTTAGAAGAAATATTAGACTTGAATTATATTGAAGATTCAAAAGCAAAGGTAGATATGAATATTATCATGACAGGCCAGGGTGAATTTGTCGAACTGCAAGGAACAGGAGAGGAGGCAACCTTCTCAGCTGCACAACTACAACGATTGTTAGCTTTAGGGGAGAAGGGGGTTAAAGAATTGATAGAATTACAAAAAGATGCCCTAGGGAATATAGCAGAACAAATCTTATCAAATAATGGTAGATAATAAGGAGAGAGATAGATTGCGGGAAATTTTAATTGCAACAAAAAATTTGGGTAAAGTAAAAGAATTTAAATCATTGTTTTCCCAAAAAGGTATAGCGGTAAAATCACTATTAGATTTTCCGGCTATTGAAGACGTAGAAGAAACTGGTGAAACTTTCATTGAAAATGCGAAGTTAAAAGCTGAAACGATTGCTAAACAATTTAATGAAATTGTAATCGCTGATGACTCTGGATTATCAATAGATGCCTTAAACGGGGAACCTGGTGTTTATTCTGCGAGATATGCAGGTGAACCGAAAAGTGATCTAGCAAATATAGAAAAGGTGTTGGAAAAGTTAAGTGGAGTTCCTTTTGGAAAAAGAACTGCACGTTTTTACTGCGTATTAGCTGTTGCAATACCAGACAAGGAAACAAAATGTATTGAAGGTACTTGTGAAGGTATTATTACAGAATCTCCTGTGGGTGAAAATGGATTTGGCTATGATCCTATTTTTTATGTACGGGAAAAGGAGAAAACTATGGCTGAACTTACAAACGAAGAAAAAAATACTATAAGCCATCGCGCTAACGCTATGAAAAAATTAGCGGAAAATTGGGAAACAATCTTTGATAGGAGTGGAGAATCTGGTCATGAAGGTTCTGATAGTAAGTGATAGCCATGGATTAAATAAGGAACTTGATATAATAATAAATAGACATAGCAATGAAGTGGATGCAATGATTCATTGTGGAGATTCAGAACGTGATGCTGACTCACAAGAGATGTTAAATTTTATTACAGTAAGAGGGAATTGTGATTTTGACGAAAACTATCCACTTGAACAAGTTAAAGAAATAAAAAATGTATCATTTTACATTACACATGGCCACTTGTATAATGTAAAATTATCACTTCTAAATTTAAAATATAGAGCAGAAGAGGTCGGGGCATCAGTCGTTTGTTTTGGCCATTCACATATTGCTGGAGCAGAACTTATTGATGGTATATTGTTCATTAATCCAGGTAGTATCCGGTTACCAAGGCTTCGCAATGAAAAAACATATGCAATTATTGAGATAGATGAAACGTTAATATGTACTGTTCATTTCTATAATAGTCAAGATGGTTCAGAAATCAATTCGCTGAAAGGACTTTTTAAAATTGGTTAGAGCATGCTCTAACCTTTCTCTTAAATTATCTTTCTTTGTTGGTGATATAAAAAAACAAAAAAAGTCATCGAAACGTGTTGACATCATTTCTATAATGTTTTATAGTAATAAATGTCGCTGATGAAATTTTAGAAAATAATACATTCATATGCGGGTGTAGTTTAGTGGTAAAACCTCAGCCTTCCAAGCTGATGTCGTGGGTTCGATTCCCATCACCCGCTCCATTTATGAGACATTTACATAAAAAACTAATATAATGTCCCAGTAGCTCAGCTGGATAGAGCAACGGCCTTCTAAGCCGTCGGTCGGGAGTTCGAATCTCTCCTGGGACGCTAACTAAAAGGCTAGAAGTATGTATAATACTTTTAGTCTTTTTTATTATTAAAGCTATTTTTTATCCAGGCTTAGGTCTCTTCCTGAAAGGAAATGGCTTAATACAAGTCTTGTATCCAAGAATCAATGGTAAATAATATGATTAAGCTGGTAGATTAAGTGACATGTGGGATTGGATTGTTCCAAGGGATAAACCTCAAAATATTATTCAATAATAAAGTATTAAAAAGTGGAAAAGTTGTATTCAGCTTTTCTTTTTTGTTTTTAAAAAAAGATATTAGAAAAATATACTATTTTTATATAAGGATAATCGATAGATTAAAAAGTTTTATTAAAAATTTTTAAAAGTAAAAATTGTTGGTAGATCAACATTGTAAACGCATACACAAAAGCGCGGGTGATAGAATTATCAAATTATTTAAAAAAAGGTGGTTGACGGATTAATAAATTATGGGTAATATAGTCCTCAAATATAAAAACTTTTCTTAACAATCTCAGTAATTAAATATTGCTGAATTGGAAAGGATAACCTATATCATAAAATAATAATCGAAAACGTCGAAGAGGATAAGTAATCTCAGTTAAAGTATCAGCAGAGAGCCGGTGGTTGGTGCAAACCGGTGATACCCCTGATGATGAACTCCCCTCTGAGTATCAATCTGAACGCAGTTTTATCTGTTCAGTAAGATTGATCGGGTGCTTCCAATCACTCGTTATAAAAAAGAACGTAGCAAAGTGGTTATTCTTTGTCGTTCATGAGAGAATTTTCCGAAAGGAAATTTCAAAATTAAGGGTGGTACCGTGAAAAGATAAACCTTTTCACCCCTTTGCCGGATCGGCATGTTAGGGGGGGAATGTTTATCTTTTTTTAGTTTACAAAAATTCCCTTAACAAAAAAGGTAAAATAGCTTTCTGTCACAGCAATAACCGGGTTAAGATAATGAGAGATAATTACTCCATTTAGGAAGCTTAAGTAAAATGTTTAAGGAGGAGGCTTATAGATGGGTGCAGAAGTAAAAGCGCAAGAAGCTAATACTGTTCATCAAAAATTGAATGGTGGAAAAATGCTAGTCGAAGCTTTAAAAGCTGAAGGTGTTGAAGTAATCTTTGGATATCCTGGTGGTGCTGTTTTACCAATCTATGATGAACTATACGATTCAGGAATTCCTCACATTTTAACTAGACATGAGCAAGGTGGAATACATGCCGCTGAAGGATATGCTCGTGTGTCTGGAAAACCTGGTGTTGTAATTGCAACATCTGGACCTGGTGCAACTAATATAGTAACTGGATTAGCAGATGCAATGATGGATTCATTACCACTTGTTGTATTTACAGGTCAGGTTGCGACAGGAGTGATCGGTTCTGATGCATTCCAGGAAGCCGATGTAATTGGTATTACGATGCCTATTACTAAATACAGTTTTCAAGTTCGAAAAACTGAAGACTTACCAAGAATCATTAAAGAGGCATTCCATATTGCAACTACTGGTCGTCCAGGCCCGGTATTAATTGATATACCAAAGGATATGGCGACAACTATTGCTGATTTTAACTATAACGATATTCAGGTAAATATACCTAGCTATCAACCAACATATTCGCCAAACCATCTGCAAATTAGAAAAGTGGTAGAGGCTGTTAGTTCAGCAAAGAAACCAGTTGTACTAGCTGGTGCGGGTGTTTTACACTCAGGTGCGCATAATGAACTTAAAGAATATGTAGAACAACAAAATCTTCCAATCGTAAACACATTGCTAGGATTAGGAAGTATCCCAGGTAAGCATGACCTGTTTCTAGGAATGGCAGGGATGCATGGGACATATACTGCAAACATGGCGATTTATGAAAGTGATCTTCTAATTAATATTGGTGCACGTTTCGATGACCGTGTAACAGGTAACTTAGCACACTTTGCACCAAATGCAAAAGTTGTTCATATTGACATTGATCCAGCTGAAATCGGGAAAAATATTCCGACACAGATTCCTGTTGTAAGTGATGCAAAAGAAGCTCTAAAAGCATTAATTGCAGAAAATGGTGCAAAAGGAGATTTTTCAATTTGGCATAAAAAGTTGAGAAACTGGAAAGAACAATACCCACTTGCTTATAAACAAGAAATTGGTGTTTTAAAACCACAACGTTTGGTTCAAATGGTTCACGAACAAACAGAAGGAAAAGCTATTGTAATTACAGATGTCGGTCAACATCAAATGTGGGCTGCTCAATATTATGCATTTGAAGATGCGAATAAATGGGTGACATCTGGAGGCTTAGGTACAATGGGCTTTGGTTTACCTGCTGCACTTGGCGCTCAAATTGCAAAACCAGATGAAACAGTTGTTGCTTTCCTTGGGGATGCTGGTTTCCAAATGACATTACAAGAGCTTTCAGTAATTCAAGAGAAAGACTTACCAGTAAAAGTTATTATCGTGAATAACCAAGCACTAGGCATGGTTCGTCAATGGCAAGAGATTTTTTATAAGGAACGCTACTCACATTCATTAATTCCAAATCAGCCTGACTTTATCAAGCTAGCTGAGGCATATGGAATTAAAGGTCTAAGAGCTACGAATGAAGATGAAGCAAATGCAGCTCTTAAAGAAGCGTTTGCACATGACGGTCCTGTGCTAATGGATTTCCGAGTTGCTCCGATGGAAAAAGTATACCCAATGGTTGCACCTGGAAAAGGAATTCATGAAATGGTAGGTGTGAAACCATGAAAAGAATAGTAACAGTTACAGTTAATAACCGCACAGGTGTACTAAATCGAATCACAGGTCTTTTCACAAGACGTGATTATAATATAGAAAGTATTACTGTTGGAGTTACGGAAAACCCGTCAGTATCAAGAATGACATTTGTTGTGAATGTAGATGATGAGGGGAAAGCCGAACAACTGACAAAACAGTTAAATAAACAAATTGATGTTATTAAGGTGCAAGATATTACCGATCAATCTATGATAGCTAGAGAGCTAGCATTAATCAAAGTTATGAGTTCACCTCAAACGATTAATGAGCTTACAGGACTAATTGATCCATTTAGAGCTAATATTGTAGACGTTAGTCGGGACTCTTTAGTTATTCAGGTTACAGGTGAAAGTCAGAAAATTGAAGCTTTAATTGAACTTCTACGTCCATATGGCATTAAAGAAATTGCTAGAACTGGAACAACCGCCTTTACTCGCGGTATCACGAAGAAAAGTAGTCAAGAAAGTAAGCAAACTGCCTACTTAATTTAAAATATAAACTATTGACTCAAATTTAATCAAAACAATTAATGTAAAAGGGAGAGATTTTAAGATGGCAAAGGTATATTATAACGGAGATGCAAATGAAGCAGTATTAAATGGTAAGAAGGTAGCTATTATTGGTTATGGTTCTCAAGGCCATGCACATGCACTTAACTTAAAAGAAAGCGGAGTAGATGTAGTTGTAGGTCTTCGCCCAGGTAAATCATATGATCAAGCTGTTGAAGATGGTCATGTAGTTATGACAGTAAAAGAAGCAGCTGAAGTTGCAGACGTGATCATGATTCTATTACCAGATGAATTCCAACCAAAAGTATACAATGAAGAAATTAAACCAGGATTAGTAGCAGGTAATGCATTAGTATTCGCACATGGTTTCAATGTTCATTTCGGACAAATTGTTCCTCCTGCAGATGTTGACGTATTCCTAGTAGCACCAAAAGGCCCAGGACATTTAGTTCGTCGTACTTATACTGAAGGAGCAGGTGTACCAGCATTATTCGCAATCTACCAAGATGCAACTGGTAACGCTAGAGAAATCGCATTAGCTTACGCTAAGCAAATCGGTGGCGCTCGCGCTGGTGTTCTTGAAACTACATTTAAAGAAGAAACTGAAACTGACTTATTTGGTGAGCAAGCTGTACTATGCGGAGGTACTTCAGCATTAGTTAAAGCTGGTTTTGAAACATTAGTTGAAGCAGGATACCAACCAGAAGTTGCTTACTTCGAATGCTTACATGAATTAAAGTTAATTGTAGACTTAATGTATGAAGGCGGATTAGCTGGAATGCGTTATTCAATCTCTGACACTGCACAATGGGGAGACTATGTATCAGGTCCACGTGTAATTGATGAAGGTGTTAAAGCTCGTATGAAGGATGTATTAACTGATATCCAAACTGGTAAGTTTGCAAAAGGATGGTTATTAGAAAATCAAGTAAATCGTCCTGAATTTACTGCAATTACTGCATCTGAAAGTGAGCATTTAATTGAAAAAGTTGGTGCTGAACTTCGCGAAATGATGCCATTCGTAAAAGCTAAGAAACCAAAGGAAGTGGTCGCTAGTGCGAAAAATTAATATTTTTGATACAACTCTACGTGATGGAGAGCAATCTGCAGGAGTAAACTTGAATTTCACTGAAAAGATGGAAGTTGCTCGTCAATTAGAACGTTTAGGTGTAGATATAATTGAAGCCGGTTTTCCGGCTTCTTCTAAAGGTGATTTCAAAGCAGTAAATGAAATTGCCCAAGCGATCAAAAATAGTTCTGTAACAGGATTATCTAGATCTAATATGAAAGATATTGATATTTCATGGGATGCACTAAAAGTTGCTGAAGAACCAAGACTTCATTTATTTATTGCAACGTCCCCTATCCATATGCAACATAAGTTAAAAATGACTCCAGACCAGGTTTTGGCAACTGCTGTAGACGCTGTAAAGTATGCTGCAAGCAAATTCTCGATTGTACAATTCTCAGCTGAAGATGCTTGTCGAACAGAATTACCTTTCTTAGTACGTATTGTTAAAGAGGTAATTGACGCAGGTGCTACGGTAATCAATATTCCAGATACGGTTGGTTACATTACTCCAAAAGAATACGGAGACATCTTTACTTATCTGAAAGAAAACGTTCCTAATATAGGTAAAGCAATATTATCTGCCCATTGTCATGATGATCTTGGAATGGCAGTAATTAACTCATTATCTGCTATTGAACATGGTGCCGATCAAATAGAAGGTACAATTAACGGAATTGGCGAACGTGCTGGTAATGCTGCGCTTGAAGAAGTAGCAGTTGCACTTCATATTCGTAACGATTTTTATCAAGCTAAAACAGGCTTGAATTTAAAAGAAATTAAAAAGACTAGTTCCCTAGTTAGTAAATTAACAGGTATGGTCGTTCCAGCTAACAAAGCAGTTGTTGGTAAAAATGCTTTCGCACATGAATCTGGAATTCATCAAGATGGTGTGTTAAAAGAACGATCAACATATGAAATTATTTCTCCTGAACTTGTTGGTGTGGCGTCGAATGATATGGTATTAGGTAAACATTCAGGTCGACATGCATTCCGTAATCGCTTGGAGGAGCTTGGTTATAACTTAACCCAAGAAGAAGTTAACAAAGTGTTTGTAGCCTTTAAGGAACTAGCTGATAAAAAGAAAGAAATTACAGATGATGACTTGGTTTCATTAATGTACGAAGAAAAATTGGGCGATGCTGTTAAGTTTTATGAACTAAAATCATTGCAGGTTCAATTCGGTACACATCAAGTTCCAACTGCTACGATTTCTATGACTACACCTTCTGGTGAAGAAATTCAGGATGCATCTACAGGCTCAGGAAGTGTGGAAGCAATTTATAATACACTTGAGAGAATTATTGGCTCACCTGTAAGACTTGATGATTATCGAATTCAATCGAATACAAGTGGACGTGATGCACTTGCAGAAGTATTCGTAAAAGTTTATTTCAATGGAATGACTTCAAGTGGAAGAGGTACGGCACAGGATGTATTAGAAGCATCGGCTAAAGCATATCTTAATGCAATTAACCGCATCTTACTTCAGGAACAATACCGTGAAGAAATGCAAAAAGTAGCAAAGTAGTAATTTCCTGTAGGATGAATAATTTGAAAAATAACGTTATTCTATAAATAAGGCTTGTATCAAAGGGAGACAAAACAAAGTCTCCCTTTGACAATAATTCTAGTTTTTAATGTCAGTGGCACAATACGTGTTTTTCTAACGAAAGGAAGAGAACATATGGATAAAAAGATTGCGGTATTACCTGGTGACGGAATTGGGAAAGAGATTGTGACAGGTGCGATTTCTGTTCTTGAAGTAATTGCAGAGAAGTTTGGTCATACATTTAAATTTGACTTTGCTAGAATTGGTGGCGAGGCGATTGATCAGGACCAAACACCGTTACCTGCTGAAACTGTTCAAAAGTGTAAAAGCAGTGATGCTATTTTGTTAGGAGCTGTAGGTGGTCCGAAATGGGATCAAAATCCTCCTGAAATGAGACCTGAAAAAGGCTTATTAGCAATTCGAAAAGAGTTAGGATTATTTGCAAACCTACGACCTGTACAAGCATTCTCAAGTCTTGCTGATGCGTCTACGTTAAAAAGAGAAGTAATTGAAAATGTAGATTTAATGATTGTTAGAGAATTAACGGGCGGCATATACTTTGGTGCTCCAAGAGAACGTCGCGTTGATGAGAATGGTAAGCAAATGGCTGTTGATACAATGACATATACGAATGAAGAAATCGAGCGTATTATTCGCAAAGGGTTTGAACTGGCGGCTGTTCGGAATAAAAAATTAACATCAGTAGATAAAGCTAACGTACTAGAAACAAGTAGGGTTTGGCGTGAAATTGCAATTGAAGTGGCTAAAGACTATCCGGAAGTAGAGCTTGAGCATATGCTTGTGGATAACGCAGCTATGCAGCTAATCCGTAATCCAAAACAATTTGACGTAATGGTAACGGAAAATATGTTTGGGGATATTTTAAGTGATGAAGCTTCAATGCTTACCGGCTCTCTGGGTATGTTACCATCGGCTAGCTTATCTGCCGAAGGACCAGGCTTATATGAACCTTGTCATGGATCTGCACCTGATATTGCAGGTCAAAATAAAGCTAATCCACTAGCAACGATTTTATCGGCTGCAATGATGTTAAAATACTCTTTTAATCTATTAAAAGAAGGAGATATCATCGAGCAAGCTGTTCAGCAAGTATTAGAAAAAGGACATCGTACTGCAGATTTGGCTGCAGGAACTGATACTGTGCTTTCAACAGATCAAATGGTTGAGCAAGTTATCAATGAAATTAAGGGAATTTGCGAATCAGTTACGATGTCAGCCAATAGCTAAGGCTGGCATCTATTTTTAAAATTTGAGACTTTAATTTTAGCAATTGAAAATTTAAGTTTCTCTATGGGAGGGAAATGTATGGGATCGCCGAAAACAATTATTGAAAAAATTTGGGAATCACATGCGGTTGTTTCTGAAGTAGGAAAGCCATCATTACTATATATTGATTTACATTTAGTTCATGAAGTAACGTCTCCTCAAGCATTTGAAGGATTACGCTTGAAAGGACGAAAGGTAAGAAGACCTGACTTAACATTTGCAACCATGGACCATAACGTACCAACTGATGATCGTTTTACTATTACCGATGAAATTGCTAAGAAACAAATTGATACTTTAGCTGAAAACTGTAAAGCATTTGGTGTTGAAATTGCAGACTTAAATAGCCCTGACCAAGGGATTGTTCATGTAATAGGCCCTGAATTAGGATTAACACAGCCAGGTAAAACAATAGTTTGCGGTGACAGCCATACATCTACACATGGCGCGTTTGGTGCATTGGCATTTGGAATTGGTACTAGTGAAGTAGAGCATGTATTAGCTACACAAACCTTATGGCAAGTTAAACCGAAAACATTGCAAGTAGAAGTTACTGGAAAACTTCCGATAGGCGTAACCGCAAAGGATATTATTTTAGCGTTTATTGCAAAATATGGGGTAAATTTCGGTACTGGCTATGTAATTGAATATACTGGGGAAGCTATTCGCAGCCTTTCAATGGACGAAAGAATGACAATCTGTAACATGTCGATCGAAGCTGGGGCAAAAGCTGGTTTAGTTAGCCCAGATGAAACGACTATTAACTATCTAAAAGGTAGAAAGTTTGCACCACAAGGGGAAGCGTTTGAAAAAGCTGCAGAGCAATGGTTACAACTTGCATCTGACGAAGGTGCAACATATGACAAAACAGTAACATTAAAAGGTGAAGAAATTGAACCTCAAGTTACTTGGGGAACTAATCCTTCAATGGGCATTTCGATTAATTCAACCATCCCACGCCCAGAGGATTTTGAATCTGAGGTAGATCAAAAGGCGGTTCGTTCAGCACTTGAATATATGGGCCTTGAAGGTGGAACGCCAATTAGTGAGGTTGAAATTCAACACGTATTTATTGGTTCATGTACTAATTCTCGTTTAAGTGATTTACAAGCAGCAGCGACTGTTGTAAAAGGTCAAAAAGTACATCCGGGTGTTCGTGCTATGGTTGTTCCTGGTTCTCAAAATATTAAGAAACAAGCAGAAGAGCTTGGTTTGGATAAGATTTTCCTAGATGCAGGTTTTGAATGGCGTGAGTCTGGCTGTAGTATGTGTTTAGGTATGAACCCTGATATCGTACCTGAAAAAGAACGTTGTGCATCCACATCTAACCGTAACTTTGAAGGACGTCAAGGTAAAGGTGCCCGCACGCATCTTGTAAGTCCTGAAATGGCTGCAGCAGCTGCTATTGCTGGTCATTTTGTTGATGTTCGTAATTTTTCAAAAGAGACGGTTAATCAATAATTTAACTTTAAAAGGGAGGGAATAGGATGGAAGCATTAGTAATTCATAGAGGAAAAGCAGCTAGTCTTGACCGTGTAAATGTCGACACAGATCAAATTATTCCAAAACAATTTTTGAAAAGAATCGAACGTACAGGCTTTGGTCAATTTGCATTTTTTGACTGGCGTTTTAATAACGATGGATCTGAAAATGAAAATTTTGAGTTGAATCTTCCGGAAAATAAAGGTGCATCAATCCTTGTTTCTGGTGAAAACTTTGGTTGCGGCTCTTCTCGTGAGCATGCGCCTTGGGCTTTACAGGATTATGGATTTCAAGTGATCATTGCTCCTTCTTTTGGGGATATCTTCTATAATAACTGCCTTAAAAATGGCGTATTACCGATACGTTTAGAAGAAGAGTCAGTTCGTGCTTTATTGAATGCTGCAAAAGCGGCAGATTATGTATTAACTGTTGATCTACCAAACCAAAAAGTTATCGACCAATCGGGTAACGAATATGCATTTGAAATTGACCCTCATTGGAAAGAAATGCTTGTTAACGGCTGGGATGAAATCGATGTTACATTAAAGTACGACGAGGCAATTGCAGTATTCGAGCAAAATAGAAACATAGGATAACTATATGGCGTGTTGGACCCTCTATTGTGGGTCCAACACTTTTTTATAGGGAGAATTTCTAAGCTTTTTGTGTTTGAGTTAATAAGTCGGTAACCAAGGTGAGGATTGGTAAAAAGGTAATCGAGCCTGTAAAGCTAGGAATTGTTGTGCACGAGTAATGAATAGTGGTTAATCGATACTGTGAAGGCAAAAAGAGTTTGTAAGAGGTAACGAATAGTGGTTAATCGATACCGTGAAGGCAAAAAGAGTTTGTAAGAGGTAACGAATAGTGGTTAATCGATACTGTGAAGGCAAAAAGAGTTTGTAAGAGGTAACGAATAGTGGTTAATCGTCCCGTGAAGGCAAAAAGAGTTTGTAAGAGGTAACGAATAGTGGTTAATCGATACTGTGAAGGCAAAAAGAGTTTGTAAGAGGTAACGAATAGTGGTTAATCGTTCCCGTGAAGGCAAAAAGAGTTTGTAAGAGGTAACGAATAGTGGTTAATCGATACTGTGAAGGCAAAAAGAGTTTGTAAGAGGTAACGAATAGTGGTTAATCGATACCGTGAAGGCAAAAAAAGAATGGTAGTGGTAACGAATAGCGGATAATCGTTACCGGCAAGGCAAAAAAAGAGTGGCAGCGGTAACGAAAAGCGGATAATCGTTACCGGCAAGGCAAAAAAAGAGTGGCAGCGGTAACGAAAAGCGATTAATCGTGCCCATAAAAGCCAAAAAAGCGAAGTAGTGGTAACGAAAAGCAGTTAATCGTGCCCGTAAAAGCCAAAAAAGCGAAGTAGTGGTAACGAATAGCAGCTAATCGTTCCCGTCAAAGCCAAAAAAGAATGGTAGCGGTAACGAAAAGCGATTAATCGTGCCCGTCAAAGCAAAAAAAGAGTGGTAGTGGTAACGAATAGCGGATAATCGTTCCCGTCAAAACCAAAAAAGAATGGTAGCGGTAACGAAAAGCGATTAATCGTGCCCGTCAAAGCAAAAAAAGAGTGGTAGTGGTAACGAATAGCGGATAATCGTTACCAGCAAGGCAAAAAAAAGAATGGTAACGGTAACGAATAGCAGTTAATCGTGCCCGTAAAAGCCAAAAAAGCGAAGTAGTGGTAACGAATAGCAGCTAATCGTGCCCGTCAAAGCAAAAAAAGAGTGGCAGTGGTAACGAATAGCGGATAATCGTTACCGGCAAGGCAAAAAAAAGAATGGTAACGGTAACGAATAGCGGTTAATCGTTCCCGTAAAAGCCAAAAAAGCGAAGTAGTGGTAACGAAAAGCAGTTAATCGTGCCCATAAAAGCCAAAAAAGCGAAGTAGTGGTAACGAATAGCGATTAATCGTTCCCGTAAAAGCCAAAAAAGCGAAGTAGTGGTAACGAAAAGCAGTTAATCGTGCCCATAAAAGCCAAAAAAGCGAAGTAGTGGTAACGAATAGAGGTCAATCGTGCCCGTAAAATCAAAAAAACGACGTAGCGGTAACGAATCGCACTAAATTAATGCTCGTAAATACACTAAATGTACAGTAATCTCAACAAATACCATCTTATCGAATCGCAAATCGAAACAAAGCCTGAACAGTCTACAAGGAAGCAACATGCAATAACTCCTCTAAAAAAGTATCTCACCCTCCTTCCTTGTATTTAAAACGAGAAATTGCTAAACTATATAGCAAATAATCCCAAGCATGGGGTGCTTATATGAGAAAAAATGAAAAAACAAACCGAAACAATATTGTACCTTTTCCCAATTTGGAACAACGGCTTTTAGATAAGGGGATGCAGGCTTTAAAAGACCGAGAGTTTAAAGAGGCGCTGCAGTTTTTTAATCAATTAACGAATCAAAGTCAACAGTATCCTGAAGTAGAAATTGGGATTGTCGTTTGTTTGCTCGAACTAGGTTTATATGAAGATGCAAAAGCCAAATGTGAACGTTTATTAAATGAGGATATTGGAGATTACTTTAATGTTTTACAAATTTACATTAATATTTTGATTCAACTCGCTGAATATGAAACCGTTGTTCATACGCTTGAAGTTATATTTGAGGAAGAAAGGGTGCCAACTGAACAAGCGGAAACGCTTTTTCATTTACTAGAGTTTTCAAGGAGAAAGTTAGAAAACGATGAACATCAGGAGATTGTGGAGCTATCAGATATCAAATTATTAGAGCCACAATTATTATATGGAGAGATAGATCAACAGTTATTGGCTATCCATAAACTAAGGGAGTACACCAATATTGAATTAGTAATTGATTCTATTAAAGGTATTCTAAAAGATTCGGCATATCACCCTATAGTTCAATCGATGTTGCTTCAATTATTAATGGAAAAAAAAGTGAATGAAATTATCACTGTTAAAAAGTTGAAACGATCTATAAAAGTAAATCCTTGTGAAATAAATAGTAGCTTTGAACAACCATTTACACAAGAAGTATTAAATAGGCTTGATGATGTATTGGGACAGGAAAATCCAACCTTATTTGAGTCAGTAAAACAGCTTTGGGAACAATACTTATTTGCGATTTTCCCTTTTGACCCTGCTCCAAAAAATTCATCTGTTTGGGCTGCTGCATTACATAGAACTGGTTATGAGTTATATGGAATCGATATTTTAATTGAAGAGTTAGCTGAAAGCTATGACGTTGAAGAAAAATTGCTATTGAAAGCTAGTATAAGCTTGATTGAGTTGGAAAAAGTTTCAAACCTTGGAATAAACCTATGAAAAAAGAATTGTTTACTTTATTGAAAGCTTTAAGTTCTGTGTTATAATGTAATGGTTGTAATGAGAAATTATACATAATAGATCCTATCATAAATTTTATGAAACTTGTTGAATGATTAGTACATACAAGCGGATCACTATTAAAAGAGAATTAATTATGTTGGAGGGAAATATAAATGTCTGCAAAATGGGAAAAACAAGAAGGTAATAAAGGCGTGTTAACAGTTGAAGTTGACGCTGCACAAGTTGATCAAGGGATTGATCAAGCATTTAAAAAGGTTGTAACACAAGTAAATATTCCTGGATTCCGTAAAGGTAAAGTACCACGTAAGATTTTCGAACAACGCTTTGGTGTTGAATCATTATATCAAGATGCTTTAGATATCATCTTGCCACAAGCTTATAGCAGTGCTATAGAAGAAACTGGTATTGAACCTGTTGATTATCCTGAACTAGATGTTCAACAATTAGAACAAGGCAAAAATTTAATTTTTACAGCTACTGTTGTAGTTAAACCAGAAGTTCAATTAGGTGAATACAAAGGGCTTGAAGTTGAAGCTGTAGATACTACTGTTACTGATGAAGATGTAGATGCTGAATTAAAAAGCTTACAAGAAAGAAATGCTGAGTTAGTTGTGAAAGAAGATGGCGCTATTGAAAATGGCGATTCAGTTGTTCTTGATTTCGAAGGTTTTGTTGATGGTGAGGCATTCGAAGGCGGACAAGCTGATAACTACTCATTAGAAATTGGCTCAGGTTCATTTATCCCTGGATTCGAAGATCAAATGATTGGTATGAAAACTGGTGAAGAAAAAGATGTTAACGTAACATTCCCAGAAGAATATCATGCTGAAGAATTAGCTGGCAAACCTGCTGTATTTAAGGTTAAGGTTCATGAAATTAAGTCTAAGCAATTACCTGAATTAGACGATGAATTTGCAAAAGATGTGGATGATGAAGTAGAAACTCTTGCTGAGCTAAAAAATAAATTAAAAGAAAAGCTTGAAGCTGATAAAAAGCACCAAGCTGAGCATACTAAGCGTGATGCGGTTGTAGAAAAAGCAGCAGAAAATGCAACGATTGATATTCCAGAAGCTATGATAAACTCTGAATTAGATCGTATGTTAAAAGAATTCGAACAACGTTTACAAATGCAAGGTATGAACCTAGAACTATACTATCAATTCAGTGGAACAGATGAAGCTGCACTGCGTGAGCAAATGAAAACAGACGCTGAAAAACGTGTAAGAGTAAACTTAGTTCTTGAAGCGATTGTTAAAGCTGAGGATATTACAGTATCTGAAGAAGATATTAATGCTGAATATGAAAATCTTGCTTCTATGTACCAAACAACAGCTGAAAATGTGAAACAAATGCTTGGTAATAACGATGTAGTTTCAGAAGATTTGAAATACAGAAAAGCAATTGACTTCCTTGTAGAAAGTAGCAAGGTTAAGGCATAATAAATTTTAAAAAAACAAGGCGCGAAAAGTCGTGCCTTGTTTTACACTATATAGAAAAAAAAGTATAATGGTAGTAACTAGGGTATAAACAAATATATCGGATTTCACATCTTGTGGAATCCGGTTTTTATAAACATAACCCTAAAAATATTCACTTACGACTGAATAAATAATCTATGTATGAAGAGGAGGAGAACGTGAAAGGATAAATAAGGTTCAGTTTTTTGCACTACCTACATATACATATAAAACAAGTACCATCAAATTATGTCTAAGAGAAAAAACGGACAATCAGTATTAAGCTGTAGTAGAAATAATTACTTGTATACTTTGACCATTAACCGCTAATACATAACTCAAGGTATATTATTAACAGTTTAATTTCTAGATGTGGTACAATGCATTACATAACTGTATAGAAAATTTTGAAAATAAGGATAGCACCTTAGTTTTTTGTAATTATAGGTAAGGGGTGATAGTATGTTTAAATTTAATGACGAAAAGGGACAGTTAAAATGTTCTTTCTGTGGTAAAACACAGGATCAAGTCCGTAAATTAGTAGCGGGTCCTGGTGTATATATATGTGATGAGTGTATTGAGCTTTGCACCGAGATTGTTGAAGAAGAGCTTGGTACAGAAGAAGAAGTGGAGTTTAAGGATGTACCGAAGCCAAAGGATATCCGTGAGATTCTTAATGACTATGTAATTGGTCAAGAAGCGGCAAAAAAATCATTATCAGTTGCTGTTTATAATCATTATAAAAGGATTAATTCGAACAGTAAGGTTGACGATGTAGAACTATCAAAAAGTAATATTGTGATGATTGGGCCAACAGGAAGTGGTAAAACATTGTTAGCTCAAACATTGGCGAGAATATTAAACGTACCGTTTGCTATTGCAGATGCTACATCCTTAACAGAAGCTGGTTATGTTGGGGAAGACGTTGAAAATATTCTACTTAAATTAATTCAGGCAGCTGACTACGATGTGGAAAAAGCTGAAAAAGGCATTATTTATATTGATGAAATTGATAAAGTTGCTCGTAAGTCTGAAAATCCTTCCATTACTCGAGATGTATCAGGTGAAGGTGTTCAGCAAGCACTATTAAAAATATTAGAAGGAACGGTTGCAAGTGTACCTCCACAAGGTGGCCGTAAGCACCCACATCAAGAATTTATTCAAATTGACACTACGAATATCCTCTTTATTTGTGGGGGAGCTTTTGATGGAGTTGAACAAATTATTAAACGCCGCTTAGGTAAGAAAGTAATCGGTTTTGGTACGGATAGCAAACAAGATGAACTATCTCAAAAAGAATTATTATCAAAGGTTTTACCAGAAGACTTACTTCGTTTTGGTTTAATTCCAGAGTTTATCGGGCGTTTACCGGTTATTGCAAACCTTGAGCAATTAGACGAAGAGGCGCTAGTGCAAATTCTAACTAAACCTAAGAATGCATTAGTTAAGCAATATCAGAAAATGCTTGAACTTGATGATGTAGAACTTGAATTTGAAGATGCAGCGCTTGTAGAAATTGCTAAGAAAGCAATTGAAAGAAAAACGGGTGCTCGCGGTTTACGTTCTATTATCGAGGGTATCATGCTAGATGTCATGTTTGATTTGCCATCACGTGATGATATTGAAAAATGTGTGATTACGGCTGAAACGGTGAAGGAAGAAGCCGGAGCGACATTAATAATGAAAGATGGCACGAGCGTTGAATTTGCCAATAAAGCTCAAACACCTAGAGAAACAGCTTAAAGTAATTCAATAACGTTTTACACGCACGTATAGAAAAGGCTAACTCATCTGGAGTTAGCCTTTTTTTTCCACCATGATTTACGATAAAAAATTGTTTATTGAAACCACTGCACGGAGATACTAGGAATTAAGTGACGAAAAAGGTAAAACATACATCACGCAGTGCAGGAGGGTAAATAATGGATTGGACAGGTATTGCTTTGTTTGTTCAACTGTTTTTTGGTATTGTAATTGGTCTCTATTTTTGGAATTTACTACGAAATCAACGCACTCAAAAAGTTTCAATTGATAGGGAATCACGCAAGGAGATGGAAGAACTTCGGAAATTACGCTCGATATCATTAACCGAACCTTTAGCTGAAAAGGTTAGACCATCTTCATTTAAAGATATTGTTGGCCAACAGGATGGAATTCGATCTTTAAGAGCTGCAATTTGTGGACCTAACCCACAACATGTAATAATCTATGGACCACCTGGTGTTGGTAAAACAGCTGCTGCAAGATTGGTACTTGAAGAGGCAAAGAGAAATAAAAAGACGCCATTCAAGCAAGAAGCAGTATTTATCGAATTAGATGCAACTACGGCTCGCTTTGATGAAAGAGGAATTGCGGACCCTCTTATTGGGTCTGTTCATGATCCAATTTATCAGGGTGCCGGTGCAATGGGGCAAGCTGGAATTCCTCAACCCAAACAAGGTGCAGTTACAAACGCACATGGCGGTATATTATTTATTGATGAAATTGGTGAGCTGCACCCAATTCAAATGAATAAGCTGCTTAAGGTATTAGAGGATCGTAAAGTATTTCTAGAAAGTGCGTATTATAGTGAAGAAAATACTCAGATTCCAGCGCATATACATGATATTTTTAAAAATGGTTTACCGGCTGATTTTCGTATGATAGGTGCTACTACAAGAACACCTGAAGAAATTCCACCAGCAATTCGCTCAAGATGCTTAGAAGTATTTTTCAGGGAATTAGAACCTCAGGAAATAGCGAAGGTAGCTAGTAATGCTGCAAATAAAATTGCGTTAGATATTTCTCAAGAAGGAATTGATATAGTTTCACGATATGCGAAAAATGGACGAGAAGCGGTAAATTTAATACAAATTGCAGCAGGCCTTGCAATTTCAGAGGATCGAACCAATATATCAGAGCGTGAAATTGAATGGGTTATACACTCAAGTCAGTTAACGCCACGATATGAGAAAAAGATCCATGCTGAGCCTAAAATTGGTCTGGTTAATGGTTTAGCTGTTTTTGGACCGAATATGGGTGCATTACTCGAAATAGAGGTCTCAGTCATACCTGCTAAAGACAAAGGAACAATTAATATTACGGGGATCGTTGAAGAAGAGAGTATTGGAAATCAAGGTAAATCCATTCGACGGAAGAGTATGGCAAAAGGATCTATTGAAAATGTTGTAACTGTATTACGGGCTATGGGAGTACCGGCAAAAGATTATGACATTCATGTAAACTTTCCTGGTGGGATTCCAGTTGATGGTCCGTCTGCAGGGGTTGCAATGGCAACAGGTATATATTCGGCCATACATAAGCAATTAGTTGATAATACGTATGCCTTTACAGGTGAAATAAGTATTCATGGAAACGTTAAACCTGTTGGTGGTGTAATGGCAAAAGTTAAAGCAGCAAAGCAAGCAGGTGCCAAGAAGGTATTTATTCCAAAAGAGAATTACCAATCGATTTTAGATGAGATAGAAGGAATTGAAATTATACCTGTTGAACATTTAACAGAAGTGTTTGGACCTGTGTTTAAACAAATTAACCTAGAAAAGGATAATCAACAAGGAGCTATGGATGAGGCTATACCGGCATCTAGTTCAGCTGACATAAATCCACCAGCAACATCAATTTAAGATAATAAGGCGGCATGTGTTGACAACAAATCACACATGCCATTTCCTTGATGTGATTTGAAAATAAATTAATTTTGTATAGAACTGAAGAAGAAACTGTAGAATCATAGATACCTTAAGAATGGACAAGTATTGATTAAATAAGATAGAATTGTACAAAGATTATATTTGCTTTGCTTTTAGACGAGACGGTTTTATATAGTTTTTTATTAGTATTTGCATTGAAACAATCCTTTGTTGAAATACTATTAATTACTATTATTAAGTGCTGGAGTACAAAAAAGAAATTTTCAAGCATATTTTAGAGTATAGGCGTAAATTTTCTTCCGCTGACTAATGTCCGTCATTTTTAACAAGGAATAGTTGCTAGGGTGGTTTTTCTAAATTTTATGGAGGTGTACATGTATGACGAATAATAAAGAAAGTATCGTCCCCCTCCTTCCGCTGCGTGGTTTATTAGTATATCCGACGATGGTTCTACACTTGGATGTAGGAAGAGATAAGTCCGTCCAAGCGCTAGAGAAAGCCATGGTGGATGATCACCTAATTTTTTTAGCCACACAAAAAGAAGTTGGTGTTAATGATCCAGCGGAGGATGATATATTTGAAGTTGGAACTCTATCTAAAGTAAAGCAAATGCTTAAGCTTCCAAATGGAACGATCAGGGTTCTCGTAGAAGGATTAAAAAGGGCTAAAATCATCGAATATATAGATGAAGATGAAACATTCTTAGTAAAAATCGAGCATATTGAAGAAAACAATCAAGCTAATTCAGAAGAAAAAGCTTTAATGAGGACGTTATTAAGTCAATTTGAACAATACATAAAATTATCAAAAAAGATTACAGCAGAGACCTATGCATCAGTTGCTGATATTGAAGAGCCAGGCCGAATGGCAGATATAATTGCGTCTCATCTATCATTAAAGATAAAAGAAAAACAAGAAATCCTTGAAACGACCGATGTAAAAGACCGTCTTGAACGGATGATTTCATTAATAAATAATGAAAAAGAAATACTTAACTTGGAAAAGAAAATAGGCCAACGTGTAAAACGATCGATGGAACGCACGCAAAAAGAATATTACTTGCGTGAACAAATGAAGGCTATTCAAAAAGAGCTAGGCGATAAAGAAGGAAAAACAGGTGAAGTTGAATCTTTAAAAGAAAAGATTGAAAATGCAAAAATGCCTGATCGCATTAGAGAAACCGCTCTAAAAGAGTTAGACCGTTTTGAGAAGATTCCAACGAGTTCAGCGGAAAGTTCTGTTATTCGAAATTATATTGATTGGTTATTAGCATTACCGTGGCATGAAGAAACGGAAGATAATCTAGATATTAAAAATGCAGAAACCGTTCTTGACAAAGACCACTATGGCTTAGATAAAGTGAAAGAGCGTGTGCTTGAATATTTAGCTGTTCAGAAATTGACAAAATCATTAAAAGGTCCAATTTTATGTCTTGTTGGACCACCGGGTGTAGGAAAAACATCGTTAGCTCGTTCGATTGCAACAGCTTTGGATCGGAACTTTGTTCGTATTTCACTTGGAGGCGTGAGGGACGAAGCTGAGATTCGTGGACATCGTCGCACATATGTAGGAGCCATGCCAGGACGAATTATTCAAGGCATGAAAAAAGCAAAAACGATCAATCCAGTATTTTTATTGGATGAAATCGATAAAATGTCTAGCGATTTTCGAGGAGACCCTTCATCTGCAATGCTTGAAGTATTAGATCCTGAACAAAACTGGAATTTCAGTGATCATTATATTGAAGAAACATACGATCTTTCGAAGGTTATGTTTATTGCAACAGCCAACAACATTGGAACTATTCCAGGTCCATTGTTAGACCGGATGGAAGTGATTTCAATTGCAGGTTATACAGAGGTTGAAAAGCTTCACATTGCAAAAGATCACTTATTTCCAAAACAAGTTAAGGAACATGGTCTTGATAAAGGCAAGCTGCAAATTCGTGATGAGGCATTATTAATGCTAATTCGTACTTATACAAGAGAAGCGGGTGTCAGGGGTTTAGAGAGACAGCTTGCAACGATTTGTCGTAAAGCTGCTCGCCTTGTAGTGTCTGAAGACCGTAAGCGAATTATTATTACTGAAAAAAATCTGCAAGAGTTTCTAGGGAAACCAAGGTTTCGTTTTGGTCAAGCGGAGCTACAAGATCAAATTGGTGCGGTAACAGGCTTAGCTTATACAGCCGCGGGTGGTGACACCCTTTCTATTGAAGTATCGATTGTACCCGGTAAAGGGAAACTTACACTAACTGGTAAGCTTGGCGATGTGATGAAGGAATCTGCTCAAGCAGCATTTAGTTATATACGTTACCGAGCAAATGAGCTGAATATAGATCCGAATTTTCATGAGAAAAATGATATCCACATCCATGTACCAGAAGGCGCAGTTCCGAAGGATGGCCCTTCAGCAGGTATCACAATGGCAACAGCACTAGTTTCTGCCTTAACAGGAAGAGCGGTTCGTAAAGAAGTGGGTATGACAGGAGAAATCACGTTACGAGGAAGAGTATTACCGATCGGTGGTTTAAAAGAAAAATCGTTAGCTGCACATAGAGCAGGGCTAAAAACAATCATCATTCCGAAAGAAAATGAAAAGGACTTAGATGATATTCCTGAGAGTGTTCGCAATGATTTAGAATATATTCCAGTAGAACATTTAGATGAAGTGTTAAAACACGCACTAACAGGAGAGAAACAATGAAAGTAACACAAGCAGAAATTGTTATCAGTGCTGTTAAGCCTGAACAATATCCAAACGATGCATTACCGCACTTTGCTTTAGCTGGGCGGTCCAATGTTGGGAAATCATCATTTATTAATAAGATGTTAAATCGAAAAAGCCTGGCTAGAACTTCTTCTAAACCTGGAAAGACGCAAACGTTAAACTTTTTCATTGTAAATGAGATGCTTTATTTTGTTGATGTCCCAGGTTACGGCTTTGCCAAAGTATCGAAAAAAGATAGAGAAGCTTGGGGAAAAATGATTGAAACATATTTAACAACAAGCGAAAATCTAAGAGCAGTCATTCAAATCATCGATTTAAGGCATAAACCTACTGTTGATGATAAATTGATGTATGATTTTTGTAAGCATTATGATATCCCTGTTATTATCATTGCGACGAAGGCTGATAAAATTCCAAAAGGAAAATGGGAAAAGCATTTGAAAGTAGTCAAAGAAACGCTTGAGGTTGATCCTAACGATGTTGTCATTACTTTCTCATCTGAAACAGGAAAAGGTAAGGACGAGGCATGGGGAGTAATAAGACAGTTTATGTAAATGTAAATAAAAAATCCAAAGTACCTTATAAAAAGGTACTTTGGATTTTTGCTTGTCTAGCTTCAGCGCCTAGCCCCTCGGGAAAAATAACTTTCCGCTTTTGAGGCTAAAAGTGCCACAAACGCGAAAGAACATTTTCCTATCGCGCTGACCAAGACGCTTGCGCTTTTCTAATTACTTCTTTTTGAAGAATAAAAGGTATACACCGGCTATAATGAGTGCAACCGGCCAAAAGCTCTCTACCCAACCAATAATATCTCCTATATAACTCATCCAGCCAATTATTCCATCATAAAATAATCCTAATAATGATATGATTAGTAAGATAATACCTGGAACAATACCGCTTTTCGTTTTTTGATGGCGAACTATAAAAGCAATTCCAACGATAAGTGTATAAACAGACCAATGATCAGGCCAAAAATTAAATAACTCTTTGGCATGAAAGTGAGCGCCAAGGCCTGTTAGAATAATACCTGGAAGTATACTCGAATGCTCTTTTGAAAGATAGGCTTGAAAAAGAAATGCAATCCCGATAATAATTAATAGAGTTGGCCAAGTAAACATACTTTTCATGATGGGCAGTTTTAATTGATCAGCCAAAAAATAAATCCCAACTCCAATTAACAGAATACCAGGAAAAATGCTTTGTCCCTTCATCTGGAAAACAACACGCTCCTGTTAATAAAGTTTCACGGCTTGATTACTTTCCTATTAATTTGTTAAGATAATTGTAGAACTATGACGTAATTTGGGTATATTATTAAAAATAGTGATTTATATACATGATAACATAATGGTTTCATATTTCGTTCACATTTTTTTTAAGTAAACGAACAGATATATGTTATTATATGCTTAATGGTTTATATCGTCATAATAATTTAAGTCTTTGTAACTAGATAATATATCGGGGTGGGAGTATTAATGTATATAGTAGTAGTAGGTTTAAATTATAAAACGGCCCCTGTGGAAATAAGAGAAAAGTTAACCTTTGATCCTTCAACTTTAAGGGATGCACATATAAGGCTGCGTGAACAAAAAAGTATTTTAGAAAATGTTATTGTTTCCACTTGTAATCGTACGGAAATTTATGCTGTTGTTGATCAACTTCATACTGGTCGTTATTATATTAAAGCATTTTTAGCAGAATGGTTCGGACTTGAAATGGATGAGTTTACACCGTTTTTATCGATCTTTGAAAATGATCAGGCTATTGAACACTTGTTTCGTGTATCCTGTGGTCTAAATTCAATGGTCTTAGGAGAAACTCAAATATTAGGACAAGTAAGGGATAGCTTCTTATTAGCACAAGAGGTAAAAACGACCGGTACTGTGTTTAATGAATTATTTAAGCAAGGTATCACTCTAGCTAAAAAAGGTCATAGTGAGACTGAGATAGGTGAAAATGCTGTATCAGTAAGTTATGCAGCGGTTGAGCTTGCTAAGAAAATTTTTGGTAGTCTAAAAAATAAACATGTAGTTATTCTTGGAGCTGGTAAGATGGGGGAATTAGCAGCTAAGAATCTACATGGTAGTGGTGCGGTCAATATTACAGTTCTAAACAGAACATTTGAAAAAGCAATTGCATTAGCTGAGCGTTTTAACGGCAAGGCGCGAACAATTGAACAGCTTAATCAATCATTGATAGATGCTGATATATTAATTAGTTCAACAGGTTCAAAGGATTTTGTTATTACAAAACAAATGATGGCTCGGGTTGAAAAGCAAAGGAAAGGCAGACCCCTTTTCATGGTTGATATAGCTGTACCACGTGACCTTGATCCAGAGTTAGATCAACTCGAGAGTGTATTTTTATATGATATCGATGATTTACAAGGTATCGTAGATGCAAACATCGCAGAACGTCAAAAAGCTGCTGAACAAATCGGCATTATGATCGAAGAGCAAATTGTGTTATTTAAAAATTGGTTAGGGACGTTAGGTGTAGTGCCGATTATCTCAGCACTTCGAAACAAAGCATTGGCGATTCAAGCTGAAACGATGAGCAGCATTGAGCGTAAAATGCCAAATTTAACAGAACGTGAGCGAAAGGTATTAAACAAGCATACAAAGAGTATCATTAATCAAATTTTAAAGGAGCCGATTAATTCTGCTAAAGAATTAGCGGCAGAACCAAATGCAGAAGAATCGTTAAAGCTGTTTATGAAAATTTTTGAGATCGAGGATGCTGTAGAAGAAGAAATTGATGCTCAACGAAAGCAAGAAAAAGTTGTTGTTCCCATTGAACGGGAAAAATCGTGGGCATACTCAATGAAAAATGCTTAAAACGCCGTTCCTAGAGGGGATTCGACGGAATGAATAACTTACAAATAGGTTGGATTTATGATTTAACGATTATTCTATATGCATGCAGTGTCTTAGGATATTTCATAGACTTTTTACAGAACAACCGGAAGGCCAATCAAATTGCCTTCTGGTTGCTTTCTATTGTTTGGGGTTTACAAACGTTTTTCTTTACTGCGCAAATAATAGAAATGGGTCGTTTTCCTGTGTTAAATATGATGGAAGGGCTTTATTTTTATGCGTGGGTTCTCGTTACATTTTCTCTTGTTATTAATAAATTTTTTCGAGTGGACTTTTTAGTTTTTTTTACTACCGTTTTAGGATTTATTATAATGACATTGCACTTGTTTGCCCCGGTAGAAAGTAAGTCTGCTGTTCTGGCAGAACGACTTATATCTGAGTTGTTATTTATCCACATCACGATTGCTATTCTTTCATATGGTGCTTTTACTCTCTCAGCTGTTTTTTCCATCATGTATTTACTTCAATATAAAATGATTAAGAAAAAGCAATGGGGAACACGTTTGCGTCGTTTTGGTGATTTAACATTATTAGATCGACTTTCTTATAGTTTAAATATGGGCGGAGTGCCTATGCTATTAATATCACTAATTTTGGGTATTGTTTGGGCGTATATTCAATTAGAATCTTTCTGGTCTGATGCAAAAGTTATCGGTTCTTTTACCGTTTTAATTGCATATAGCAGCTATCTCTATTTAAGAGTTGCTAAAGAAATACAAGGAAGGAGCATCGCTTTTTGGAATCTTTGTGCTTTTCTTGTCTTACTCATTAATTTTTTCTTATTTGGAAGTCTATCCCGTTTTCACTTTTGGTACGGTTAATATATTACACATTGTCCCTCAATACATATATACATTCTTGGAGGTAAAAACTGAATGCGCAAAATCATCGTAGGTTCTAGACAAAGTAAATTAGCACTAACACAGACTAACTGGTTTATTGAGCAAATGAAAAGCCTTGGCTTACCTTTTGAATTTGAAGTAAAAAAAATCGTGACTAAAGGCGATAAAATTCTTGATGTTACTCTTTCAAAAGTAGGCGGAAAAGGGCTTTTTGTAAAAGAAATCGAACAAGCTATGTTTGATAAGGAAATAGATATGGCTGTTCATAGTATGAAAGATATGCCTGCTGTTTTACCTGAAGGATTAACAATTGGCTGTATTCCTGTAAGAAAGGATCATCGGGATGCATTTATTTCTAATAATCATGTAAAGCTTAAAGATCTTCCTGCAGGTTCAGTAATAGGTACAAGTAGTTTAAGACGTGGTGCACAAATTTTGGCTTATCGCTCTGATCTTGAAATAAAATGGATACGTGGAAATATTGATACTAGATTAGCTAAACTTCAGGATCCAAATGAAGGGTTTGACGCGATTCTTTTAGCTGCTGCAGGTTTAGCGCGGATGGGCTGGTCAGATGATGTTGTAACTGAATTTCTAGATATTGACGTATGTGTCCCAGCTGTTGGGCAAGGGGCTTTATCGATTGAATGTCGTGAGGGTGACCATGAGCTTTTAGATCTTTTAAGTAAATTACAAGATGCAAACACTGCTGCTACAGTTGAAGCGGAACGCGCTTTCCTTCATAAAATGGAAGGTGGCTGCCAAGTGCCGATTGCCGGTTATGCTGAAAAATTGGCTAATGGTGAAATCAAACTAATTGCTCTTGTAGGTTCACCGGATGGGAAGACAATATTGAAAGAAGAGTTGCGTGGAACAGATGCGAAAGCATTGGGTGAAAAAGCGGCTCAGCTGTTAACAGATAGAGGTGCAAAGGATATCATTGAACAAGTGAAAAAGGAGTTAGATCAATAATGTCTGGTGAAGGCTTTCTTCAAGGAAAGCGCATTTTAGTTACACGAGCTAAAGAACAGGCAAGCTCCCTTTCAAAAAAAATTAAAGAGCATGAAGGCTATCCAATAGAAATACCATTAATTAAATTTCAAGCTCCCGCAAATATAGAAGTTGTAGAAAAAACTTTAAAGAATTTAGCATCTTACGATTGGGTCGTGCTAACTAGTACGAATGGGGTCAACTATTTCTTCAGCTACTTTGAACAGTTTAATATACGTTTACCCGAAACGAACCGACCACAAATCGCTGTGGTCGGTAAAAAAACGTACCAAGCATTAGAAAATAAAGGGATTAAAGCAAACTTGGTTCCCGAAGCATATGTTGCTGAAAGCTTATTTGAAGAAATGAAAGCTGTAGTGAGACCTAATGATAAAGTGCTTTTAGCAAGAGGTAATCTTGCGCGAACATTTTTACTTGAACAGCTAAAAGATCTTGGAATTAAAACAGATGATTTAGTTATTTATGAAACGGTCATTAATAAAGAGGAACAAACAAATCTATTAAAACTATTAAAAAATAACTTGATTGATATTATTACCTTCACAAGCTCTAGTACCGTAACATATTTTCTAGATTTATTAAACGGTACAGATTGGAAGGAGTACATAAAAGATATTACATTTGCATGTATTGGACCGATCACTGAAAATACCGCCTTGAAGGCAGGTATAAAACCGCAAATTGTCGCCACAGATTATACGATTGATGGGTTGGTAACCGCTATAACCAAGTACTTAAATAAAGGAGAAAGTTAGTATGGAAAACTTAAATTTTAAACGCCATCGCCGCCTTCGCGCAACCACTACGATGAGATCGATTGTTCGTGAAACTTTTTTACGAAAAGAAGATTTAATTTATCCGCTATTTGTTATTGAAGGTGAAAATATAAAAAATGAAGTGCAATCGATGCCTGGTGTTTTTCAATTATCACTTGATCTATTAAATGAGGAAGTTGATTCAGTTGTTGAGTTAGGAATTCCAGCCGTTATTCTATTCGGTATACCTGCTGAAAAGGATGACGTCGGTACTGGCGCATACTGTGATCACGGTATTGTACAAATTGCAACTCGACAAATTAAAGAAAAATATCCGGACTTAATTGTAATTGCTGATACTTGTTTATGTGAATTTACGGATCATGGACACTGTGGTGTTATAGAAAACGGCCAAGTGTTAAACGATCCAAGCTTACAACTACTAGCTGATGCAGCTGTTAGTCAAGCAAAAGCGGGAGCGGATATTATTGCACCATCTAATATGATGGACGGATTTGTTGCTGCTATTAGGAAAGGATTGGATGAAGCTGGTTTTGATCATATTCCAATCATGTCCTATGCAGTAAAATACGCGTCGGCATTTTATGGCCCATTCCGTGATGCAGCAGGAAGCGCACCGCAATTTGGTGACCGTAAAACATATCAAATGGATCCAGCTAACCGTTTAGAGGCGTTAAGAGAGGCACAATCTGATCTTGAAGAAGGTGCGGATTTCTTAATGGTTAAACCTGCATTATCTTATATGGATATTATTCGTGAAGTTAAAGACCGTTTTAACGCGCCAATGGTTGCTTATAATGTTAGTGGCGAGTACGCTATGGTAAAGGCTGCAGCGCAGAATGGTTGGATTGATGAAAAAACGATAGTTCTTGAACTGCTAACAAGTATGAAACGTGCTGGGGCAGACTTGATTATTACATATTTTGCAAAAGATGTAGCAAATTGGCTTAATGAACGTTAATCATTGAATAAGGAGTTGCGTAAAATGAGAAGCTTTGAAAAATCGAAAGCTGCTTATAAAGAAGCTGTACGAATGATGCCTGGTGGTGTAAACAGCCCTGTTAGAGCATTTAGGTCGGTTCAAATGGATCCTATTTTCATGGAACGTGGAAAAGGTTCTAAGATTTATGATATAGATGGAAATGACTATATTGATTATGTGCTATCTTGGGGGCCTTTAATTTTAGGACATGCACATGATGATGTAGTAGAGGCACTTAAAAAGGTAACTGAAAATGGTACAAGTTTCGGTGCACCTACTGAGATTGAAAGTAAATTAGCACAGCTTGTTATAGACCGCGTACCATCAATCGAAGTGATTCGCATGGTAAACTCAGGCACAGAAGCGACGATGAGTGCACTTCGCTTAGCACGTGGATTTACAGGTCGTAACTTAATTATGAAGTTCGAAGGCTGTTATCACGGCCATGGTGATTCCTTATTAATAAAAGCAGGATCTGGTGTAGCTACATTAGGGTTACCGGATAGTCCTGGTGTACCTGAATCAATTGCTAAAAATACGATTACTGTACCATACAATGATCTTGAAAGTGTTCAATATGCTTTTGATCAATACGGAAAAGATATTGCAGCTGTCATTGTAGAACCGGTCGCGGGGAATATGGGCTTTGTTCAACCGCTGCCAGGTTTCTTAGAAGGTTTGCGTGAAATTACTGAAAAAAATGGGTCATTATTAATATTTGATGAAGTGATGACAGGTTTTCGTATAGGCTATAATTGTGCGCAAGGACATTTTAATGTAACACCTGATCTGACTTGTCTAGGAAAAGTAATTGGTGGAGGATTACCTGTAGGTGCATACGGCGGTAAGGCAGAAATTATGAATCAAATTGCGCCTAGCGGCTCGATTTATCAAGCAGGTACATTATCAGGCAATCCGTTAGCAATGACTGCAGGCTATGAAACGTTATCTAGATTAACACCTGAAACCTATGCTGATTTTGATAGAAAAACAGTTCGCTTAACTGAAGGTCTTGCAAAAGCAGCTGAAAAGTATGATATTCCACATCAAGTAGGACGGTTAGGAGCTATGCTCGGTTTCTTCTTTACAAACGAGAAAATAGTGAATTTTGAAACGGCGAAGACATCTGATGTTGCTTTATTTGCTAGATATTATCGTGAAATGATTGAACGAGGTGTATTTCTGCCCCCTTCACAATTTGAAGCATATTTCCTATCTACTGTTCATACTGACGAAGATATTGAAAAAACAATTGCAGCAGCAGAGGAGAGCTTTGCAGCTATCTGTGCTGAATAATATATTTATAGTTAAAACAGCCACAAATCCTAGTGATTCGTGGCTGTTTTTTTGATGTTTGCATTTCGTAAAGGATCGGATTATAAAAGTGTTCATTAAGCATTTAGCTTGAAATTTTAATAAATTGGCATAAATCATGGAATATCTTCATAAATCTGTAGTGTCATAGTTAATTTATAATTTGTGGATTCGAAAAGTATGGTGACTAAATGGCGACAACAGGAATGTTCAGCTACTTTTTGAATATCCTCTAAATAAGAAGGGGGAGGAGTTCATTGACATTAAATGAAACGTCTTCGATACGTTTTTCGGTAGAAGAATCAGTATGGTTTAAAAAGGGACAGGAAGTATCGAATTTGATATCTATGTCGCTAGATCCAGAGATTTCTGTACAAGAACATGAAGATTATATATCAATACGAGGGGCTTTAGTACTGACAGGGGAGTATTATCCGAGCGAAACCCAGGAATCTGAACAAGAAGATATTTCGTTTCGTGAATTTTCTGCAGTCAGAACTGTAGATGAGGTGATTGAAAACGAAGGTGGCGTGAATAACATTAACCACCGTTTTCCAGTAGATATAACAATACCTGCTAATCGTATAAAGAGTCTTGATGAAGTATTTGTACTAGTAGAATCATTTGATTATGAAATCCCTAATCAGGGTCAGCTCCAATTAACTGCAGATCTTTCGATAAGTGGAATTATTAATGAAAGAGTAAGTAATCAGGCAGAACCTGAAAGTCATGAAAATGAAACCGTCGTAGCTGAATCGGCTTCAGAAACTGAACCAGAATGGGAAGAACCGATTTTGACACCAGCTTCAGCCCATAGGGAAATTAATGCTGCTGAAGATGAGCCGGAAGCAGACACAGAAGTGGCAGAGGAGAAATTTGCAACTTTTTTTAGTGAAGCAAGAAAAGACCCTATTGAAGACGAGCAGGAAAGCCAGGAAATTAGTGTAACAAAGTCAGATGCGTATACACTTATTAATGAATCTGAATCAACTAATGAAATCAAAGAGGAATTAGAAGTTGCCACGGCAAGGGAAGAAGAACAACAAGAACCACAGCAACAGGAGATTCAGGAAGAAGAACAGCAAGAAGAGCCAATTGTTCAATCACGTTCCGAGCTGGTTGAAGAAGAGGTAGAGGTAGCTCCGGCTGTTGCACCGTCACCTCAGATAGAGATGAAAGGACGCCGTTCAGAGGATGATAGCTTTGGCTGGAATCCAAGTTCATTATATTCTGGCAAAGCATCAAAGGACTCAGAGGAAGACAATGATGACCCTAGTGCTGAAGAACAACAGCAACAATACCGTCCACGTCATAGGTCCGAAAATGCATTGTATTTAACAAAGATGCTCGCTAGCGGCGAGGAGGATTTCTCAAAATTAAGAATGCGAATTGTACAAAATGGTGAAACCCTTGGCAGTATTGCAGAAAGTTATGATGTATCACCAAATCAAATCATCCGCATGAATGGATTAGAGGATGATGTTATAGAAGAAGGACAAATCCTTTATATTCCTGAATATGCAGGTGTCGAATAATTTGTAAAGTATTAATGAAAGGAGGGCTTCCACATACGCGGAAGCCCACTTCTTTTGAAAGTTAGTTATTCCAAATCGGAATCAAAAGTTAATTTATATTAGTGAGGTGATCCAACAATGCAAGGATTGGATCCATATAATAAACTATTAACACCTTATCAAATTGATCCCCATTATGTTGAGGATTATGGGAAAATAAAAAAAGTATTTGCTAACCAAGGAACATTTGCATTAAAGCAAACCAAGCTAACAGATGAACAACGCTATTATTTTAATAATACATTTAAAGTATTAAATGAAAAGGGATATCGGCAGGTGGTGCCGATTTATCCCACAAAGCAGGGAGAATTATTATTAAATAGAAACGGTTATGACTATTACCTAATGCCCTGGATTGAATCAGCTCGTTCGAGTATAGGTGAAATACATGAGGATTTATTAAAAGAAATTGCTCGTATTCATACTTTGACTACAATTAAAGAAAAAATTAAGCAAGAGCATATTCAAAACTTTTATGAGAAGTCAAAATATGAAATTGAAAAAAGAAAATTAGATTACGAAAAATTTATTGATAGATGTGAACAACATGTATATATGTCACCTTTTGAGTTGTTATATTGCACCTATTTCATTCAGTTGATGAACATGGAAGAGGGGGCGCTTAGACAATTAGAGGATTGGTATGAATTAGCTAAGGAAAAGAAAACAGACCGGTTTGTGATTTGCCACGGCAATCTTGCTCCAAGTCATGTTTTATATGATGAAAATGGTCAGAGCTATCTTACTAACTTTGAACGAACATACAGTGCATCACCTATTTATGATTTGTTAACCTTTTTCAGAAAAATGTTTAATAGCTTTCCGCAGCCGTTATCGAATGCACACAATTTATATTTTCATTATAATAGGTTTCATAAATTGACCGAAGATGAACAACAACTATTATTTTATTATTTATCATCAACGAAAAAAGTTCATAAGCATATCGTCCGCTATCAATCTAGTCCGACAAAATCAGAACAAGCCCAAGTGGTTGCGCTGCAGCGTGCAATTTGGCAGGTTCAAATGGGGTCATCATTTGTTTATCAGTTAAGTCAAGCAATTGAGCAGGCTAAAAATCAAGATAATGAAAATCCCACTTAGGATCATTCTAAGTGGGGATTTTTTATATCCAATGTAAATAAAAAGCAATATATAGTAGGATAAGTATTGAAAGTAATATGACGTCAAACGTTGTTGGTAATAATAATGTACGGATGGTTTGAAAAACAACGAGTGGTAGGAGACACTGTTCTATAACCAACAAACAGGTTCTACACCATGGAGGTAAACGAAATCTGTAAAAACGGCTCAAAGTAGAACACCTCCCTTTTTAGGATTAAGGGCTATTATTAAATGTATGGTAATAACTAACAACAGGTGCTTGTATTTCTTATTTCTTCTATTTTTATGATTAAATTTTTGAAAATATGTCGATACTATTGACGATTTTATGTTTGTATAGGTAAACTATTGTAGTACATAATTTAAGTGTGATTATTATTAAGAGTAAAAAGCATTGATAGGGAAGAGTACGACGAGAAAGCCTTTAGAGAGAGGAACTACGAGCTGAAAAGTTTCTTAGGAACGTCCCGTTGGAAGGTCGCCCTTGAGCTGTTTTTCTGAACAAGTTTTTAGTAGGAAAAACCGGAACAGTCCGTTATCTGTTTGAGTGTATAGGAATAGAAGAAAGCAAGATTGCATCGTACGATTATTGAAAATTAATCGTTGTGTAATTGTGCTTTGCTACATTTACTTTTTTTGCTGGATTTTAGGTTTAGGAAAAAAAGCGAAAATAGGTGTGGAATTTCCTATAAAAAAAGGTGGTACCGCGAAATCAAACTTCTTTCGTCCTTTTATGGATAAAGGAGTTTTTTTTAATGCCCAAAAAGGTCAACGAGGAGGAAATTATGAGTAATCAAGAAATTAACTTATCAACGAAATATGATCCAAAAGCCGTTGAAGAAAATCGTTATCAATGGTGGCTAGATGGAAAATTTTTTGAAGCTAAAAATGATGAAACAAAACAACCTTATACAATTGTTATTCCACCGCCGAACGTAACTGGTAAATTGCATTTAGGACATGCATGGGATACAACGCTCCAAGATATATTAACACGTATGAAAAGAATGCAGGGCTATGATGTATTATGGCTGCCGGGAATGGACCATGCAGGTATCGCGACCCAAGCCAAAGTTGAAGCGAAACTGCGTGAGGAAGGTGTATCACGTTATGATTTAGGTCGTGAGAAATTCCTAGAAAAGTCTTGGGAATGGAAGCATGAGTATGCAGAGTTTATTCGCAAGCAATGGTCAAAGCTTGGCTTAGGTTTAGATTATAGTCGTGAACGTTTTACATTAGATGAAGGGCTATCAAAGGCTGTGCGTGAGGTTTTTGTAAAGCTTTACGAAAAAGGATTAATCTATCGCGGTGAATATATTATTAACTGGGATCCGCAAACAAAAACAGCGCTATCTGACATTGAGGTTATTTATAAAGATGTTCAAGGTGCCTTTTATCATATGAACTATCCATTAACAGATGGATCAGGTTCAATTGAGGTTGCCACAACACGTCCAGAAACCATGCTTGGGGATACAGCGGTTGCGGTACATCCAGAAGATGAGCGTTATAAGCATTTAATTGGAAAAACAGTTAAGTTACCAATCGTTGGTCGTGAAATTCCAATTGTTGCGGATGATTATGTAGACATGGAATTTGGATCTGGTGCTGTAAAGATTACGCCTGCGCATGATCCTAACGATTTTGAATTGGGTAACCGTCATAATCTAGAGCGTGTACTAGTTATGAATGAAGACGGCACAATGAATGAAAATGCTGACGAATATCAAGGTTTAGACCGCTTTGCTTGTCGCAAGCAAATTGTTAAAGATCTTCAAGAGCAAGGTGTGCTGTTTAAAATTGAAGAGCATATGCATTCAGTTGGTCATTCAGAACGCAGCGGTGCTGTTGTTGAGCCGTATCTATCCACACAATGGTTTGTTAATATGCAACCATTAGCTGATGCAGCAATTGAACTGCAAAAAGCTGAAGAAAAAGTTAACTTTGTTCCAGAGCGCTTTGAAAAAACGTATCTACACTGGCTAGAGAACATTCGTGATTGGTGTATTTCTCGTCAGCTTTGGTGGGGCCACCGTATTCCTGCTTGGTATCATAAAGAAACAGGCGAGGTGTATGTAGGTCATGAGGCACCTGCTGATGAGGAAAATTGGGAGCAAGATCAAGATGTTCTTGATACTTGGTTTAGCTCTGCGCTATGGCCGTTCTCAACAATGGGCTGGCCGGATGTAGACGCTGAAGACTTTAAACGTTACTATCCAACAGATGCATTAGTAACAGGCTATGATATTATTTTCTTCTGGGTATCTCGCATGATTTTCCAAGGCCTTGAATTTACAGAACAACGCCCATTTAAAGATGTATTGATTCATGGTCTTGTTCGTGATGCTGAAGGACGTAAAATGAGTAAATCACTTGGCAATGGTGTGGACCCAATGGATGTGATTGAAAAGTATGGTGCAGACTCATTACGTTACTTCCTATCAACAGGGAGCTCTCCTGGTCAAGATTTACGTTTTGTCTGGGAAAAGGTTGAATCAACGTGGAACTTTGCTAATAAAATATGGAATGCGTCCCGTTTCGCGCTAATGAACATGAATGGTATGACATATGATGAATTAGATCTAAGCGGTGAAAAGTCTGTGGCCGATAAATGGATTCTTACTCGTCTGAATGAAACGATTGATTCAGTTACAAAAATGGCTGACAAGTATGAATTTGGTGAAGTGGGTCGTGTGCTTTATAACTTTATTTGGGATGATGTATGTGACTGGTATATCGAAATGGCGAAACTTCCGCTTTATGGTGAAGATGAGGCTGCTAAGAAAACTACTCGCTCTGTTCTTGCGTATGTACTCGATAACACTATGCGTTTATTACATCCTTTCATGCCGTTTATTACAGAAGAAATTTGGCAAGCATTGCCGCATCAAGGCGAATCGATTACAGTTACAAGCTGGCCTGTAGTACGTCCTGAATTTACGGACCAAGATGCAGCTGAAGAAATGCGTTTACTAGTAGATATAATTCGCTCTGTACGTAATATTCGTGCTGAAGTGAATACACCAATGAGTAAGCAAATTAAACTTCGTATTAAAGCTAAAAATGATGATATTCAAGCTAAACTTGAAAAGAATCGCCATTATATACAGCGTTTCTGTAATCCAAGTGAATTAACGATTGCAACTGAAATTAATGGCGATGAAAAAGCAATGACAGCCGTTGTAACGGGCGCAGAGTTGTCTTTACCACTCGAAGGGCTAATTAATATGGAAGAAGAGATCGCTCGTCTCCAAAAAGAATTAGAAAAGTTAAATGCTGAAGTAGACCGCGTTCAAAAGAAATTGAACAACGAAAAATTCACGGCTAAAGCACCGGCACAAGTCGTCGAAGAAGAACGTAAAAAAGAACAAGACTACCTTGAAAAACGTGCAACGGTTGAAACAAGAATTAAAGAATTGCAAAATCTATAAGTTATAGGGAAGGCTGTCCGAATAGGGGCAGCCTTCTTCGTGTTTTGTGGTGAAATTTATCGTAATTTTGAGCGTATAAATGAGAAACGTTATTAGTTGCAGATATATTTTAAAATTGGAAGATATTTTTATATAAAGAGTAATGTATGGTGTTTAGGATGCTGGTAGGCACTCTTCAAATTGCTCAGATTCAGTAGAAGAAGGCAACATATTAATGAGAACTGTTATTAGTTGCAGATATATCTCAAAAGTGGACGATATCGATACGAAAGTGGCAGATATAATGAAAAAGTGGCAGATATATTAAGAACTGCTGAAATGCACGCTGCGAAGAATGCTAAAATCGCCGTATATACCTGTAATAAACAGGCAGATACCATTCATCATAGAAAAGATGCACAAGTTCCCGATAGGAAATAGAAAAAACCGAGCAAATATTGCCCGGTTTTATTAAATATTCTTTAAAATAAACTCCAAATACAGCCTAACAACATTAATAGATGAAACATGGCTTAACGTCCGACTGCCAACTACATCTTCAATTTCATTTAGCAGCAGCTTTCCATCTTGGTCAAATAAAAAGTCAATCCCTACAAAGCCGAAGTCTAATTTAGAGATAATAGTTTGAACTAACACCATTTCCTCGTTAGAAAGCGAATATAAGGTTGCATCTCCTCCTAACGTAAAATTAGCTTTAAAATGTGTTTCTGAATGTCTTAAGACAGCACCAACAATTTCACTACCAATGACAAACACTCGCAAATCTTTACCTAACACTGGAGCCGGTTTTTGAATAATAATTTCGTGATGTTGAATTAAAAAGTTGTGTGGTTGAAGGTCAGCTGCATTGTTAATCCAATACACCTGTTGCCCGCCGCGGCCCTTTACTTCTTTCAAGATATACGGAAATTCAAATGGAACCTTTGATAATTCAAATGCTCCTGGCTCAAAAAAGAGGGTATCAACCATCGGGATGCTATATTCTAAAAAGTATTGATGTGTTTTTGCTTTGTTATTACAAATCTCTGCGACTACTGAATTATTAAATACTGCAATTCCTAACTGTTCGAGCTGTTTATTTAAGCGAGGATTAATAGCACGTACAATTGCGAATTCTGGATGGTCAATAGTTTTACCATGGTAATAAATAATTGGTTGATTAGCACGAATCCCAATTACTAAATCCTCTCTTAAAAGCAGTTTCAGTGTGACTCCAAGACTATCAGCTTCTGTAATCATCCAGTCTATAAAAGCATGGTTGCGTTTTGCATCATTTTTATAATAAATTAGCCAACCGGTTTTTTTCATAGCACTTTTAATGCCAAAATACTCTATTTGAAAGGGTACCTTGACCTTTTCTCCTTTCGAATAACATTAATACTTTAAGTCATTTAAAATATAATCAATCATAAACTCTGCAACATCGACGCCGGTGCAATCGTAAATATTGCGAATATGTGCGTTAGAATTTACTTCGCATACAATTGGCTGATCATCTTCACCAAATAAAAGATCGATGCCTGCAAAATCAGTGCCAATTATTTGTGAACATTTGATTGCTAAATCTATTTCAGTTTGGGTAGGATTATATGGCTGCATTACTCCGCCATTACTCACATTTGCTCTGAAATCATTATCAGACGTACGCAGCATAGCGGTGACAACTCGGTCTCCGACGACATTTAAACGTATATCCTTACCATAGCTTGATTTGATTAATTCCTGAAATACAAACGGAATGCTACCTAGCTCTTTCACTTTTTGCAACAGCTCTTCATAATCATGGATAAGATAAACTTGTTGCCCAAATGAACCGAATACCTCTTTAATAACAAGTGGAAAGCCTATTTCCTCAGCTATATAGTTATAGGGGCTAAAGTCGACAACGTTTAGGCCATCAAATATTTTCGGTGCGATAATTGTTTTTGGCATCGATATACCGTGGTCCATTAACTTTTGATATGTTAATGCTTTATTATCACATATTTCAATAGAATCTGAGCTGTTGTACACTTTAATGTTCATTTGTTCTAAGTGTCGTGCTAGGTGAATATCTTTATCGCCAAAAATAACAAAGTCAGGACGATGATCGGCATAAGGTCCTTTTATTGTCGGTTTATTATCTTCGATTGTAATAATTAGTTCATTATTTTTTATAATTTCGGTATGTATTCCACGTGATTGTGCAACACGGTCTACCCATGTACCAAAGTCGAGGAATTTTCCAGAAGTTAAATTTCCATTGTAAATAATCCAGCAAACCATATTAGTCATTTAGAGCAGTTCCCTTCGTAATTAAAAGATTGACTATGTTCTGTAAACTGTTAAGTACGTTTAAAAAGTTTTTTTCACCATTTTCAAGATTTAATAGCTCCCAATTTATTTCGATTTGTATGCAGCTTATGCCACATAACCTCGCAACTGTTGAGGAAACTGTATTAGGATTACCTGCAGTGAACAGTTGATCTACTATAACAGGCTGTATATCATATTGCTGGAACACCTTAGTTAATTCTTCAATGGAAAGATCACCCTTGGCGATGTTTTTTCCTTTGCCTGTTCCGATTTCAATTGAAGCAGGTCTTTTTGAACTCATAATATGTACATCTATTAGGAAATTAATTTGTTCGTTCTGAATACAGTGAACAAGTGCATCCTTGTATGGATTGGATTCATCAAAATTCGCATCATCTTGCATGTTTTTTGTTTTATAAGCGGCAAAACAATTCGTTTGTTGATGAATGAGCTGCACAAGCACCCCTGTTAAAAATTCTCCCATTTTTGGTTTACCTTTTCTAAGCTGTGGTACGCTATGTGGGGCAGATAGCATAATTGGGTGAGTACCTTTTTCAATTATAAAAGGTATATGGTCAAACGCTTCTTTAATAAATTTTTGTTCCATGTACTGAATTTGGTTTATTGTTATATCCATAGATTGTCCTCGTTAATCATTTGATATTTCCTCACGAACTTTTGAAAGCACTAAATAAATAGAAAGCGGTATGAGTCCGACACAAAGTATTGTCCGAAGAACTGGATCGATATTTAAGGTGAAAGCTGTTAAAAGTACTGCTATAATCGGGATAAATTGCAAATTTAGATTTTTTTTAAATAAATAATTCGTATCTCGTTCAACTTTAATAACCTTATTGATAAACTTGAGACCCAGCTTACCGCGGATATGCGCAGGAATGCCAATCGAAATATTCATGTTGCTTTCAGATGTCATTATATTTGTTTCCCTAATTAAGTCGATCGAATCCATTTCCAATACACGTGCTTTGATCGCTTTTGAGCGGTGTCTTAAAATAACGGTATCTGCTTCCTGTACTCCTAATAGTTTCAGTGCAGAAGGAGACATTCGTATAGCATTGCTTGCTTCGTCAGTGGAATAGGGACGAATTACTTTTAAATTTAAGGAAGCATCACCTATAAATTTCGATAACCATACATTTTTGAGTCGTTCTAAATAGTCTTTGTTTATCTCATAGCTATATTCTTTTAATGGATAAATAGAGATTGAAATATAACCGGCTTTTTTTAATATATTTTTCATTTTAAGTCGATCTTCATATTCAAGCTTACTTATTACTTTTTCATTTTGATAATGATGAATTAGAAATTGTCGTTCGGTCTCGGTAAGATTACTATTATTAGTAAAACGTTGATAGTAATAGCTTGATAGCTGATCTGGTGGAAGTTCATAATTTAAAAATTCTCGCTGTAAATAGCTTAGCTGTACGGTTCCAGCTTTTAAATTTTTATTTACTTCTAGTTGTGTTTTACTAAAATCAAAAGAAGAGCCGGTTACTGTATTCATAATTTCAAATGTATGACTAGTTTTGTCAATCCTATTATAAATATCTTCAGAGACAATGATTTTACCATGCTTTAAAATATCAACACTTTGAGTTGAGTAATGATGAATTTCTACAACAGGATGCTTTTGAATAATAAGTTGGCTAGGCTTGGTGCTTTTTATATTGAGTTTGCTGCTTGTAGATTTGCCGATTATGATTTCATAGTCTTCTAAATTGTTATTTATTTTTATCATACAACGACGTGAAAGACCATTCTTAAAATTATAGATAGTGACATAGTCATTTTCAGTTAAATTTAAATAATCAAGGCTTTTTTCAGCTAGCTCAACACGGTGATGTGGAAAAATACTACTTATATTTTTTGATGATATACTAAATGCATGTAAAGGCTGTTCGTTATTAAAATCGAATCGGCATAATAAATTTGCTGTTGCAGCTAAACTGCATAATAGATTGATAAATAAGGATTGTGTGTTAGTTATGTCTCGCAGTCTTGAATGAACGCCAATATTTAAAATAATTGGTTGGTGCGGTGAATCATGGTGTGAACAGTCAACGTTTGGAATGTCATAGTCCTTAAAGCACATCGAGATGTAATCAAGAATTGCTGAATGCTTAGGAGAAGAGCTTAGTAGTTGAAGTTCAACATCGTTTTGTTCATCACTAACATCGCTAACAGTAATTATAATTCGTTTATTGTACTTGTCAGCAATGGTTGTAAGCATCTGCTGAAAGTCTACTTCACAGCTGTTACGTTTTAGGCCAACCATACTTAAATTGAAATAGTCGTGCAAAATGTAAGCTAACATAAATGTAGATTTGACAGCCGGGTTAAAGGCAATTAGCACAGGGCCAGTACCTGAGCGATAATGAGATTTCCCGAAAAATTTGCGTTGTTCTAAATGAATAAAAAGGTCAATTCGTTCTTTTAAAGCATTTTTAGAAAAGTTTAATTGTTTTTTATTAATTAAGTTCATTAAATTTACTTCCTTTTACTAGCAGTACAAGTTTAGATCTTCTTTTATATTTTAAACTAGTAAAAGGTACTTGAACAGTTGGAGAAATAACAAGATAGAAGGTTATGAGGTGGAAAAATGATTAATACATATAACGCAGCTGTTGAGTATGTTCATTCAGCTGCACAAGGTAAAATGATTTTTGGATTAGAACAAATTCAACAATTACTAGAGGAGTTAGGGCAGCCACATCAAGAGTTAAAATTAGTTCATATTAGTGGTACGAATGGAAAAGGCTCGACATTAAAGTTTTTAAAAAGTATCTTAAATACTGCTGGTTATAAGGTTGGGGCGTTTACATCTCCTTTTATAGAAAAAATTAATGAACAAATCATGATTGGGAACAAACAAATTTCAGATTCAGATTTTTTAGAAGAAGTTAATATCTTAAAACCAAGTGTTGATAAACTTAGAAATGCCGGAACGGATCCAACTCCTTTCGAGATTTTAACTGCTCTTGCGTTTAATTATTTCCGAAGAAATGAAGTTGACATAGCTCTTGTAGAAACGGGACTAGGGGGAAGGTTGGACTCAACAAATGTAGTCATACCATTGCTTTCAATTATCACAAATATTGGCCATGATCATATGAACATCCTTGGCGATACGATTGAAGAAATTACAACAGAAAAAGCGGGTATCATAAAACAGGGCGTACCTGTGATTTCGGGTGTTGAGCAACTTTCTGCGATAGAAATCATTTCGCACACTGCGGTCGAACATGAAGCAGAGCTGTATCTACTACATCGTGATTTTAATTTTGAAATGTTAGAAAATTTGAGCGAGCACGAGACATTCTCATTTAAGTCTCCTTTTTCAAGAATATCGGATTTAGAAATAAGTTTAAAAGGTGAGCATCAATATTCAAATGCTAGCTTAGCTTTAATGGCTGCAGATTATCTAAGTCAGAACTGTTCATTTGCACTAGAAGAAGAGGATATTCGCAAGGGATTAAAAAGGACAACTAATAAAGGCCGCTTTGAAATGATATCGAAGAATCCAATCATTATTTTGGATGGTGCTCATAATCCTGAGGGAATCGAATCCTTATGCAAAACATTGCAGAAGTATTATTTTGATAAGAAAATAAAACTATTATTTTCCGCACTAGGCGACAAATCGTTAAAAGAAATGATACAACAGCTTGAAGTGATCGCCGACAGCATCACATTTACAACCTTTGACTTTCCGCGAGCAACCAAGGCAAAGGTGTTGTATGACATAGCTACAACTACTAATAAGCAATTCTATGAGTCATGGGAACAGGCATTAGTGGAAGTGAAAAAGGATGTAAAGGATGATGAAGTGTTGGTTATAACAGGTTCAATTTACTTTTTAGCGGTTGTGAGAGAAAGGGTAATTAACCATTTCAAATAAAAATATGAAACAAAAAAAGTAGGAGATCATTTGTTAAGCTTTGATCTCCTTCATTTTTCTAATCATATTGATAGCTTATATCAGTGTTTTCCATATCCCACTCTAGAAAAATATCTTCATAGTCAATTTCACCTGATGGACAGTATTCGCTATACTCTGTGGAATTTAGTGTAGATGAATAAACATTATATTGGGAGCCAGGATGACCTGTTATTGTTCCACGAACACAAATAAGAGAATTATTTGCAAATCCATTGATATTATGAAACGAAGCATCTCCGTTAATATATATTTTAGAATTATAAAACGTATTGATCGGAGAATTAAAATTAGCATCACTATTAACCACCAATAAGCTATTCGTTAGGTTATTAATATTTTTTAAATTGGTGCCATCACCTAAATAAAGCTTGGATCCATTTATTTCGATCGGTTGTGTAAATTGGATGGAACCTTGTGCAATATAGATGGTCGAAGACTGAATTCCACCTTGATTTATATTACTAAAGGTTGAGCCTACAGCTAGATCTGTATCGCCACCTACATATATATATGAATCTTTAATCCCTTTAATTGGCTGTCCAAAGCTAACTCCACCCCCAATATAGAGATTAGAGCCTTCAATTCCGTCGATGTTTTTTTCAGAAATAAAATCCCCGGTAATTTTTACATCTTGGTTAACGATTGATGGTGAAGGACCATTTGCGTTTAATGTGATCGAGCCGTTATATTCACAGCCATCGCTTAATGATGAATTTGAACCAGGACATGTTCCTGTCGTTACTGGTTCTGGAGGAGGATCTACTAGGTGTTCAAAAGGATTATCGGTAGAACCACCATCCCCACCGCCACCATCTCCACCCCCGCCATCTCCGCCAGCTTGGATATTTATTTTACCAATCTTTAAATTTATCGTTGCACCGATACTTTTGTGGTCTGTTCCCATTTTGCCTTCACTCTTAAAGTTAATGGTAATAATTTCACCATCTCCATCAAATAAAGTTGGATCGTTGTAACAGGTTGTGCAATCAAATTGTGTTATAAAGATTGAGAAATTTCGGCCATCATTTGGATCCGAATTCACGGTCAAGTCAAAAACTGATGTACCATCTAACTTAATAAGATCTGAATTAGAAAGGCTATTATATAACTCTATTGCAACGTTATTTTCATAGTGCTCTTGACTGTTTAAATTACCCGCTTCAAAGTCTGCGATAATCTGTGTGCGAATATTATTTTTAATGGTTTCCATTTCCGCGTTATAACGATCTGTAAATTGGGTTATATAATGTGTGAATCCCATTTCAGCAATATCAGTAATTTGTATGCTTTTTTCTGAAGTAGAAATTTGTTTCATATTATTAATAGCAGCTCCAGCTACAGTAATTCCAAGGATAGTGAATACTGTTATCATCACTAAAACCATTACGAGCGCTATTCCTTTTTCTTCTTTTAGTTTCATAAATATTTCACCTACATTCTTGATAACGTAGTTTGTAGTTCAAATTGAAGATTAGGTTTTTTCTTATCCGTTATCACTAGTTTTATAAAGAAATTTTGTGATGAAGGTGTGATTATAGTGTTGTTAGGAAGTGGGATAGAGCTACTAGTATACAGGCTATATTCATGGTTAGGACTAGAAAGAACAGTACTATCACCACTAGCATTTAAAACAGTAATGGTACTTGCATTTGGATTTTGGTCAAATTGGATGGTATAGGATGATTGTGTTTCATGCTGTGTTGTTAAAAAGCTAAAAATATAATTTGCATCTTGTTGTAATAGTACATTCGTTTCAGCAGTTTTGGAATAATTAATACCGTTGATCAATACTCCGAAAGTCAAGCTAATTAATACAGATAAAATAGCTAGAGCCGCTAACAACTCTATTAAAGTAATGCCTGTTTGTTTAGTTAGCGTATCCTTCATTAGTCCAATCCTTCCTTAACTTCAATTATTATTTAATGTATTCGTAATATGCATAGGTATCTGATAGCAGTTTTGTATCTTCGAATATTTGAAAATAAAGTCTAAATAGTTGATGCTCCATTGTGGTATCGTAATAATCAGGATTCCTTTTTATAAACATTAAAATTGCATATTCTGAATCGAGGATTTCAACCCTATAATGGATTTCACTGTTAATTGTAGTTTGTGTGACTGCTCCTAAAGGGTAATAGGCTCCTGGTGCTGAATCAACTCCATTAACCATGATATCTTCTACTAAATCTTTCATGATTGGCATTTCTCTAATTGTAGCTTGTTTTTCTCGAAGGATGTTTACTGCTTTAATATTATTTGACGTAATAGAATTAAATCTAAAAGCATTTGTGAAAAAACCAATAAAAACAGTGATAACAATAGATAAAATTAGAAGTGCTGCTAATATTTCAATTAATGTAAGTCCCTTTTCATTTTTATAACGTAAATTCAAATTAACACCATCCTTAGCAGTAGGACTTATAAATAATCGTCTTTTAAAAAGGTTCACTTTATTATACAATAACGGAGAGTCGAAAAGTGTCGCATTTATTGTCGATTCTACACATTCTTTGAAAGAAGGTGAGAACATGAAGATATTTATATTTTCCTTTTTTACAATGTTGCTATTAGTCCCGATTTTATATATTGTGCCACTTGGATTCAATGCAAAGGGTAAATTGATTATTATTGGTGTGTCATTTTTGTTAGCGACTGTAGGGTTAATTGCTAACATGTATTACGAATTGTGGCAGACACTAATTATGTTATTTGGACTTGCACTTATTGTTACATATTTTACTGAAAAAAAGTTGCGAAATATAATGATTTATTCAGACCATACTAACGATAATAAGGATGCTGATCATTCATACATAAACCCAGATGCTATGGAACATAAACAAGAGCAGATTCACATTGAGTCAAATGTGAAGAACAATGAAGATTATTCGAATTCAGAACATGTTAATGACATGCCTGTTTTGAATTCAATTGATGAAACCAAAGGGCAATCACTTATAAATGAAACGGTTAGTATTGATAGCAAAGTTCCAGTTTTTTCAGAAGACACAATTGTTAATAATGATAAGGGGCATGACGAAAAAGTAACCGGGCCGCTATTTGATAACACACATTCCACTGAAGATGAAGTTCAAGCTATATATTTAGATGAAATGAATTCGACTATCATGGGGAATCAAAATGATGTTGTAAATGGTGTTAACCATTCTGAACAATTTTTAACGAACGAGAGCGTGCATGAGGATAGTGATAGCGAATCTCAAATTGATTCTGAAAGTAATCAGGGGGAGAAACTACTAGAAACTATCAGCTCTGATGAGGAGTCAATTATAGAGGCTACAGAAGAAGTAGTTGATGAAAAACATGAAACTCAAAGCTTAGACTTGGTTGAAGTAGAAAATAGGTCTGAGCTCGAGATACAGGATGATACTTTAAGTATTGAAGGATTACAAGAAAACCAAGTATATGAAGTTGAAGTACTACATTCTGATGGTAACTCGGATCAACATGAGCTAGAAAATAATGCAGTATTAGAAAGCGTTGAAGAGCAAAGTTTAAATCAAGAGCAACAGGTGCAAGCTGAAGAAATTGAGGCAGTAATCGAAATTGATGTAAAACATAAAGAATTTATCGCTGAGTCTACAGAATACGGTTTGTCTCATAGTTTGCATCATAATCATAAAGAAGAATTAGTAGAAACTGAGGACTATGAAGAGTCATCTATTTTTGTCCAAGAAGACCAAGAAACTGAAATCATTGATACAAAAGATAATGAAGAGACAACGCAAGGAATTGGTGTTAGCGATGAATATGCTTTCTTGACTGACCAAAATGTAGACACTGTTGAAAAATCTCTGTTAAGCCAAGAGTCTATCTATGAAGAGATTGAAGAAGAAGTAGTAGAGACAGTTAACTCTGAATATGATAGAAATATGCAATTCGAAGAAAGCAATGTAGTTGGCGCTGATGATGAAAGTGAAACGCTAGACCCACTAGAGGAGGAGCTTCCTGAGATTATGAATTTTGAAGATGATGAATCTTTGAGAGATGAGCAGCTAATTGATACAGACAGCATTGAAATTCATATAAATGAAAGTGACCTAGAGTTAATTGATGATAGCGATTCAGACGGATTTGTTGAGCTAGACGAAAATACTTTAGATGGTAAAACTGAACAACATAATCTAAATAACTCCATTCTAAAAGAACTTAGTCATAGTGCAGAAGAAAAAATGAATCAAGCAGATAGCAGCGAAATATGTGGAGCTGCAGAAGTTGAACACCAGTTATTACAACCTCAATCTTTACAGTACAGCAGATCTGAACATGATGAAATCTATGAGCAGAACAACACAGACGAAATTGAGACAAATGTTGAAGAGACTATTAATAATGTTCAGATAAGTGATGATAAGCTAGAAGAAACTGTAGATGAAGAAACAGATCAATCATTGGAGAACGATATGCAAACTGTTCAGCATCATGAATTAGAACCTATTGTTGAACAACAGGATAAAATGGATTCTAGTGATTCAATCAAAGCTGAACATGTTGAATCAACTGAAACATTAAATGAACATAAACCAAAAAATGTAACGAAGACAAAGCTTCAACAACAGATGTTTCATACGATGGTATCTCAAATACACTTATCGCGTACGCTTATGTCAGGTGCAGAATATGAACAGATGATTCTAGGGCATTTACATCCTGATTTACCGCAACAGGATTATTATACATTTGCACACTTACTTATTGAGCATTATATTGAAGAAGAAAAATATCATTTATTGTCTAAATTATTAACTGACTTAATAGACCGGTTTGATAACTATCCGATCCTTATGGAAGAGATTCTTTTCCTTTATGATAAATATTGTCAAGATATTATGTAACAGATTTTTATTTTCTTTCTGTCAAATCGTGTTAAAATAGAAAAAGATATGTCGAACCGTGAATTCAAAGGAACAGGTGTGGTGAATACAATGAAAAAAAGTATTGAAATATTAGGTTTACCGATCATTAGTATTTCTGATGGTCAACAGGTTGGTTTAGTAAAATCATTAGTAATTAATCCAGATAAGGGTTCTATAGATTTTTTAACAATTGAACATGAGGACTGGCAAGTAAGTGTAAAAGCCATACCTTTTAAAAAGGTAGTTGGTATTGGCGAATATGCAGTTACAGTTGAAAGTGAAAATGCAATTATTGATTTAAATGAAATTCCAATCGCTAATCAATTATTAAATAAAAAGATTAAAATTAACGGTACAAAGGTTATGACTCGTAAAGGCCAGTTAATTGGAGAAGTATCTGAATTTTATATTGATGAAGATAATGGGAATATTTTAGGTGCAATGTTAAAGCTGTCTAATAGCGAGGTTGCTTTACCATCAGAATGTGTACTAACATATGGAAAAGATATCATCATTGTAAAGGAAGATGCACAAAGTTCTTTCCTGTCTTCAATTGAAGACTTAGGTCATGAGCCATCATCTGTCATTGATGAAGTTATTCCTAGCAATCGGTTAAATGAACTCGAGGATTCATCACATATGACAGCGTCAGCCATCGAGTCGATTTTAGATGAGGTAAAAGAAGAGTCTATTCTAGATACTGACGTAAAAGCAGATCGTCCAAATACTTCAACAGAAGTACAAGCAATTAAAGCGAAACAAATAGAATTATTAATGGGTAAGACCGTAACTAAAGATATCTATGATAAAAGTGGAGTTTTATTAGTTGCAAATGGAACGGTTTTATCTGAAGAAGAGATTATTAGAGTGCAGGAGGAAGGCCCTAGTGTAGTTGTCGAGCTATCTATGAACGTAGATGGTGAATAAGGGGGCAATCAGTTGTGAATCACCGGTTTAATGCGAAGTTATTTTTTCTGATGACATTGTGTACGTTATTTATGATTATTTTTTCTAATCTTGGGGCACGAGTATATCAATCTGTCTTTACGGAAACATCAGGATTTTCAAAAGGCACTTTTATTGGTTCGGTAGATATTGCAGGATTAACTTCAGCAGAAGCAATGGCCAAAGTACTCGATACGGTTGAAACATGGAAAGTTTCGAGCACGTTTGAACTGAAATTTTATGACCAAAGTGTACAAATGGAACCTACATTTATTCAATTTGATATAAAGACTAGTGTTGATACTGCGGTTGATGGTCAAACATCGCCGTTATTGGCGACTGTTAGAGAAGATATACTACAAGAGCAGATTCGTAGTATGGATCCTTCATTGTCTAATTCCGTTCAATATGAGTCTTTAAAAAGTGAAATAACTAATACTGTTACTCATTTAAAACCAGGTGTTTTCCAATTTGATTTATTAACATATATCGAGCAGAACTCTGATGATCAAGTACCAAAACTATTATCTAAAAGTACCATTACTAACTTTGATAACCAATTACAAAAATACTTAGCTGATTGGATTAAAGATCATAATCCAATTAACGTTAATGCATTGGAATCATTTTCGTTATTATCTGTTATACCTGGTGAGCAACTTTCAAACCAGCGGTTAGAGGCAATGAACATAGTGGCTAATGGTCTTTATGAAGCAGCCCTTCTTGCTGGTTTCGATATAAAAGAAAGACATATGAGCAGAGCACTTCCATCGTATAGTACTCTTGGGTTTGATGCGGTTGTTAAACCTGCGAAATTTGACTTAGCTTTTACGAATACTATCCCTTCAGATGTAAAATTAATATTCGAGTTAATTGATTCAAGTTTTATTGTAGCTATTGAAGGGATTTCAACAGGTGAGAAATATGAGGTTATTCTTAGTAATCATCAAACTTTCAAACCTAAAACTGTGCTACAATATACTGCTACGTTAGAATATGGTCAGTCAAGAACCTTAAATGAGGGAAGAGATGGCGAGCAAGTTGAAGTTTATCGTAATAAGCTTGATCAAAATGGAGCATTACTCGAATCTAATTTGATTTCGGAGGATTACTATCCACCAGTTCATTCAATTGTACAAGTACCGCTGACTGGTGAAATGCTCCCAGGGAATATAGATGATATGCAAGAGAATACAAATATCATAAATGATGAGCAAGATTTATATGAACAACCAGAGCCTTCACTGGATAATCAACAAATACCACCTTTTCCGAAACAAGGAGAGCAACCTGAACCTAGTTCTCCAGATCAGGATGATAAAAAAATGTGGGGTTCACCTGATGAAATTCAAAAAGGCTCCTAATTTTAATGTACTTGCTTATTAAAATGTTTGATATCATAATAAGGTAGTAATTATATGGCGAATCCGCTGCAAGGATTCGCTTTTTATATATATTTTGTTAATAAAGAAGGTGTGAGGATGCTACAACTAATCGCTACTATAATCGGAGCATCAATAGTACTTGTTATATTACTGTTTTTACCGATAAAAGTGACGAAACAGAACTTACTTATGATTGTCGGGGTTTCTTTGTTTGTTGCATTATTATTTAACCTTATGACAAGTATTTATAGTATTTCATTAGCTGCTATTACAATGATTGTGTTGTTAGTATTACTGACTATTCTATTTGGAAATTATATATTAGAGCTTGATCAACCTGAGGTTGAAGACATAATCGAAACAAATCACAACCAAACGATAGATAAAGAATTGGTCAACGATATAGATATATCTTCAATAAATCAAAGTAGGATCGATGATTACATAAATTCATTGACAAAGGCAGAATCGGACAAAGTAATTGCAGTTAATGAGGATGTTCAAAAGTCATCATCCATACAGGAGGAAACAGAACGAACAGTAGCTGATTCTATAGTGGATGAGGACAAAATGCATTTAGACAGTACACAATTATCAGAATGGATCCCTGCACAAGAAGAATTTGAAAAAGAAGATAGCATAATGGTAGAAAAAGACAATGCGATGTCTAATTCTGACTTAGTAGATTTGAGTTTATTAACAAAACAAGAAAACGAAATCGAAAAGAGCAATGAAGATATTCCGGATAGTAAGCTGAAACCTGAATCGAAATCTATACTAGACGAGGAAATGGAGAACGATATAATTGAAGAACAAGAAACAAGTTCTAGCTTTTATAATTCAGTTATTAATATAGATATAGACGAAAATATGGAATCTCTTTTTGAAGATTATAATCAAAAAATTGTTAATGCCGAGGTTATTGAACTGCCTATAAACATCGAAAATAATGAAATGAATGATAATCAAGTAGCTGAAAGTGATGATAATGAACTTCTCGACGAAATAGTAACTGAGGAGCACCTTATTAATGAAAGTGAAGTCAACAAATACCCTAAGCAAGATTTGGCGGTTGAATATCTATTACATGATATCGAAATACAACCAGAGCCTGATGTAGAAGAATTGCCAGCAAAGGTAAATCCTAGTCAATACGAAAAATTACTTACTGATCTGGGCGACATCGACAAACAAGAGGATTTAGAAACAGATACTATTAAAGATTTACATACAAAATCTGAAACAAAGGCAGATGTAATAAACGAAAAAACAGAGTTAAAAGCAGGTGAGAAAGTCGAATTAAACGAAGAGAACAGGGACATTATTAACAAACGTAAGGCATTGTTTAAGCAACTTGAAGATGATTTATTTTAATCCTTTTGATAGGGAGGGCTTTTGGTGTCAACGAAAAGAAAGCGGCTCGGCGATTTATTAGTTGAAGCGGGAATTATTTCAGACGAACAATTACAAGATACATTGAAAACGAAAAAGAATGGACAAAAGCTTGGCGATGCCCTAGTGGATAAAGGATATATTACCGAGCATCAGCTAATCGAAGTGTTAGAATTCCAATTAGGTATTCCACACATTAGTTTATATCGCTATCCAATTGATTCTAGCTTAATGAATCTTGTTTCTAAAGATTTAGCACGTCGTAAGTTATTAATTCCACTTCGTAAGGAAGGAAATCAACTATTTGTTGCTATGAATGACCCGATGGATTATTATGCCATTGACGATTTGCGGATGGCAACGGGATTTCAAATCTCTCCAGCGATTGCGACCAAAGATGATATCCTCCAAGCAATTAATAAACATTATAACATCCAAGCGACTAAAGATGATATAAAGATTGGTGAAGGTGGAGCTGGTGGAGATGTCGATGATTCGACTATCAATCTTGTAAACCAAATCCTTCTTCATGGCATCCAGCTTAAGGCCAGCGATATTCATATTGATCCACACGAAACAACGGTGGCTATTCGGTACCGGGTCGATGGTGTGTTAAAAACTGAGCGAACACTATCTAAAAATATACAGGCGCAGCTAATTGCGCGGATTAAGATTATGGCCAATTTAAATATTACCGAATCAAGGTTGCCACAGGATGGTCGAATAAAAGTTAACTTAAGCATGACACCGATTGATCTGCGAATTTCAACGCTGCCTACAGTATATGGAGAAAAAGTTGTGATCCGGATTTTGGATTTAGGCAGTGTTCTTAATAAGCTATCTGAACTAGGATTTAATAAAATCAACTACAAGCGCTTTATAAAACTGATTGAGCAACCATCAGGGATTATTCTAATTACAGGACCAACCGGCTCTGGGAAATCTTCAACTTTATATGCAGCTTTAAATTATTTAAATTCAGATGAAGTGAACATCATTACAGTTGAAGATCCAGTGGAATATCAAATTGAGGGTATTAATCAAGTTCAGGTCAACGCTAATGTTGGTTTAACGTTTGCAGCAGGCTTACGTTCTATATTACGTCAAGATCCTAATATCATTATGGTTGGAGAAATTCGCGATACGGAAACAGCAGAAATTGCGATTAGAGCGTCTTTGACAGGGCATCTAGTCTTAAGCACACTACATACAAATAGCGCGATTGCAACGATTCCGCGCTTAATTGATATGGATGTTGAGCCCTATTTAGTAGTTTCGTCCCTATCGGGAATTGTTGCGCAACGGTTATTAAGAAAAGTTTGTACAGACTGCAAAGAACCCTATGCACCTACGGAAATGGAAAAACAAATGTTCAATAAAAGAGGGCTGTATGTAGAAAAACTATATCGCGGTCGTGGCTGTGGTAGCTGTAGAGATACAGGATATCGTGGCCGTATGGCGATTCAAGAAGTGCTTGTTATTGATGACGAAATCCGTGGTTTAATGATGAACAATGCTCCGATTTCAAAAATTCGTGACCATGCTATGCAAGCTGGAATGATTTTTTTACTTGATGATGGATTATTAAAAGCAAAACAAGGGTTGACCACGACTGAGGAAGTATTGCGTGTAGCTGTAGAGGATTAAAGGAGGGTGAGGGGAATGAAAGAACGATTAGATCAATTGCTTCGAGCAGCATTTGAGCTAGGTGCCTCAGATGTTCATATAACAGTTGGTGTACCACCTGTGTTTCGAATTCATGGTGAATTAAAACAATATGGAAAAGATATTATTAAACCAGCTGATAGTGAAGGTATGGCTCAATCAATTATTTCAGATAGTCAATGGCAGCAATTTAAAGATAAAGGCGAGCTTGACTTCTCATATGGTCTTCAGGGCGTATCTCGTTTTCGTGTAAACACATACCATCAAAGAGGCTGCATAAGCATGGCGATCCGGACGGTTCCGACGCAAATTCCAACGCTTGAGCAATTACAAATGCCGGAAGTTCTAAAGGACATTGCCAAAAAGCCCCAAGGTCTGTTACTAGTGACTGGCCCAACTGGTAGTGGTAAGTCAACCACATTGGCAGCTATGATTGATTATATGAACAAAAACATGCGCAGACATATCATCACGCTAGAAGATCCAATTGAATATTTACATAAGCACCGCTATTGTATTATTGATCAAAGGGAAGTAGGTTTTGACACGCAAAATTTTGCAAATGGATTACGTGCATGTTTGCGGCAAGATCCAGATGTGATTTTAGTAGGGGAAATGCGAGACTTAGAAACGATTTCAACAGCTATTACGGCAGCAGAAACAGGGCATTTAGTGCTAGGAACCTTACATACAACGAGTGCACCAGCAACTATTGATCGAATTATTGATGTATTTCCGCCTAATCAGCATGCCCAAGTGCGCATCCAACTAGCATCAGTATTGGCCGCAATTATTTCACAGCGCCTTTTCCAAACTGCAGACAAAAAAGGGCGGAAAGCAGCTACTGAAATATTAGTGAATACAGCAGCTATTAAAAATTTAATTCGCAATGAAAAAATTCATCAAATACCGAGCGTCATGCAAACTAGCAAAGCAGCCGGAATGCATACTTTGGAGATGTCAATTAAAGATCTAGTAGAACACAAATATATTACTAAAGAAATGGCCGCTCCTTATTTGCAGGAAGGAGCTTTATAGAATGGCTTACTTTCGCTACAAAGGTCGCAATAAAACAGGAAAAGTAGTTCAAGGGCGAATCAAAGGCGATTCGCAAAAGGAGACAGTTCAACAGCTCCGTGAACAAGGAATAGCGGTAACTTCAATTGAGGAACTAACTAGCATTTTATATAAAGAAATTAAATTATTTGAAGGTCGTGTAAAATTACAGGATTTTGTCATTTATATTCGCCAGTTTTCAACTTTATTAAAAGCAGGGATTTCTGTTGTTGATGCAACAAATATACTATCACAGCAAACAAACAGCAAAGTCTTAAATGCAGCTTTAGTAGATGTAGAAGAAGGTTTGCGCGCAGGTAATCCCTTTTCAGATGTTGCTGAAAAGCATCGCAAAGTGTTTCCGTCGCTATTTATCAATATGATCCGGGCGGGAGAAGCAGGCGGTAATATGGATGAAATTTTAGACCGTCTCGCTGTTTATTATGAAAAGCAGCATAATACGAGAGCCAAAGTTAAGTCAGCGATGGCCTATCCCATTGTTGTCGGGGGAATTGCCGCTGTTGTCGTCATATTTTTGTTAGCAGCAGTAGTGCCAACATTTGCTAGCATGTTTCAGTCATTTGGATCAGAGCTGCCGCTCATTACAAGACTTGTTGTGAATGCTGGGAATTACTTCAAATCCCTTTGGTGGGTTTTTATTTTATTGGTTGTTGCAGCTTACTTTGGATTTACCACATTGCAACGTAATCCAAAAACAAAATATTACATTGATTATGCACTTATAAAAATACCGATCTTCGGTAAACTACTACAAAAAGCAGCGTTAGCAAGGATGACACGAACAATGGCATCTTTATTTGCGACTTCTGTTCCTATTCTCCAATCTGTTGCCATTGTTGAAAGAATTGTTGGCAACGAAGTAGTCGTGAAAGTGCTTAAGGAATCAAGAAACGCGTTAGAAACAGGCCAATCAATGGTAGGTCCAATGGAAAAGCATTGGATATTCCCACCGCTTGTTACGCAAATGTTGGCTGTTGGCGAAAAAACAGGTTCTTTAGACGTGATGCTTGATAAGGTTGCTGATTTTTATGAAACAGAGGTTGATCATGCAACAGACCAAATTAAATCGCTAATTGAGCCGTTAATGATTGTATTTTTGTCTGTTGTCGTCGGTGGTATTGTAGCAGCAATTGCGATCCCAATGTTTTCCATTTTCGAGCAAATTCAATAGGCTTAACAAAAATTTCACATTAAAGAAATAAATTTCTATAGATAATCTAAACAATTCTTTATATAATAGATTTAGTTCGAAAGTATTATATTGGAAGCAATGAAGAATCGTTCGTAAATGGGCACTTGGACGATTTGGAGCTACTAGTGCAACCGGCCAGTTTTATTTATAGAGATAAATATTATTGGCCTTTTTATTTTCCCAAAAATACACCACAGATTTTCAAATAAATTGGCTATAAAAAGAGAAAATAGCCAAAACAAACAAATGATGGAATAGGAGAGAAGAAATGATTAAAAAAATGAAACAGCTGCTTAAGAATAACAAAGGTTTTACATTAGTTGAATTACTTGCAGTAATCGTTATTTTGGGAATTATTGCAGCGATTGCTGTGCCGAGTATTGGGAATATAATTGACAATAGTAAAAAGGATGCACATGTTGCTAATGCAAGACAACTAATTGAGGCAGCAAGATTGAAGGTTGCATCTGAAGGAATTAATATTACAACTACTGCCACAGAGTTACAAATGACTGATTTAGTTAGTCAGGGCTATCTAGAATCTGCTCCTAAAGATCCAACCGGTACAGGATCATATACTGCTGGGGAAGTTTATGTACAAAAAAATGCCACTGGAATTATAGAATATTCAGTATGGCTAGATGGAGCAAACCATGATATTGGATCGGATGGTACTGGTGTTAAAGCAGCTGATCTTGATCGCACTGATGTAACAGGATAAATTTGAATTGACCACCGCATCAACCCCGTTGATGCGGTTTTCCACATCTACACCAAAAGGAGGTTCCCACAACATGATTCTAAATATTTTTTCCCTTGATCCTAATCGCCAAAAATATCCCTTAACAGAAACATTTGCGGTGATTGCGATTATTGGAATTTCGTTTGTTGTGGGAAATATTTTATTAGCGCGTGCCATCGAAATTTCTGAAAAGCATTCCCATCTTTTCAACGTAGATGCGATCACTCGTGTAATGCCCATCTACCTTGTTAGAGAACAGCCTTCTTTTAGTAGGGATGATTACTATAATGAGCATTCTTTATACTATACAGATATTTCATTAACAACACTAATTCAATCGAACTATATTCAAGGTGGTTTGGATTCGGAATCTTTTGATTCGATAACATCGCTTGATCAAGTGTACGGTGATCACTCATACATAAGAGTAATTAAAGTTAAGGATCAGGTAATATATCAAATTTATTTAACAGCAGTTGATCAAAAACAAACTTCGATCATAAATACAATCACAAATCCAACGCTAGTAGGAGAAAAGTCTATACAAACAATGGTGCCGATTGATACACTTGATACGGAAGATGTTGTTCTACCCAAATATTAACTTGGAATGATACCTATGAATTTTATTTTACTTATCTATATAGGAATTGTTGGCCTTGTATTAGGATCATTTTATAATGTTGTTGGTTTGCGGGTGCCGCAAAAATTGTCGATCATCAAACCACGCTCTCATTGTCCAAACTGTCAACATGAACTAACAGCCACGGAGCTGATTCCTGTTTTTTCTTTTATATTACAAAAAGGAAAATGTAAAAGCTGCGGTATGAAAATTTCGTGGATATATCCAGTTTTTGAAATTATGACGAGTTGTTTATTTGTGTTGTCTGCGATTCTGATCGGTTGGACACCAGAGCTAATAGTTGCCCTGCTATTAATGTCCTTGCTAATGATCATTTTTATTTCTGACATTCATTATATGATCATTCCAGATAAAGTTCTGTTGTTTTTTGCTCCGTTATTTCTAATTGCTAGGATCATTATCCCGTTGGACCCGTGGTATAGTCCTTTTGTTGGCAGTGTGCTAGGATTCGGTTTATTGCTATTGATTGCGGTCATAAGTCGTGGCGGCATGGGCGGCGGCGATATAAAGCTATTTGCGGTGTTAGGCCTGGCGTTAGGCTGGCAAAATATTTTGCTAACTTTAATGTTCGCTAGCTTGTATGGGTCGATCGTCGGAGTATGCTTGCTGCTAAGTGGAAAAGTTAAACGTGGAGAGCCTGTACCATTCGGGCCTTTTATTGTGATGGGTGCGATAACAGCTTATTTTTTTGGACAACCTATTATTAAGTGGTATGCAGATTATATAAACGTATGATTCTTATTGGGGGTGAAAGTAGGCGGTGTTTACCAAGAAAAATCACAAAATACATATAGTCATTAAAGATCATGTCTTTCGTTTTATTGAATCTACACAAGCAAATCTTGAATCATTACAAACATATGGTGAACGCTATTTGCCGCCTGGTGTCATTCGTGAAGGGAAAATCATCGAACGAGAAACGCTAACCATGATACTTTCAGAAATAATAGATGAACTTAAACTGCGTGGCAGGAAAGTACAATTTTTTGTACCAGATGCATACGTAGTAATCCGGAAAATTCAGATCCCAGTTGATATTCCAGATGATGAAATAATGGGCTACTTGTTTTTAGAGCTAGGTGAAAGTATTCACTTACCGTTTGAAGATCCGCAATTTGATTATTCAATCGTTCAAAAAGGTGAAGAACAAACTGAAATAGTACTTGTTGCGTCCCAACGAAATTTAATCGAGGAGTACGCAACTGTTCTTAGAGATATAAAGTTAAAACCTATTGTTGTAGATGTATCATCTTTATCAGTATATCGATTGTTACATACTCTAAAAATGGTAGATCAGGATGAACATCTAATGCTGCTGCAGTTTGATATACAGGCTGTAAACGTAACAATTTTTCATCAAGATATACCTCAATTTACAAGGCATCTAAAATTGAATTTAGATCATGATTTATGGGAAGTTAAAAAAAGTGAAGATGGGATTCAAAAGTTATTTTGGATCGGTGAGCAAGAAGAAATTGATGGACAAATTCAAGATATTGTCACTGAAGTCGATCGGATGCTTAATTTTTACCGGTATTCTGTTAATCAAGGTCGAGTAGGTGTTAGCAAAATATTGCTAACAGGTGATTACCCTAAATTAGACTATGTAGTTTCCATCTTAAAAAAATCTGTGGATCTGTCTGTTGAGCAACTTTCTGAAGCTGCAACTAGCACTCGTTCCGGTGCAGAAATTCCGATGCGATTTCATGAGCTTGTCGGACTTGCTCTTAAAAGCGAGGTGCAATAATGCTTGTTGAAATTAACTTACTAGGAAAACCAGAAAAACGAAATCTCGCTCCCTTTGTGATCTTTACGAGTTTAGCAATATTAATAGTTAGTCTAAGTATACTAGCTTTCATGTTATATAAAACAACGGAATCAGAATTAACTAGATTAGAGCGGGAGCTACAATCTAAGCAACAGTTGCTTTCTGTATACGAGCAAAAAAAAGGAACTGAATCTGCAACAACAGCGGTCGATGATTTAATTGCAACGATTGAATGGGTGGAAACTTTCCCTACGCCAACGGTGCTTTTAATTCAGCATTTGACGTCATTGTTGCCTGAACGCGGCTTTATTATGAATTTTTCCTATAGTGATGATGGTAGTCTAGGTCTACAGGTCCAAACGGATACAAATCGTGAAATGGCTTATTACTTAAAGTCCTTGCTAGATTCCCCTTATATTAGCGAAGCGAGTTTAAATAGTTTGTCAACGATTCCAATCGTAGTTGAGGGAGAAGAAGGCAGTGGAACTTTTGAAGGAAATAATTATGTTCCTCGTTATACAGGTCAATTTCAATTAACAGTAAATAAAGATGCTTTAAGAGCTGAAGTCGAAGCGGAGGGAGAATCATAATGGCCCTTCATTTTACTCGAAAATTAACGCTGCTGCTAATTGCTGGTATTCTCGTTATCAGCGGAGCATTTGCTGGCTTTTACTATTCAAAAATAAAACCAACGCAACAAAGTATTGAAAGTTTAAAGAATAGCGTTGCGACTGAAGAAAAGTTATTAGCTGCTTATGAAAATAAAGTGAATGAAATCCAAGAAAAGACAGCACAGAACTCTACTAATTTGCAAAAAAAAGTACCGGTAAAACCGATACTTGAGCAATTTTTATTAGATTTAGAAAGAGCGGAAGTTGTTTCAAATAGTTTTATATCCAGCATGACATTTGGGCATGAAGATGTAACAGTGGAACCTGCGGGAGCGAATGGTGAGTCAACTCTAGAAAACAAAGTTGAAGGTGCCGGTCAGATTGACGAGGCACAGCAAATTCAAAATGGTGATCAACAAGATGAGCAATCTCCTAGTGTGGTAACAACCCCACCGCCTTCTAATCTGCCGCCAGGAATGAAACGATTAAGTATCAATTTATCTGTTCAATCGCCTAATTATTATGCGATGGAGACCTTTTTAAAAGCCATTGAAGATTTAGAACGAATCACGAAAATAGACACGCTTACATTTTCTGGACCTCCAGAGAGACGGACGATCATTGAGGAAGAGGATACAAGGTTGTCGTATAATCTGACAATTTCTACATTTTATCACCCGGGTATTGAGGAGCTGCAAAATGAGTTACCTCCATTTGAAGTTCCAGAGCCAGCTAACAAGCAAAACCCATTAGCTAAAGCTAGTAATGGGATAAACGAAGTTGCTGCAAAGGAACAGGTCACTCTAAATAGATCTGTTACTGTTGCAGGTTATCCTATTGACCAAGTTCCAGAACAAGTTGATGAGCTATTGCACCAACAGCAGGATAATGTGATTTTACATAAAGTGAAACCTGGAGAAAGCTTATACTCCATATCAGTTAAATATTACGATACGTTTAAAAAAGAATTATTTCTTCAGGAGTATAACAACTTAAAAAATAATATCATACATCCAAACCAAATTATAAGAGTTCCGATGGATAGCAGTTCTATTGTCAACAATTGACGAATAGTATTAAGAACAAGACGACAAATGTCTTGTTCTTTTTTATTTTCGTTATGTTAGCATTAATAAAAGTGCGCGAGCGAACCGTTGAAAGAGGTGGAAAAATGGACAAGCAGCGAACAGAGCGTATTTCGATTCGCATTAATGGTAAAGAAAAGAATCTATTATCTGAGGATGAATTGAATCAAGAGATCGCCGTAGCAAGTGAGAGTGTGCATGATGAACCAGGGGAGTTTGAGAAAACGTATGTCCTAGATAATGAAAATGACGAAGACTTTCAAACCAATATAATCGACTTTGAAGAAGTTCGTTTAGAAAGAGGCTATAATAAGACTATCAAAAAAAGAAAGTTCACGTCTTTACCGCCCCCACGGCATAAATTACCTAAGAAAAAGAAACGCCATACCCCGTTATTTAAACATAGACCTGCATTTTCAGCATCAAAAAAGATGCTGGCTGCATTAATATCAGCAATTATTATCGGTACGGGCTTTGGTTATATTGTATTATCATTATTTACAGATATTTCTGATTCGACTGAACCTCCTAGAGGTAATGTTCAACAAGCCGTTGCACCACCTAATCCAAGTGTTGAAAGCAACCAACCTTCACAAACTGCTAGTACGGCAGGAGCCGGCATTACTGAAATAGAAGCAATGGGTGTTCAAGTGATCCAAGGTGGTGCTTTCTCATCAGTGGAGGCAGCCAATCAGTTTGCCGCAAAATTAACAACAAATGGACAAGCGGCTGTAATAGTACCTGAATCGAATCCGGTGTTAATGTTTATTGGTATTGGGACAAACTCGACTGAAATTGGCGCGATAAGTGAGTACTATAAAGAGCAGGGACAGGAAATCTACGTAAAAAGTGTGAAGACATCAAGTGTAGATGCTAAATTAATAGATGAATCCTATACATCCTTCATACACAACGGACAGGATCTTTTTAAGTCGTTAATTACCCTATCAACACAGGCATTCACTGCTAGTAAGGTAGATGATAATAGTTGGTCTAGTCTTGAACAAAGCTATAAAAACTGGAATGGTGCAATTCCTAACGAATTACCGGATTCATTAACAGCTTTTTCAGGATCGATTACAAATGCTTATCAAGCTTTATCAGCTTATAGATCATCACTAGATGAAGGACAACTTTGGAAAAGTCAGCAGGCATTGTTAGAAGGCTACATTGCTTATGATCAGTGGGTAAAAAATTCTAAAAATGAATAAAACCGTACGATTTTTAATTTCTCAAAGAAAGTATAGCTGAAAATTAAACTTTTAAGAAAAGAAACCGATAGGGTTTCTTTTTGTTTTTGCATAGAAATGCTTAAAGTAAAAGGTATAGTTAACAAAAGTTATTTATATAGCTTAGAAGGTAGATATAGAATTTTTAATTTCTCAAATTTGTTTCACGATAAAAAGTTTGGTATTTTACGATTAACACTTGTTTATTAAGTAAGCAGTGGGCTTTTAGAGAAGAAAATATGTGATAGGTGATGAGATATGAAAAAGCTAATTCTTGCATCGGGATCTCCTCGAAGAAAGGAGTTATTAGAAAAAGCGAATATTCCTTTTGAAATTATTATAAGTAAAGTCGACGAAACCTTTGATCCTAACGAAGGTCCTGATGAGATTGTGAAATCATTGGCGCTTCAAAAAGCAGAAGATGTTTCAAAGCATCAGCCTGAGGATGCTGTAGTTCTTGGAGCAGATACGATCGTTACATTTGAGGATCAAATTTTAGGCAAACCGAAAGATAAAGATGAAGCAAAAAAAATGCTGCAGCTATTATCTGGGAAAGAGCATGTTGTTTATACAGGGGTTGCGATTGTGACAAAGGGAAATCGATCGGCTTTTTACGAGCCAACCAAAGTCACGTTCTGGGAACTTGAAGAAAGTGAGATTGATCAGTATATTGAGAGCGGTGAACCGTTTGATAAAGCGGGTGCTTATGGAATCCAAGGACTTGGTGCACTTCTTGTAAAACGGATTGAAGGAGACTATTTTAGTGTGGTTGGGTTACCAATTTCAAGGACAGTTAGGGAATTGAAAAAATTTATGAATTAGTGCTTGTAATTTTAAATAATGGCCATAATATAAGGGGATGAAAACTTTGGAAGGAAAATCGCTTATGATCCGCGATTTCCCGAAAGATGAGACGCCACGAGAACGATTAATTGCTGATGGCCCATCAAGTTTATCTAACCAAGAATTGTTAGCAATCCTACTTCGAACGGGAACGAAAAATGAATCTGTATTACAATTAGCTAATCGCTTGATCAAGCATTTTGATGGCTTACGAATGTTAAAGGATGCAACAATTGAGGAAATTACCAATATCCATGGTATAGGGCAAGTTAAAGCGCTACAAATTATCGCATCTGTAGAGCTTGGACGAAGAATGGGTAGATTGCAATATGATGATCGATATGTTATTCGATCCCCGGAAGATGCAGCGAAATATATGATGGATGAAATGCGCTTTTTATCACAAGAACATTTTGTTTGTCTTTACTTAAATACTAAAAATCAAGTTATCCATAAACAATCGATTTTTATCGGTAGTTTAAATGCATCCATTGTCCACCCGCGAGAGGTGTTTAAGGAAGCGTTGCGACGTTCGAGTGCATCGATTATCTGTCTTCATAATCATCCAAGTGGCGACGCAACGCCAAGTCGTGAGGATATTGAAGTGACAAAAAGGCTAGTTGAATGTGGGAAATTACTAGGAATTGAAATTCTTGATCATTTAATTATTGGTGAGCAAAAGTTTATAAGTCTCAAGGAAAAAGGATATGTATAAGACTATCCTTTTCTCTTTATTTACATTATAATTAAAATTATGAGTTTGTGTGTACTCACGGGAAATGTTCTTTATTAGGTTAAAATTTCATTGATAACTAATCTAAGAGGTACTAACAAGATAAGTAGCTTTTTGCTGTTGTGCCAATGTTTCAGAATATATCCCCATAAGGACATTTCTAATCATAGAAAATAAGCGATATTGCTTTCGAAATACACAACTTATATCTCGGTTAATTAGAAACTAAATTTCAGAATGACCGGTTTTTAGAAAGGAAGAGGTACATATATATGTTTGGTTTAGGTGGCTTTTCTCGCGATATGGGAATTGACTTAGGAACAGCTAATACCCTTGTTTATGTTAAAGGAAAAGGGGTAGTTGTTCGTGAGCCTTCGGTAGTTGCCCTTCGTACTGATAAGGGTACGATTGAAGCGGTGGGAAATGAAGCGAAGAATATGATCGGGCGTACGCCAGGAAATATTGTCGCAGTTAGGCCGATGAAGGATGGAGTTATTGCCGACTTTGAAACAACAGCGATCATGTTAAAGCATTTTATTAATCTAGCAATGCGGAATCAGTCCTCTTTTTCACGTAAGCCGAATGTGATGGTATGCGTGCCCTCGGGTATAACTGCAGTTGAAAAGCGTGCAGTTGAAGATGCAACAGTTCAAGCTGGTGCACGTACTGCGTATACGATTGAAGAGCCCTTTGCTGCAGCGATTGGCGCTAACTTACCTGTATGGGAGCCAACGGGCAGTATGGTTGTAGATATCGGTGGAGGAACAACAGAGGTTGCGATTATTTCCCTTGGCGGAATTGTAACAAGCCAATCAGTTAGAGTAGCTGGTGATGATATGGATGATGCCATTATCCAATATGTTAAGAAAAAGTACAGCTTAATGATTGGTGAGCGTACGGCTGAACAGCTAAAGCTTGAAATCGGGTCAGCGGGATATCCTGAAGGCATTGAACCAATGGACATTCGTGGTCGTGATTTGTTGACAGGCTTACCCAAAACGATTTCTATTTCAGCTGAGGAAGTTGGATCAGCTTTACAAGATACGGTTTATGCGATTGTAGAAGGAGTTAAGAACACATTAGAGAAATCACCACCAGAATTAGCAGCAGATATTATGGATCGGGGTATCGTGTTAACAGGTGGAGGAGCTTTATTAAGAAATCTCGATAAAGTAATTAGTGAAGAAACAAAAATGCCTGTATTAGTAGCTGAAGAGCCATTAGATTGTGTCGCTATTGGAACAGGTAAGGCATTAGATAATCTTCATCTCTTCAGATCCAAAGCAGGAATTACATCGAGAAACAGAAAATAATGAAGTAGGTGTAAATCATGCCACAGTTTTTCTTAAACAAACGGTTGATCGTGCTTTTAGTCAGTATTATTTTATTGGTGGCATTGATTGGTTTTTCATTGAATGATCGTTCTAAGTTGAGTTGGCCTGAACAGTTTTTAAAAGATACTGTTGGCTGGTTTCAATCTATCTTACATCAACCCGCTCAATATGCAGCGGGTTTCTTTGAAAATATAAGTGAAATCAAGAATACATTTGAGGAAAATAAACTATTAAAGGCACGATTGGACGAGTATGTAGAATTAAATGCTCGCGTATTAGAATTAGAAAGTGAAAATGAGCGTCTTCGTGAAATCTTGGATAAGAAAGAAAGCTTGCGGAATTTTAAAATAACCCAAGCAACAGTAATCGCTCGAAATCCTGACTATTGGCACGAGCTTATCTTTATTAATAAAGGTGAACAGCACGGTGTAAAGATAAACATGGCTGTCATTACCTCTAAAGGAATGATAGGAAAGGTAAAACAAGTTTCACAATTTACATCTACTGTTCAATTGCTAAGTGCAGAGGATCGAACAAATCGAATTTCTGCGATCATTAAAGGAAATGCAGATGTTTTCGGTTTAATAGAGGGCTACGATGAAGAAAGAAAGGCACTTCTATTTAAGCGAATTCCTTTTGATGTTAAGGTTGAAGAAAAGCAGACTGTTGTTACTTCTGGATTAGGCGGTGTGTTTCCAAAAGGCTTAGTCATTGGGGAAGTTATCGAAGTAGTACCTGATGAATATGGTTTAACACAAATGGCTTATATTAAGCCGTCAGCAGACTTTTATGATATTGATCATGTGATGATTGTAGAACGATTGTCTTCGACACCAGATGAGGATTTGCTAGAGCAAGTAGAAGGAGGATACTAAATGAGACGTTTCCTCCTGCCGTTTATAATTTTTATCGCATTTATTTCCGAAAGTAGTTTTGTTGAGCTGACCCCTTTAGGGAAATTGGAAATGGATAGAATATTTGTTCCGAGATTTACGATTATTTTAATAATGTTAGTTACTTTTTTTTATGATCGAAATAAAGCAATTGTTTATTCGATTATTGCAGGTTTACTTTATGATGTTATTTATACAGATATAATTGGTGTCTATATGTTTTCGTTTCCACTTGTTATTTATATAATCTCCTATACGATGAAAGTCCTACATGTTAATATATTCGTAGTATTCCTTATTACTGTCATTGGAATAGGCTTGTTAGAAACGATTGTATATGGGCTCTACTATTTAGTAAACGTTGCTCCGCTTGATTGGAATGGCTTCCTTTATAATCGGTTATTACCAACAGCAGTATTAAATGCTGTTTTTATAATTCTTGTTTATTATCCAATGAAACAATTTCTAACAAAATTAGAAAAATTATCAATGAAAGATTCTGTTTAATTAATAAAGGAAATACAGCATAAATGTCGAAACAATTATGTACTGAGGTGAGCGAAGATGATCGGACAGAAACAGCAATTTGTGACAATCAAAGGTACAAAAAGTGGCTTATCTCTCCATTTGGACGATTCGTGTTCGTTTCAACAACTATTAAAGGAGCTAGAAGAAAAGCTATCTACTAATCAGCAGAAAGATAGTCCTTTAATTTCTGTTGATATAAAAGTTGGAAATAGGTATCTTAATAGACAACAACAAGATGAGATCCGAGAAATCATTCGAAGTAAAAAAAAGCTAGTCATCGGTTCCTTTGAATCCAATGTATTAACAAAAGAAGAAGCACTAGAATGGAAAAAGCAAACCGATATTACAACGGTAGCAAAAATAATTCGTTCCGGTCAGGTATTCCAAGTTCCAGGCGATTTATTACTGATTGGTGATGTCAATCCTGGTGGAACAGTAATTGCGGGCGGAAATATCTTTGTATTGGGTGTATTAAGAGGAATTGCCCATGCAGGCTGTTATGGAAATGACGATGCGGTTATAACTGCATCTGTAATGAAACCAATGCAAATAAGAATTAATAATCTTGTAAGTCGTTCACCTGATAATCAAGATGCAGGCAATGAAATGGAATGTGCTTTCATTGATACGCATGAAAATCAAATAATCATAGATCGAGTACAAGCGTTACCGCATCTAAGACCAAAACTAACGAGGCTTGAAAGGGGTATGATGTAAAATGGGAGAGGCTATCGTTATTACATCCGGTAAAGGCGGCGTCGGAAAAACAACAACAACAGCGAACTTAGGCACTGCCCTAGCATTAACAGGTAAAAAGGTATGTTTAATTGATACAGATATTGGTTTACGTAATTTAGATGTTGTAATGGGACTAGAAAATCGGATAATTTATGACCTAGTTGATGTTGTTGAGGAACGTTGCCGTCTTCAACAAGCATTAATTAAAGACAAACGCTTTGAATGTCTTTATTTGTTACCTGCTGCCCAAACAAAGGACAAGTCTGCTGTGCAGCCGGAACAAATGAAAAAGCTCGTTGATGAATTAAAACAAGAGTATGATTATATTCTTATTGATTGTCCCGCTGGCATTGAACAAGGCTATAAAAATGCAGTTGCTGGGGCAGATAAAGCAGTTGTTGTGACGACGCCAGAAGTCTCATCAGTTCGCGATGCTGACCGAATTATCGGATTGTTAGAGCAAGAAGAAATTGATCCGCCCAAGCTAATTGTTAACCGAATTCGTAATCATATGATGAAGGCTGGCGATATGCTTGATGTAGATGAAATTATTTCTGTTTTAGCTATTGATCTATTGGGAATTGTTGGGGATGATGATACCGTTATTAAGGCATCTAATAAGGGAGAGCCGATTGCATTAGATCCAACAAGTAAGGCGTCTATTGCTTATCGTAATATGGCAAGACGCATACTTGGAGAATCCGTGCCATTGTTATCGCTAGAAGATGAAAAAACAGGTGTGTTTTCTAAAATGAAAAAGTTCTTTGGGATGAAGTAATTTCATTTTCAATGATTGCTAGATTGAAAGTCTGCGATAGGTAGTATGTTCATTTTTAGTAACCTGTCCTAAAATGTCTTTAAAATAGGATAAATATTTTTAGATTAAACACTTCGAGCAGATCGAAGTGTTTTTATGTGATTCTTCTAATATTATAGCGATACAATGTGTAATCGGATGTAAGTCAATTTTATATTTACCTAGAAAGAGGATAACGACTATGCATTATTTTCTCTTGGCCTTTCTTGTGTTATATCCATTTTGTATTTTTCCTGCGGGCTCTGACCCTTATTACTCCGCACCTAAAGCCATTTATTTAACAGTTTTTGTTTTTTTGCTTTGGTTATCGTATTTGTTGCTAATTTTAAAGGGTACCGCTAAGACTACACTGACGAAAGTCGATTGGCTGCTAATATGTTTATTATTGCAAATTACGCTATCTACTTATTTCTCAGTAAATACTGAGTTATCATTAATTGGAACAAAAGATCGTTATGAAGGCCTATTAGCTTGGATTGGCTATTTAAGTTTGTTTTTCTTTTCATCACGGTATTTGGATATATTAAAAAGAAACAAAGTCTATTTTGCTGTAAGTGTAAGTTCTGGACTAGTTGGTGTTTATGCAATCCTCCAACACTTTTTAATCGATTTTTTGCCAAGAAATTCAGATAAACTGACATGGACAAGGAGTTATGGATTTTTCGATAATCCAAACTTTTATGGAACGTATACTGTAATTATGTTGCTATTTAGCTTGACGGCCTTTTTAGAAGAAAAAAAGAAACCAAGACTTTACCTGTATGCAGGTACAATATGCATTCTGTTTGTTTCAATGCTTTATTCGTTAACGAGAAGTGCTTGGCTTGGTAGTTTTGTTGGATTCGTGATACTTACACTGTTTGTGTGGAAACACAAAGGTTTATGGCTAAAATGGTTTTTACTATCATTTGCTTTGTGTTGTTTATTTGTGATTGTAAATATTACTGAACAAAGTACTACTGTTCAACGGGCTAATACGATTATTGCTGATGGCAATAAAGTCTTAACGGGTGATAGTCATGCAGGCTCAAGCCGTTTATATATATGGAAGTCTTCTTTTCCGTTACTTAAAGACTATTATTTATTTGGTTCAGGACCAGATACATTCGGCGAGGTTTTTCCGTATGATTCACCTGATGAATTGCGCCAGTTTTTTGGAACTGAGAATATATATGTTGATAAAGCACATAATGAATTTCTGCAAATGGCCGTTACAATGGGGCTCCCTGCTTTAGTTATTTATTGTTTACTTTTAGGATTACTAGCAATAAAATTGTTTCGTCTTGTATTATCTAAAACAATAAATTTTGAGACACAATTATATAGTATCGGCTTAATATCAGTTATGTTTGGTTACAATGTTCAAGCGTTTTTTAATATTAGTGTCATTACAGTCGCACCGTTTTATTGGCTTTTTTCAGGAGCGGCTTATAACCTTGTACGGAAAAAAAATAATCAACGCTATTCTTAAAAGTTTCTCTGTCATATCCTCTCGGGACAAGTCATAAATATAGTAAAAAAGAGACGAGCGGGGGGAATTTCTAGGTGAGTGATCGAATTAATGACGTGAAAAAAAGGATAGCAAAACGGAGAAAAGAACGATCTGCGTTTGGTGAGGGATCTTCGGAAAGCAGAATATATCCTCTGCCAAAGGACGAAGAACGATATGGGGAAATGCCGTTTGTCGACTATGAACACTCTGTAAATGGTCCACAGCCGATATTCAGGAAAGAAGTCGTCATGTTTCAGGTTCTACTGGCTGTAAGTATGTTTTTAGTAGTGGGAATACTGTTTAAAGACAATTCTCCAAGATGGGAATCTGCAAGAGCCTTTGTGAATCAAAGTATGGATAAGGAGTTTCAGTTTGCAACGGTTTTAAATTGGTATGAAGATCAATTTGGGCAACCAGTTGCACTGTTACCGAATGTTGATAATAGCGGACAAACTGGTGATATCCAGCAATCTCAGTATGTTAATAGTGATGAACCGAACACAAAACCTGTTTTTGCGGTTCCAGTAGCTGGCCGTGTCTTAGAGCCTTTTAATAAAGACGGTCAGGGAATTATGGTTGAAACAGGACGAGATTCGCTAGTAGAAGTAATCAATGATGGTGTTGTCATTGAAATAGGCGTAAAAGACGAAATCGGAAAAACAGTTGTTGTTCAGCATCCTGACGGAAGTGAAACATGGTACGGAAATCTTGATGAAATAGATGTTAAGTTATACGACTTTGTCAAAAGCAGAACGAAGCTTGGAAAGGTTGTGAACTCAGAGGATGGACAAACGGGAACATACTACTTTGCAATTAAACAGAATGATCATTTTGTTGACCCCATTCAGGTGATTAACTTTGAATAATATCTTTGCTAAATTGTCCATTCACCCTTTATTTTGGCTTGTTGTTGGCTTTGGGATTATGACAGGGCGATTTTTAGAAGTTATTATGCTGTTTTTCATCGTGTTTATTCATGAAATGGGTCATGCGGTTGCGGCCCATTTTTTTCATTGGAGAATAAAAAAAATTCAAATTCTGCCATTTGGCGGAGTCGCTGAAATGGATGAACATGGGAATCGCCCTTTAAAGGAAGAACTGATTGTTATTCTTAGTGGCCCTGTACAGCATATATGGCTAATAGGGTTAGCTTATTTACTATTATCGATTGGCATGATTGATCAAGGCACATTTGATTTATTTTTGCGACATAACCTTATTATTCTTGCATTTAATTTATTACCTGTATGGCCATTAGATGGAGGAAAGCTCCTATTTCTAGCATTATCATATAAATATCCATTTGGAACAGCACATCAATATGCCTTGTATGCGTCTTTAAGCATGGTCGGATTACTAGTGTTGCTTACATTAATAATCTATCCGTATCATTTAAATTTGTGGCTTGTGTTATCGTTCGTTGTTTTTACACATTATGTTGAGTGGAAACAACGAAAATTTGCGCATATGCGATTTTTATTAGAACGTTATTATGGTAGAAGTATTGAAATTAACCAATTAAAGCCAATAAACGTGAAAGAAACAGATCAAATTGTGGATGTTTTTGCGAAATTTTGCCGTGGCTGTAAGCATCAAATTGTTTTGAAACTTAGTGATCGTGATCAAATTACCTTTGATGAAAATGAGCTATTACATGCTTATTTTGCAGAAAAGCGCGCGAGTGGAACAATTGGAGAAGTGATTGGTATTTAAAGCAGGCAGTTAGTTGCCTGTTTTTTCTTTTTTTTAAAGTATAGTATGATGTGTTTAGGTTTTGAAAATTTTATAGTAAGGAAGAAACAGCTTGAAAAAAATTATTTTCAATGAACGTAATAACCAAAAACGAGCCGCAATTATAGAGAATGAAAAACTTGTTGAACTATATATTGAGGACCCTGTTGACAAATCGGTAGTTGGCAATATTTATAAAGGGCGTGTCGTAAAAGTAGTTCCTGGTATGCAGGCGGCGTTTGTAGATATTGGCCTTAAGAAAAATGGCTTTTTACAAAAAGAGCAATTAGTTACATATAAACAGTTGGACCCTTCACAAAAAGCAAAAATACCGCTTTCAAATTTGATTCATGAAGGTCAGGAGTTAATCGTTCAAGTTACAAAAGACTCCTTTGGTGAAAAAGGACCACGATTAACGACATTACTTGAGATACCAGGCCGTTTTGTCGTTTATATGCCAAATGATAGCCATATTGCTGTATCGAAAAAGCTAGAAGAAGATGAGAGAGAAGACTGGCGAAACCTAGGTTCCATACTGTGCAATGAGCCTGAAGGAGTACTTTTTAGAACTTCTTGTCATGGTCAAGCAAAGGAAGTGGTTGAACATGAGATAAAGGCCCTTCAAAAAAAGTGGACAGCTGTTTTGGCTAGTAGTTCTACATTAAAGCCGCCCAAGCTGATTTATCATAATGCAAGTAGTGTTAAGACACTTACCCGTGAATTATTGCCGAATCAACCAATAGAAATTGTCATCGACGATGGTGAGCTTTATCGCAATTTAAAAGAGGAGTTATCGATTTTTCCTTCGAGCTCTATTCAAGTTACATACCATATGAATAAAGAAAACATCTTTTTACACTATGGTATTGAGCAGGAAATTGAGCGAGCGTTAAATCCACAGATTTGGTTGGAAAATGGTGCAAGCCTTATGATTGATCAAACTGAAGCATTGACAGTGGTCGATGTAAATACAAGTAAATATACTGGGAAATATAATGCCAAAGATACAGCGATCAAAACGAATGAATTGGCTGCGATTGAAATTGCTCGCCAATTGCGGCTTCGGAATATCGGCGGGATTATTTTAATTGATTTTATAAATATGGACCGTGAAAAAGATCGTGACAAAGTAAAGCGGAAGTTGTTGGAAACTTTAAAAGGAGATCCTCACTTTACGCAAGTTTTCGGTTTTACTAAATTAGGTTTACTTGAAATGACTCGGAAAAAGGACCGTAAACCGTTAAGTGAACAGCTGACTATGATATGTTCAACATGTCATGGTACGGGGAAGGTATTTTCAAATGAAGAGCTTTGTTTTCGAATTGAAAGAGCACTGTGGGAATATCAAGGCATGGATGAAGAAGCTATACTCATTGAAACAGCTCCTGCTGTTATTGAAATGTTTAAGCAAGACGGTCATTTGAAACGCTTGGAGGATGCATTAGGCTTTTTCATTTATTTCTTGAAACAACAGGATGGTCAGGGTGAACAGACTTTTCAAATTAGACATATTGGATCAAAAACTGAAATAGAAATTAGACTTTCAAAGTAAATAGGCTCGTATAAGTAAGTTGATTAAATATTATGGTTTAACTTAAATTGGAACGCATATAAAGTATTACATAGTCATTGACATTTTTAATTGAAATATGGTATGATCTTCATTGTGTTTATGCTATCTAATACTAGTAGATAGGATTAATAGTATAAAATTATTGTAGCGCACCCACGCTACAACCGCGCAGAACAGGTGTTAAATCTATAAAAGGGTTAAAAACTCTATTATAGTACCTAGGATGGCGAGTCTTAGTCTAAGAGGAGGTGCAGAGAATGTACGCAATTATTGAAACTGGTGGTAAGCAAATCAAAGTTGAAGAAGGTCAAGCAATCTACATCGAGAAAATTGATGCAGAAGCAGGCGAAACTGTAACTTTTGACCAAGTATTAATGGTTGGTGGTGACAACGTTAAAGTTGGAAGCCCAATCGTTGAAGGCGCTACTGTAACAGCTAAAGTTGAAAAGCAAGGTCGCGCAAAGAAAATTATCGTTTTCAAATACAAGTCAAAGAAAAACTACAAGCGTAAGCAAGGTCATCGTCAACCTTATACAAAAGTTGTAATCGAAAAGATTAATGCTTAATTTAAGGCTGATCGTATGATAAAAGTTACGATTAAAAGACTTGCAAACCATTCAATTAAGTCGTTTGAGATGAGTGGACATGCTGATAGCGGACCATATGGTCAAGATATAGTATGTGCTGGTGCATCTGCAGTTTCATTTGGAACAGTGAATGCGATCTATAAGCTTTGTCAAACAGAACTTGAGATTGAACAAGGTAAATCAGGTGGTTTTCTCCGCTGTGTAGTACCTGATCATTTAGATCAAGCTACCAATGAGAAAATACAACTATTACTTGAAGGGATGCTTGTATCCTTACAAACGATAGAACATGATTACGCAAAATACATTAAGATTTCTGACCAATAGGTTAGTGTATCAGGAGGTGAAACTGATGTTAAGATTAGATCTTCAGTTTTTCGCATCGAAAAAAGGGGTAGGTAGTACTAAAAACGGTCGTGACTCTATCTCTAAGCGTTTAGGTGCTAAGCGTGCTGATGGCCAATTAGTTAATGGTGGAGAAATCCTTTACCGTCAACGTGGTACAAAAATCTATCCAGGAAACAACGTGGGTCGCGGTGGTGACGACACATTGTTTGCTAAAACAGCTGGAATCGTACGTTACGAGCGTGTTGGTCGTGACCGCAAGCAAGTATCTGTATACCCAGTAGCTCAATAATTAGAATAAACTAATCATGAGTTAAAAGCTCTAACCATTAGGTTAGAGCTTTTCTGTTTTAGTTTACAATTCGACAAGTACCAGGCACTTGTCGAATTCAAATTAAATTGAAATACTGGTGCCTTCTGTAACAATTTTTTAAAAACTTTGTTATCGTTTGTATGAATATTTGATATAATGCACTTAAATTGTTTGTTAGGAGTGCACATATGGATAAAGAATGGAATGCAGTTGAAATTTTACGGCATTCGCGACATGATTGGTTGAATAAGATACAGCTGATAAAAGGCAATATTGCGTTGAATAGATTGGATCGCGTGAATGGAATTATCGAGGAAATTATTATAGATACTCAAAATGAAACGAAATTGACTAATTTAAAAGCGGATCGCTTTGCAAGCTATTTGTTGACTTTTAATTGGAATGCACATCATTTTTTGTTAGCTTTTGAGATTGTTGGCGATGGCCAAGACTTATCTATTATTGATACAGACCTATTTCTATGGTGTTCGGAATTTTTTAATATATTGAACGAAAGCGTTCAGCAATATGGTGACAACCAGATGAATTTGTCAATTCAATTTTCAAATAAAGATGTTCGTTTCTTTTTTGACTTTAGTGGAATAATAGAGGGAGATAGTAAAATCTTAAATTTTTTAGAAAATCAAAATGCCCATCCTTCTGTAAATGTCATTGAACATCAAGTACATAATGATGAGATGCTTGTGATGCTAAAAATAAATATTTAAACTATGTAAACAGTTGCAATTGAGAGGTGATAACATGTTTGTCGATTACGTCAAAGTATATGTAAAAGGCGGCGATGGCGGCAATGGTATGGTTGCATATCGTCGAGAAAAATATGTTCCAAAGGGTGGTCCAGCTGGTGGTGACGGCGGTAATGGTGCAGACGTCATTTTTGTAGTAGAGGAAGGGCTGCGTACGTTAATGGATTTCCGTTATCAACGACACTTTAAAGCAAGTCGTGGAGAGCATGGAATGTCTAAAGGAATGCATGGAAAAAATGCAGAACCAATGATTGTAAAAGTACCACCAGGTACTGTTGTTCGTGATGCTGAAACAGATGAAAAAATTGCTGATTTAACATTACACGGCCAACGAGCAGTTATTGCGAAAGGCGGTCGCGGTGGTAGAGGAAACACAAGATTTGCGACACCAAGTAATCCTGCACCTGAAATCGCTGAGAATGGTGAACCAGGGCAAGAGCGCGATGTAATTCTAGAGCTAAAGGTGTTAGCAGATGTAGGGCTAGTAGGGTTTCCGAGTGTAGGGAAATCTACATTATTGTCAGTTGTTTCTGCTGCAAAACCAAAAATCGCTGAGTATCACTTTACGACTATTACACCTAACTTGGGTGTTGTAGAAACAGAAGATGGTCGAAGCTTTGTAATGGCTGACCTTCCTGGACTTATTGAAGGAGCACACCAAGGAGTAGGTCTAGGTCATCAATTTTTGCGTCATATTGAAAGAACACGGGTTATTGTTCATGTCATTGATATGTCAGGATTGGAAGGACGCGATCCTTATCAAGATTACCTTACAATTAATGAGGAGCTAGCTCAATATAATTTGCGTTTAACTGAACGACCACAAATTATCGTTGCCAACAAAATGGATATTCCTGGTGCTGAAGAAAATTTGGAGAAGTTCAAAGAACAGCTTGAAGATGATGCGCCTATTTTCCCTATATCGGCAGTTACACGACAAGGCCTACGTGATCTATTATTCAAAATAGCTGATTTGGTTGAAACAACACCAGAGTTTCCACTTGATGAGGAAGTTGAAGAAACACATATATTATATCGTCATGAAAGAGAAGAAACTCCATTTACAATTACTAGAGATGATGATGGTACATTTGTAATCTCTGGAGCCGAAATTGAGAAGAAGTTTAAGATGACAGATTTTTCACGAGAGGAATCTGTACGCCGTTTCTCAAGACAGATGAGAGGTATGGGAGTCGATGAAGCCTTGAGAGCGCGTGGAGCAAAAGATGGCGATATCGTAAGGCTATTAGAATTTGAGTTTGAATTTATAGAATAGGTTATGGCTCTTACAAACAAGATTCCAATAACCCGTTAAAGTAGAAAAATTAAGCTCCCCACTATAAAATTAGTGGGAGCTATGTTTTTAAATCAAGACTTTCTCATATGAGGAAGGGGGAAGTTTGAGTGGGGAAATCATCTGAACTTGAGCAGCAAAGCTATTTTTTAATTCGAGAGGATTTTTTGCCGGAAGCGATGAAAAAAACGCTTGATGCTAAAGCATTAATCGAACGCGGAAAAGTCGATTCAGTTGCAGATGCGGTTCAATTAGTTGGACTAAGTCGAAGTGCATTCTATAAATATCGCGATGCTGTTTTTCCGTTCAATGCTATGGTTAAGGAAAGAATTATTACACTATTCTTTCATTTAGAAGATCGTTCAGGAACGTTATCACAAATGTTAGCTATTGTTGCCCAGTCGGGGTGTAATGTGTTAACGATTAACCAAACAATTCCACTTCAAGGTAAAGCAAATGTTACCCTTTCATTGAACACAGCTGGAATGAAAGATGACATCAATGCTTTAATTAAATGTTTAAAACAACTAGAATTTGTAGAAAAGATTGAAGTGCTTGGTACAGGTGCTTAATTGTAAAAGGGAGAGAAGTAACATGGCAGCAAAAGTTGGTTATTTAGGTCCAAAAGGCACATTTACAAAAATAGCAGTAAATGAACTATTTCCTAGGGAAAATAAAATACCGTTCGACACAATTCCTGCATGTATAGATGGAGTTATGAATGGTGAATTAGATTATGCTGTTGTACCATTAGAAAATGCTATAGAGGGTTCTGTTAATTTAACTATTGATTATTTGATTCATGAAAGTACTTTACCAATTGTCGGAGAAATAGTTGTTCCAATTCGTCAACATTTAATGGTACATCCGACTAACAAAGATAAGTGGAAAGATATCACTAGTGTTCTTTCGCATCCACACGCCATTGCACAATGTCATCAATATTTACACAAAAATTTGCCGAATTCAAAGCTTGAATATGTTAAATCTACAGGTGCTGCAGCTGAATATGTGGAAGAACATCCTGAAGAGTGTATTGCAGCGATTGGAAATGCACTAGCAGCTGAAGAATATCACTTGGAAATTGTTAGTAGAGATATCCATGATTATGATAATAACAAAACTCGTTTTGTTGTACTAAATCGCAATGTGGTTGACTTAAGTACGAATAACCCGTTATATCAAGGAGACCGGACAATGTTGATGGTTACCCTGCCATCCGACTATGCAGGTGCTTTACATCAAGTTCTTTCGGCATTTGCATGGCGTAAGTTGAACTTGTCAAAAATTGAATCAAGACCAATGAAAACTGGATTAGGCAATTATTTCTTTATAATTGACGTTGAAATGAAAAAAGACGATGTTTTAATTCCTGGTGCAATCGGCGAGCTAGAATCATTAGGCTGTTCTGTTAAGATTTTAGGTAGTTTTCCTGTTTATTTTGTTGGAAAAGAAACAATGGCCAATAAATAACCATAAAAAAGTCCCACTATTTTGATAAATAGATGGGATTTTTTAATTTTCTGATAATTTATTGTACTGAGTAACGAAATGTGTCTTTTGCATAGAAAAATATAAAAACTAGTAGCGGGTAACAAGAGGAGTACTTATCTGATTACTGATAAAGATAGAGTGCAGAACAAATCATATACAGTCGCTAATAGCTTAAATAAAGGAACAAATGTCCGGTAAAGTTCAGAAACTCCCCATTTTTAGTCAATTAGCGGAATAGATGTCCGGTTAAAAATGACGCCCAATTTAAGCGGACATAGAATCTCTTATATTCACAAAAATCGGCGTTTAGAATATGTTACCGGACATAAGATTCGCTATTTCCCCAAAATACTTCAAATACAGTACCTAATAGCTTAAATAAAGGAACAAATGTCCGGTTAAAAAAACGCTCAATTTAAGCGGACATAGAATCCCTTATATCTACAAAAATCGGCATTTAGGATATGTTACCGGACATAGAATTCGCTATTTCCCCAAAATACAATCAATTTAGCAACTAATAGCTTAAATAAAGGAACAAATGTCCGGTAAAGTTCAGAAACTCCCCATTTTTAGTCAATTAACGGAATAGATGTCCGGTTAAAAAAACGCTCAATTTAAGCGGACATAGAATCCCTTATATCTACAAAAATCGGCATTTAGGATATGTTACCGGACATTCACAAAATACAACCAATACAGTGGCTATTAGCTTAATCAAGGCTGATGTCTAGACTTTACTCTAGTAAAAATCCAGCAATCGCTAAGGCCTGAACTGCATTTTCTATCTGTTCTTCTGTATCTGCCTCAAGGGTATGCAGATGTGTTCCATCTGTTAGTTGCGACAAAAGAGTTGCATTTGTATCGTTAAGTTTCTCCAAAAATTGATCAACATCATAGCGATTGCTTACCATTAAAGACGCTTTTAAATCACCATAAACTGGATGTTCAACGGTCACATCTTTTACTGTTACTCCGCAATCCACGATTAAGTACAGTTCTTCTGCTGTAGCAGAGGGTGAATGTGAACTGACTACAACTTTTGTTGGACGTGCCGTTTTCTGGTTTTTAAGATATAAATAGCCTTGAGCGGTAGCAATTATAGGCTCGTTCTTGGCTTTAAGTAAAGAAATATCTTGTACAATGACTTGGCGACTGACATTTGTTTTTTGAGCTAGATCACTCCCGGTAAGCGGTCTCTCTTCTTGCTGTAGCCATTCTAGAATAAGTTTTCGTCTTTCAGCCCCAAGTATTTTTTTAGATTCCGTCATTTAGATCCTCCTTTATATAAGGTTATAATGCTTATTTAAGAAATGATTAAAGATTGTAATAGTTTGGTCTATTTCCTGTTCTGTAGTTGGTGCTCCCAATGACAAGCGCACAAATTGTTTGGCTTCTTCTTTACTTCTTCCAAGGGCTAGTATTGTTTTTGTTGGAGATTGTTTACCAACGGCACAAGCGCTACCAGTTGATATTGCTACACCATACCGATTGCATTCTAACATTGTATATTGTCCTTCAATGCCATCTATCCGTATTCCAATAATGTGTTCCAATCTACTAGTAGCAGGGCCTTCCTCAATAATGTTCCAGTTGTCACTTTTTACCCCGTCTAAAAATTTCCGTCTTAAAATGGCAAATCTGGCTTGCTCTTGGCTCATTTTTGGAATAGAAATTTCGGCAGCAGTAATAAAGGCCGCTATACCGGGTACATTCACAGTACCAGGGCGAAATCCACTTTCATGTGTTGTGTTCGGTACAGTTGGTTTCCAAGATTGTGTAGGGTTTATATAACAAAGGCCAACCCCTTTGGGTCCGTAAATTTTATGGCTTGACACAGAGATGCTGTCAAGTTTCGCTTTTTTAACATCAATTGCGATCTTTCCAAATGTTTGAACACAGTCACTGTGAAATAAAACACCATGATTATTTAAAATTTTACCGATCTCTTCAATGTCCTGAACCGTACCAATCTCTGAATTACCATGATGTATAGTTGCGAGTACAGTATCTGGTCTAATGGCTGCACGTAAAGCATCAAGGTCTATCCGGCCTACTTCATTAACTCCAATAGTTGAAATTTCATAGCCTTCCTTCTTTAAAGCCTCTAATGTATTACGTATAGATGAATGTTCAATGTCCGTTGTTATAATATGTTTCCCTTTTTGGCTATTTCCATTTAGTAAGGAATGGATGGCTAAATAATTTGATTCAGAACCACCACTTGTAAAATAAATGCCTCGTGCGTCACCATTTATGAAAGTCGCAAACAGTTCTCTAGATCTTTCTAAAATAGATTGAGCACTGGATCCTATATCATGTAAGCTACTTGGATTTCCGTAAAACTGTGTTGCTACTTCACTATAAACATTTATAGCTTCTAAATTCATGGGAGTTGTTGCCGCGTAATCTAGATAAATCAAATAAAACACGCTCCTTTGATATTGTTTGTAAATTTGAAATCTAGGTTTTTATTAAAAAATTTATAAAAAATGGCAATTTTATGTCATTTCCAATAAAAAAGACTTGTCTTTAGTTTAAATATATGTAAATATAGGTGTCAAGACAGATGTTAAATAAACCTATAAGGTAAGATGCGGGGGATCCATATAATGACTAAAAATCAGATTGCAGATGTTGTCATTATTGGGAGTGGTATTGCAGCATTAGTCGCTGCAACACGTTTATGTGAACATAAAAATGTGATTGTTATCACAAAGTCAAAAAAAGAAAACAGCAATTCGAATATGGCTCAAGGTGGTGTTGCTGCAGCTGTATCAAGGGATGATAATTGGATGAATCATTTTGTTGATACAATTACTGCTGGCAATGATCATAACATAAATAATGCCGTTGAAATCCTTGTCAAAAAAGGCCCAAAGTACTTGCAAGATATGATGGTCAAGGGAATGATATTTGATAGTGATGATAATGGACGTATGATCTTGGGGCAAGAAGGTGCACATGGAAAAAGAAGAATTTTACATGCAGGTGGAGATGCAACGGGAAAAGCGCTCGTTGAGTTTATGTTAGGCCAGTTAAATGACAAAGTAAAGATCGTCGAAGATATTCTTGCAGTAGACTTACTTGTTGACTCGAATAAGTGTTATGGTATCAAAATTAAAAGAAAAAATGGGAAAATAGAAAATTTATATTGTAAACATACAATTATAGCATCTGGAGGTTGCGGAGGTCTTTATTCCTTTTCATCTAATGACTCGACGATTACTGGCGATGGTGTAGCAATGGCTTATCGCGCTGGGGCTAATTTAGTTGATTTAGAGTTTGTCCAATTTCACCCGACGATGTTATATACAAACGGTAAAGCGAACGGATTAGTATCTGAAGCCGTACGCGGTGAAGGAGCAATCCTGATCACCGAGAGTGGGAAACCGTTAATGAAAGGTGTTCACCCCCTAGCTGATTTAGCACCACGTGATGTTGTTTCAAGAGAAATTCATCGGGCATTCTTGCAAGGTGAAACAGTTTATTTAGATGTTAGTATGATTGAAAATTTCAGTAGACGCTTTCCAACGATTTCAAAAATTTGTGAAGAAAATGGAGTTGATTGGAGAAAAGGAAAGCTTCCAATCGTCCCAGGTGCACATTTTCATATGGGGGGGATTCAAACCAATGAAAGTGGACAAACTTCAATTCAACATCTATATGCAATTGGAGAGGTTGCTTGTACAGGGGTTCACGGAGCAAATCGCTTAGCAAGTAATTCATTATTAGAAGGAATTGTATTTGCTAACAGCTTAGCAGATTTTATATTAACCATTCCAGAAGAATCTTGGGACCACATGCCTGAATCTTTTATTAGCTCAAGAAATACTCAAACTATGCAGTTACCAACTAAAGCAGAAGTCCAACAAATCATGATGACGTATGTTGGAATTGTTCGAACGGAAGAAGGACTTACATTTGCCCAAACCTGGTTTGAAAAATATGTATCTAGCTTTAGCAATCTAGTTCCTGAAGGTTTATCGCATGAGGATATTATTATTTATAATATGCTACAAACGGGTTGGCTTATAACGTCATCTGCTCTTATGAGAACAGAAAGTCGTGGTGGTCATTATCGAACGGACTACCCTGCTGAAATAATAGATTGGAAGAAAAAAAGAATCGTAAGAAATAGTCGTATTCCGGCTTTACATCATTAAAAATAATCATAAAACGGAAAGGTGAATACAGTGAATAAAATTAAACTTAGAAATGCATTACAGCAATTCCTTGTTGAAGATTTAGGAGAAATGGATATAACAAGTGAGTATATTTTTCCTTTAACTGAAATTTCAAAAGGCGAATTTTTAGTAAAAAAGACAGGTGTTCTTTCTGGGGTAGAAATTATTAAGGAAACCTATCATTTGTTTGATCCATCAATTGAGGTAGTACTTCATAAAAATGATGGAGATTACATCGAAAAAGGTGAAAAAATTGCGACTGTAACAGGTCCTGTCGCTTATTTACTAAGTGCAGAGCGCGTAATTTTAAATTTACTTCAGCATATGAGTGGAATTGCATCCCAAACATCCGAGGTTGTAAAAGCGCTTAACAGTGACTACACAAGAGTATGTGATACAAGAAAAACATTACCAGGCTTAAGAATGTTTGAAAAGTATGCAGTTCGCAGCGGCGGTGGCTTTAACCATCGCTTCGGATTATACGATGGGGTCATGATTAAAGATAACCATATTGCATATGCTGGCAGTATTCAAGCAGCCGTTTCCAAGGTGCGTGCTCAAGCAGGGCATATGGTAAAGATTGAAGTAGAAACTGAAACAAAAGAGCAAGTAATGGAGGCTGTAGCGGCAGGCGCGGATGTTATTATGTTTGACAACCGCTCTCCAGAAGAGGTAGCGCAATATGTAAAACTTGTTCCGGATTATATAGTTACTGAAATTTCAGGCGGGATTACGTTAGAATCGATTGGTTCGTACCGAGATACAAAAGTAGATTATATTTCGTTAGGAGCATTAACACATTCTGTTACAGCTTTAGATATTAGTTTTAATCTAATAGGGGGGGCTAAATAATGGGAATTTTAGATGTCGTAGCATCAGCTAAAACAGTAACAATACCTGAACATTATAAAACCATGAGCGTTGCCGATATGGAAAATCGTGTTCGAGAAATTAAAGAAAAGTTTGGTGAGCGCTTATTTTTACCATGCCATCATTATCAAAAAGACGAGGTTGTTCAATTTGCTGACGCAACTGGTGATTCACTTCAATTAGCGCAATTAGCTGAGAAAAATAAAAAGGCCGAATATATTGTGTTCTGCGGTGTTCACTTTATGGCTGAAACTGCAGATATTTTAACTGACGATGAGCAAGTAGTTATTCTTCCAGATATGAGAGCAGGTTGCTCAATGGCAGATATGGCTGATATCGATCAAACTGAACGCGCATGGAAAGTGATGAACGAAAGGTTTGGAGATACTGTTCTTCCATTAACATATGTCAATTCAACAGCAGCAATTAAAGCATTTTGTGGGCGTAATGGTGGTGCAACTGTTACATCATCAAATGCTAAAGAAATGATCGAATGGGCGATTACGCAAAAAGAGCGGTTATTATTTCTTCCAGACCAGCATTTAGGACGAAATACAGCATTTGATTTAGGTGTACCATTAGAGCAAATGGCTGTATGGGATCCAATTGAAGAGCGCTTTGAATATGATGGGGATTTAGAAGATATAAAAGTAATCCTTTGGAAAGGACATTGCTCTGTACATGAAAACTTTACGGTAGAAAACATTGAAACTCTTAGAAAAACAAATCCTGATATGAATATCATTGTGCATCCGGAATGCTCACACGAGGTTGTACAGGCATCTGATTATAATGGTTCTACTAAATATATTATTGATACCATAACACAAGCGCCAGCCGGAAGTAAGTGGGCAATAGGTACTGAAATGAATCTTGTTAAAAGAATTATTGATCAACATCCTGATAAGGAAATTGTTTCTTTAAATCCACATATGTGTCCATGCCTAACTATGAATAGAATTGATTTACCGCATTTATTATGGGCGTTAGAGTCTATTGTAAACAATGAGTCGTTAAATACAATTAAAGTTGATGCTAAAACAGCTCAGGAAGCCGTTTTAGCACTAGACCGTATGCTACAAAGAGCATAAAATCATAAATAATTAATGGAGCAAACTCTGGGATATTGAGTTTGCTTTTTTTAATATACATATATAGAAGGATTTGAAATTTTTACAAGAACAGTGCCGAGTTGTTTTCATATTTTGATTTTAAAAAGCATAAGTTGTTACGAAAGAATAAAGGTAGCATTTTGCCCACATAGCCATATAATGGTAAAGAATTTTCTGAGGAGGTAGAAGCAACCGTGAAAATCCATATTGTTCAAAAAGGGGATACGCTTTGGAAAATCGCACAGAAGTATGGTGTTGATTTTCAAGAACTAAAGCAAGTTAATTCTCAGTTAAGTAATCCCGATATGATTATGCCTGGAATGAAAATTAAAGTTCCTACAGGAAGTGTACCCGTTCATAAAAAAGAGAAACCGAAAGAGATGCCAAAGAAAGAGCAGCCAAAGGTAGTATCTCCTGCAGTAGATGTTCCTAAAGAACAACCAAAGGTTGTAGCACCGGCAGTTCCAAAAGAACAGCCACAGGTAGTGTCTCCGGCAGTAGAAATGCCAGAACCACCACAATCCAAGTTACCAAAAATGCCCGATTTTTCCAAGTTGTCAAAGTCGTTAAAAATGCCGCCACAAGTTCCGATTGTCGACTCTAATGACATCCATTTAGAGCAGCAAATGTATAACTATACATTTAATATTCCAACTTTTCCAACTGTACCTGCACAGCCAGTTGAAGAAACACCGCCCACTGCTGTAGCGGGGGTAGAAACCGAAGTCCCATCAGAGGAGGAACTTCCACCAGTAGCAGCACCTGTTATGCCAGCTCAGCCTGCAATGCCAATGATGCCATGTTATCCAGTTACAGGCCTATTGCCAGGAAGTGGATTACCGTTTGGATACCACCCAGTACCTGCTCCATATCAACAACCATTTGTACCTGCACCATACCCTGGTTATGCACCAATGCAAACAGGGTATCCAATGCAGCAGCCTATGCCAGCGGTGCAAGGGGTGGACACCGAAATACCAGAAGCAGTAGATGAGGATGTAATGCAAGGAGCTGCTCCAGCCATGCCTTATACTCCATATCCGCAATTTCCTAGTCCAACAGCTGTGAGTCCAGCTGCATATGATGACGATATGGATGAAGAATATCTTCAAAATTATCCTGGATTAGGTCCAGTTAATATGTCTGTAGCCGGTGGTGATTGTGGTTGTGGAGCACCACCTGTACCAGCTGGTTCTATGCTACCACAAATGCCATATGGAGGAGCGCCAGCGGGATATGGCGGTCCAGTAGGATATGGCGGTGCACCAGCGGGATATGGCGGCGCACCAGTAGGATATGGCGGTGCACCAGTAGGATATGGCGGCGCACCAGCGGGATATGACAGTGCACCAACGGGATACGGCGGCGCACCAGTAGGATATGGCGGCGCACCAGTAGGATATGGCGGTGCACCAACAGGATATGGAGGAGCGCCAGCGGGATATGGCGGTGCACCAACAGGATATGGAGGAGCGCCAGCGGGATATGGCGGTGCACCAGCAGGATATGGAGGAGCGCCAGCGGGATACGGCGGTGCACCAGCAGGATATGGAGGAGCGCCAGCGGGATACGGAGGAATGCCAGCAGGATATGGCGGCGTACCAGCAGGATATGGCGGCGCACCAGCAGGATATGGCGGCGCACCAGCGGGATATGGCGGCGCACCAGCAGGATATGGCGGCGCACCAGCTGGATATGGAGCAATACCACCTGGATTTGACATGTCAACAGGTACACCGTATCCACAAACTTCTGCACCTTTTGGACTATACCCAACATCGCAATTTCCTAACCAAGGATACACTCCTTTTAGAGATGACGATGATGATGACGAAGATGAAAATGCAGACTGGTAATATGTAAACAAACAACAATAACTTACAGTTGTTGTCCAAACACATATTTAAAGAGACCAAATCGCCAATGATTTGGTCTTTTTGGCTTTAATTTACTTTGTATACGAAAAAGCATAGTAAAACTAAGTAGAGTCCGATTTATCGCGGATTCGTACAAATAAATGTAAAAGCAAGGAGTCGAAGCCCCAAACGCTAATTCAGACTGGGAAAGGAAACACTATGGTGAGTGAAACAACTATCGTATATGATTGTAAAGTAAAAGGAGTTGGATAAGTTGGGGAATCATTTAAGTCTAGATCAAACTAATTATATATATACATATGTTTGTCATGAGGAAGAACGCTCGTTATGTCAATTAGAAAGACGAAGGCTCTTTGGAGTAGATACTGAAAAAAATATAATCCAGAGCCCATTAAAAATAGATCCAAGCAGAAGTCCATTTATAAAAGAAAGAATTGAAATCATCTATAAAGGTGAAACGATAGAATATTTAATTGAAAAACTAAAAAATATGCCGATAGTAAAGGCTCCTTATAAAGTGAAGGTATTTAAGCATAGTGAAAGAAACATCGCCTATGAAGAAAGGCGGAGCATCGAACGTAACATTGGTAAAGTAATTCCTGGTTTAGCCGATCTCTATAATCCCGAGATTTTATATGCAATTATAATGGTAGACGGGGAGTGGGTATTCGGATCTTATGTTGAAAGTAAAAGCATATGGTATTTGCATCAAAAAAAGCCACACCAATATTCAACTGCACTAAGTACGCGTGTTGCAAGAGCTATTGTAAATATTGCTATTCCTGACCCACATGGAATACAGGCCATTGATCCATGCTGTGGTATTGGGACAGTTCTAGTCGAGGCCTTATCGATGGGGATAAATATTGTTGGCAGTGATAATAACCCACTTGTAATGAAAGGTGCACGCGAAAATATTAGTTTTTTTGGTTTAAATGGAAAAGTTAGGTTAATGGATGTTCGAGATGTAACAGGGCAATATGATGTAGCAATCATTGATATGCCATATAATCTTTGCTCTGTTATCACTCATGAAGATCAACTTGAAATGATAAAAAGTGCTCGCCGATTTTCAAATAAAATGGTCATCATCACAATCGAGGAAATTGACAGTATCATTCATTCAGCAGGGTTTCAAATTGTAGATCGATGCGAGGTAACAAAAGGAAGATTTTCAAGGCAAATTCTTGTTTGTGAGTAAATTTTCTTTGAATGGTGTGTTGAAAATAATATTTAAAACACAGCATAAACGAATGTATACTGAACGGCTTTTTTAACGGAATTATTACCAATATATTATTGTGTAAAATAGGTCTCCGGATGCCAACATAGTAATGAGTATGCAAAAATACTCAAAATCCACTGTTGTGCAAGGGGGCTTTTAAAATGAATAAATTTGTTGCTTCCATTTCAGCAGCAATGGTTTTAGGTGGATTAGTTGGATGTGGTGTGAATGATAACGCACAGGATATTATGGATAATGATAGTCCTGTGACGCAGGTAGGATATGCAAATAATGACCGGGATGGGGCCTTTACAAATATAAATGATCGTGGCTTTAATGATCAAGAAATGTTTGACCAGGTTGATGCCTTGAACGTTGGACACCGCATGGGAGATAGTATGGAAGATGGGGAAGCTGTTTCACAAAGGGGAACGTACGGACATAATGATACGAATTTCCATGGGCAGTATAATACAACGATAAACGGAATGCCAACAAGCTCCTATAACACCCTACATGATCATGTTATTGCTCAGCACATTGCAGACCGTATTGAGCATGTTAGGAATGTGAAGGATGTAGCTACCGTTATTGATGGAAGAACCGTATTAGTAGCAATCGATACAAACGATAATAATGATACCAATGTTGAGCGTGAAGTTCGTCGTATTGCTGAAGGGATGTCAAATGGACGGAAAGTCAGAGTTGTAACGGATGAAGGTATTGTAGAACGAGTTCGTTCTCTTAATAATGGAACCAACAACAACCGAAATGTAGATACTGATTTGTCTGATATGCTTATTGACAAATAACTCTGTATTAAAACATGATGGGAGCGCCCATCATGTTTTTTTTTGTATTGTTTTGGCCTAAATTTGATGAATGTATGCAGAATTATCATGGATGGATGTGTCAGAAGAGTACTGTACACAATAAACTCTTTAATCCATGAATAACTTTTTCTATTCTAAGAAAGAAACAAAACTCTTTGGATAAAAATACTATTTGCTGGAGAGAATACTAATGGTGGCATAATTGAAGTTATTTTGCCTAATATTTGCATAAACTTTTAATTAAAAATGAGGTGACGAGATCATGACTCCTTTATTTCAAAAGGCCAATGTAATTAAATTTATTATAGGCTCATTATTGGTAGGCGGGATTTCAGTTGCGCTCGTAATTTTTCCAACCGCTGCTGAAAAAAATGAAGGGGAATTAGATCAGAATAATACAGTATTGCAGAATGAGGCGATGGAGGTAACCGGACCTCTTACCGTAAATATTATATTAAAACGATATTATTTGGATGGAGCGGTGAGCGAGGAAACGGTTCAGGAAACAATTTGGTCCATGGAGGATTTCTGGGCACAGTATGAAGATTGGCAGCTTGTTGATCAAAGTGAAGGGGAAATGGTCTTTAAACGAAATGTAAATGATATATCACCTCTTCTCAAGGCTGATGGTTATTTTGGAATCTCACAAGAAGGTATCCTCACAATATATAAAGGAAAACCAGGTTCTGAGGAAGTAATCCAATCGTTTTTCCAAATTGATGTTAGTAAATTAGAAAGTCGCCAACAGGAGGAATTAAAGCAAGGTATACCTGTAGTCTCAAAGGATCGATATCAAGAAGTAATCGAAAGCTTTAAAAGTCTTTCGACCCAATAAATTGTCTTACTATTTAAGTGTATATATACAACGAAGGGTCAGTTACTTATAATAATAAGTCTGGCCCTTTTCTTACTTCATATGTAATATGTATAAAGAAAATATGATAAAATGGTTAAGTAAATAGAAATACACGTTCGCAGTTAGGGAGAGAATTCTTTTGATTGAATTTGTTAATGGTAATGTTGATTATATCAGCCCAGAGTATATTGTTATTGATGTATCTGGTGTAGGCTATCAAATATTTACGCCAAATCCATATATTTTTCAGAAAGACTTAAATAAAGATGTCAGGATCTATACACATCAATATGTTAGAGAAGATTTAATTGCACTGTATGGCTTTCAAACAAGAGAGGAAAAAATGTTGTTTATAAAGCTGCTTAATGTCTCTGGCATTGGCCCAAAGGGTGCATTAGCAATCATTGCATCAGGCCAGCCGAGTCAGGTTGTACAGGCGATTGAGGATGAAGATGAAAAATTTTTAGTTAAGTTTCCGGGTGTTGGTAAAAAAACAGCTCGCCAAATTATCCTTGATTTAAAAGGGAAACTAAACGATGTATTACCAGACTTAATGCCAAATCTATTTACGCATGAGGAACATATGGAACCATCTACTAAACATGCCATTGAATTAGAAGAGGCATTTGAGGCATTAAAAGTTCTAGGTTACGCTGAGAAAGAAATAAATAAAATTAAACCTGTTCTAACAAAGGAAGAACAGCTTTCAACAGATCAATATATTAAGAAAGCATTGCAGTTATTATTGAGGTAGGAAGGAGGAAGTTTCAATGGATGAACGGATCGTTTCAAGTGAATATGTAATGGATGAGGATTCGTTTGAACAAAGTCTGAGGCCCAAACTTTTAGATCAATATATTGGTCAAGAAAAAGTAAAAGAAAATTTGAAGATCTTTATTGAAGCAGCTAAATTGAGACAGGAATCACTGGATCATGTTTTGCTTTATGGGCCACCTGGGTTAGGTAAAACCACACTTGCTGCGATTATTTCAAATGAAATGGGCGTCCAAATGAGAACGACATCAGGCCCTGCAATTGAACGGCCAGGAGATTTGGCTGCCATTCTGACCTCGTTAGAGCCAGGCGATGTATTATTCATAGACGAAATCCATCGTTTACAAAGAAGTGTGGAGGAAGTTTTATATTCTGCACTTGAAGACTTCTGTATTGATATTGTTATTGGCAAGGGTCCAGGAGCTCGGTCCGTTCGATTGGATTTACCTCCGTTTACTTTAGTGGGAGCAACAACAAGAGCTGGTTCGCTGACAGCACCTCTACGAGACCGATTTGGCGTATTAAGCCGTTTAGAATATTATAAAGTCGAGGAATTAAGAAATATTGTCAATCGAACAGCTGAAATTTTTAACTTAGAAATTGATTCATTAGCGGCTGACGAGATTGCTAGACGATCACGAGGTACCCCGAGGATTGCGAATCGTCTCTTAAGAAGAGTACGCGATTTTGCACAAGTGCGTGGTAATGGTACAATTACGGCAGTATTGGCTTCGAACTCATTGGAAATGCTTCAAGTTGATCGTCTTGGTTTGGACCATATTGATCATAAACTATTGTTAAGTATTATTGAAAAATTTATGGGTGGACCTGTTGGTTTGGATACAATCGCTGCAACAGTGGGGGAAGAATCACATACAATTGAGGAAGTATATGAACCATACTTACTGCAAATTGGATTCTTACAACGAACACCTAGAGGAAGAATTGTGACGCCATTGGTCTATGAGCATTTTCAGTTGGAGGTGCCTAAAAAGTAAGATGGGTAAACTTTTAATAATTGCCGGGATAGTTTTAATCGTTGTGGGTTTGCTTTGGCAGTTTGTAGGCCGTTTACCGGGAGATATAGTATATAAAAAAGGTAATGTAACCTTTTTCTTTCCCATTGTAACCTCCATCGTAGTTAGCATTGTACTATCTTTAGTATTTTATTTTATTGGCCGCTTTCGATAACTATAGTGAAGGAGTTAAATATGAAGGTTGATTTATTTGATTTTGACTTACCAGAGGAATTAATCGCTCAAACGCCACTTGAGGAACGAACAGCTTCAAGATTAATGGTTGTAGATCGCAAAACAGGTGTATACAATCATGAGCAGTTTAAAAATATTATTCATTACTTAAGTCCCGGTGATGCACTTGTTTTAAATGATACACGAGTGTTACCAGCTAGACTATTTGGTATTAAAGAAGAAACAGGTGCCAAAATTGAGGTTCTGTTATTAAAGCAGCTAGAAGGGGACCGCTGGGAAACACTTGTTAAACCTGCAAAACGAGTACAGGAAGGGACAATTGTTAGCTTTGGAGATGGTCGATTAAAAGCAGTGTGCGTGGAAACAAGTGAACATGGAGGCCGCCATTTTGAATTTAAATATGATGGTATTTTTTATGAAGTACTAGAAACGCTTGGAGAAATGCCACTACCCCCATACATAAAAGAACAATTAGACGACCGTGATCGCTATCAAACTGTTTTCGCGAGAGAAAGAGGTTCAGCTGCAGCCCCAACTGCTGGATTACATTTTACGGAAGAATTTCTAGACGAGATTCGCGAAAAAGGTGTACATGTTACATTTATTACTCTTCATGTAGGCTTAGGTACATTCCGTCCAGTTAGCGCAGACTCAGTTGAAGAACATGAAATGCACAGCGAGTATTATCATATGACAAAAGAGACAGCTACTCTTCTAAACAAAGTAAAAGAAAAAAACGGAAAAATTGTTTCAGTTGGAACAACCTCCACGAGAACTTTAGAAACTATAGCTAATGAGTATAATGGAAAATTTGCAGAAACATCTGGATGGACGAACATTTTTATTTATCCAGGCTATGAGTTTAAGGCAATTGATGGAATGTTAACGAATTTTCATCTTCCTAAGTCAACTCTGATGATGCTAATAAGTGCTTTAGCTGGTCGTGAACAAATCCTTAAAGCATATGAAGAAGCTGTTAATCAAAAATACCGTTTCTTTAGTTTTGGGGATGCTATGTTAATTATTTGAAAGGGGAACTACTATTGACAGCAATTCGCTATGAATTAATAAAGACTTGTAAACAAACAGGGGCTAGACTAGGTCGTGTTACCACACCACATAGTACATTTGAAACACCTGTTTTTATGCCAGTGGGAACACTTGCAACCGTTAAGACAATGAGTCCAGATGAATTGGCTGAAATGGGCGCTGGCATTATTTTAAGCAATACATATCATTTATGGTTACGACCTGGTGAGGATATTGTAGAAGAGGCAGGAGGTCTGCACTCTTTTATGAATTGGAATGGATCTATTTTAACGGACTCTGGAGGTTTTCAGGTATTTAGCTTAAGTAAACTTCGTGATATAAAGGAGGAGGGTGTTCATTTCCGTAATCATTTGAGCGGAGAAAAATTATTTCTTTCTCCTGAAAAAGCTATGCAAATACAAAATGCCCTGGGCTCAGATATTATGATGGCATTTGATGAATGCCCACCTTATCCAGCTGAACCCGACTATATGAAAAATTCAGTTGAGCGTACAAGTCGATGGGCTGAACGATGTCTCCAAGCACATCAAAATCCAGATAGACAAGGTTTGTTTGGAATTGTTCAAGGTGGGGAATATGAAGAGTTAAGAAAACAAAGTGCCAATGACTTAATCTCAATGGATTTTCCTGGCTATGCAATTGGCGGACTTTCTGTTGGTGAACCAAAGGATGTTATGAATCGTGTGCTAGAATTTACGACACCATGGTTGCCAACCAATAAACCGCGTTATTTAATGGGAGTAGGATCACCAGATTCCTTGATTGACGGTGCAATCCGCGGTGTCGATATGTTTGACTGTGTATTGCCAACTAGAATTGCTAGAAACGGGACGTGTATGACAAGTGAAGGACGGCTTGTAGTTCGTAACGCAAAATACGCCCGCGATTTTACACCGCTTGACCCAAATTGTGATTGTAAAGTATGTAAAAATTACACCAGAGCCTATATTCGTCATCTAATAAGATGTGACGAAACGTTTGGAATAAGACTTACTACTTATCATAATTTATATTTTCTGTTAAAATTAATGGAGCAGGTTCGACAAGCCATCCGAGAAGACCGTCTTGGAGACTTTAGGGAAGAATTTTTTGAGCGTTATGGATTTAATCGTCCGGATGCCAAAAACTTCTAATAACAAAAGTCGTTTTTATACTGTATAGAACTACTTTGTTTCCCGAACTTATAACTGTCTTTAGTAGGCATTTATCATCAAAATGGAATATTTTCGATGGTTTTAGAATATGTTTAAAAAATACATAGACAAGCTATAAAGGAGGATTACTATGGATGTAATTTATCAGGTATTACCGTTAGTGGCGATGTTTGCAATTTTTTATTTCTTGCTTATTCGTCCACAGCAAAAAAAGCAAAGAGCAGTTCAAACGATGCAGTCTAATTTGCAAAAAAATGACAAGATTGTAACGATTGGTGGTTTACACGGAATCATTGATTCTCTTGATGAGGACAAGATTGTAATCAAATGCGGCGATGGCTCTCGTTTGACTTATGACCGTAATGCAGTAAGAGAAGTACTGAATAAAGACTAAGAAAGAAAACGGATATTTCATATTGAAATATCCGTTTTTTCCCTTTGTAGAGACTATTAAGCTCTTCTACCGGCAGTATTTACACCAAGAACACCGCCGATGATAGCAACTAGAATATAACTGCTATGATATAATAATTGCTGAATTGAGAAGCTTGCTTGGTATCCTAAAAACTGAACTAAAAAGACTAAAAGAGAAAATAATAAACCTGTTCCTGCACCAATTAGCCAGCCCTTCTGTTTGCCTTTTCCCCCAGAAACGAAACCACCAATAAACAAGGCTAAAAATGATAATGCCATAATTGGCCAAGTCAACGCAGTTTCTTGAATTGATGTAAAACGTAACAGCAGTGATAACATAATACTGGTTGATAGGACAATGATAAATATTGTGATAACTCCGTACAGCATGGCCATAAATGAATTCTTTGTTGACATATTGAGCCCCCTTTATACAGTCTTAAGAGGTTGTACGAACCCTTACTAGTAACTTATTCCGTACCATCTGCATTTAGAATTAAAAATTGGAAAAACCTTCGTTTCATGTTAGATGAACTATTGGTTAAAACTAAACTTACATGCGCATACAAGGAGCGAGGACCAACATGGAAGTTCTTACAATTGTTTTGCGAACGTTATTTCTCTATATGCTAATTATCCTCATTTTTAGAATAATGGGTAAAAGAGAGATAGGGGAATTAAGTTTATTAGATCTTGTTGTGTTTATGATGATAGCCGAGATGGCTGCAATAGCTATCGAAGACCCTTCTAAACCGCTAGTATTAACAATTATTCCAATGACAATTTTATGTTCCATTCAAATATTGTTGGCATTCATCTCATTAAAAAGTGAGAAATTTCGGGATGTGATTGATGGAAAACCATCAATTCTCATTGATCAAGGTGAAATCGATAAACAGGAAATGAAGAAGCAAAGATATAATATGGATGATCTCCTCGTTCAACTAAGAGAAAAAGATATTAGAAGTGTAGCCGATGTAGAATTTGCAATCTTAGAACCCTCAGGTAAATTATCTGTCTTTGAAAAAAGTAAATACAATACAATAAACCATGTTTATAACGTACCACTTCCTTTAATAAAAGATGGAATTATTCAGGAAGATCAGCTACAACGAATGAATAAAACAAACTTATGGTTGCGTCAAGAGCTAAGAAAACTTGGATATAAGGATGTTAAAAAAATTATGTATTGTTCTATGAATGATGACGGTACGCTGTTTGTTAATTTAAAAAACGAATAATAATTCAAAAACACCTCTTTTGGTTAAGAAAGTACCAATTAAGAGGTGTTATTTTATAGTTTAGGAAAAATTTATTTTATGGTAGTTGAACCAGGAATAAGTGCTGCTAGTTTTGGTCCTATAATAGGAATTCGACTGATTTCTCGTTTATGAACCAATTTTAATAATATCAGCATTAGAATGTAAATAATTGTTGTTATGATAATGGCAAGTAGTGTTCGATATGATAACGGTAAGTTAAATAATAAATATTTAAATGCTAACGCACCAATAGAGCCGGAAATTATCATTGTAAATAAACTTTTAATATAGTCTTTTACATAAAAAGTATAGCTAATTGTTTTTACTACTGTTGCAAAATGTAGTAGAGTTACTAAGAGTATACCGAGAATAATCGCTAATGCTACACCCATTATTCCAAGCTCAGGACGGGATGCAAAAATAAATATTGCTGTAATTTTTACAAACGCTCCAATTAAGCTATTAATCATAGCTGCTCTTGCTAAATTAAGGGCCTGTAATGTTGCTTGCAATGGCCCTTGGAAATAAGAAAAAATGAAAAAAGGTGCCATTAATTGTACAAAGACAGCTGATTTACTAGAATTATACATGAGTTCCATAATAGGGGAAGCAAATACATAAAGTACAACAACTGAAAGTCCGCCAGTGACTAACGCTAAACGCATTGCTTGTTGTAGACGGTGTTCGATCACTAACGTTTTCCCTTTTGCAGCCGCTTCACTTATCGCTGGAACTAGGGAAACTGATAATGAAGTCGTTACAAACGATGGTAATAATAATAAGGGAATTACATAACCCGTCAATTCTCCATATTGCTTGGTGGCCATAACAGTTGTAACGCCCGCAATGGCTAAGCTTTGGGAAACTACGATAGGCTCAAAGAAATATGAGAGTGAGCCGATTAAACGGCTCCCTGTTGTTGGTAAAGCAATTGTTAATAGTTCTCCTAATGTTTGTTTACCTGACTTAATTTGTATGAAGAACTTTTTTCTAATTCGAATTCGTTTTTTCATTTTGAACATTGCAAATACATAAATGAGTGATGCGAGCTCTCCAAGCACAGCGGAAGCAATAGCTCCTGCAGCTGCAAATTCAACTCCATATGGAAGTAGTGCTTTGGTCATGACAGCAACTAAACAAATTCGAACAATTTGTTCTATTACTTGTGAGTACGCAGCAGGGCGCATGTTTTGTAAGCCTTGAAAATAGCCTCTTAATACAGATGACAATGCTACAATCGGTACAATTGGCGAAATTGCAATTAATGGGTAATAGGCTCTTGAATCAGTTAATAATGTATTCGAGATAAATGGAGCAAACAGTATTAATCCTGTTGTAAAAATAATACTTAATACTCCAGTAATAGATAAAGAAACAACAAGGATTTTTTTTATTTTGGTTCGATCGCCATTCGTGTCTGCCTCCGCAACGAGCTTGGAAATAGCGACAGGCAATCCCATTTGGGTTAAGGTGATTGTTAATACTAATGTTGGCACGGCCATCATATAAAGACCGACGCCTTCTTCACCCATGATCCGAGCAACTACAATTCGATTTACGAATCCTAAGAAACGGGTAATTAATCCTGCTATAATTAGTATTAAAGTTCCTTGCAAAAAACTTTGCTTAAACTTAGACATAACGTTCCCTGCCTTCAAAAAAGTATAGCTATTCGCTACAATTATTTATATGCTTGTATTAAGGTCAAGCATGACAAGTTTTCGGGTGAAACAGAAATAAAGGAGGAAATTCTGAAAATGATTATAAAAAATTCAGTGGAATATTATAAGAAACAGGTGAAACCGGCGATTGAGAGCAAAGTGGAGGAGCTTCGTCTATTAGGATATGATCGTGTTACAGAGGAAGAGGTTTGGGATTGTTTACATAAAAAAGTATGGAAAAAGAACAATGTAAAAGCATTGCATGAAATAGTGGAGGATATCCTAACATTAAAAGTAGGTACATATATGAGTTATATAACCGTTAAAGCATACCAAGCGCCGGATTTCTTTAGTGAATTTGAAAACTTTAAGTAACCAAAGCTGTGCATTACAACAAATTGACTATAATACTACAATTTTCTATAATGGACATATTGAAAAAATGCCTGTACTTATTATTACTTATTATTAATGATGTTGATATTCAGGTGATTTGTTATTAAACGGGGCTTATCCCGGTGTTTTCTTACTATCATCGGAACAAGTTGATAGTATATGAAAACTCGGCATTCGTATTGGTCGAAAGCCGTGGTTTTTTAATGTAGTTGAACCTTAGGAGCATTGACGTCTGCTCCTGCGCCTGCTCAGAAAAAGAACATCGAATAAACCATAGTTGTGTTGTTTTTCAAAAGCTATTGGTAAACTTATACACTTACCATTTTTTAAACTAACAAGATAAATAATGTATGATGTATAAGATGTTGATATCGTTAGGTGCATCAATAAATTTGCCATAAAAGGCAAAATTTGGCGTTTTTCAAATAGAAGGAGGAAATTCTAATGGTCAAAAGAGGACGCATTGTCGCTTTTTTTCTTATCGTCCTGCTGTTTGCAAGTACGATGGGACTTACCGTCAATGGGATTTTGAGTAATATAAAGCTAGGCCTTGATTTGCAAGGTGGATTTGAAGTTTTATATGAAGTAAAACCAATTAATGAAAATCAAGAGGTAGATCGGGATTTATTACTAAATACGGTAAGTGCGTTAAATAAACGTATTAATGTTATAGGAGTAAGTGAACCGAATATTCAAATCGAAGGAGAAGACCGGATTCGAGTTCAGCTTGCAGGTGTAGATGATGAGGAAAAGGCTCGTGAGCTTCTTTCAACTCAAGCAAAGCTTTCATTTAGAGATGTTTTCGATAATAAACTATTAGACGGAGCTGATTTACAAGAAGGTGGTGCAGCTCAATCATTTGATGATAAAAATCAACCTATTGTTACGCTTACGCTAAAAGATGCGGATCAATTTGGACAAGTTACTGAGCAAATTAAAAATATGGCACCGAATAATTATCTAGTTATTTGGCTGGATTTTGTGGAGGGTTCAGACTCTTTTGCAAATGAATCACAAAAAATGGCAACTGGTGAAGAACCAAAATATTTATCAGCGGCAACTGTGAACGAGGTCCTTAATACGAAAAATGTCATGATTTCTGGCAACTTTACTGTTGAAGAAGCTAAACAGCTAGCAGACTTACTAAATGCAGGTTCACTGCCTGTTGAGTTAACAGAAATATTCTCAACATCAGTGGGTGCCCAATTTGGTGAAAAATCTCTAGAACAAACAGTGTTTGCGGGAATTATCGGGATAGCATTAATTTTCATCTTTATGTTGATATATTATCGTTTTCCAGGTGCGATTGCGATTGTAACGCTAAGCATTTATATATACCTGATCCTTTTAGTATTTGATTGGATGAATGCGGTTTTAACCTTGCCAGGTATAGCTGCCTTAATACTAGGAGTTGGTATGGCAGTTGACGCCAATATTATTACAAATGAACGGATAAGAGATGAACTAAAAAGCGGTAAATCGCTAATGTCAGCTTTTCGTGCTGGAAATCGGCGTTCTTTTGCTACAATTTTAGATGCAAACTTAACCACAATACTAGCTGCAGGTGTATTGTTTTACTTTGGTACAAGCTCTGTAAAAGGTTTTGCTACAATGCTTATTGTCAGTATTTTGTTAAGCTTTATCACAGCAGTATTTGGTTCACGCTTATTATTAGGATTATGGATTAATAGTCGTACTCTAAATAAAAAAGTGAGCTGGTTTGGTGTTAAGCCGAGTGAAATTCGTGATATTAGTGAAGTCAACGAAGATGAGATCTATGTTGATGGACTGTTTGCAAAAGTAGATTTTGTAAAACATAGTAAAAAATTCTTTATTCTCTCAGGTATACTAACGATTACTGGTTTACTTGTATTATTAATTAGCGGATTAAATCTTGGCATTGACTTTGCAAGTGGTACTCGGGTTGATATCATGGCAAATCAGCCTTTAACAAAGGAAACAATTGAGGAAGAATTTAAAAGTTTAAATTTTGAAGTAAAAGATATAACCATTGCTGGTGATAATAGCGACATGGCAGTGGCTCGTTTTATCGGTATGTTTTCTAAGGAAGAAGTAGCTAATGTTAAAGCACATTTTGCTGAGTTATATGGTTCAGAGCCTAGCATAGGAACTGTTTCTCCAACGGTAGGTAAAGAATTAGCACGCAATGCGTTTATTGCGGTAATGATCGCGTCTGTTGGAATTGTTTTATATGTTTCAATTCGATTTGAAATTTATTTCGCGCTTGCAGCGATTATCGCATTATTACATGATGCATTCTTTATTATTGCGTTCTTCAGCTTGACTAGACTTGAAGTAGACTTAACTTTTATAGCAGCAGTCTTAACAATTGTTGGTTATTCGATCAATGATACGATTGTTACGTTTGACCGAATTCGTGAAAATATGAAGTTAAAAAAGCGTATTAAAACGTATGACGATCTAGCGGAAATTGTGAATAAAAGTTTAATACAAACCTTTACCCGCTCAATTAACACCGTTCTAACAGTAATTTTTGCGGCTGGTGCACTTTATATTTTTGGAAGTGAAGCCATTCGTAACTTCTCATTTGCACTATTAGTAGGTTTAATTGCTGGTGCATATTCATCATTATTTATTGCTGCACAGCTATGGCTTGTTTGGAAAAGTAAGACGCTAGGTAAACAGAAAACCAAAGTGGCTGAAGTGAATCCAGAGCCTGAAGTTTAGAACTTACTAAAAAAAACATTTTAAAAAACTTGGCTGTTCGCAATTATGATTCGGCGAATACCAAGTTTTTTATTTAACAATATTTGCATAACGGAACAATACTTTATATGTTTTGGCAAAATACGTGTTTTTCTAATTTGATTGATTCTGTTGGGGAATAATACATAAGGGATTAAAAAGTACAAGAAAATACTTCGTAACCTGTCGTCTTGGGCAGATTACGAGTTTTTCTATTATGTAGGTGATTAAATTGGACACGAAAGAACGTTTTAGGAAAGCCGAATTTGCTGCAATGGTTGGAGTGGTAGGTAATATAGTACTAGCCATAGTGAAGGGTGTACTAGGAGTCTTAGGTAATAGCCGTGCCTTAATTGCTGATGCGGCTCATTCAGGTTCAGATGTACTCGGTTCTGTTGCGGTGTTTGTTGGCTTACGTGCAGCTAAACAGCCCCCAGATGAAGATCATCCATACGGCCATGGTAAGGCCGAGTCGATAGCAGCTATTATAGTAGCGGTATTGCTCTTTATCGTTGGGATTGAAATAGGCAGGTCTGCCGTCGAAGCATTTTTTCAGCCGATTGAGCCCCCTAATATGTTGGCGGTATATGGAGCGTTAATTTCAATCATAACAAAAGAGATAATGTTTCAATATAAATTTAGGTTGGGTAAAAAGATCAAAAGCGATGCTATTATTGTAAATGCATACGAACATCGCTCCGATGTATATTCATCTATTGCTGCTTTGATTGGAATTGGATTTGCCCTATTAGGTGGGCGTTTAGATATTTCATGGCTTACGTACGCTGATCCTCTTGCAGGGTTATTTGTTGCTGTACTAATCTTAAAAATGGCTTGGAGATTAGGTGCTGAATCTATACACACTACGTTAGATCATGTTTTACCAGAAGAAGAGACAATAGAATTAAGAGAAGTAGTTAACTCTGTCCCAGAGGTAAAAAAAATAACAGAGCTACTTGCACGAGAGCATGGCCATTACGTGATTGTGGATATTAAGGTCTCGGTCGATCCGTTTATGACTGTAGAAGAAGGCCATTTGGTAGGAAAAAAAGTAAAAGCAAAATTACTGGAAGTCAGTAACGTTCAAGACGTAATGGTGCATATCAATCCCTATTCAGAGGATTAAGGGGGAGAGGAGAGAGGACCATGAGAATACAGTGGAATTTATTATTAGCGTTAATGTTCGCATTAATTATCGCCATTTTTGCAGTAGTAAATGTTGAATCTGTTAAAGTTCAATACGTGTTTGGAACAACAGAGTTACCGCTAATAATAGTAATCATTGGATCTGCTCTTGCGGGGGGAATCTTCGTCGGATCAGTGGGGTTATTTAGGTTGTTTTTGTTAGGTCGACAGCTGAAAGCATCACAGAAAGAAAATTTTACTCTAAATAAGCGAGTAGAAGAACTTGAGGGAATGTTAACCAGTAACCAGGATAAAGAACATGAAAAAATAAACGAAGAAATTGGATTAAATAAAGAAAATCTATCAGAAGAAACAACAACAAATAAGGAAATATAAGGTATAAACTATATCTTTTGTATTTGCCACTCATATTAGCCTTTAGTATAATAATTAGGTTAAGGAGTGGTTTTTTTGTTACAATCAAAAACTCGTTGGAACATAATCCAAAATGATGATCAAAAGGTACAAGCTCTTTCAAAGGAGTTAGGAATTTCACCATTAGTTGCTAGATTACTAGTAAATCGTCAAATTGATACGGTTGCGGAAGCACGTTCATTTTTAAATGTTAATGCAGAAGAATTTCATGATCCATTTTTGTTGGACTCAATGGATATAACAATAAAAAGAATTGAAACAGCTATTCAAAATGAGGAGAAAATCCTTGTTTTCGGAGATTATGATGCAGATGGTGTTTCCAGTACAACAGTTATGTTACGAGCGCTTAGAGAAAAAGGTGCAAATGCTGATTTCTATATTCCTAATCGCTTTACTGAAGGATATGGACCAAATGAAAATGCATTTCGTTGGGCTAAAAGCGAGGGCTTCACATTAATTATTACTGTTGATACAGGTATCTCTGCTGTTAATGAAGCGAAAATGGCTAAAGAAATTGGGCTTGATCTTATTATTACAGATCATCACGAGCCACCCCCAGAACTTCCGGATGCTTATTCAATTATTCATCCTCGAAAACCAGGTGGAAACTATCCTTTTGGAGAATTAGCTGGGGTGGGAGTTGCATTTAAGGTTGCACATGCCTTATTGGGAAGTTTGCCGACGCACTTACTTCAATTTGCAGTAATTGGCACAATTGCCGATTTAGTCCCTCTAAAGGATGAGAATCGTCTGATCTCAAAATTAGGATTAAAAGCACTTCAAAATACTAGTAATCTTGGGATTAGGGCATTGCTTTCGATTTCAGGTATGGAAGATAAAGAGATTAATGAAGAAACGATAGGCTTTACGATCGGTCCTAGAATTAATGCGGTTGGTCGCCTAGAATCTGCGGATCCAGCTGTAGAGTTATTGATGACTAGCTCTGCTGAAGAAGCTCAAATGATAGCACAAGAAATTGATGCAATTAATCGTGATCGTCAACAGATTGTTTCTGCTATTACTGAAGAAGCGATTCTTGATGTGGAAGTTAATTATCCGCCGGAGAAAAATAAGGTTCTCGTATTAGCTAAAGAAGGATGGAACGCAGGCGTAATTGGAATCGTTGCCTCAAGGCTTGTTGAGAAATATTACCGCCCAACGATTGTTTTAAGTATTGATCGTGAAAAAGGTTTAGCAAAAGGTTCAGCCCGAAGTATTGAAGGTTTTGACCTTTTTGAAAATTTGTCTAAATGCCGTGACATTCTTCCTCATTTTGGTGGGCATACTATGGCTGCAGGAATGACACTAGAGCTTGAAGATGTTGAAGATTTACGCTCGCGTTTAAATCAATTAGCTGACGAAGTTTTAACAGAGGAAGATTTTATTCCGTTAACACATGTTGAATTAAACTGTTCGTTAGCAGAGATTAGCTTGGCAACGATTGAAGAAATGGGTCTGCTAGCACCATTTGGTGTTGGGAATCCCAAACCGCTAGTATGCTTAGAAGACATCTCTTTAAAACAAATGCGTAAGATTGGTAGTCAGATGAATCATCTGAAATTAATATTTGAAGAAGATGGACATCATCTTGATGGCATTGGTTTCGGCTGTGGTCATTTAGCTGATGAAATTTCACCATTGTCACAAGTTAGTGTAATTGGGGAACTTAGTATTAATGAATGGAATGGCTTAAGAAAGCCACAATTCATGATTAAGGATGCTGCTGTTAATTCATGGCAGTTGTTTGATTGCCGTGGAAATAAAGATATTAAGAAACAACTCGATACAATGGATCAAGAAAAACTTGTAGTTGTAGCATTTCATGAGCAAACCATTGCTAGGTTAAATCTGAATGATAGGAAAGATCGTATAAAACTGTTAGTAGATGATGAAGCTATAAAAAGTATAAAAGTTTTAAATCATCACTTAGTGTTATTGGATTTACCAAATGAAAAAAAACGTTTAAAGCAGTTGTTTATTCAAGCAATGCCTGATCGTATTTATGCTATTTTCGATCACAATGAAGATCATTTTTTTAGTACACTGCCAACTAGAGATCATTTTAAATGGTTTTATAGCTTTTTACTAAAACAACAAACCTTTAATGTTAAGCAATATGCAGATGCCCTGTCAAAGAAAAAAGGATGGTCAAAGGAGACTATTCACTTTATGACAAAGGTGTTTTTAGAATTAGAATTTGTTACAATAAACAATAGTGTAATCTCACTTATTGAAAAGCCTAAGAAAAGAGACTTTACAGAATCGAGAACATATAAGCTTAAACAGGAATTACTACAAATGGAAAATGAACTTGTTTACTCTTCCTATCAATCATTAAAAGATTGGTTCGATGGAATAAGCAGTTTTTCGCGTAAACATGAGGAGGAAGTTTTTTAATGGATTTTAAAGAACATATTGCAATTGTAGAGGATTGGCCAAAAGAAGGAATTAGATTTAAGGACATCACACCATTAATGAGTAATGGAAAAGCATACAAGGGTGCTGTTGATGAAATTGTAAAATTTGCAAAGGAAAAGGACGTTGATCTTATAGTTGGCCCTGAAGCCCGCGGCTTTATTGTGGGTTGTCCGGTTGCGTACGCACTCGAAATTGGCTTTGCCCCTGTTCGAAAAGAAGGAAAATTACCGCGTGAGGTTATCCGAGTTGATTATGGTTTAGAGTACGGTAAGGATGTTTTAACAATGCATAAAGATGCCATTAAACCTGGACAACGTGTACTAATAACAGATGATTTATTAGCTACTGGTGGTACAATGGATGCAACTATTCAATTAGTTGAGGAATTAGGAGGCGTAGTAGTAGGACTAGCGTTTTTAGTTGAATTAACCTATCTAGATGGCCGTTCTAAATTAAAAGGGCATGATGTCCTTACATTAATGCAATATTAATCTTAATTAAGAGTGCTCAAACAAGAGTACTCTTTGTTTTCTATTTTTTTTATTTTTTGAATTATATATAATATTAATAAAAAGTTTAGTTAATTGCTTAGTTCTTAATTGGTATATACTATAATACATGGTATTTCCTAAATAAGTTAAATTAATTTATTTAAAGGATTAAAGTATAAGAAAAGTCAGTGTAGTTTGCCTTTTGGGCAAATTACGTGTTTTTCTAATGTATATTACTTTACTTTAAGGAAGTCTTTCATGATAATAGAAATAATAATTAAAAATAACTAGGTTTTCACTAGTCTGTAGTGGAAACAATAGGGGCACATAAATACTAATTTGGAGTTTTAGATATTAGGGTGATTTCATGGCAAATGAACAAGTACTCACAATTGAACACGTAATAGAACTTGCAAGCCGCTACCTTTCTGATGAAGATGTAGCGTTTGTTGAATCTGCTTATAAATATGCTGAGTGGGCACATCGCGATCAATACCGCAAGTCAGGGGAACCGTATATCATTCACCCTATACAAGTTGCAGGTATTTTAGCAGAGTTAGAAATGGATCCGGTTACTGTTTCTGCTGGTTTCTTACACGACGTTGTTGAAGATACGGAAGTAACGTTAAAAGACCTGGAAGATAACTTTAATCATGAAGTTGCTATGCTTGTCGACGGTGTCACAAAGTTAGGTAAAATAAAATATAAGTCCAAAGAAGCACAGCAAGCTGAAAACCATCGTAAAATGTTTATTGCTATGGCGCAAGACATTCGGGTCATTTTAATTAAACTTGCTGATCGGCTTCATAATATGAGGACTTTAAAACATTTGCCACCAGAAAAGCAACGACGTATTTCAAACGAAACTTTGGAGATTTTTGCTCCTCTTGCACATCGATTAGGGATTTCCACAATTAAGTGGGAATTAGAAGATACAGCGTTGAGATATTTAAATCCTCAACAATATTATCGTATTGTTAATTTGATGAAAAATAAACGTGCTGAACGAGAAAATCAAGTACGAGAAGTAATCGCAGAAATACGAAAAAGACTAGAAGAAGTACATTTGGAAGCAGATATCTCTGGTCGCCCCAAACATATATATAGCATATATCGCAAAATGGCCTTGCAAAATAAACAATTTAATGAAATATATGATCTACTTGCTGTTAGGGTGTTGGTTGAAAGCATAAAAGATTGCTACGCAGTACTTGGAGTTATTCATACATGCTGGAAACCTATGCCTGGCCGTTTTAAAGATTATATTGCTATGCCAAAGGCAAATATGTATCAATCGTTGCATACAACTGTAATTGGTCCCAAAGGTGACCCATTAGAGGTTCAAATTAGAACAACTGAAATGCATCAAATTGCAGAGTATGGGATTGCTGCACATTGGGCTTATAAAGAAGGAAAACAAATTCAATCTGATCAGAAGGATCTACAAGAAAAGTTAACTTGGTTCCGTGAAATTTTAGAATGGCAAAATGATACAAATGATGCCGAAGAATTTATGGAATCATTAAAAATTGATTTGTTCTCTGACATGGTTTTTGTTTTCACGCCTAAAGGTGATGTATACGAATTACCAAGAGGCTCCGTACCGATTGATTTTTCGTATCGTGTTCATACTGAAATTGGCAATAAGACGATTGGGGCAAAGGTTAACGGAAAAATGGTGCCGTTAGACTATGTTTTAAAAACGGGTGATATCGTTGAAATATTAACATCTAAACATTCTTATGGACCTTCGCAGGATTGGTTGAAAATTACACAAACCTCTCAGGCTAAGAATAAAATCAGACAATTCTTCAAGAAACAACGACGAGAAGAAAATGTTGAAAAAGGAAAAGATCTCGTTGAAAAAGAAATATTAAAGCATGATATTGAACTTAAGGAAGTTTGTACACCGGATAATTTAAAGAGAGTTGCTGAAAAGTTTAACTTTGCTAACGAAGAAGATATGTATGCTGCCGTTGGCTATAATGGTATAACTGCAGCTCAAATTGCTACAAGATTAACCGAGAAAATCCGTAAAAAACGCGGTCAAGAATTAGAAGCAAAATTGCTAGAAACAGTTTCCGAAGTAAAAAGTTTACCGCCTAGCAAGAAAAAGGATGCTGGAGTACGTGTAAAGGGAGTAGATAATCTGCTTGTCCGCTTATCCAAATGCTGTAATCCAGTTCCAGGTGATGATATTGTCGGCTTTATTACAAAGGGTCGCGGAGTTTCTGTTCATCGAGCTGATTGTCCTAATATTCACACAGAAGAAGCAAAAGAACGGTTACTTCCTGTAGAATGGGAAGGCGGGGGTGATGATGGTAAATCATATAATGTCGATATTGAAATTACTGGTTTTGACCGTCGAGGCCTATTGAATGAAGTTCTTCAGGTAGTGAACGAAGCTAAAACAAATATAACAGCCGTTTCTGGAAGAACAGATCGCAATAAAATGGTGACCATTAATATGTCGATTTCGATCCGAAATGTAAACCATTTACAAAAAATAGCTGATAGAATCAAGCAAATCTCTGACGTTTACGCTGTGCGAAGAATTATGCAGTAGCATTGATTTTTAATACCTTGAAGTAGTAGCATAGAGGACGAGTTAAGCCCTCTATGCTATTTTTTATACTTTAAGTAACTTTTAAAGTTCTAATAAGACATAAAATTGAAAGTGAGGAAAGTATTTTGCGAGTTGTTGTACAAAGATCCAAGCAAGCCAAAGTAGAAGTTAATGGTGAAATTACTGGCCAAATAGCATCCGGTTTAGTTCTCTTAGTAGGAATTACACATAGTGATACAGATGCAGATATTCAATTTACAGCTGATAAGATTTGTAATTTACGAATCTTTGAAGACGACCTAGGAAAAATGAATCTTTCTTTGTTGGATGTAGGAGGTGAAATATTATCTGTTTCACAATTTACTTTGTATGGGGACTGCAGGAAAGGGAGAAGGCCTAACTTTATGGAAGCAGCAAAGCCCGAATTTGCGAATGAATTATATGAAAAATTTAATGAAGAGCTACGCTCCAAAGGTGTTAAGGTTGAAACCGGACTATTTGGAGCTATGATGGATGTATCTTTAACGAATGATGGGCCTGTGACGTTGATTATTGAAAGTAAGTAGGAGTGTAGAGGTGTAGGATGACTGATGCTGCAATGGCTATGATAGTAGCCAGCTGCTGATATCGATAACAGGAAAGGTGTGCCTGTGGTAATCAGAGCATTGGTCTGATAACAGTAAAAGAGCAAGGAAATAGAAGTAGCCATCGGATTACCAAGAAAATATGCTCGCTTAATTTAGAGAATAAGTTGATGCTGTAAAGAAGTAAAGCAGTGGTAATGGTATCCAGAAAGATGGTATATCTTTGAAAAGTAAAGAAGGCAATAGGTTTGGGCCTGATTCAATGTATGGAGCTCTAAACGTTACCGCAAGAGAGGTTTTCTAGAGTTATGGTAACGAATAGCAGCTAAACGTTACCGCAAAAGCGTTATTTCAACGTTAATGGTAACGAATAGGAGCTAATCGTTACCGCAAGAGAGGTTTTTCTAGAGTTATGGTAACGAATAGGAGCTAAACGTTACCGTAAAAGCGTTATTTCAACGTTAATGGTAACGAATAGGAGCTAAACGTTACCGCAAAAGCGTTATTTCAACGTTAATGGTAACGAATAGGAGCTAAACGTTACCGCAAAAGCGTTATTTCAACGTTAATGGTAACGAATAGGAGCTAATCGTTACTGCAAAAGCGTTATTTCAACGTTAATGGTAACGAATAGGAGCTAATCGTTACCGCAAAAGCATATTTCCAACGTTAATGGTAATGAATAGGAGCTAAACGTTACCGCAACAGAGGTTTTTCTAGAGTTATGGTAACGAATAGGAGCTAATCGTTACCGCAAGAGCCTTTTTTCAACGTTAATGGTAACGAATAGGAGCTAAACGTTACCGCAAAAGCATATTTCCAACGTTAATGGTAACGATTAGCAGCTAAACGTTACCGCAAGAGCCTTATTTCAACGTTAATGGTAACGAATAGGAGCTAAACGTTACCGCAAAAGCGTTATTTCAACGTTAATGGTAACGAATAGGAGCTAAACGTTACCGCAAGAGCCTTTTTTCAACGTTAATGGTAACGAATAGGAGCTAAACGTTACCGCAACAGAGGTTTTTCTAGAGTTATGGTAACGAATAGGAGCTAAACGTTACCGTAAAAGCGTTATTTCAACGTTAATGGTAACGAATAGGAGCTAAACGTTACCTCGACAGAGGTTTTTCTACGTTTAAGGTAACGAATAACACCTATTCGTCACTGCAAAGGTCTCTAAATTGAGTTTAAGGTAACGATTAGATACTATTGTAGGGCTTTGCCTTTGTTTTCAAGCGAGAATAAGCTCTAATCGTTAACAGTATCTTTTTTCGACTTGTCATATTTCAAATTGCTCTCATTCTACGCAACCTATTAATACCACAATAGTAATGGCATTACCTAATATTTTTTATGAAAAAAACGCCCTTCACCGAAACTATGAAGGGCGTTTTAATATACTGTCACTTTATACTTAATTTTTATCCTTGAAATATTGTGCCAACCCGGTATAGATTGCTTGTGTGGCTTTTTCTTGATAGCTGTCTGTATTAACGATATATTCTTCGCGCTGATTTGAAAGAAAACCTAGTTCTAGTAAAACAGAAGGCTGCTTATTTTCTCTAATTACGCTGTAGTTACCATATTTCGCTTTACGATCAGTAAGATTTGTTGACTTAATAAGCTCCGCCTGGATTTTGTTAGCCAAGGGTAAGTCTGTACTTTCATTATAGTAGAAGCTGCTTACTCCATTTACGGACGATGTTGTTGTACTATCATAATGTAAACTGATAAATGCATCCGCATTGTAATAATGTGAGATACTCACTCGATAATTTAGTGTAATGTAGCGGTCATCACTGCGAGTCATAATTACCTTTGCGCCTGCCGCTTTAAGCTTTTCAGTTAATAGTTTTCCGGTTTTTAATGTTAAATTTTTTTCATGCGTACCGGAAACACCGGTCGTACCATTATCGCGGCCACCATGCCCAGGATCGATAATAATTGTCTTACCTTTTAAATATTGTTCCATACCTGGCTTTTGAACGCTTGGAATTTGTCCACTAGTTGATACAATCCACCCTGCAAGAAATGCTCTTCGTTTGTCCGGCAGTTCGACTTCAAACCAATCGCCTACTTGGTTTACAATTGGAAAACGATCACCTTGATCTGCTCTTGTTACAACCTCAGTTAAAGTAGTCGGTTGTTCCCTCAGATTTGTTCCGTCGTGTAAAATCGTTACATAAGGGATATTTTCAATATCTTTATGTTCAGCTAGATCAGTTGATTCGTTAATTAACTTTATATATGTACTAGAAATCCAACCTGTTGTATTTTGAACTGAGATTTTATACCAATTATTGTTTTCCGCTAAGATTTGGACTACTTCATCTTGTTTTATTTTAGTTAGAATTTTACTATTAAGATCAGGGCTTGTACGAACATTTAAACTAGTTGCTGTAATTTTGCCTTTTTTAAAATCACCATTTTTTTCCTGAAACTGGTCGGGTGGAGCCTTCTTTTCGTCAACAGAAGTATCTTCTTTAGAAACAAATTCCCCTGCAATCCAGCCTTTGCTGTTTTCAAAGATAACCTCGTACCAACCATCTTTAATATTAGTAAAAGTTACAGAATCGCCTTTTACTAATTTCCCGATTACTTCTGAATTTGTAGATGGTGCACTACGAACATTCAAAATAGTAGCTTGAATTGTACCTCTATTTGCAGGTTGTTCCTCAGTTTTTGTGCTTGCTTCCTTCCCATTTACAGTTTTTATAAATTGCGATGAAACCCATGCTTCTTTTCCTTTGTACTCAATTTTTATCCAAGTATCATTCTCAGTAAGTTTTTTATATCGCTCATTTGGATAGATGTAACCAATGGTTTGAAAAGATGTACCTGGGCCTGTTCTAACTCTTAATCCATCTACCGTTGATGAAACAGAATGGCCAGTTGCTATATTTTGTTGTTTTTCTGAAATAAGCCAATTCGCTACCCAACCAGTTTTTGAGTTTTTAAGTCTAAGCTGTACCCATTCTCGTTCCTTGCTAATAATTTCATACTCCTCGCCTTTTAGGATAGTAGTAGTAACGTTATGATTAATGCCGGGTCCACTTCTTACGTTCAACTTATTCACTTTAACAGTTGCAAAAGCAGTTTCGGCAATCGCTTTATCAATGTGAAGTAACGAGAGGTTAGAGAATATAAGCATAAGTATAAGTACTAACTTATAGGTAGAATTCTTTATAGGAATCATTTGTATGGAACCTCCTCGATCTAGTTTGCTTCAACAGGTTGAAGTATAGATTCCAACAATAGGGACTTGTTTTTTGACATGAAAAAATTTCACTTTATACATTAAAAATAATAAGCATACAAAACTAGCCTAACTTTCTATAACTATTTCGTCAATATTTTTTGAATTCCTTGTCATTTATTGAAATTATTTGCTCTAAAACGGGCAAGATATTAAGAGATTAAAACTTGTAACAGTAAACGAAAAGAAAGTAGTGAGGAGGAAGAGTATATGCGTTATAGTGCAAAAGGTGAGATAACAAACAATCCCACAAATCAGTTATTTGGTGTTGATTTTCATGATTTTATGCAACAGGAAACAGGCTCGAGTAATATGGAGCTAGCTCAAGAGTTTGGAGTTACACTACGGGCTGTTAAAGATATGAAAAAAAGAATTGGACGGAACTAAGAAATTTCACATCTTGACAAGTTACGTCAACATACGTATGATAATATACAATTGAAAAATTTGTAGAAAAGAACCGATGATTGAGAAAGTAGTTTAGATGACACATGGGTAGAGAGGAGATGCCATAGGCTGAAAGCATTTCTCCATGATGACTGAATGAAGAACACTCATGAGGTTTCACTCTGAATGAATATATAGCTAGTTTTACATAAAAAAGTTTATACAATCTAGTTATATTGATTTTTCTGATTTTGCAGAGATCGTAGTAGGAGATGAACGTTTCAGGCGTTAACTGATCGAGTGGAAACAAATTTTTGTTTCAACTAGGGTGGCACCACGGGATATAACTCCCGTCCCTACTTTTATAGTAGGGGCGGGAGTTTTTTATTTTACTGTCAGTTTTTTTCTTTTTTAGCTGATGGAAAAGCAGTAAGACATGGCTTTCGCCCCAACGACTTGAAGAAATCCAAGTCTATCATAGGAGGAAAGAGAAATGGCAATTAATATTCCACGCGGTACACAGGATATACTTCCTGGTGTAGTTGAGGATTGGCAATTTGTAGAACAAAAAATGCGTGATATTTGTAAACGATACAATTACAGTGAAATTCGCACGCCTGTTTTTGAACAAACGGAGTTGTTTCAAAGAGGTGTAGGTGAAACAACAGATATTGTACAGAAGGAAATGTATACGTTTGAAGACCGCGGTGGCCGGAGTATGACTCTTCGCCCTGAAGGGACGGCACCAACAGTTCGTTCTTTTGTTGAAAATAAAATGTATGGAGAGCCTACACAACCTGTAAAACTTTTTTACATAGGACCGATGTTCCGATACGAACGTCCACAAGCAGGAAGGTGGCGTCAATTTGTTCAATTCGGAATCGAAGCACTCGGAAGCAATGATCCAGCGGTCGATGCGGAGGTTATTGCCTTAGCAATGGATGTTTATAAAGAGCTGGGACTAAAAAGACTTAAGCTAATCATTAATAGCCTTGGTGATTTAGAAAGTAGAAAGAATCATCGCGAAGCACTTATTAATCATTTTAAGCCTAGAATAGAAGAATTCTGTTCTGACTGTCAAAATCGTCTTGACAAAAATCCAATGCGTATCTTAGATTGTAAAAAAGATCGTGAACATGAATTAATGAACACTGCCCCATCCATTTTAGATTACTTAAATGATGAGTCTCGAGTCTTTTTTGAAAAGGTAAAGTCGTATTTAACTCAGATGGGTATACAGTATGAAGTAGATCCTAAATTAGTTCGAGGATTAGATTATTATAATCATACAGCATTTGAAATTATGAGTGATGCCGAAGGTTTTGGAGCGATCACAACGTTAAGTGGCGGAGGTCGCTATAATGGGCTTGCTCAAGAAATTGGTGGGCCAGATACACCTGGAATTGGTTTTGCTCTTAGTATTGAAAGACTTTTGTTAGCTCTAAAAGCGGAAAATATTAGCTTGCCGATTGAAAAAGGACTTGATTGTTATTTAGTTGCACTAGGTGAAGCTGCAAAGGGTAAAACAACGTCGTTATTATATGAATTAAGGAAAGCGGGTTTCACTGCTGATAAAGACTACCAGGATAAAAAATTAAAAGGTCAGTTTAAAACAGCGGACCGACTTCAAGCCAAATTTGTAGCAGTGTTAGGTGATGATGAACTAACAAATAATATTATTAATGTGAAAAATATGCTTACAGGTAGTCAGGAAGAAGTCCAACTACAAAATTTTGTTGAATACTTATTGGAACGAAGCTAAAAGGAATTGGGAGGAAATAAAATGACAACATTAGGAAGAAGTCATTATTGTGGAGAATTACGTGAATCACATGTTGAAGAAACAGTTCAATTAAAAGGTTGGGTACAAAAGCGCCGTGATTTAGGCGGTCTAATTTTTATTGATTTGCGAGATCGTACTGGTATCGTACAAGTTGTTTTTAGCCCAGAGGTATCAGGGGAAGCTATAAAGACTGCAGATAGAGCTAGAAGTGAGTTTGTATTAGATATTAAAGGTAAGGTCGTTAAACGTGCAGAAGGAACATACAATAACAACATTCCAACGGGTACTATTGAAGTCCAAGCACATGAAGTTACGATTATGAATGCTTCAAAGACACCACCATTCATGATTGAAGATAAAGTAGATGCATCAGAGGAATTACGTCTAAAATATCGTTATCTAGATTTACGTCGTCCTGAGATGTTTAAAACATTACAAATGCGGGCTCATGTAACGAAAACTATTCGTAACTTCTTAGAAGATAATGGATTTTTAGATATAGAAACACCGATGTTAACAAAAAGTACGCCTGAAGGTGCACGTGACTATTTAGTTCCAAGTCGTGTGCATGAGGGACAGTTTTATGCATTACCACAATCACCGCAATTATTTAAACAATTGTTAATGGTTTCAGGCTTTGAACGCTATTATCAAGTTGCACGTTGCTTTAGAGATGAGGATCTTCGTGCTGATCGTCAACCTGAATTTACTCAAATAGATATAGAAACATCTTTTATGGATAAAGAAGATTTACTTGCACTAACAGAGCAAATGATGGTTATTGTACTTGAAACTGTAAAAGGAATTAAAATAGAAACGCCATTCCCTCGTATGACATATGATGATGCTATGGCACGTTATGGATCAGATAAGCCTGACACACGTTTTGGCATGGAGCTAGTTGAAATATCAGAGCTTGTTAAGGAAACTGATTTCAAAGTATTTGCAAATGCTGTTTCTAGCGGCGGCCAGGTTAAGGCAATTAATGTAAAAGGTGCTGCAGAAAAATATTCTCGTAAGGATATCGACGGCTTAACAGAATATGTAAGTCGTTATGGGGCAAAAGGGTTAGCGTGGTTCAAAGTAGAAGAAGATGGCTTAAAAGGACCGATTGCAAAGTTCTTTGATGAAAGCCAACAACAGGCGATTCAAGCTGTACTTGAAACTGAAGTAGGTGATTTAATCCTTTGTGTAGCCGATTCAAAGGCAGTTGTTGCAGATAGTTTAGGCGCACTTCGTGTTAAATTAGGAAAAGATCTAAAGTTAATCGATGAATCGAAATTTAACTTCTTGTGGATTACTGATTGGCCATTATTAGAATTTGATCCAGAAGCGGGCCGTTATTTTGCAGCGCATCATCCATTTACAATGCCTGTCCGTGAAGATTTGGAATTATTGGATTCTCAACCTAGTGCAGTACGTGCACAGGCATATGACTTAGTATTAAATGGTTATGAGCTTGGTGGTGGATCTTCACGTATTTACGAGCGTGATATTCAAGAAAAAATGTTAAAAGTTTTGGGTATGCCAGAAGATGAAGCGCGTGAGCAATTTGGTTTCTTATTAGATGCTTTTGAATATGGAACACCTCCACATGGTGGAATTGCACTAGGTTTAGACCGTTTTGTAATGCTTTTAGCTGGTCGTACGAACCTCCGTGATACAATTGCATTCCCGAAAACAGCTAGTGCAAGTGATATCATGACAAATGCACCAAGTCATGTAAGTCATGACCAATTGCTAGAACTAAATTTACAAGTACGTCTTTAATATTGTTATTGAATATTAAAGTAACGTATGATAAAATTACATTATCAAAAGGTCCTGAAGTGTTAGTTATTTAACCTATTCGTTTTGACCAACATTATAACACTGGGAGCCCGGAGTCTTTAATGATTGTACATGCCCAAACATTGAGCAGGCATTTGCCGCCAAAGGGACTTACATAACCTAAAGTAGGAGCACCCACCTGCCATGAGCGGGATCAAAACAAAGGACAATGACGGCACATTGGGACTACATAATTATTAACTATAAACCCTTAGCATACTTGCTTAGGGTTTTTTATCGTTTTCTTTGGTCTCCACATGCAGTCTCCAAGGATAAGAACGTAGGTTAAAAATATAGTTATAAAAACAGCTGTACAATTTATCTGTACAGCTGTCTTTATACTTAATGAAATTATACTAGTGTTGCATTCAGTAAATAACTATTTGATAGATCTGGTATTTTAATATTCTTTGAAATACTCTGCAATTTTCTCTGGATCATTTGTTTGTGTTAATGCCAGTGTCAGCAAAATTCGAGCTTTTTGAGGGTTTAATGAATCTGCACCAATACCAAAAGTTTTTGGTGACACAACTCCGTTTCCAACTCGTGAGGAGCGAACTAATACAACGCCTTGCTCTATTGCGTCTTTTGCACCTTCTTCGCTGGCATCAGACATAGACCCATTACCCGACCCTGCAACTACAATTCCCTTTGCCCCATTTTCTACTGCAGCATCGTAAAAATGTCTACCATCACTTTGGTAACCATAGATTATATCTACCTTTGGTAACTCTTCAATACTAGTAATATCAAAAACTGACTCAGTCGTGTGTTTTTTCGTAGTTTCATTGAAAAAGTATGGTTTTCCTCCAACGAAAGCGCCTAGATATCCTTGTTCCATAGATTTAAACGTATCTAGCATTGTAGTATTCGTTTTTGTAACATATCGTGCAGCGCCAATGCGGTCATTTAACATAATAAATGCTCCTTTGCCCATTGCTTCTGGACTAGCAGCTAGTTTTACAGCATTAAATAAATTAAATGGACCATCAGCGCTCATGGCAGTAGCTGGTCTCATAGCACCGACAACAACAACTGGCTTGTCACTCTTTACGACGAGATTTAGGAAGTAAGCAGTTTCTTCCAGTGTGTCAGTTCCGTGTGTGACAACTACACCATCAATTCCTTCTTCATTTAATAATGTATTGATTCTTTTACCTAAATTTAGAAGAATATCATTAGTAATATTCGGACTTCCAGTATTTGCAATCTGTTCTCCAGTAATATCTGCTATATCAGTTAACTCAGGAACAGCGGTAATAATAGAGTCTACGCCGATGGCCCCGGCTTTATAACCGGTAACATCTAGGTTAGAGGCGGCAGCCCCGGCAATCGTACCACCAGTTGCTAGAATTGCAATGTTTGGTAAATCTTGAACTTGTTCTGTAGCAGCATAAATAGAATTACTAGCAATTGGCGCAAACGAGGTTGAACCTACTAAAATAGATGTAGCTAAAATGATCGATCTAAACGGTTTCTTCATAATAATTCCTCCAATATATGTATGATGTTATTTATAATAACATCTGGTTGAAAATATTAGTTGTGTTATGTTATAAAACCTAACATGTTTTTTGCTGAAAAATAACTTTTTAACTTCTTGTTATTTATTACTTTTCCAATTAAAATAATAGGAAATGATATTTAGTTTCAGCAGTTTATAGCAATTAAATTTAATTTAATTGTTTTTCAAGTATGCAAGTTGGGTAAAACAATAGTAAAGATAAATTCGTTTTAGTGGAGTGTGAAACCATTGTTGCATCAGTTTTCTAGAAATGAATTGGCCTTTGGTAAAGAAGGCCTGGAATTATTGAAAAATAGTACAGTTGCAGTGTTAGGTATTGGCGGTGTGGGTTCTTTTTCAGCAGAAGCTTTAGCTAGGTCTGGTGTTGGGAGACTAATTCTAGTAGATAAGGATGTAGTGGATATTACGAATGTAAATCGTCAACTTATTGCATTATTATCTACTGTTGGACAATCCAAAGCTGAATTGATGAAGGAGCGGATCGCTGATATTAATCCAGATTGTGAGGTTATTGCTCTTAAGATGTTTTATACAGAAGAAACGTATGAGCAATTTTTCAGTTATGGTATTGACTATGTTATCGATGCCTCAGATACAATTTCATATAAGATTCATTTAATGAAAGAATGCTTAAAGCGAAACATTTACATAATTTCAAGTATGGGTGCAGCTAATAAAATGGATCCTACGCGTTTTAGAATCGTTGATATTTCTAAAACTCATACAGATCCAATAGCCAAAGTTATCCGAACTAGACTACGTAAAGAAGGGATCACCAAAGGTATTAATGTTGTATTTTCGGATGAAAGTCCAATTGTTATCCGTGAAGATATACGTCAAGAAATCGTTGACGAAAATGCCCCGATCCGAAAAGCGAAAATGCCACCTGCCTCTAATGCATTTGTTCCATCTACCGCAGGATTAATAATGGCTGGCCATATTGTGAGTAAAATTGTAAGCAGTATTAAAATTAATAGGGTAAAACCTGAATAACCTAATAATATAAAAAATAAGCAACAGATAATTCTGTTGCTTATTTTGCAATTTGTTCGATAGATGTTTCATCATTCACAGTGATAGATTTAGAAGGTCGACTGTCTTCATTAATAACTAACTTCCGTGCACGGTCCATAATTTGGACCAGTGACTGATAATCTTCTTGAATTAACGCATTTTGTTCTTTTAGACGTTTTAATTTCTTTTCAAGGTTTATTTTTTCTTCTTGTAGAGTTGTGTTTTCTCTATTCAATCTTTGATTTTCAGAACGTAGACTATGAGAGTTTAATCCTTTAATCTTAATATTTTGTAAATATAAAATAACAGAGTCTAAGGAAATTTCATTTGACATTTCAATATTACTAGTAGTTGATTCGAGACTTTCAATTTTGTCATGCTCTCTTTGTAGAACGATTTCATTTGCAGTTCTTTGTGATTGTGTATTATTTGTAAAATGTTGCGACTGGTGGGCTAATGCTCTCTTCATCTGTTTTCGCTGTTTTTTTGCTAGTTGTACAGCTTGTTCATATTTTTGACGAACCTCGGCATTCCAGCGAAAACCGCAAGCCGCGGCTGTTCGATTCAGTTTGTCACCGACCTCTTCAAAGGCATTTAATTGCGTGCTGCCTTCGCGCACATGTCTTAATACTGTTTCAGCTAATAGTAGATCATCTTCATGTGACCATGCATCTTGTCTAACTTTCATAAGGTTACCCCCAATTACTAGATTGTATTTATTAATTACATTTTGCCCAGATTTATAATCGTTATACTTTCGATAAAAAGCTATTTTTATAGAGGAGATAATATAATATAAAAAAAAAGAAAAAGCATGGCTGTTAAGCCACACTTTCACGTTGTTAGTTTAGTTTTTTTTGTTGCTCTGCTTTAAGTTTGTTATACAGTTTCATATACTTTTCCTCTTGTCCTGCTTCGATTGGCTCGTAAAATTGAGAATGCTTTAATTCATCAGGTAAATATTGCTGAGGTAACCAACCACCAAACTTACCAATCTGATAATCATGTGGATATTTATATTCTAGGCCCCGTCCGAGCTTTTTGGCGCTTTCGTAATGGGCATCTTTTAAGTGAATAGGTATTTCTATTTGTTTTCCGCTTCTGATTAACTCCATAGCATGATTAATGGCCATGTAAGCCCGATTTGATTTTGGTGATAGACATAATTCTATGACAATATTAGCAAGTGGTATTCGGCCTTCAGGAAAACCTAGTCGTTCTGCAGCCTGAATTGCAGCTACTGCACGTTCCCCCATTTCTGGTCTGGCGAGACCGACATCTTCATAAGCCACACATAAAATTCGCCGTGAGATTCCTATTAAATCTCCTGCTTCGATAAGTAATGCCATATAAAGAATGGCCGCATCTACATCACCGCCACGTAATGACTTATGAAAGGCGCTTAACGTGTCATAATGCGCATCACCATCTTTATCTATATTTATATCATTTTTTGAAATTGCATTTTTAACAGACTCAATCGTAATTTCTATATTATTTTGTTCATTAGTTTCAGCTGTTAAAAAAGCAACCTCTAATTTATTTAATGCATTTCTTAAGTCACCGCCGCTCATTTCAGCAATAAACTCTAACGTTTGCATTGAAGTTGAAATATTATATTGACCTAAGCCATTTTCATAATCTTCAATTGCTCTGCTTAAGCCCAACATAATTTCTTCCTTGTTCAATGGCTTTAATTCGAAGATTTGACAGCGTGAGCGAATTGCTGGATTGATATTATGATAAGGATTTTCACTAGTTAATCCAATTAAGATTAATAGCCCATTTTCAATATAAGGCAACAAAAATTCAATTTGGGTTTTACTAAACCGATGCAACTCATCAACACAAAGTACAATGGTCTCTTGTAAGTCGTTCGCTTCTTTAACAACTGTTTCAAGATCTTTCTTATTATTTGTAACTGCATTTAACTTTCTAAATGGCAGTGCAAGTGAACCCGCAATAGCGTTTGCAATTGAGGTTTTCCCTATCCCGGGCCGACCATATAAAATCATGGATGATAGCATGCCTTTTTCAATCATTTGCGAGAGCGGTTTTCCTTCTTTTAATAAATGTCCTTGTCCAATGACTTCTTCAATTATTGCCGGTCTCATTCGGTAAGCAAGAGGTTCATGTCTCATAATATCACTCCAACCTTAATTCAAGTTCTGACATTATCCTAACATAAATTAAACCTTTTATTTCAAAAATGATCAATCTCGTGCTAAAATATCTTATCTAAGAAAAATGCAAAACATAGTGTGATTTTTGAGTAAGCAGATAAGGTGTTGGTTGTATTGTAATATAGGTTTTATAGACAGCAGGATTAGACAAAAATAAAGGGAGAAGGGTTTAGCTTGTTAGCACAAAAAAGAAAAAAACCATCAATAGTGCAATGGCTTATATTTTTCGTTGGATTATTGGTAATGTCGTTTGGAATCGTATTAACTATCAAGGCTAATCTTGGAGCAGCACCGTGGGATGTACTTCATGTTGGCTTAAACAAACAATTTGGACTTACAATTGGTACTTGGTCGATTATTGTGGGTGTCATTATATTGAGTACCACTTCCTTGCTTTCAAAATCATTGCCACAGCTTGGAGCATTTCTAAATATGATGTTAGTTGGTGTTTTTATCGATATGTATTTATTATTACCGTGGCTAAAGACACCTGATACAGTAATAGGGCAAGTGATTATGTTTATAGCAGGAATTGTGGTCCTTGCATATGGGATGTCATTTTATATTTCCGCAAACTGCGGTGCCGGACCTCGAGACAGTCTAATGCTTGTATTAATGGAAAAAACAAAAATCAAAGTTCAATGGATTCGATTAATTATGGAAGTAGTTGTTTTATCTGTTGGCTGGCTCCTAGGCGGGCCTGTTTTCATTGGTACCATCATTTTTTGCATAATAATCGGACATATTACTGGATTTGCATTACCACAATGTAGAGTTCTGGTGGAACATATCCTACATTCACATAATCATAATCATCCAGTTAAACAGACAGCACTGACCAAATAAAATTTTTGCATAGAAGACTGAAAAAGGTACAATCGTACAAGATTGGTTAATTCATGTTATAATAACGTTGGCTTTTAGTAGCGGGGAATAAAATAAAGAGACTACAAAAAACTGGTATATGAGGTGAGGATGTGAAGATATCCACTAAGGGACGATATGGCCTAACAATTATGATTGCTTTAGCCAAAAAGAACGGTGAAGGCCCAATCCCTCTTAAAAATATTGCAAAAGAACATGATTTGTCCGAGCATTATTTAGAGCAACTGATCGCTCCTTTACGAAATGCAGGCTTAGTTAAAAGTGTAAGGGGTGCATATGGTGGTTATATTTTAGCAAGAGAAGCTGAAAATATTACAGCAGGTGATATCATAAGAGTTCTTGAAGGCCCAATAAGCCCTGTTGAGGTTTTAGAAGATGAGGAGCCTGCGAAAAGACAATTATGGATAAAAATCCGCGATGCAGTAAAAGATGTATTAGATACAACAACTCTTCATGACCTGGCAACATATGAAGGGGATAATAATGAATCTTATATGTTTTACATTTAATAAGCAGGTGAAATTATGCAACAACCTATTTACTTAGACCACGCAGCCACAACTCCAACTCATCCGGAGGTTGTGGCTGCAATGATTCCTTATATGACTGAGAACTTCGGTAATCCATCAAGCGTGCATGTTTATGGACGCCGGTCTCGTCATGCCATAGACGAGGCAAGATCTTTTATTGCCAAAACGATCGGTGCACATGAAAATGAGATCATATTTACTAGTGGTGGAACTGAGTCGGACAATATGGCTCTGCAGGGAATAGCCAAAGCATACTCTGAAAAAGGTAAGCATATTATTACCACTTCAATTGAACATCATGCTATCCTTCATACTTGTCAACAATTAGAAAATGAGGGTTATGAAATAACGTATTTAGATGTCAACGAAAGTGGCGAAATTGACCTTGACCAATTAAGAGCTGCAATAAAAGATACAACCATTTTAGTATCTATTATGTTTGGAAATAATGAAGTTGGCACAATTCAGCCTATTAAAGAAATAGGAGATATAATCTCTAGTCACAATATTATCTTTCATACCGATGCTGTACAGGCTTTTGGAATACAATCTATCGATGTTAATAAATTGCATATTGACTTAATGTCTGTTTCAGCTCATAAAATAAATGGACCAAAAGGTATCGGCTTTTTATATGTTAGAAATGGAATAAAATTAATACCACGTCAATTTGGCGGAGAACAAGAACGGAAACGCCGTGCGGGTACAGAAAATGTTGCGGGCATTGTAGGATTAAAAGCAGCCTTAACAATTTCTCAACAGCAAATGGAAGAAAAAGTAGAGCTATACAACCAATTTAAACAGCGAATGACCGAGGTCTTTCAACAAGAAAATATTGAATTCAGCATTAATGCTAACGAAGCAAAAGCTGTATTGCCGCATGTTTTTAATGTTGCTTTTAAAGGGACGAATGTTGAATCAATGCTTGTGAACCTTGACCTAGCTGGAATTGCTGCATCAAGTGGTTCAGCTTGTACAGCAGGCTCAGTTGACCCTTCCCATGTATTAGTCGCGATGTTTGGGCGTGACTCGGAAAGAATTGTATCATCAATCAGGTTTAGTTTTGGACTTGGTAACACACTTGAACAAATTGAAGAATCGGCTTATGAAATTGTAAAAATAGTAAGAAGATTAGTTTCGAAGTAACTAAGTAGGGGGTGAAGAAATTGAATAATCAAAAGTCACCAGCAGAAACCAGGGTGGTAGTTGGGATGTCAGGAGGAGTTGATTCTTCTGTAGCGGCTCTATTGCTAAAACAACAAGGCTATGATGTTATTGGAATCTTTATGAAAAACTGGGATGATACTGATGAAAACGGTGTGTGTACAGCGACTGAAGATTTTAATGATGTAATCCGTGTTTGTAATCAAATTGGAATACCGTATTACGCTGTTAACTTTGAGAAACAGTATTGGGATAAAGTATTCACGTATTTCCTTGATGAATATAAAGCAGGGAGAACACCAAACCCTGACGTTATGTGTAATAAAGAAATAAAGTTTAAAGCATTCCTAGAACACGCTTTAACACTTGGCGCTGATTATTTGGCTACTGGTCATTATGCACAGGTTGAATTTCGTGACGGTGAATATAAAATGCTTCGTGGTGTTGATGATAATAAAGATCAAACATACTTTTTAAATCAATTAGGACAAGCGCAACTCTCAAAAGTAATGTTTCCATTAGGAAAGATTCCTAAACCCGAAGTGCGCAAGATAGCACTTGAAGCGGGATTAGCAACGGCAACTAAAAAAGACAGCACAGGTATTTGTTTTATTGGTGAGCGGAATTTTAAAGAGTTCTTAAGCAATTATCTACCAGCACAACCTGGAGAAATGCAAACATTGGACGGAGAAGTGAAAGGTAAACACGACGGATTAATGTATTATACGGTTGGTCAACGACATGGCTTGGGTATTGGTGGTTCAGGAGATCCTTGGTTTGTAGTAGGGAAGAATTTAAAAGAAAATATTTTGTATGTCGATCAAGGTTTTGATAATGAAAAGTTATATTCTGACTCATTGCTAGCTGTCAATGTGAGCTGGGTTAGTGATAAAAAACTAGAAGACTCAGTAACATGTACGGCAAAGTTTCGTTATCGTCAACCAGATCAAGGTGTGACTGTCAAAGTAATGGATGATACTACCGTTAAAGTGATCTTTGATCAACCGGTACGAGCTATAACACCAGGACAAGCAGTAGTTTTCTATAATGGAGAAGAATGTCTTGGTGGAGGTACTATCGATGAAGTCTATAAAAATAATGAGCAACTTACGTATGTCTAACCTCAATTCTATATTGGATTGAGGTTTGCTTTTATTGCAAACGGGGCTTTAGTCTTGTCCAGTTTCTATGCATTTCAGAGAAAGGATGATTTGATGACTGATTATAATCAGCAGGGAATTCAATATATGCAGGAAGGAAAATACGAGGAGGCAGCAAAAATCTTTAATGAGGCGATTGCAGCTAATCCGAATGATCCTATTGCCTATATTAATTTCGGCAATTTATTAGCAGCAGTTGGTGAACCAGAACGTGCAATAGCATTTTTTAATAAAGCTATGGAAATAGATGACGAGATTGTCACAGCTTATTATGGAGCTGGAAATACGTATTACAATCAAGAGGATTATATAAAAGCAAAAGACATGTTTGAACAAGCTATAAAAAAAGGATTGCAAGAAGCTGATGTGTATTTTATGCTTGCGATGAGTCTGTTCCAATTAGGTCAAAATAAATTAGCACTTCCATATTTTCAAAGGACAATTGAATTAAATGAATATGACGAGGATGCTTATTTTCAATATGGCCTATGTCTTGCTATGATTGAAATGATTGATGAGGCCATTCCACAGTTCGAACGAACAATCGAACTTAATGAGGAGCATGCGGATGCCTATTATAATTTGGGTGTAGCATTTGCTTTTAAGGATCTAGCTGAGAAAGCTTTGGACATGTTTACAAAAGCGTTAGATATTCAGCCGGATCATTTCTTAGCTAATAATGGTAAAAAGAATATCGAGGTATTCTTAAAAACAAACGAAGCATAAATTTGGGCTAATATCCAGATGCAGCCCCTATACTTGCCTTTCGGGAAAAAGTAACCTTTAGCTAGAAAAGAGGAACCACCTCATATCCCTAGAGAAGAACACAACGCCACAGTCCGTGTACATTGTGACAGGATGTCGGGGGAGCAGATGCTTGTACTTCGGGAGGAGCAGGATGGCGAGGATTTTCCCGTTGATGACAAGATGTGAGCTGCTATTATGGAGAATATGGGCATGTGCGCCTTCGCTTTAATAACCACTCGGGAGATTTAAAGGGGAATAACTATGGAAAAACAACAATCCGTCGAGCTAACTGATAATCAACAAAAAGGATATATAAAGGGAAAGCTTATTGTGATGGTTTTTCACAATGAAGAGTCGTTATATTCTGTTGCTAGAATTCGTATTAAAGAAACAGACGAAGACTATGAAGATAAAGAGGTCATTGTTGCAGGTTATTTCCCATATATCCATGAGGACGAAGTTTATACTTTTTTTGGTCACTTCCATCAACATCCAAGACATGGCCTACAGTATCAAATACAAAACTTCCGCAAAGAATTGCCACAATCTGAAGATGGAATTATTCAATATTTATCAAGTGATCTATTCGAAGGGATTGGGAAACGAACTGCTCGCAGTATTGTAAAAGTACTTGGTGAACGAGCAATCTCTAAAATTTTAGAAAATCCTTCTATCCTTGATACTATCCCTAAACTTACGTCAGAAAAAGCAAAAAGCTTATATGATACACTTAAACATCATCAAGGACTAGAAACCATTATGATTGCACTGTCTAATTATGGATTTGGTCCTCAGCTTTCAATGAAAATATATCAAACATACAAAGAAGAAACGTTAGAAACCATTAAGGGGAATCCTTATACATTAATTGAGGATATTGAGGGTATTGGCTTTAATCGTGCAGATGAGCTTGGGAAAGTGTTTGGTATTTCAGGTAATCATCCTGACCGGATTCGAGCTGGTTGTTTATTTATTCTTAATCAGCAATCCCTTCAGGAAGGTCATGTTTATCTAAAACTTGAACCTCTAATACTTGAAGTATATAAAATTTTAAATGAGAAACAAAAAGATAATACCGTTTCGGAAATCGACATTTCTCGGGAAATAATTGGTCTTGGAGAAGAAGGGAAAATTATTGTGGAAGAGGATCGTGCGTATATCCCTTCTCTTTATTTTTCTGAAAAAGGACTGGTATCAAGCCTTAAAAGAATTTCAGATCAAAAGGAATTCACTGACGAATTCCCAGAATCGGAATTTTTAAAAGCTTTAGGTGCTCTTGAAGAAAGGCTAAATGTGCAATATGCTCCCTCACAAAAAACAGCAATTCAAACGGCACTTTCGTCACCATTGATGATATTGACAGGTGGTCCAGGTACGGGTAAGACAACAGTTATTAAAGGCATAGTTGAGGTATATTCTGAATTGCATGGGTGCTCGCTAAATCCAAAAGATTATAAAAAGGAAGAGAGCTTTCCAATTGTTCTATGCGCTCCTACAGGAAGAGCCGCCAAACGAATGACAGAATCTACAGGATTACCTGCTGTCACAATACACCGCTTGTTAGGCTGGAATGGGGCTGAAGGTTTTAACTATGATGAAGATAATCCTATTGAAGGCAAGCTTGTTATAATTGACGAATTTTCGATGGTTGATATTTGGTTAGCTAATCAATTATTTAAAGCATTGCCACCTGCAATTCAAGTAATTCTTGTGGGGGATGAAGATCAATTGCCATCAGTAGGTCCTGGTCAAGTACTTAAGGACTTATTGTTTACGGAAAAGCTTAATACCGTTCGGTTAACGGATATATATCGTCAGTCTGAAGGGTCTTCAATTATTGATCTTGCTCACAGTATAAAAAATGGGATTTTGCCTGAAGATATTAAACAACCCAAAATAGATCGAGCGTTTTTTAAGTGTAAACAGGATCAGGTCTTGGACGTTGTACGCCAAGTTAGTGCAAACGCGCTAAAAAAGGGCTATTCAGCTAAAGACGTTCAGGTTTTAGCGCCAATGTATCGCGGTTCAGCCGGAATTGATGCGTTAAATAAAATGCTGCAGCAGCTTTTTAATCCTAAAACTGAAACAAAACGAGAGTTAGCTTTTGGGGATGTCGTTTTTCGGAAAGGTGATAAGGTATTACAACTCGTTAATCAACCTGATGATAACGTCTTTAATGGGGATATTGGAGAAATCGTCAGCATTATTTATGCGAAAGAAAATGTTGAAAAACAAGATCAAATTATTATTACCTTTGAGGGTACAGAGGTTGTGTATACTCGACAGGATTTATACAAAATAACGCATGCTTATTGCTGTTCAATTCATAAATCACAGGGCAGTGAGTTTCCGATTGTTATTCTTCCTATTGTCAAAGGGTATTTTAGAATGTTGCGCAGGAATTTAATTTATACTGCAGTTACGCGCAGTAAGAATTACTTGATTTTATGTGGAGAGGAGGATGCACTTCGTCAAGGTGTATCCCGACAGGATGAAGGTTTAAGACAGACCTCGCTTCAACAAAAAATTATCGAGCGGTTTGATGGTCCATTAAGTACAGATCCGGAATTGGTGCAATTGGATAATAACAACATGGAAAACGTTAGTCCGTATGATTTCTTGTAAAATTTCGTAATATAAAGATGTGTTCAAAACAAATATGTTTTGAAACAAACTGGATGTTCGAAAGGTGGAGTGCCTTTTGCGAACGTTCTCTTCTATAAAAGATTTACCTATTTATGAAACAAAGTCTGGTAAAGAACTTGGGAAGGTATTAGATCTTTACTTTGATGAACAGGGTACTGTCAATGGTTTAATGATGAATACAAAAGGGCTGTTTAAAAAAAATCAGCTTATTCCTCTTTCAGATATAGCCTCTTTTGGAATAGATGGCGTAATGTTATCGAATGAACAAAAAAATAAGGCAATACAAGTAAAAAAAAAGCCAAGTCATTTTCTTGAAAATGGTCACGAAAGAATTCTCGGAAAACCATTAGTTACGACTGAGGGAGAGAAACTTGGCTTAGTTGAAGATGTATATTTCCGCGAAGAATTGGGCACAATCGTAGGGTATGAAGTAACGGATGGTTTTTTCGCGGATATGACAGAAGGACGTAAAGTATTTAAGACGGATAAGCCTTTAACGATCGGTGACGATGTGTTAATTGTAGAAGTTGATCCGCAAAATAAGTAAAGCCTGTTAGTGAAAGAGGAGTGAGTATACCCTATGAAGTGCCCAAACTGTTCAAGTAAGGATCTTGGTAAAATTGGTGTGAACCAATACTATTGTTGGAATTGTTTTATTGAGCTATCCGTCAATAAAGATCGGTTTTTAACACATCAGGTTGAAGAAGATGGAACATTAAGTTCATTAGATGATCTATTCGCAGAAGAGGATTTACGACTAGAAATGTAAAATTTCCTCAAGGTGGTGTTGGCTATGAACAGAACGATGACTTCTTTAGTAGCGCTTGGAATTGGAGCAGTAGCCTATAATATGGCTAGGGGAAATAACAATATGTTTAGTGCAAGGAACATGAAAAAAATGAGAAAGCGAATTACTAAAGCTTTCTAAGCTATATTGAGGCTGTCCCGATATGGGGAGGTAACCCTGCAAGCATTAGGATCTTTTTTGGTTGATACTAAATGTATTAAAGGGAGCCCGTCCTTTGGGACAGCCCTCTTTTCTATGAGAAAAGAGGGCTGTTTATGATGGTAAAATATATGACAAATTTTAAGGGACTAGCAAATTTTGGATCCCAAACCTAATCATAAGGCCAATGAAGGACCAGATCCAGATCAAATAAAAGGTCTAGCAAATCATTAACGACCTGCAGTCTTCTTTCATCAATTAGTAGGGAGTGGTTTCATGCAAAATCGGAGTATTCTATGGCTGATACGATCCACTACATTGCTAATAATCTTTCTATGCATGTACTTATTTTTTTTAAAACTGGCTCCGCTTTGGAAACCTATTTTTGACATTTTCTTAATTGCATTTGTTCCAATTTTTATTGCAGGATTTATCACATATTTACTACATCCACTTGTAGAAGGATTACACGGGCGTGGAATTCCACGATCAATAGCCATTTTAAGTATATACCTTTGTTTCTTTGGTGGTATCGGTTTTTTACTATATAAGCTAATTCCATTAGTTGTTCAACAATTGATGGATTTAAGTAAAAATTTGCCTTATTTCACGAATACATATCGCAGTTGGATTGAGGAAATTGATTTTAGAACGGAGCATTTCCCATTAGGTATTCATCAAAGAATAGAAGCGGGGCTTAATGGATTAGAGCAAGGGATAGATCGATTTATTTCAAGATTATTACTTTTCATGAAGGAATTATTAAATTCAATTATATTATTTGCGATTATACCTTTTATTGTTTTTTATATGCTCAAAGACTTTACAATATTTAAAAAAGCAGCGTGGTATATAACTCCTAGGAAATGGAGGAAATCAGGTATTGCCTTATTAAAGGATATCGATGAGTCACTTGGACGTTATATAAGGGGGCAATTATTCGTATGTTTGGTAATTGGTGTTTGTGCAACGATAGGCCTATGGCTTAGTGGAATAAGTTATCCGCTTATTTTGGGTTTTATAATCGGTGTAACCAATATTATTCCGTATTTCGGTCCCATTATTGGAGCTGTCCCAGCAGTTATTATCGCTTCAACCATATCATTTAATATGGTGATTATTGTTTTTTTGATAATATTATTCTTACAATTCTTGGAAGGGAATGTATTATCACCGTTAATTGTCGGTAAAAGCTTACATATGCACCCTGTTGTTATTATAATTGCTCTTCTGGTTGGAGAACATATAAGTGGCATTCTTGGCTTAATTTTAGCAGTACCTATCATTGCCGTACTAAGAGTCATATTATATCATCTGAAAATTACATTCGAAAAAAAAACACAAACAGAGTAATAAACTACTGTTTGACAAACTAGTCATATTTTGTCTAAAATGATTTCATGTGTACAAATAAATGATGTTAACATGATGAAGGATCAAGTACGTTACAGACCATCTGTAAACAAAAACAATGTGTTTTTGATCGAAGAGAGAAACTCCCTAGGCTGAAAGGAGTTTTAGATGAAGGGTAACAGAAAGCTAATCTAGAGTGCAAAGCTTAATAAGCTTTGCCGTGTAGCCGCGTTAAGGCATTGAGGTGATGAAGTGGAGTTATTAGTTAACACACTTCATAATCAGGGTGGTACCGCGAGAATAATAGCTCTCGTCCCTGCTTTTAAGCAGGGACTGAGGGCTTTTTTATACTTTAAAAAGGATTACTACTTCATCAAAGAAATTAAAGTATAATATCTTCATTTTCATTATGAGCAGGTAATGTGTTTTTCTATTTTTATTTAAGGTAGGAGGAATAATTCAATGAAAAAATTAACTGCAGCACAAATTCGACAAATGTATTTAGACTTCTTTAAGGAGAAAGGTCATGCTGTTGAACCGAGCCGGTCATTAGTACCACATGAAGATCCATCATTACTTTGGATTAATAGTGGTGTTGCAACATTAAAAAAGTACTTTGATGGACGAGTCATTCCGGATAACCCAAGAATTTGTAATGCTCAAAAGTCTATTCGTACAAATGATATCGAAAATGTGGGTAAGACAGCTCGACATCATACTTTCTTTGAGATGCTGGGAAATTTCTCAATCGGTGATTACTTTAAGAAAGAAGCGATTGAATGGGCATGGGAATTCTTAACTGGTGAAAAATGGTTGGCTTTAGACCCTGAATTACTATCTGTTACTATCCATCCAGAAGATCACGAGGCGTATGATTTTTGGAATGAAGAAATTGGCGTTCCTGCAGAGCGGATTATACGTCTTGAAGGGAACTTCTGGGATATTGGTGAAGGTCCAAGTGGCCCAAATACTGAGATCTTTTATGATCGTGGTGAAGAATATGGAAGTGATGTAAACGATCCTGAATTATATCCTGGCGGTGAAAATGACCGTTATCTTGAAATATGGAATTTAGTATTCTCAGAATTTAATCATAATCCTGACAATACATATACGCCGCTTCCAAAGAAGAATATTGATACGGGGATGGGGCTAGAGCGCGTAGCTTCAGTTATGCAAGAAGTGCCGACGAACTTTGATACAGATTTATTTATGCCTATCATTAAAGCAACTGAAGAAATTTCAGGCGAAAGATATAATGTGTCAACTGAAAAGGATGAGGCATTTAAAGTAATTGCTGACCATATCAGAACTGTTACATTTGCAATTGGTGATGGAGCACTGCCATCAAATGAGGGCAGGGGTTATGTATTGCGTCGTCTTCTTCGTCGAGCGGTTCGTTATGCAAAGCAAATAAATATTCACCGACCATTCATGTTTGAACTAGTTCCAACCGTCGGAGAAATAATGGTTGATTTCTATCCAGAGGTAAAAGCAAAAGAGGAATTTATTCAACGTGTTGTTAAGAACGAGGAAGAACGTTTCCATGAAACATTAAATGAAGGCTTGGCAATCCTTTCAGAAGTGATTGAAAAGGAAAAGGCAAAAGGAAGTACTGTTCTTCCAGGAGAAGATGCATTCCGTTTGTACGATACCTATGGATTTCCATATGAGTTAACGGAAGAGTATGCTGAGGAAGCAGGAATGACAATTAATAAAGATGACTTTGATGCAGAAATGGAAAAACAACGTGAACGCGCGCGTAAAGCACGTCATGAAGAAGGCTCCATGCAGGTTCAAGGTGGTGTACTTGGTGATATTAGAATTGAAAGCAAATTTATCGGGTATGACCAAACTGATACAGAGGCAACGATTGAAGTTGTTCTACAAAATAATAACTATGCAGAACATGTTGGCACTGGTGAAGAAGCTCAAATCATGCTAAATGTGACTCCTTTCTATGCTGAATCAGGTGGTCAAATTGCTGATCAAGGATATTTAACTAATGATGAGCTTGTGTTACGAGTTAAAGATGTTCAAAAGGCTCCAAACGGTCAAAATTTACATTCTGTTGTGGTCGAAAAGGGTATACTTAGCAAAGGCTTAAAAGTTACTGCACAAGTTGACGAAGATAATCGTAATCGAATTATTAAAAACCATACTGCAACACATTTACTGCATCAAGCCTTAAAGGATGTGTTAGGTGACCACGTTGCTCAGGCTGGATCATTAGTAGCGCCAGATCGTCTTCGTTTTGATTTCTCGCATTTCGGTCAAATTAAACCAGAGGAACTTGATCAAATTGAAGCGATTGTTAATGATAAAATTTGGAATAGTATTGGTGTCGAGATATTTAATAAAAATCTTCAGGAAGCGAAAGAAATGGGGGCGATGGCCTTATTCGGTGAAAAATACGGTGACGTTGTCCGTGTTGTTCGTGTGGGTGAATACAGCTTAGAATTATGTGGTGGCTGTCACGTAAGCAATACAGCCCATATCGGTCTATTTAAAATCGTTTCTGAATCAGGGATTGGTGCAGGTACACGCCGTGTAGAAGCCGTTACAGGCGAAGCTGCGTATCGATTAATGAATGATCAAGTAAATATTTTAAAAGAGGCTGCAAGCAAGTTGAAAACAAATAGTAAAGAGGTACCAGCTAGAATCGATACATTGCACGGTGAAATTCGACAATTACAACGGGAAAATGAATCATTAGCAGCTAAACTTGGTAATATCGAATCAGCTAACCTAGTAGATGAGGTAGTGGAAGTGAACGGCGTGAAATTGTTAGCGAAGAAGGTAAATGCAAAAGACATGAATAGCCTTCGTTCCATGGTTGATGACCTTAAAAATAAGCTCGGTTCTGCTGTTATCATTCTTGGAGCTGTTAATGAGGATAAGGTAAACCTGACAGCAGGTGTTACAAAAGACTTAATCGAAAAGGGTTATCATGCAGGTAAATTAATTAAAGAAGTGGCTCAGCGCTGTGGCGGCGGCGGTGGCGGTCGTCCAGACATGGCACAAGCCGGTGGTAAAAATCCTAGCCAATTAGTAGAAGCTCTTAATTATGCTGAAGAATGGATGAAATCTATTTCGTAATTTTACCAATATAGTGTACAATAGAGAAAAAATGGTGTTTTTGAAAAAAAATGGGGAGCCCTTTACTTTAGGTTCCTTTCAGATACACCAAGAACGGAGGTGTCATATGAGCTCGTTGGATAAAACTATGCGATTTAACTTCCAAGATGAGCCTGTTGATACGAATGTAAAGGATGTATTATTTACAGTTCATGAAGCGCTACAAGAAAAGGGCTATAATCCTATTAATCAGATTGTAGGGTATTTACTTTCAGGTGATCCAGCTTATATTCCTCGCCATAAAGATGCTAGAAATATAATTAGGAAGCTTGAAAGAGATGAATTAATTGAAGAATTAGTGAAATCCTATCTAGAGACGCATCGGGATGGAAAAAACTAATGAGAGTAATTGGTTTAGATGTTGGAACAAAAACAATTGGAATTGCTGTAAGTGATGAATTAGGGTGGACTGCACAGGGCTTAGAAACGATCAAAATTGATGTAGATCAAGGTGATTTTGGTTTGGATCGCATGGCTGAACTAATAGAACAGTACAAGCCTGAAAAGTTAGTTGTCGGCTTTCCAAAGAATATGAATGGAACTGTTGGTCCACGTGGCGAAGCCTGTCTCGAGTATGCAGAGACTCTGAAAAAACAATTTAATATTGAGGTTGTGCTATGGGATGAGAGGCTTTCAACAATGGCTGCAGAACGAATTTTATTAAGTGGTGACGTAAGTCGGAAAAAGCGAAAGAAAGTCATTGACAAAATGGCGGCTGTTATGATCTTACAAGGGTTTCTTGATAGTAAACAATAAGGAGAGTGTATTTTATGGCTAAAGAGGAAAGAGAAAGAATTATTATTCCAGATGAACATGGTGAAGAGCATCTATTTGAAGTATTATTTACATTTGATGTGGATGAAACAGGTAAATCATACATGGTATTAGAGCCGGTAGGCGATAACCATAATGACGATGATGAAGAGGAAGTAGAAGTTTTTGCTTTCCGTTTTGAAGAAAGTGGAGAAGAAGACGATGTAAGTTTATTTCCAGTTGAAACTGACGAAGAGTGGGAAATCATCGAGGAAATGTTAGCTACATTCTCAGAGAATGAGGGCGATGAAGAATAAACAATAGTGAAACGGACCAGCTTGCTGGTTCGTTTTTTTTGAAAATAGGAAAGTATATACACTTTTGTAAGGTACTATGGCTGAACGATAATGGTATAGTAGCGAGACCGAGAGAATGGTAACAAATTGTTATAATCATACCTGCTAAGGTAAGTACCGGAAAGGTTACCACTTTTATAGTGAGATAGTAAATGTTAAAAGTAGTATATACTAGTAAAATAGAAGTATCTTCATATATGCTGATAGCTTTTTTCTCCTATTTTAGATAAAATTCGAGCATCTCTAACAAAAAATCCCTCGAAATATTTGAACTATATAGTATAATAATACGAATGAAGGGGGGATAATTTTGAATATATCTAAATCGGATGAAACAGATTATCACAATAAGCTACAAGATCGAGAGCATGAAGCTCGAATCGTACGTAAAATTGTACTAGTCATTTTATCAGTTTTAATTATAATTTTTCTTGCAGTAGTCATAGGTGGTTATCTATATATTACTTCTGCTTTAAAACCTGTTGATGTACAAGATGAATCAGAAAAAACAGTTACAATTCCAATCGGTTCATCTGTTCGGGGAATCGCAGGAATATTAGAAGAAAATGGACTTATTAAAGATGAAAATGTTTTCAGATATTATGTGAAGTTCAAAAATGAATCTGGCTTTCAAGCTGGTGACTATCAGTTAAGTCCGTCGATGGAAATACAAGAAATTATTGATCAATTAAAAACAGGTAAAGTAATAAAAGAAGCTTTATTTTCAATTACAATACCTGAAGGCAAACATATCGAGGAAATGGCAACGATTATTTCCAAAAAAACAAATTATTCTGTGGAAGAAATAATGGATCAACTAAATAATAAAGACTATATTCAACAGTTAATGGAAAAGTACCCAACCATTATTACTGAAGAGATATTTGACCCTAGTATTCGATATCCGTTAGAGGGGTATTTATTCCCTGCAACGTACCAATTTTTTGAGAAAGATCCATCAATCGATTTTATCATCGAGGAAATGCTTACTAAAACAGAAGAAATGGTTTCAGGCTTTACAGGACAACTTGAAGAAAAAGGACTTACAGTGCACAAATTTTTAACGATGGCATCTCTTATAGAAGAAGAAGCAACGCAAAAGGCGGATCGAGAAAAAATTTCCAGTGTTTTCTACAATCGACTAGATCAAGGCATGCCGTTACAAACGGACCCAACAGTTTTATACTCGTTAGGTAAACATTCTGTGCTAATTACTTATGATGATTTAGAGGTTGATTCACCTTATAACACATATCAAAATCCTGGTTTGCCTCCTGGTCCAATTGCAAGTCCTGGCGAGATGTCTATGTCAGCTGCGGTAAATCCGAGTGAAACTAATTATTTATATTTTTATTCACGACCTAATGGGGAAACCATTTTTTCTAAATCGCTTAATGAACATAATCGGGCTATTAACCAATATGGACATGAGTGGGATGAATACAAAAAAAGTGAGTAGGGGAATGTTGAATGGGGGAATTCGAGGCTTCCTAATTCGCATTCCCCCTGTTGTTGTGATAAAATATCTTGAGTGTTTTAAAGGAGGTTCATTTACTTGTTCACGCCAAATGAAATAACAAATTACATTGAATCACTCATCCCTGCAAGAGAAGAAGAAATAACAAAAATAGAGAACTATGCAAAAGAACATGGCGTTCCTATTATGGAACTAGTGGGCATAGAAGCTATGCTGCAATTATTGCGATTACAGCAACCCAAAACTATATTAGAAATAGGAACTGCAATTGGTTATTCCGCTATTCGTATGGCTAGAGCATTGCCGAATAGTAATGTGATTTCAATTGAGCGCGATCAACATCGTTATGAAAAAGCAATTGAAAACATTAATAATTTAAATCTACAAAATCAAATTAAAGTTTACTTTGGGGATGCATTACAATTGGCAGAACAAGTAGAAATGGACGGGCCTTATGATTGTTTATTTATAGATGCCGCTAAAGGTCAATACCGTCGTTTTTTTGAGCTGTATAGTCCGATGATGACACAGAACGGAGCTATTTATTCAGATAACATATTATTCCGCGGTCACGTTGCAAATGAGAACATTGTGCTTGATAATAAACGACACAGAGCTATCATAGACAAAATTAAAGCCTATAATCAATGGCTTATGACCCATAAAGATTACGAAACTGTTATATTAACTGTTGGCGATGGAATTGCAATTAGTCGAAAGAGGTGAAGACATGAAAAAACCAGAATTATTAGTAACTCCTACAAGTGTCAATGATATTGAGGAGCTTGCAAAAGCCGGTGCAAATGCTGTAATCATAGGAGAGGAACGCTATGGCTTGCGTTTGGCTGGGGAGTTTAAACATAATGATTTAACCACTGCTATTAAAACCGCTCATCAACACGGAATGAAGGCATATGTTGCCATGAATGCGGTTTTCCATAATGATAAACTAGCGGAACTTGGTGATTATATTAAGTTTGTTCAAGAGGCAGGTGCTGACGCCATTGTTTTCGGTGATCCAGCTGTATTAATGGCAGTTCGAGATGCTGCCCCTACTATGAAGTTGCACTGGAGTACTGAAACGACAGCAACTAACTGGTATACGTGTAACTATTGGGGACGAAAAGGTGCTGCACGTTCTGTTTTAGCTAGAGAACTAAATATGGATGCGATCGTTGAAATTAAAGAAAATGCAGAGGTTGAAATTGAAGCTCAAGTTCATGGTATGATGGCAATGTTTCAATCTAAACGCTCCTTAGTTGGTAATTATTATGAGTTCCAAGGTAAAATGCTAGAAGTAGAGAATAAAGGAAAACAACATAATATGTTTTTACATGATAAAGAGCGTGATAATAAATATCCTATTTTTGAGGATGAAAATGGAACACATATTATGAGCCCAAATGATATTTGTATTATTGATGAGTTAGAGGAGTTAATCGATGCTGAAATTGACAGCTTAAAAATAGAAGGAATTTTAAAGGCACCTGAATATATAATTGAAGTTACAAAAAAATATCGTGAAGCAATTGATTTATGTGTAGAAAATCGAGAAGAATATGAAGATAGGAAAGAGCGACTATTAGCGGACATTGTGGCAATTCAGCCAGTTAATCGTCCATTAGATACAGGATTTTTCTTTAAAGAAACAGTTTATTAATAGGCAAGTTAGTCTATTGAGAAGGGAGTGTAAGTTATGACTGTTCAAACAGATAAGATTTCTAAAATTATAGATGGAAAAAGAGTTATTGTAAAAAAACCTGAACTACTTGCTCCAGCAGGGAATTTAGAAAAATTAAAAATAGCTGTACATTATGGAGCAGATGCTGTTTTTATTGGTGGACAAGAATATGGTCTACGCTCTAATGCAGATAACTTTTCACATGAGGAAATGGCAGAAGGTGTTAAATTTGCTAATAAATATGGAGCAAGAATTTATGTGACAACTAATATTTATGCACATAATGAAAATATCGATGGTTTAGAAGAGTATTTACAAGGTATAGAAAAAGCGGGTGTTGCTGGAATTATCGTGGCAGATCCACTGATTATTGAAACGTGTAAAAGGGTTGCTCCTAAACTTGAAGTACATTTAAGTACACAGCAATCGTTGGCCAACTGGAAAGCAACGCAATTCTGGAAAGAAGAAGGATTAGAACGGGTCGTATTAGCGCGAGAAACAAGTGAAGAAGAAATTAGAGAAATTAAAGAAAAAGTTGATATTGAAGTAGAAACTTTTATTCATGGCGCAATGTGTATTGCTTATTCGGGCCGTTGTACATTAAGTAATCATATGACTGCACGTGATTCAAATCGTGGCGGATGTTGTCAGTCATGTCGTTGGGACTATGATTTATATAGTTTAGAAGATGAAAACGGAAATGTTACCGAAACGCCTTTATTTAATGAACAGGATGCACCATTTGCTATGAGTCCTAAAGATTTAAATTTAGTTGCATCGATTCCAAAAATGATAGAACTTGGAATTGATAGCTTAAAGATTGAAGGACGAATGAAATCTATTCATTATGTTGCAACGGTTGTTAGTGTCTATCGAAAAGTTATTGATGCATATTGTGCGGATCCAGAGAATTTTACAATTAAGCAAGAATGGTTAGAAGAGCTTGATAAGTGTGCAAATCGAGAAACAGCTCCTGCCTTTTTTGAAGGAGTTCCTGGGTATAAAGAGCAAATGTTTGGAAATCATAGCAAAAAGACCAAATTTGATTTTGTTGGAATGGTGTTAGATTATAATCAGGAAACACAAATGGTTACTTTACAACAAAGGAACTACTTTAAACCAGGTGATGAAGTTGAGTTCTTCGGACCAGAAATCGATAATTTTAGAATGAAAATAGACAAAATTTGGGATGAAGAGGGAAATGAAGTGGATGCAGCTAGACATCCATTGCAAATCGTAACCTTTAAAGTGGATCAACCATTATACCTTTATAACATGATGAGAAAAGAGATGTAATAATGGAAGGGGTACCTCTTGAGATGGGGACAGTTAAAAAGCCAATTGTAATTGGAATTGCTGGTGGTTCCGGATCGGGTAAAACCTCGGTAACAAGAGCCATTTATGAAAAGTTTTCAAATCAAGATATCGTTGTTATTGAACAAGATTATTATTATAAAGATCAAAGCCACTTACCGTTTGAAGAACGATTATCAACAAACTACGATCACCCCCTAGCATTTGATAATGATTTGTTGATTGATCACGTCCAACAGCTATGTAATTACAAAAGCATCGAAAAGCCTGTTTACGACTATCAGCTGCATACACGTTCAAATGAAACTATTTTAGTAAATCCTACGAATGTTATTATTCTAGAAGGAATATTAATTTTAGAGGATGAACGTCTTCGAAGTTTGATGGATATGAAACTTTTTGTTGATACAGACGCTGATATTAGAATTATCCGTCGAATTTTACGAGACATAAAAGAACGTGGACGAAAAATTGATGCTGTAATTGAGCAGTATGTTTCAGTAGTTCGGCCAATGCATATGCAATTTATTGAACCAACCAAACGGTATGCAGATATTATCGTGCCAGAAGGTGGACAAAATAATGTTGCTATTGATTTAATGGCAACAAAAATTCAAACAATTCTTGAAGAAAAAGAGATTTTATAATAGGATTGTATATACTTGGACATATTGTATAAAGCTGTGGGGGGCTTTATACTTTTATTCATTTTTTTATACATAAATCATGGTTATAAGGAGTGAAGGGATATGGCAGAAGAAAAAAGTTATTATATGACATTAGAAGGAAAAGAAAAGTTAATAAAAGAGCTTGAATACTTAAAAAGTGAAAAACGTAAAGAAGTGGTTGAACGTATAAAAATCGCTCGTGGTTTTGGGGATTTATCAGAAAACTCCGAGTATGATGCAGCAAAAGATGAACAAGCATTTGTTGAATCAAGAATTGCTACATTAGAAAAGATGATTCGTAATGCTGTCATTATTGAATCAGATAGTGCAAATCCTAATCTTGTGGCACTAGGAAAAAGTGTTAAATTTGTTGAGTTAAATGATGATGGTAGTGAAGAAGATGAAGAAGAGTATACCATTGTTGGTAGTGCCGAAGCAGACCCTTTTGAAGGCAAAATTTCCAACGATTCCCCAATGGCGAAAAGTCTAATTGGTCGCTATGTTGGTGATGAAGTAATTGTTCAAACTCCAGGTGGAGAAATGAAAGTAAGAATTAAGGAAGTAAAATAATAAGAGCGCTTACGTTTTAATTATGCACACCTCGTCCAAAATGGAGATGAGGTGTTTTTTTTATGAAAATAAAAAGAAGAGCACAATTAATGATCATTACGATTACAATAGTCTTACTATGCCTAATTGGAAGACTAGCACAAATACAATTAATACAAACTGAGTCCTTCTCTAAACATCATGTCAATTTAATTGAAGCTAGTGTCAAACAACGAACACAATCAATTACTTTAGATTTGGGTAGAGGTCGTTTTATAGATCGATATGGAGAGGCGATAACACATGATTATTATCCAAGCTTAGTATTATTTCCTTTTCTTAAAGATATGGAGTGGCCTGCTGACGAAATTGCAATGATTACAGGGATACCAAAGCCAGCATTAGAAACCGCTGTTAATAATGCAAATGATCCATTTGCTTTTGGGGGCGATCAACCTATTAAGCTCACCGAACAACAGCAAGAAAAAATAAATGCTTTAAAAGTTCCTGGAGTGTTTGCTTTATACCAGCAAGTGAAGGAAGAGGAAATTATTAGTGAACATTTGATTGGCATGGTTCGTGAAAATAAGAAATTAATTGAAGAAAAATACGAGGATAAATTAAAGCAAGGAATGATATCTTATGATACTAAAATTGGAATTACAGGACTGCAAAGAGCATTTGATGAGTTTTTATTGCCTGAAGGGGAATCCAAGCTACTTTATCACGTTGATCAACTAGGTGGACCATTATTTGGACTTGAGGTAAAATACACTGCACCTGCCAATCCATTTTATCCTACTGCTGTTAAAACAACTATTGATAAAGCAATTCAAGAAATGGCAGAAAAGTACATTGATCAATACCAAATCAAGAAGGGTGGGATAGTCCTACTTGATGTAGAGACTAGTGATGTATTAGCGATGGCAAGTCGTCCCAAAATGAATCCCAATAACCCTTTTGCTGATTCGGGAGGAATTAATAATATAATCGAACCACAAATCCCTGGTTCTGTATTTAAAATTGTAACAGCAGCAGCAGCTCTTGAAAAAAATGCAAAACTCCGAGGAAGATTGTTTAATTGTGATTTAGATTTATACGGTGAAGGAACAAGTCAACGTAAACTAGGGTCATTGAACTTTGAAGAAAGTTTTGCGCAAAGCTGTAATTATACATTTGCTAAATTAGCCGAAGAAATGATCGCAGATAATGAAAATATTCTTGATGAATATGCAAGTAAACTAGGCTTAACAGGTTTAGTTGGATGGAGCGGTGATGTTTTTCATTTTACTAACTTTAAACAATTTCCTGAAGAAAAACAAGGTCAAATTTGGGGTGACCCAAAAGATAAGATGGTAAAAAAGGCTATTAATCAAACAGCCATTGGGCAAAAAGAAGCGAAGATTAGTCCGCTTGCGATTGCAAATATGATGGCTACTATCGCACGTGGTGGACAAAGAAAAGAGGTTCGTTCCGTTTCTGAGATATTATATAAAAATGGCACAAGTCTTTATGCGTTCAATAATCAAGATCTAGAAGGAGAAAAAATTTCATCCTATGGAATTGAGCACCTTCAAAAATTATTAAGAGCTGTAGTTACATCCGGTACAGGCAGTCGTTTTCGAAATTTACCCTATCAAGTAGCTGGAAAATCAGGTACAGCTGAAACTGGACGAAACGGACTAGTCAATAAATGGTTTGCTGGGTATTTTCCGGCACAACAACCTAAATATGCATTAGTTGTTGTCGAATTGGATGTGCATGATCAACAGTCAAAAACGTATAATGTCTTTGAACAACTAGTTCAAGGTCTTTATGAATTAGACATTCATAATAGTGGATTGCAAAGTAAAGCGCGCTAGTGTCATTAATATAACTAGCGCTTTTGTTACTAGTTTGTAATAGAACTGTAGTAGTAAATTACTTTATGATATTGTGAATAAATGGTAGAATAATTTGTATGATCTTCAATGCACACTATGGGAAGAAATGAGGGGCAAGCATGAAATATGATTTTGAGGATTTATATGAAGGTCCACGTTTTCAAAATAAAGCTAGGCGTCGTAAAATGAAGTTAATCGTCTCAGGAGTTATTGGGATTTTAGGTTTAGTAGTTCTTATTACTGTAATTAGCCTTTTTACGCAAGACAGTGAGGTAGCTGTTCCAGTTGATGAAACGCAAGTTGCTAGTCAAGAAGAAAAAGTAGAAAATAATGAAGACATAGAGAATTCTAAATCACCGGAAGAAAATACGAATAATATAGAGTCCGATAACTCTGCTCATAATGATATTACAGCAGTTAGTGAGGAAATAGAGACAGAAAGTGATAAACTAGAAACAGAGCACGATAATAATATCAATACACAAGACTTTCAAGATGAGGAAAATGTTATTCAAGTTATTGAAGAGGACTGGGAAACAACAGCAACTACACAAGAAGGTCCACATGTAACTGATTTTACAAAAGGTTCTCAGGATTGGGAAGAAATGATGAGTGCAATCACCACAGCTACGGGTCTTTCAAAAGACAGTATGATTGTTTGGTGGTTAGGTAATGGCGGAGGTCCCGATAAAGCTGTTTCAACTATAAGTACTAAGGATCAACAATCCTATTACCGAGTCCAACTGGAATGGGTTCAAAATAAAGGCTGGAAACCAGTGTCCGTTGAAGAATTAGCTGAAAATGACCGTCTACCTAAAACAGATCATAATGAAGTTAGCGAGTAATAAAACTTTTTTATTTCATTACAGAATTTACATTTACTAGTAACTTAAGAAATTGGTTTATAAGTCAGCTTATTAAAGGTAGCGTGATACGCTACCTTCTTCTATACTTTTTTCAGTTTAAAGTGAACAACAGCCGTATAATAGGTTTTTCCTGATTCAACATCAATATGGGATTGGTGTTGGACCGCATGTACTTGGAGAAGTATAGCGCGATTATGCTCAATCTGTTCATTAATTTTTTTTTCTAAGGTTTTTAAATCAAATGCCTCAAAGAACTCCACCTTGTCTTCTATTACCTCAATTTTAAATTCCATGTTTCTTCTCTCCTTTTTGTTGGCTATTACGACGCTTGCGCTTTACCAATAATAAACCGTATAATAGTGACCGTACCCAAAATATATCATAAAGAGAAAATTCCGTCAGTAGGAGGTATACCCCTACTAACTATAGTGCAAAAATAGTTACTATAAAAAATATGTATACAGTGAAATGAGGTTTAAACGTGAAAATTGGAATTATTGGAGCAATGGATGAGGAAGTTAAGATATTGAAGGAGAGCATTCAAGATGCTGAAGATATTACAATAGCTGGTAGTGAATTCACTCTTGGGAAAATTCAAAATCTAGATGTAGTGCTATTAAAATCAGGAATTGGAAAAGTAAATGCTGCAGTAGGTACAACCTTGTTAATAGATCATTTTAATCCAGCTTATGTGATCAACACTGGCTCTGCTGGCGGTTATCATGCAGATTTAAATGTTGGTGATATAGTCATCTCAACCGATGTCAGACATCATGATGTTGATGTTACAGCATTTGGATATGAATATGGTCAAGTTCCTAAAATGCCTGCTGGATTTACTCCAAACGATGATTTAGTTAAAATAGCTGAAAAAGCCGCAACTAATATAACTGATATTCAAGTGGCAAAAGGATTAATTGTAACAGGAGACTCCTTCATGGATAATCCTGAGAGAGTAGAGTTTGTCCGTAACAAATTTGATAACTTATTTGCTGTTGAAATGGAAGCAGCAGCAATTGCGCAAGTGTGTCATTTGTTCAATGTTCCATTTGTTATTATTCGTGCACTGTCAGATATTGCAGGGAAGAACTCTAACACATCCTTTGAACAATTCCTTGAAAAGGCTGCACTTCATTCATCAACGTTAATATTAAATATGATTGAAGAGCTTATACCACAGAATTAGCAACTAGAGGCATTGTTGGTGATAATTACATACCTCATTCTATGCAAATTCATGATAAAGTTATGAAGAGAAACATTGCAGGATGGGGAGGATTAACAATGACTTCTACTACTATTAAAGAAATTAAATCTAAAATAAAAGATTATCATACATTTGCAACTACTTTATTAGTTTTTAGTGTTTTCTTATACTTAAGTGTAATCATTCCACATGAAGGTATAACTGATAACCAGTTAACCGTTTTGATGGGGATAACAGTTGCATTTCTAACTGGCTCATTTTATTTTTTTACTAAAGAGAAAATATTACGCAATAAGATCGAGGATCAAGAGTAATATTATAAAAGAGGTCAAACCGAAAGTGGTTTGACCTCTTTTTTTGTAGGCACGAATAGAGTCTATTCGTTACCACTAAACTGGCTTTGGCTCGCCGACGGGCCCGAATAGCCTCTATTCGTTATCTCTACAACGCTTTTTTCCCGCAGAAGGGCACGAATAGAGTCTATTCGTTACCACTAAACTGGCTTTGGCTCGCAGACGGTAACGAATAGAATCTATTCGTTACCACTAAACTGCCTTTTACTCGCAGACGGGCCCGAATAGAGTCTATTCGTTACCACTACACTACTTTTTCCTCGCCGACGGGCCCGAATAGAATCTATTCGTTACCACTAAACTACCTTTTGCTCGCCGACGGGCCCGAATAGAATCTATTCGTTACCACTAAACTGCCTTTTGCTCGCCGATGGGCCCGAATAGAGTCTATTCGTTACCACTACACTCCTTTTTGCTCGCCGATGGGCCCGAATAGAGTCTATTCGTTACCACTAGAACGCTTTTTCCTCGCCGACGGGCACAATTAGCCTCTATTCGATACCGCTAAACTACTTTTTGCTCGCCGAAGGGCACGAATAGAGTCTATTCGTTACCACTAAACTGGCTTTGGCTCGCAGAAGGGCCCGAATAGCCTCTATTCGATACCACTACACTCCTTTTTGCTCGCAGAAGGGCCCCGAATAGCCTCTATTCGTTACCACTAAACTGGCTTTGGCTCGCCGAAGGGCCCGAATAGCCTCTATTCGTTACCACTACACTCCTTTTTGCTCGCAGAAGGGCCCGAATAGCCTCTATTCGTTACCACTACACTCCTTTTTGCTCGCAGAAGGGCCCGAATAGCCTCTATTCGTTACCACTACACTCCTTTTTGCTCGCCGATGGGCCCGAATAGAGTCTATTCGTTACCACTACACTGCCTTTTGCTCGCAGACGGTAACGAATAGAATCTATTCGTTACCACTACACTACTTTTTCCTCGCCAGACGGGCCCGAATATATCTATTCGATACCACTACACTCCTTTTTGCTCGCAGACGGGCCCGAATAGAGTCTATTCGTTACCACTACACTCCTTTTTCCTCGCCGACGGGCCCGAATAGAATCTATTCGATACCACTACACTCCTTTTTGGCTCGCAGAAGGGCCCGAATAGTCTCTATTCGTTACCACTACAACGCTTTTTTCACACCGATGGGTAGTTTAACTTCGTTAAAGGGCAACTGACGTGTTTTTCTAATATTTTGCATAATTTCACTTTGCGGGAAATATTTTGATCACCAATTATTCATAAAAAATTCATTAATACTAGCAAGATAGTTTGTAATGTTTTTATGATAGAAAATTATAGTACCAACGTTTACGATGATATTTTTTTCATTAATATCTCATTCAAAAGTTTGCCTTATTTTGTTCAATGATTTGCTACAATTGCCTAGGCTTTAGTTTTCCTTAACATGCTAATGTTTTAGTGTGAAAGAATACCATTCCTCACAAAAAAACTAGAGAAAGGAGTGAGAAACATGTTTGAGAAGTTTAAGACACTTGATAAAAAACTCCTATTATTAATAGGACTATTTTTTGGTATTGTCTTAGCTGCTGCAAGTGCAGAAGCATTGCACTACACGGATACAGCTGATTTTTGCTCAACATGTCATCCAATGGATACGGCTTATAGCAGTTTCTCTGATTCTGTGCATGCTGATATTGCTTGTAACGAATGCCATGCTCCAACAGACAATATTGTGAGCAAGTATATGTTCAAAGCAAAAGCAGGTGCGCATGATGTGTATATGAATACATTAAATGTGGATGAGATTCCAGATGTAATTCATGCCAAACAGGCAACCGAAGATGTAGTACAAGAGAACTGTATTAGCTGCCATCAAAACACAATACAGACAGTAGAACACAATTCCAAAGACAAATGTATCAATTGTCACAGACAGGTCCCTCACGGTAAAAAGAACAAGCTCAAAACTGACGAGTGGAACGCACCAGGAGAGTATGAAATTAAAGGTAGAGAGGATGGCGTAGCAAATGAGTAATTTGAAGCGTTTTCTCATGCTAACAGCAGTAGCTATTTTTTCAATGGCTATAATGGCAGCATGTGGAACAAAAACTGCTGATAATACAAACGCTTCGGAAACACTGAACACTGGTTTATCGCCAGAAGAAATCAGCAACGAAGCATTTAAGGATCTATTCCCATTACAATATGAAAGTTATATGCGCACACAAGATATGCAGGATACAAAGTATGCAGGATCTGTACCGACTTCTAAATTTGATCATAGTAAAGAGCCATACTTACCGATTTTATTTAATGGATACGGATTTGCCCTTGACTATAATGAAGATCGCGGTCACGTTTACGCTATTGAAGATATGAAAACTTTACGTATTAATGATAAGTCTATCGGTTCATGCTTAACTTGTAAATCAACAGCTGTGCCACAATTAATTGATGAATTAGGTGACGATTACTGGGGAGGAAATTTTAAAGGTGAAATTATGCCTGCAGCAGAAAATATGGGACATTCTCCGATTGGATGCTCAGACTGCCATGATCCGGTAACAATGGAGCTACGTGTTACTCGACCAAGCTTTGCTAAAGCAATGGAAGCCCAAGGAATTGATATTTCAAACCCAACTAAAAATGAAATGCGTACATATGTGTGTGCACAATGTCACGTAGAATACCATTTTGCTGACAGTAATAAAGAAGTTACGTTCCCTTGGGATAATGGTTTTAAACCTGAAGATATGTATGAGTATTATGAAACTACAGCAAAAGCTGAGAACTTTAAGCAAGACTGGAAACATAATATTTCTGGTACACCAATGATCAAAGCGCAGCATCCTGAATTCGAAACATGGAGTGATGGAACACACGGTAAAGCTGGGGTTTCTTGTGCAGATTGCCATATGCCATATGAACGTGCGGATGGTAAGAAGAAAATTTCAAGTCATAACTGGACTTCGCCGATGAAGACAATTGAACAGTCTTGCCGTACTTGCCATGCAGACAAGACTGCTGCAGAATTAAAAGATCGTGTAGAATCTATTCAAGAAACTAATTTCGAAGCACTTCATAAAGCACAGGATATTTCAACAACTGCTCACTATTATGTGAACAGAATGATCACTGCTGGTGCTCCAGAATCTAAAATTAAGGCAGCACAAGATCTTGTTAGAAAAGGTCAGTGGTTCTGGGACATTATCGCTGCTGAGAACTCAACTGGTTTCCATAATCCTCAAGGATCAATGGACTCACTTAAAACATCTTCAGAAGCATCAAGCGAAGCCATTATCTTGGCAACTGAAGAATTAGTTAAACTTGGTGTCAATATGGAAGAATTAAAAGCTGAAATCGAAAAAGCTCGTAAAGCTGTATACGATGAATCGGATACAACGAAGAAAAAAGATCAAGCAACTAATAGTTTCTTCCCTGCACAACAATAATATAAAAATTAAAGTATCGTGTAACAAATGTTGCACGATATTTTTTGTTTTTTACTAATGTTTAAAAATTGCAAATTGTTGTAAGTCCCTTATTGTGTGGATTAGTGATGAATATCACGAAAATTACTAGTTATGATTATTATAAATCTAGCTTTCTTCAAAATCAATAATGTCAGTGAAATACATCACGCTTATTGTTGAAATCTTTATGAATAAATATATGTATGATTTTTGACAATAGTTCTGTGCTTATATTAATAACATTTAAATTCAAATACAATCAAGGTAGATTTTCAACTTAAAGGAGTGACTATGTTTGAATCGATTCTTAAGAAAATTTTTATCGTGCCTTTTAATAATACTATTGGTAGTTAATTTTATGATAGATCAACAGCAAACATACGCAGAAACACAAGCACTGACATTTACAGAAACAACTGTTGTTCTAATGCCTGAATATAATAAACATCCAAATAAAGATATAAACGAACCCAACCTATTAATAGGTTTTCATGGAACACTTATAAATCAAACAGAGAAGTTGATTTCTGAAATTACAATTCCTGTTCCAACTAATATAGAAAATTTGGCCATAAGTTTAGTGGCCAGCCCTACTGAAAATGAAGAGGTTAACGAAATTAAACATACTTTGAATGAGAAAGCTGAAGATATTACATTATACTTTGTTGAACCTATTGCACCCGGAGCAACGAAGAAAATAATGATCGAGTATTTCTATACACCTATTACTGCTGCTGGAGGGAAAAAATCATTTACATACGATTATAAAGCTTTTGCAGATGCAGAATCCATGAACCTGATCTTATTTGAACCTTATTATACCGAAAAATTCACAACTGTACCGGAGTCTGACAGACAAGCTACTGATTCCATGGGTGTAAAGATGCACTTATATCAATATCAAGATATCAAGAAAGGTGAGACGAAACACTATGAATTTTCTTATATAAAAGAAGACGATTTAACAACAATGGAAATGGTTGAACAAATTACATCTGATAATGCAAAAACAGCACATGATGATGTTACTCAAGAAAATTCAGTGCAACCAGGTAGGAAAGATACTACTATTTTCAACGCAGATATGACTTTTGGAATTCTCCTAATCGCATTGATCATCTTCTGCTTTATTGCTTGGTTTGTAAGAAAAAGAAAGCATACAAAAGAAAGAGAAAGTTTAGAGCCTATATCTAAAAAGCTGCTTAATAAAAAGGAACTACGTAAGATGTTAGCAGCTGGTGAATTAGATGAAGAGCAGTATATAAAGGAATTATCCAAATTGGGATAGGAGTGGGAGTAATGAAGAAAAATACTAAAATACTAATGGGATTTAGCGCTATTTTCATAGGGATTGTTATTTTATTGATTGCGGCAACACCTGGTTCAAGCGGTACAGAATTAACGTTAGAAGAATTTGTTAAACAACCACTTCAATATAAGGATAGATATGTAATGACGCAAGGTGATTTAATTGAAGACAGTGTGAAGTGGAATGCTGACGCAATTGAATTAAGGTTCGATATTACAGATGAAACAGGAAACGTACTACATGTTACCCATAAAGGAGTTAAGCCAGATAACTTTAGTGAAGGGGTCATTGTTATTCTCGAGGGTTATGTTAATGATGATGGGTCGTTTAACGCAGAAAAGGTACAAACAAAATGTCCCTCAAAATACGAAGGAGAAGATCCAGAGAAATATGACCCTGAGCTCCATAAACAGATAAAAGAACAAGCTAACTAAACGCTATTAGGACGTAGAATAAAGGAGAACCGCAATGTACATCATCGGAAATGCAATCATCTACCTAGGCTTTGCAATCTCGATATATGCCATTATCGCTTTCATAGTAGGAATTCGTAAACAGAATCAAAAATGGATTAATAGTGGGAAAAACAGTGTTCTAGTCATGTTTTTCTTGACTAGTATCGCAATGACACTATTATTCTATGCATTAGGTACTAGCCAAATGCAATTCAAATATGTCTCTGGGTATACAAGCAGTGATTTACCACTAATTTATAAACTTTGTGCATTATGGGCAGGAAATGCAGGGTCATTGTTATTATGGACATTCTTTTTAACTATGTACAATGCCATGATTACCTTCTCTAACAAGATGAAGGGAAACCCAATGGTACCTTATATTTCCTCTATCTTACTAGGAAATACTATTTTCTTCTATTTCGTTTTATTAACAACAGCAAAACCTTTTGAACTAAACGAGACGATCCCAACCGAAGGTAAAGGATTAAATCCGATGCTGCAGGATCCAGGGATGATTTTACATCCAGTAACATTATACCTTGGATATGTGGGAATGGCCGTACCGTTTGCATTTGCGATAGCAGCTCTAATACTTAAAAATGTTGACTCGTTCTGGATTAAGATGACTAGACGCTGGACCTTACTAGCATGGTTATTTCTCACCCTTGGAAACGTGATAGGTGGTTGGTGGGCATATTTAGAACTCGGTTGGGGTGGCTATTGGGCATGGGACCCAGTTGAAAATGCATCCTTCATGCCATGGCTTACTGTAACAGCCTTTCTACATTCGGTGATGATTCAAGAACGTAAACAAATGTTAAAAGTTTGGAACTTAAGTTTAATCATCTTATCCTATGCTTTAACACTCTTTGGTACTTTCCTAGTTCGGAGCGGTGTATTAACATCTGTTCATGCTTTTGGGGATTCCAATTTAGGCACCTACTTCTTGATCTTTATGGCATTCGCTGTGATTTTTGCCTTGTATGTGATGATGAGCCGCTATCACCTATTAAAAAAAGATAGTGGGCAGTTTGAATCATTTCTTTCTAAGGAAAGTAGTTTCTTAATTAATAATCTAATTTTGGTAGGTGCTACTTTTGCAGTTTTCTGGGGTACAATATTCCCGCTAGTTTCAGAAGCTGTAAGAGGTACAAAAGTAACAGTAGGTGTTCCTTTCTTCAATACAGTTATGTCACCTATTTTACTGGCATTGCTGTTTGTAATGGCCGTTTGTCCGTTAATTGCGTGGCAGAAGTCCACGGTGAAAAATTTACAAAAGAACTTTTTAATTCCTGCCATCCTTAGTATTGTAGTTGCTGTTTTATTATTTGTATTTGGTGTACGGGGATCTTATCCACTCATTTCATTCAGTATTGTAGCGTTCATGCTCCTAACACATTTGTTAGAGGTATATCGTGGAATATTGGCAAGACGTTCCGTAACAAAAGAATCGTATCCAGTAGCTTTAGCAATGCTGATGTCAAAAAACCGCCGACGCTATGGAGGTTATATTGTTCATTTTGGTATTGCACTAATGGCGATTGGAATTATCGGTACACAAAATTTTGATGTAGAAACTATGAAAACAATAAGGATAGGTGAAAGCATTGAGGTCCTTGATTATAAAATTATCTATAAAGAATTAGCTCAAAAGCGCGAAGGAATCAATGATATTGTATATGCAGTTCTTGCAGTAGAAAAAGATGGTAAATATATTGGCGATGTTCAGCCCGAAAAAATCTTCTTTGGCAGCTGGGACCAACCTTCTACTAATGTAGCATTGCTTTCTAGCTGGGAAGAAGATTTATATACAGTAATCAGCGCATGGGAGCAGGATAAACGGGCTACATTCGTTATTCGCATAAATCCGCTAGTAAAGTGGATTTGGACTGGTGGCATTGTAGTCATTTTCGGTACACTATTTGCCATCTTGGGAGGGAAATACAATCAAATTACTCCTAGATATACAGGCGCAGACCGAAAAGTTTCCTAGTAATGAAAGGGGGCGCAAGCTCTTGAAATATCGAATACTCGTATTATTACTGCCATTACTTTTAATGACCAATACGATTTTAGCAGCTGAGTTTGATTATAGCCGTAAAGACTTTCAATCTATTGTATCAATGCTAGATATGGAAGGCCATGGTAATGATGATCTGGCAACTTGCTCCGTTAAACAGCTCTACTATGAAGAAGTAGCCGAAATGCTCGATAGTGGCATGAAGAAGGATGAGATATTAGATTATTATGTTGATCAAATGGGTGAAGAGGCGTTAAAAGCGCCTTTAAAACAAGGCTTTAGTTTAACAGCATGGATCACACCATTCGTCCTTTTTATTCTTGCTTCTATTTTGGTCTACTATATTATTATTAGATTTGTACAAATGAGGAATAATCAACCTAAAACTACCACTAGTTGTCAAGCAATAGATGAAATGGAAAATGAAATATTTTTGTCAATGATCGAAGAGGAACGTAAAAAGTATTTTTAGGAAGTGATCAAATGAATATGGTTACAATCATTGCTAGTGCACTGTTAGTTATTGGCTGCCTGTACATCATTTTTTCTCCTTTTATGCAAAGGACAGTTGATAATATAGACCATCAGGTGATGGCGTTTGATGATGCTCTAACCAAAAAGGAATTGTATGCAACCTTAAATGAAATTGAAATGGATTATAAGATGCACAAGTTATCTGAAATCGATTATAGAACGATGAAATCGACATACGAGAAAATGGTTGCCGATATTATGAAATCAGAAACTAGAATTACTAGTAAAATTAGCAGTATGCCAAATGTACATGAAGAGGTTATACAACAAATCGAAAATGAAATAGAAACGGAACTCTATGCGTATAGAAATGAAAGGAAGGGCGATATTTAATGTTTCTATTATTAGCAGCAGATTCAGAGTTTACGAGATCTGCCCCTTCTTTCCACAATCCTGGACACTTAAGAATGTGGTATGATTCACCACTTCGAGAATTTAATCCTCATATATTAATGATTGTGCTAGGAGCCATTTTGCTGGCTTGGCTTTATTATTATTTCTTTTTTATCGTTAAAAAAGCTCGCGAATCAGAAACCATACAGATTGACAATGATGAAAAGAATTTTCAGCAGTTACTTATTAAGCGGGCAACGCTAGTAAATAAAATGATTGAGCTTGAAGACAAGTTTATTGCCGGCAGCATTGTAAAAGAAGAATTTGATACTAAATTCAATGCCTATAAAAAACACCTTATCCAAGTAAAGCTTGATCTAAGGAAATTTACGGATTGAGCCTAGGAGGATTAAAAATTGATAACCATACAAGCTTTGAATAAAACGATTGGGGCAAAGGATATTCTTCGTGGGATTCACTTAAATATATCCCATGGGGAAACAATAGGAATTCTTGGGCCAAATGGTGCAGGAAAAAGCACGATCTTAAAAATAATTGCCGGCTTAGTTAAACCATCGTCAGGAATAGTAGAGATTGATTCCCTAAATTTTAAGGAACATGATTTAGAGGTTAAAAAGAAAATCGGATTTCTGGCGCATAATAGTTATTTATATGACCATTTTTCACCAATGGAAAATCTGAAATTATTTGGTCAGTTATATAAAGTGGAGAATTGTGAAGAAAAAGCGAAGGAACTCATTAGAGAAGTAGGGCTAACATTTTTTATGCATGAGCCCGTAAGGTCATTCTCTAGGGGGATGATTCAACGATTGGCTATTGCTAGAGCGATAATTCATGAACCGCAAATATTAATTTTAGATGAACCGCATACGGGTCTTGACCAACAAGCTGTAAAACTATTAAATGATGTGATTCTAAAAATGAAAGATAAGGGTACTACGATATTAATGGTAACTCATGATTTTGCGCAAACAGTAAAGACATGTGATCGTATTTTAATTATGAAACATGGCATGATTGTGGATGATTTTCAAGTTAAAGAGCGTAATTCGGATTATATTTATGAAAAATATAGTGGACAGGTGGGCTAAGAATGATAGATATGTTTAAAGCAGCGCTACTTCTCACCTGGAAGGATTTATATTCTGAATGGAAAACCAAGCAAGTTGTTACCACGATGCTGATTTTTTCAGGGTTAGTGATCGTTACATTTAGCTTTGCATTTGATCCTGCCAACAATGCAGTGAAAGCCGTTATACCAGGTATGATTTGGGTAATTACGATTTTTTCAGGGATATTGGGCTTAAACCGCTCATTTTTATCAGAGCTAGCAAATGATAGTATACATGGTTTAATTGTGGCACCGATTGATCCATCTAGCGTGTATTTAGGTAAGTTTTTATCTAACTTGATTCTTGTATTGCTTGTTCAAATTGTATCCGTCCCACTGCTATTTATATTATTCGATTTTAAAATGTTTGGTAATGTTTGGTTGCTAATTTTGGTATTACTTCTAGGCACTGTAGGTTTTATTTGTGTAGGTACATTTTTGTCGGCCTTATCAGCGAATTCTAAAAGCAGTGAAATGTTATTACCGATAATTTTGTTCCCAGTTGTAAGTCCTGTTGTCATTGGGGCAGTACAGGCTTCTAAAATTATCTTAGTAAATTATGAAAATATCAACAGTGCTTATTCCTGGATTACGCTCATAGCTGTATATGATCTAGTGTTTTTTGTACTCTGCTTTATATTATTTGAATATGTGTTGGAGGTGTAGGAAATGGGAAAGCAACAATTTGAATTAGAAATACAAAAACAATCGAAGTTGCATTCAATACTTTTTTGGACATTAATGCCGTTAATGGCTCTTGCCATGTATTTAGTATTTATTTGGTCTCCTGTTGAGAAAACAATGGGAGTTGTGCAAAAAATCTTTTATTTTCATGTAAGTACTGCATGGGTTGCATTTTTGGCATTTGGTGTTGTGTTTGTTTGCAGTATTATGTATTTGATCAAGCGCCAGCGGATATACGATATTGTTGGCGGGGTTTCGGCTGAAATTGGTGTTTTATTTACTGCAATGGTCTTAACCACCGGGCCAATCTGGGGTCGTAGTGCTTGGAATACATGGTGGACATGGGAGCCGCGTTTAACGACAACTTTGATTCTCTTTTTTATTTATATCGCTTATATTATTATCCGACATATGGATGGTGCGTGGGAAAAGAAAGCGCGATTAGCAGCAGTTTTTGGAATTATTGGTTTTATAGATGTTCCAATTGTTTTCATGGCGATTCGTTGGTGGAATTCTAAGCTTCATCCAATCGTATTTGGTGATGGACCTAGTCAAAGTGGTGGTGGGATTGAAACACCAATGTTAATGACTCTTTTACTTTCGGTTGCCGCCATTACTTTGCTTTATGTGATTTTACTTCAAAAAGGTATTTATATTGAGAAGTCCAAATTGGCTGTCGAACAGTATAAAAAACATGTCCAAGAAAAAATGATGCGCAAAATTAGCTAAATATTAAGAGGAGGAAAATAACATGGGATATTTATTTGCTGCTTATACAATTATTTGGGCGTTAATTGCACTATATATGGTGGTATTGGGGAAACGTCAAAATACTGTGCTTAAAGAAATTGAATTCGTTAAAGAAATAGAAAAAACGAATTTATAAATTTGTAGATCAATGGCCTGACAGAAACATAAATTTGTCAGGTTCATCTCTTAACAGGAGGGGCCCTTGATGAATAAGCGGGTTATTCAAATGATGATATTAGTAGTAGTAGGCTCCGTTTTTTTCTTTTTAGCAAAAGGAATAGACGGAGTTGAAATTGTTCAGGTAGGTGATCAAGCCTATGATTTTGAACTTGAAGACTTAGACGGAAATATTCATAAATTATCAGACTATCAAGGTCAATTTGTTGTTGTGAATTTCTTTGCAACTTGGTGTGTTCCTTGTATAGATGAAGCGCCAGAGCTTGAAAAGTATGAACAGCAATATGGTGAAGTGTCACCTCTATTAATTATTGATAGAGGCGAGCCAAGGAAACGTGTCCAAAAGTTTAAGGACGATATTAATTCTACATCGAAGTATCTGCTAGATCAGGATGACAAGATTTCAAAAATATATAATGTAGTCGGCCAACCAGAGACTTTGATCATTGATCCAAATGGGATAATTCGCGAGAAAATTATGGGCCCAACAACGGCTGAAAACTTAGCCTCGATGATTAGTATGTTAAAAATGAATGGTTATTAAAATGGAGTGACATTATATGCAAAAACATCCGCAAACTGTGAAACTAGTAATTGAAAATTTATTAACAAATGAAGAAGATATAATAAAAGTGATAGCCGGAGAGAAAACCTCAGTAAGGAGACATGGCAAATATACAGAAGTTGGCGAAATTCTAAAGCTTAAAGGCAATCATTATAAAATCACAGCAGTTTACCAGCAAGCTAATCAAGAGATGACCATTCAAGGTGCGATGAAGGAAGGCTATCCTTCGATAGAGGAATATCGCAGCCATGTACAAAGCTGCCATAAGATAACAACGTTAACCTGGCAGCCAGAAAAGCTATTTTGGGTTCATGAATTTGAAAAGGTAGATTAACGAGAATCAAAAAGTCCCTATGATAAAAAAAGTGGAGAAGAGCCTTTTTTACAAGGCTTTCTTTTTTTGTCTTTCTGCAAGTAGCTGGGGTATGCCGCTAACTTATAGTACTACAGTGTGCTATGCGATTTTAGTTAGCTATTATTCGCGTTGATGTTACTAGGTCATCTGTAACTTTGTCCTGTCAGTTTTGATGCAATTTCCGGATAGCAACTCAGAATCAAACAGGAATTCTGACAGGTTTGCACAGTAATCAGTTATTTGAGTCAGAATCAGCGAGGAATTCTGACAGGTTTGCTGAAAATCCAGTGATTTGAGTCAGAATCAGCGAGGAATTCTGACAGGTTTGCTGAAAATCCAGTGATTTGAGTCAGAATCAGCGAGGAATTCTGACAGGTTTGCACAGTAATCAGTAATTTGAGTCAGAATTAGAGAGGAATTCTGACAGGTTTGCACAGTAATCAGTAATTTGAGTCAGAATTAGAGAGGAATTCTGACAGGTTTGCACAGTAACCAGTAATTTGAGTCAGAATCAAAGAGGAATTCTGACAGGTTTGGTGAAAATCAAGTGATTTGAGTCAGAATCAGAGAGGAATTCTGACAGGTTTGCTGAAAATCAAGTGATTTGAGTCAGAATCAAGGGGGAATTCTGACAGGTTTGCACAGTAATCAGTAATTTGAGTCAGAATTAGAGAGGAATTCTGACAGGTTTGCTGAAAATCCAGTGATTTGAGTCAGAATCAAGGGGGAATTCTGACAGGTTTGCACAGTAACCAGTAATTTGAGTCAGAATTAGAGAGGAATTCTGACAGGTTTGCTGAAAATCCAGTGATTTGAGTCAGAATCAAAGAGGAATTCTGACAGGTTTGGTGAAAATCCAGTGATTTGAGTCAGAATCAGCGAGAATTCTGACAGGTTTGCTGAAAATCCAGTAATTTGAGTCAGAATCAAAGAGGAATTCTGACAGGTTTGGTGAAAATCCAGTAATTTGAGTCAGAATCAAAGAGGAATTCTGACAGGTTTGGTGAAAATCCAGTGATTTGAGTCAGAATCAAGGCGGAATTCTGACAGGTTTGCACAGTAACCAGTAATTTGAGTCAGAATTAGAGAGGAATTCTGACAGGTTTGCTGAAAATCCAGTGATTTGAGTCAGAATCAGCGAGGAATTCTGACAGGTTAGCACAAAATCCGGCAAGTATAGTCAGAATCTACAGCACCAGCATAATACCCAGTTCCGCAAATATAGTTAAAATCAAGCCAAATATTAGTTAAACGGAGCACGAAATCCTGCGGCCTTGGCTTCTTCTTCACTGCAAAACAAAACTTCCGGCTTCGTTTGTTTGTAGGATGGAGATTCAACTGTGTGGTAAATTTTTTCACCTTTCGAATTAATATTTCCCTTTATTGTACAATCCCCCTCTCCTGTTGATGGGAGCTTGTCCGCATTTGCTAAGCCGCGTTCATCATTAAAGCCATCATCATCAACATAGTTTTCAATACTCCAAATTCCAACTGCTGCTTTTTGGGCTTGTTTTTGTATGTCGTAAAAAGAGTCTACATACTTCGTATTTGGAGCATAAACATAAGCAACACGAGCTAACCCTTTTTCAAGGAGCATTTCGTTGATCATTTTTCCATCCACCCATATATAAGCGAGCAAGCGACCGTATTTATCTCTTTCAGAAATATCTAGTTCCACCATTACTTCTTTGCCCTCAAGGATATCTCTCGTAAACTGTGATGCTTCTTTACCAAATGGCTGTACCGGTTTACTTGGATGCTTTGTTTCAGGGGTATCGACTAAAAGCAAACGAACTCTTTCTTCTTTATTATTAATCATAATGTCGAAAGTATCACCGTCGACAACATTTGTTACAACCGCTGAATGGTTTAGATTACTTGATGAGCAGCCTAAAAGTAAAAATAAACATACCAGATTAATAATATTCAAATATTTACTTTTACAAAATAAGGATACACACATAATGGTCCTCCTAACTAAAACTATTCGTTTTTTAGATAACGTTACGTTTATAGAAGTTTTGTAACTAAATCATATCCTTAATTTACATACAGATTTCAAATAAATAAAGTGAAATTTTGTGGACATTCTGAGTTTCTATTTGGTTTTAACCTTCATAACCCAATCATCTAAACAAAAAGTTTGGAAATTGTCACATTATTGTTTAGAATTGTTTAGAAATTTTTGGTATGTTTAAGTATGGGTACCCTAGGGAATATATAAATTGTACTATAATTTAAGGGGATGTTAGAATGGGACAACTTACTGATGTTTTAAACAAACAAATTGCCAATTGGAGCGTACTATATGTGAAACTTCATAATTATCATTGGTATGTCAAAGGTGGACATTTCTTTACACTACATACAAAGTTCGAAGAATTTTATAATGAAGCGAGCCTACATATTGATGAATTGGCAGAACGATTATTGACTATAGGCGGCGAGCCAATTGCAACGATGAAAGGATATCTAGAGGTTTCATCCATTCAAGAAGCAACTGGAACTGAAACAGCAGAACAAATGGTACAAACATTAATTAATGACTTTTCGATGGTTGTAGGCGAGCTAAAAGAAGGAATGGCATTAGCAGAAGAGCTAAATGATGAAATCACAGGCGATATGTTGTTGGCTATTCATGGTGGTCTAGAGAAACATGTATGGATGCTTAAAGCTTTTTTAGGTAAAACAGTTGAATAATACCATAAAAAAGCTGATCCAATTGGATCAGCTTTTTCTACTTTTTACTCATTTAAAAAGATTTTCTCTAAGTCATCAATCATAAGATTTGCCGCTAAAACACCGCCAGCAGTATTCCAAATTGCATCATCCACTTTGTGGATATCGCCACGCTGAACAACTTCAAGCTTTTGGAATAGAGGGTCATTTAACCACTCTTCTTCAACTTTGTTCGCTTCACCGTCACCAGTTTCATACGTAAAGTAGAAAAGAACGTCACCCTCCATTTGAGGAATCATTTCTTTTGTAGCCCCTTTAATTGCAAATTCATCTACATCTTGAGATTCAGGTCGTGCAAATCCGATTTGTTCTAAAATTACGCCAGAAAATGTATCTTTTTGATAAATACGGACGTCGCCACCCATGAAACGAACCATTGAAATTTCTAAATTTAGCTTATCCCCAGCTTTTTCTTTAAATGCAGTGATTCGTTCGTTGTATGCGTTGAGAACTTCTTGTCCTTTGTCTTCTTTATTAATCGCTTTTGAGTATAGCTTAAAGTTTTCTTGCCAATCCCCACGAAGTGTTTCAGCAAACACTGTTGGTGCAATTGCACTTAGTTGCTCGTAAACCGCTTCCTGGCGCATTTTGTTTCCAATAATTAAATCTGGCTGAAGAGCGGCGATTGCTTCAAGATTTGGTTCACTTTCTGTCCCAACTTCAGTAACACCTTCCATTTGCTCGGCAATATGTACATACCAAGGGTCACCAGTCCATGATTTAACAGCACCCACGGGTGTAACTCCCATTGCTAAAAGCGCTTCTGTTCCTTCATTTGTCAGAATAACAATTTTTTCTGGAGTCCCTTGGATTTCGGTTGTACCCATTGCGTGTTCTACCGTGTATGTAGTAGTTGTTTCTGTTTGTTCAGTTTCTGTTGGTTTTTCAGATGGAGGCGTTGTCTCATCTGCATTGTTTGTGCCACAGCCCACTAATGTAATCATAAAAAACATTAGTGTAACTAGTGTCATCATCCATTTTTTGTTTAACATAAAGAATCCCCTTTCAATGAAAACTAATTAATAATGATTTTCATTTGCGTTTATATTATGATCATAATTTCCCACAAATAAAATGTCAACACCTAAATGAAAATGACTCTCAAAATCATTGACTGCAGTTCTCAATTACAATAAAATTACTATAGATCTATTTTAAATATTTATCCGCGCTGTTATTCATTTTTTTAGGGACATAATGCCTAAAAAATATCGAATGTATTTTATGCCCAAGGGAGTCCGTTTATATGGTTTTAAAGTCAGTATCTTTAAAGATATGGGGTTTATTGTTCGGAGTACTTTTATTACTTTTATCTATTTGTATAAGTATTGTATATGGCTATACTGAAACAACATGGGGCTTAGCATTTAAAGCTTTTACAGAGTTCGATGGATCAAATGAGCATTTAGTTATTCAAACAGTAAGGTTGCCACGTGCGCTCATAGGTGCAGCTATTGGAGCTAGTCTCGGGATAGCTGGCGCATTAATGCAAGCTTTAACAAGAAATCCGTTAGCTGATCCTAAAATTCTTGGCATTAACTCGGGTGCTAGTTTTGCAATTGTTCTAGCTGTTTCTTTTTTTTCAATAACATCACTAGGGGCGTTTGTCTGGATTGCTTTCGCAGGAGCTGCCATTGCAGGAGTTATTGTATTCATCCTTGGAACTGTTGGAAAAGAAGGCTTAACGCCAATGAAATTCACATTAGCTGGAGCAGCAATTTGGGGATTGTTTTCATCTTTTACTCAAGGGCTTTTAGTTTTAAATGAAAAAGCGCTTGAAGAGGTTTTATTTTGGCTAGCTGGCTCGATTTCAGGAAGAAAAATGGAATATCTAAATAGCGTATTTCCTTACCTAGTGGTAGCCTGGATTGGTTCCATTAGTATTGCTCGTCACATAAATTTATTGACAATGGGGGAGGATGTTGCAAAAGGACTAGGACAACGCACAGGACTGATTAAATTTCTTGCTGGTATTCTGATTATTTTACTGGCAGGTTCTTCTGTTGCTGTTGTTGGTCCTGTGGGTTTTATAGGTATTATCGTGCCACACATTGCTCGTTTGCTAGTTGGAATAGATCATCGTTGGGTTATTCCTTATTGTGCAATAATTGGAGGGGTATTGCTTAATCTTGCCGATATAAGTGCGCGATATATTATTATGCCGCAGGAAATTCCGGTAGGAGTGATGACCGCCATTATCGGTACACCATTCTTTATATATATTGCACGCAAGGGGATGACTAAGCGATGAAAAAATATAGTCCGTTTCGATTGCGAAAAGGAAAAGTCTCTTTTCTAATTGATAAGAAAGCAATGTTCATTTTTATAATTCTATTAATATGCACTCTTTTATTATTTTTATTGAGCACTGGTATGGGTGATATGAAAATAAGTCCTTTAGATGTGATAGCTGTTATCTTCGGCCAAGGCACGGAAATGCATAATCTTGTTGTAAAATCGTTTCGGCTGCCAAGAATTCTGGTGGCGTTGTTAGTTGGAATGGCTTTAGCAGTATCAGGTGCAATTTTACAAGGAATTGTTAGGAACCCGTTGGCATCGCCGGATATTCTTGGTCTAACAGGTGGAGCATCAGTTGCAGTTGTTGGGTTTTTGGCTATTTTTAGTGATAAAAATAATGCCCTAACGGTAAGCATTCACTGGATGCCGTTAGCTGCATTTATCGGTGCAACAGTTATAGCTATTTTAATTTATATTCTTGCTTGGGATAATGGGGTTTCGCCCATTAGGTTGGTTCTAGTAGGCATAGGATTATTTGCACTTACTCAAGCAATTACAACCTTGTTAATGATTTTAGGTCCTATTTATCGAGCTAGCCAAGCTAATATTTGGTTAACTGGTTCGGTCTATGGCTCCAATTGGGAGAATGTTACAATACTAGCACCTTGGACCTTACTGTTATTATTCATAACATTTGTTGCAGCTCGACATATTAACATCCAAGAGCTAGGCGACTCAATTGCAACAGGTGTTGGCAGTAATGTTAATAAACAACGACTATTTTTACTATTGCTTAGTACGGGTTTGACTGGTGGCGCAGTTGCATTTGCTGGAGGGATCGGTTTCGTAGGCTTAATGGCACCTCATATAGCAAGAAGATTAGTTGGTTCAGCGTTTGGAGGATTATTGCCTGTTTCTGCACTCGTCGGGGCCGTATTAGTAATGCTTGCTGATTTAATTGGAAGAACAATGTTCGGGGCTAATGAAGTTCCAGCTGGGATTTTTACAGCAGCAATAGGTGCTCCTTATTTTATATATCTCTTATTTAAAACTCGGAATATGTAGGAGTGATAACATATGAACCAAAAAGGAATAGAAACAAAGGCGCTAACCTTAAGTTATGGTGACACAACTATAATAGACAACCTTGATTTACAAATTCCCAAAGGTAAAATTACTGTTTTCATTGGAGGGAATGGCTGTGGAAAATCAACTCTTTTACGCTCAATGGCTAGATTATTAAAACCAAAGACAGGAAATGTACTTTTGGATGGTATGGCCATTCACAAAATGTCGACTAAAGAAGTTGCCCGTCAGTTAGCAATATTGCCACAAGGCCCAGAAGCACCTGAGGGCTTAACTGTATTACAATTAGTGAAACAAGGAAGGTATCCGTATCAAAATTGGATGAAACAATGGTCAGAACAAGATGAAAAGATGGTAATAAACGCCTTAAAGGCAACTCAGATGACTGAATTTGCAGAACGTCATGTAGATTCTTTGTCAGGAGGACAACGACAAAGAGCATGGATAGCTATGACGCTTGCACAAGATACCGATACCATTTTATTAGATGAACCGACAACATATTTAGATATGACACATCAAGTAGAGATACTCGATTTATTATTTGAACTAAACGAAACAGAAGAACGGACAATTTTGATGGTGTTACATGATTTAAATTTAGCTTGCAGATATGCTCATCACATTGTGGCTGTTCGAAATAAACAGGTTTACGCACAGGGGTTACCGGAGAAGATTATTACTCAGAAGCTTGTTCGTGACGTATTTCAAATGGAATGTCAAATCGCTGAAGATCCACTTTTTGGTACTCCATTATGTATTCCGCATGGTAAGGGACGTCGTTTATTAAATGGTAAAGGTGATAAAAATGAAAATGGGTCACTTAGAATTGTTTGAGAAGGTCGAGTTAAATCAATTTAGAATGTGCTTTGATAATCTGAGCACAGACCACTTTCCCACTATACATGCAACAGAATTAACGGATAGGACGAAGGTGCAGCTGCTTTTAAATGAAGTAAAAGAAAGAGTAGGAGCGCCTACCTTAATGGTCGCTGCTTCACTTTTTGCAAAACGCTATAGTCACTGTATCGCCGTTCCTGCGCTATATGCAATGTCCAAATTTAATAAATGTTTAAAAATGGAGATTGGAAATATTGTTTTAGTAAATCTAAATAATGAAGACCCACTTTGGCTACCTAAGCTTTATTTAAAGGATCAGTCTGTTTATTACCCGAATATTGGTGAGAACATAGATTGGAAACGGGATTATATTAAGAAGATCTTTTCTGAGCATTTAAACACAATTTGGAATGTATTGGCAGAAGTAGGCAATATATCTAAGCAAATCTTGTGGGAAAACACTGCCTTATATGTTTATTGGTTATATGAGAATGTGCTACAAGGGGAATCTGATCAACAGCAGAAAAATCAAATTGACCTAGACTTTAAATATTTATTGTTTGAAGCTGATTCTTCGTTATTTGGCAGTGATAATGAAAATCCTTTATTACGGTTTTATAACGCGAAATCTAATATTAATGGTATAGAGGTTAGAAAAAGGAAAACATGTTGCTTTTCTTATGAAATGGCGGTTAAAGGCACTATGTGTAAAGGATGCCCGAAGAAGTGTCTTAGCAGTGAATATGCACAATAAAAAAGTTATGAGCAAATATGGATAAAAATGAGAGTTATTATCAATACTATAAATAAGGACAACCTATTTAAGGTTGCCCATAATATTGTCTTATTCAGCAGGTTCAAATGTTTTACAGTCTGTTTCCTCTTGGGAAGAAGCCGCTTTCCCATGATGACTTACAACATAAATTGAATCTGCTGCACATTTGTTGCCACTTGCCCAATACGTACAATTGTTTACTTCACATAAAACATCTTGTGCCATCGATGTTCAACTCCTTTTGTTAGTTTCGTAATACATACATTAGGTTAACCATCAATTGTGGAGCTATACCATTATTTTTAAACATAATTATGCCATTATTATTAAGTATAAATGATTTTCATTCTCATTATTCATAAAAAAGGAGTTTATGATGCTACGAACAAAAAGATTAACTGTTGGCTCATTAAAAAAGTTGAACGCACAACTAATAAATGAAACAAAAAAAGATGAACGTTCTATAGTTAAAGTATCTGAAACAGAAACTGCTTTAAGGAAAGACGAAAAGAAGATTTGTTTCATACATAAGGAACAGAATCATTGTTTCGACTTAACAATTATTAATAAACGACTTTCATTACTTGATAATGCTTTAAAACTTGGCTTGAATATTGATTACAAATGTAAACAAGGAAGATGTGGGAAGTGTAAAATAAATATTAGTCAAGGGCTATCTGAAGTTTCTAATCCTACAGAGGCGGAAACTAGGAAATTAGGACATGAACTAATCCAGCACTTTCGTCTCGCGTGTCAAACGTATCCTATTGAATAGATAATTTATGTCTATTTTATTACAACTATGAGCCTTCCATTGACTTGATAACGATTCTCATATAGAATAAAATTATCATAAGTGATAATGAGAGTTATTCTCGTTAGGAGGTTGGTTAATATGGAAAATATCGTAAATGGATTTAATGACATATACAGTATCATTGTAAATGAACGGAAAATTGGTGGATTAATTGAAGCGAACAAGATTAATCTGCGTACAGGTGAAGAATTTACAAATGCGATTATTACCAACATTGATTACTCAGGTAGTATTTTTTATACTTTAACCTTTGTAGCTGATAATGGGGAACGGATAATTGTTAACGTAAATGATATTAGTAAAATTGAAGCTCCTTTTCACAAGCGAGTTCATCAAATTAAAAATAAGCTATTTAAAGAACAAAAAATTAAAGAAAAAAACAGTTATCTAAAAAGATTATGTGAACTTAATAAAGGGGCTTTTGTGAAAACGTTTTTAGACGAGGTTCTACTGTTAGTCGAAGATATCGGCACATACAATATTAGTGAAGATATTGACATAAGCTTTCTAAATGTCAAAGACAAAGTAATTAAAATTGCATAATTAAGGAAACAAGGTCAAGTTTTTTTAATAAAACTTGACCTTGTTTCATATCGATTTCGTGAGCTACCGAAAATAACATATTCGGTCCTGAAATTATGCATTAGGGTCTTCTAATGTACATATGGCAGTTGGCCTTTTTATTCTTGGAACAATTGTTTCATAAGTCCGGAATAAATGATTTAATTGTTCAGAATCCATATAAGCTATTTCAAAATCCTCTCCAATAGCTAAATCGAAATTTTGCCTGCCTGTTTCAACTAGGATACCGGTGTTTCCTCTAATCACTGGAGTTTGAAAAACACCATCTGTAACAAGTTCTCTGACATGCTCAATTTCTAAGACGTTTGTACCTTGGTGGACTCGATGCAATAATGCATATAGCTGAGGAGATACTATCAATGCATATGGTCCTGTATGTCCTAATTGCAGCAGTTTATTTCTAGCTTCTACAATATCCTGAAAGGCATGTCCAGATTTCATCCAATCATTTCGGATGTGAGTGATTCTTCCTGTGACGTTCATCAAGCCATCAATATTAAATTGATTTGATCCATTAAATATGAGGTCATCTTCTAATAAAGCCAATTGAGATGAGGCGTTTGCGGCCGTTGAAAAATCAATAGGAATATCCAGTCTCCGAGCATGTTCAATGTCTCGCCAGAACAATTGGAAGTCTTTGTATAGCATTGGTATGGTTAAATTTACACGTCGAGTAGGATCGGAAATCTCTAGTGTTTCTCCATGTAAATTAATTGTACCTAGTGCAGTTTGTTCATAAACATCGTTCATTATCGATTGGATACCACTCCCTAACGGGCCGTATATATCCATAAATCTCCGCCCTATTAAGTTTCGACGGGCATTGCTTATTACAATCTCTTCTAGCTGTTTCCATTCAATTTCTGAAAGTGGAGAATCAGGGTATTTGCCGACGTAATTCATAAGTAAACTCCTTTCAAGTTTGTTTTAAACTGCCCACTGTTAATCGTTTTGTAGTCTCAGTGACAGACTTGATATACTCCACTGAGTTTGTTTCTCTTGAAACAAATTTATCTAATTTCACACTATTTTCAGCATGTTCTTTTTCATCAATCGGAATCGAGCCAGCTCGACTTGCAGCACCGTTGTATTGTTCATTCAAAGCAGTTAGCAGTTCTTTAATTTTTTCATAATCTTGTTCAGTTAGTTGTCGCATAGATCTTAATAGATCTTCTTGTTCTTGACTATCAGACTTAAACAATGCTAGATCGATATGTTCTTCAAAGTTATGTAAGCCAAACTTTTCAAGACTAATATCTTGTAATAAATGTATGAACTCAAGATTATTTGTTGTTTGTCCGTCACTATTATTTACATAAAAGTTTACTCGTGGTATAAGATCTTTTAGCCGATCTAATCTTTGTTCTTCTTCTTCGTAAATATGATGCCAATGTAATTTCTCATATTCGTCATGAGCAACTTCGATTTTTGGTTTTAATATTTCCATGAAATTAATAACAGCAGTCTCAGTCCGTGAAAATAAAGCCTCAAGTTCAGACATTATGTTCCCTGTCATACCCTCACTCCTTAAAAACAACTGTCTAGTAGTATTACATTTATTTGGTTATTTTATACAATTTTGTAACCTCATAGTTAATTATTTAAGAAAAATTGGTTATTTAATGTGTAAAGAGAGCTTTCTGTAAAAATAATTGATAATCAGTATCATTTACAATTGACACAGATAATCATTCTCAGTTAAAATATAAATAGAGAATATGTGGTAATTAATAGGAGGTAAGTTAAATGGCTAACTTAATGATTGTCGGTGCAGATCACTTAGGAAACATTACGGAAAAATTAAGAGAACATGGTGTGAAAAATGTTTTTCATGTTGATGGAAGGAAAGTTAATATGGTAAAACGCGATATTCCGGTAGATATTGATGTTGTGTTTGTAATGACTGATTATATAAATCATAATCTTGCAAAGATGATTAAACAAAAAGCAAAAAATCAAGAAGTGCCTACATACTATGTTAAAAGATCTTGGTGCTCTATCTTTCAAGCAATACAAAAGTGTGACATCCTTAAAAATGCAATATAACGTACTAACATTGCTGTAGACCAAAGATAGGAGAAGGAGCATGACAGGTAATATATACAACTATTATAAAGAATTAGTTTGGGGCTGGACAGGGGCAATTATTAGTAAGGATAATTTTAAAAAAAAGACCAGCTGCATAAAGCTGGTCTTGTTATTAATTCATAGCAATGTCAAGGGTTTGTATATTCTTTCGCATAATACTAAAATAGTCTTCACCATTTTTATAATCGTCTTCAGTTAATACTTCAAGATTGTGTAGATTTAAAGCCTCTGCGTTGAGTTCATTTTGAACAATTTTTGATATTTTAGGCGTTATGTTTTGTTCGAAAATAACATACTTTATGTTATTATTTTTTGCTATATTAATAATCTCTTCTAATTGTTTCTGAGAAGGCTCATTAGAAGGGGATAATCCGGTGACTGCTATTTGTTTGATACCGTAGCGCTTTTGCCAATATCCGTAAGCAGCATGAGAAACTATTATTTTAGGATCTGTTTTCTTTTCAACCATTTGTAAAAATTCCTGATCCAAATCTGTTAATTGCTTTTTTAAGTTTTCGAAATTTTTTTCAAAGTCTTCTTTAGATTCTGGTTTTAATTGAATCAAAGCTTGTTTAATGTTTTCAGCAACTTGTATGGATAAAATCGGATCAATCCATATATGTGGATCAAGGTCACCATGGTTATGATCGTGGGTGTCTTCCTTACCCGTATCCTCATGATTATGAACCTCGTTATTATGTGTGTTGTTTTCACTTATTTCCTCAGTTTCTGTATGTGTTTCTTCTTCCACTTCTAAAGCGGCTTCTACAATTTTAACATTTTCATTTTTAAGTGTTTCTGAAATGGTTCCAGCATATGTTTCCATTTCCTTATTGTTAAAAATAAATGCATCTGCTTCGGCAATTTCAATCATTGTTTTGGTAGAAGGTTCAAATGTGTGCGTATCTACACCTGGTGGAATGATACCTGTAACCGTAACATGATTGCCACCAATTTTCTTGGTAAAGTCTTCGATTGGATAGATGGTTGTATATATATTTAATGTGCCCGTTGATTGCTGATTTTCTGTTGTTAAGTTTTCATCTTCGGGTACTGCTTGATCATTACTACACCCCGACATGAAATATACTGCTAACAATACGAGTATAGATAAGTAATATTTAGTTTTCATTTTGTGTAATCCTCCTTGAAATCTCCAAAACTTATATTATCGTAATTATTACGATTTGTAAACCGAAAACATTACGGTTTGTCTATGTATGAATTTTATTTACCCTATTTAACTTTACAAACCTTTATCTCAAGTTTTATGTATGGTTACATTTGATATTTCATTCATACATTCTAACAGGAATTAAATTAAAGTTCTGGATTACAGTTGAGGATAGACAGTGTATCTTAAAGTAGTTTAATAAAAGCTATATAAAATAATATTTAAATGGACAGACACGGACATGCACACTGCAGCATAGTATTTACAATAGGCGATTACCTATTTCTATCTTGGAGAGGTGGTTTACGTGTCAACGATTATTGCAGCTATGAGTTATATATTGAAAGAATTATTTTTCTTAGTTTCCTATGTTAAAAATAATGCATTTCCACAGCCCTTATCTGAAAAGGACGAAAAAAAATACTTACTTCTCATGGAACAAGGTGATGAGAATGCTCGAAATCGTCTTATAGAACATAACCTCCGTTTAGTTGCGCATATCGTTAAAAAATTTGAAAATACAGGTGAGGATTCTGAAGATTTAATTTCAATCGGTACTATTGGACTCATCAAAGCCATTGAAAGCTATTCTTATGGAAAAGGTACAAAATTAGCTACTTATGCAGCCAGATGTATAGAAAACGAAATCCTCATGCATCTTAGAGCTCTTAAAAAAACTAAAAAAGATGTTTCATTACATGACCCAATCGGTCAGGATAAGGAAGGTAATGAAATTTCGCTTATAGATATTTTGAAGTCAGAAAATGATGATGTTGTTGATACTATTCAATTGAGTATGGAATTAGAAAAAATTAAAGAGTATGTTCACATTCTAGATGGTAGGGAAAAAGAAGTAATTGTTGGACGTTTTGGCTTAGATATGCAAGAAGAAAAAACGCAGCGTGAGATTGCGAAAGAATTAGGTATTTCAAGAAGTTACGTTTCACGGATTGAAAAAAGAGCACTGATGAAATTGTTCCACGAGTTTTATCGGAACGAACGAAAAAAAAGAGGATAAATTACTAAAAAAATGATTCTAGCATAGCAGCTAGGATCATTTTTTTTGACAAATAATCAACAAATACAAAACCGTGATAGATATCACATAAATTAAAATCCCCCTAGCTGTAAGATGAAAATAATTAGGATATAATAAATAGGTAGGGGATTGGGTATGAAAAAAAGCATTCAAAAGCATTTTCCAAAGTGGACATTTTGTCGTTATATAGTCCAAATCTCCATCATACTTTTGTTTGTGTCACCACTTATATTAGTAAAAGTTGAAGGTGATAATTTTTTCTTTGGGACATTAACTTCGTCACAAATTTTTGGTATTCAGTTATCTGATCCTTTTTCGGCTATACAGGTTTCATTAGCAGCTATGGAAATGAAGTGGAGTTATTTAAGTGGCGCAATTATTATTTTAACATTCTATATGTTAATTAAGGGGCGAGCGTTTTGCAGTTGGGTATGCCCGTTGAATACCCTATTAGAGCTGGTTGACAAAATCAGAAAGTATATTAACCTCCCTGATATACCATTGGATAAAAATACAAAGCTGTATAATGCAGTAGTAATTCTAATACTTTCAACATTTTTGGGTATCCCTATATTTGAAATCTTTTCACCAATTGGTAACATAATGAGAACCATGGTTTTTACTACTGGAATAGGGTTATGGATTATAGTTGCAATTGTGTTATTTGATCTATTAATTTCAAGACGTGGGTGGTGCAGATATCTTTGTCCACTAGGAGGGATGTATCAGTCTATCGGTAACGTGGGTCTTTTTAGCGTTAAGTTCGATCATACTTTATGTACCGGCTGTGATAGATGTCGATCTATTTGTTTATCAGATCCTGAAATATTAGAAGCAGGAATTAATCGCAATGAATTATTTGTATCCGATTCGGACTGTAGCTTATGTGGTAAATGTGTAGATAAATGCCCTGTTGAAGCATTATCGATTACCATAAAGAAACAAGATACAATCAAAGTAGACAACTTAAAGAAGTGTAAGGAACGGTTTATTGAAAAAAGCTAACTGAAAATTTTTTATATAGCGGTTTTTGTGCGTCTGTACCATACAGATTTAGGATATTTACATATACTATTAGAAAAAGTAAAATAAAGGTGGTATATGATGTACTATTATGCAACTGGATATCCTATACCCTACTATGGCCCTACACCGTATAGTGGTTACAGTGGTGCAGGATATGCATTTATTGTTGTCTTGTTAATTTTGTTGCTTGTATTAGGCGGAGGATATTGGTATTACACAAATTTCTGTTAATTGTATATATTAATTTTAAGAAAATAAAAGACCTTGGAGAAGTTTTTTTCTAAGGTCTTTTGCTTTGTAGTCGTGTAATTGTCTTGGGAGTTAAGCAGATAATTTCCGAACCTCTTTTTAATTACATTTTCCTTAATTTGAATGTACCTACCATTAAAAAAGCCAAAGTAAGTGTGATATACATAAATATATACGGCGGTAGCAAATTGATTGCTAACGTTACTAATGTTAGAATCACTCCTGCAACTGTAATTGGTAGACCGGTGAAGTACCCATTGCTTTCAATAATATTAAATTTTGCTAAGCGGATTGCACCACATGCAATATAGATGGTTGTAAACAACATTCCTGCTGCTCCAAAATCACGGAGTAGTAGTTCGTACATTAAAAGCGCTGGAGCGACACCAAAGGAGACAATATCGCACATAGAATCAAGCTGTTTCCCAAATTCGGAATCAATTTTTAGTTTCCTTGCAATCATCCCATCAAACCGATCTGCAAAGGCAGCAATAAATATTAGTAATAACCCTAGTTGTGATTCTCCATTTAGTATTGCTAAAATTGCAAGAACACCTAAGCTCAGATTTAAAATGGTTAATGCATTAGCACAATGAGCCTTTATTTTTTTTATGGTTAGATCTATATAGTGTGATAAAAAAATCCGAATCACTCCCTCTGTAATTAAAAAGAGTTGCTGTTATATATATATTAAAAAAGTTAATCGTAGATGTTCTTTTTTTGTATATAATAAATACTATTGTACGTCCTTTTTTTTACATTCGTAAAGCATTTAATTTTATATAATTTAATTGGAGGCAAATTTTTGTGATTGTAAAATATATTTATCAGTCGTTTGTGCAATTAACGAATAACTTATATTTGTCAAAACTCCTTCGTCGTTTTACATTATCTAAGAAGAGTAAATATTTAATACCAGGTTATGCAAAAGCTTTTCAGGTTAACCAAGCAGAGATGGAAAATGATTTAAACCAATATTCTAGTCTTCATGAGTTTTTTATTCGAACTTTAAAAAAAGATGCCAGGGCTATTGATGAAAGTCCCGCAAGTATAATTAGTCCTGTAGATGGATTTATTGAAGACATTGGAGTTATTAAAAATGATAAAACCATTAAAGTGAAAGGGCAATTATACTCTATACTTGATATGCTCGGAGACCCAAATGTATTTGAAAAATATAGTCAAGGCACTTATATTATTCTTTATTTAAGTCCGAGTGATTATCATAGAATACATAGTCCAATATCAGGAAAAGTCGTTTCTCAATGGACATTAGGAAGGCACTCATATCCAGTAAATAAATGGGGGCTTTTATATGGAAAAGATACACTTTCACGAAATTATAGGATGATCACTGAAATACAGTATGAAACCGGTTATGTTGCGGTAGTAAAAGTTGGTGCTATGTTTATTAATAGCATTGAACTTACTCATAAGGGGGACGAGCTTAGAAAAGGAGAAGAAATGGCGTATTTTTCATTTGGCTCAACTGTCGTCCTTTTATTTGAAAAAGAATCATTCAAACCTGTTGGTCAACTAATCCAGAGTAAAGTGAAAGTAGGTCAGGCACTGGGGTATGTTAACAGTATAAATGGATAATTTTATAAATTATAGAAAAGATAAGAAAGATCCTTTCAGTTTTTACCTGAAAGGATCTTTCTTTAAAAGGTAGTTGTTTGATTTACAATTCGAATATATTCTCTTGATTTAAAAGGGGTTAATATTGGATTTTCGAACTGAATTTTTGTTTGTACAGGATTACTTGTTGAAAGAGTTGCTTTTTGTAAAATGATCTCTTCAACATTTTCATTTTGAGTTTGGTATACCCTTTTATGAGAGTTATTTTCATACCATGCGCCTATAAACATTATCGAAAAAATAGTAATACATATTGCCGATTTTTTCCAAATCACTTATTATCACTCCTCCTATTATTAACTTGAGGAGTTTTTTTAAAAATATACAAAAAAATTTTTTAATATAAAAAATCCGTCTTTCTTCATATTTAAAACGTTAAAGTAGTAACGCGGTAACTATGCAACTTATCACATGCAAGGATAGTAAAAATATTGTATACTGCTTACAAGAAGTAAACCTAAAAAAAATGTAAAAAAAGGAGGTAAAAGTGTGTCTTTTGTACATATGGCTATTTTAGCACCATTTGTCTTTACATTAATTGTGCCTTTTTTATACAGGTACATCAGGCAAATACATACGGGTTGGTTTGTTCTTGTTGTTCCAGTATTATTGTTTTTGTATTTTATTCAATTTTTAGACGGACTTTCTATGAACGAACCAATTAGAACCACCGTTCAATGGATTCCATCTTTAGGTATTAATTTTACAACATATATTGATGGACTTAGCTTATTATTTGCTTTGTTGATAACTGGTATTGGTTCTTTAGTTGTACTTTACTCTATTTACTATTTATCAAAAGGTAAAGAAGCACTCCATAACTTTTACGTATATTTATTGTTATTTATGGGTGCAATGCTAGGTGTTGTGTTATCGGATAATTTAATAACGCTTTACATGTTCTGGGAATTTACAAGTCTATCTTCCTTTATGTTAATTGCTTATTGGTATCATCGTGAAAAATCCCGGTATGGTGCATTGAAGTCAATGCTTATCACGGTTTTTGGTGGTTTTTCAATGCTTGCAGGTTTCCTGCTGTTGTATATTATGACTGGAACGTTCAGTATTCGCGAGATAATAGCTGCAGCTCCAGGAATTGTGGAACACCAATTGTTTATACCGGCTTTAATATTAGTATTATTAGGAGCATTTACGAAATCAGCACAATTCCCGTTCCATATTTGGTTACCGGATGCTATGGAAGCACCAACTCCTGTAAGTGCTTACCTACATTCTGCAACCATGGTAAAAGCAGGGATTTACCTTGTAGCCCGTTTAACACCTGTATTTGCAGGTTCTGCTGAATGGCTATGGTTAGTTGCTGGATTTGGGATTGTTACTCTTTTTTGGGGTTCATTCTCCGCAGTAAAGCAAACAGATCTTAAAGCAATTCTTGCTTTTTCAACTGTCAGTCAGCTAGGAATGATTATGTCATTATTAGGAGTAGGATCGGCAGCGCTTTATTATCATGCAATTGATGACAACATTTACATAGTTGCCATATTGGCAGCTGTATTTCACCTCATTAATCATGCAACATTTAAAGGCAGCTTATTTATGGTTGTAGGGATTGTTGATCACGAAACAGGGACAAGAGATATCCGCAAGCTTGGCGGGTTAATGAGTTTTATGCCAATTACGTTTACATTGGCTATTATTGGCAGTTTTTCAATGGCTGGGTTACCACCTTTTAATGGTTTCTTAAGTAAAGAGCTTTTCTTTACTGGTATGGTAAGAGTAGCCCAATTAGATATTTTTAACTTAGATACATGGGGAATATTATTTCCAATCCTTGCGTGGGTGGCTAGTATTTTTACGTTTATTTATAGTATGATTCTTGTTTTTAAAACCTTTACAGGAAAATATCAACCTGAAAAGTTGGACAAGAAACCGCATGAAGCGCCAATTGGAATGTTAATTCCACCAATTATTTTGGTGTCATTAGTTGTTATTTTTGGTTTCTTCCCAAATCTACTATCTTACAGTATTATCGAGCCAGCAATGGCAGCTATATTACCAGGCTTATTGGGACCAGGCGATCATTTTCATGTCCACATCTCCTTTTGGCATGGTTGGACAATTGAATTGTTTATGACATTAGGGGTTTTAACATTGGGTGTTTTACTGTTCCTCTCTTTAAGAAAGTGGAACGGTATATACGACTATTTCCCACAAAAGCTTGCGTTAAATAAATTCTATGATGGTGGTCTAGTTTTATTAGAACGCTCATCCGCTAAATTAACCGATTCCTATATGACAGGAATTATGCGTCATTACTTAACTTATATTTTTGCATTTTTTATCATCTGCCTAGGTGCCTCAATATTTTTATTAGATGCATTTAAAGTAGATCTTACGAATATTGCTCCGATAGGCGTGTATGAAGCAGTACTATCTATTGTATTAGTGATTGGAGCACTAGTAACAATTTTTGCTAAATCAAGATTAACCTCTATCATTGCATTGGGGGCAGTAGGTTACACAGTTTCCTTATTTTTTGTACTATTCCGAGCACCGGATTTAGCCTTAACACAGCTGACGGTAGAGACGATTTCAGTTGCATTATTCCTATTGTGTTTTTATCATCTGCCTGAGATAAAGCAGGATAAACGGACAGAGCTTAGAATTTCGAAATTAATTATTTCTGTAGGTGTGGGCGTAATTATGACACTTTTAGCATTGTCATCGCACTCGACGAAATTAATTGAATCTATTTCTAGTTATTATGTAGAAAATAGCTACACAGAAGGCGGAGGTAAAAATATGGTAAACGTTATTCTCGTTGACTTCCGTGGAATTGATACGATGTTCGAAATTACAGTTCTTGGAATTGCTGCCTTAGGAATTTATTCAATGATTAAATTACGTCTAGAAAGGAGAAACGAGGGATGAGAACAAATGATATCATTTTACAAACACTAGCCAAATCATTTATGTTTGTCGTCATCGCTTTTTCCTTTTATGTATTCTTAACGGGTCATCATCACCCAGGTGGAGGATTCATAGGCGGACTAATGACATCAGCTGGGATTATCCTTTTACTATTAGCTTTTGATTGGAAGGTACTTAAAACTGTTATACCGATAGACTTTAAAATATTGGTTGCAATTGGTTTGCTAACAGCTGTTGGCTCTGGTATGGGCTCATTTTTATTTGGCGTTCCGTTTTTAACCCATACGTTTGGTTATTTCGATTTACCAATACTAGGAAAAACGGAATTAGCAACTGCTACTATATTTGATACTGGCGTATACCTTGTGGTTGTTGGAATCACGATGACCATTATTCAATCAATAGGGGAGAGTGAGTAATGGAAATTTTAATGGCTATTGTAATAGGAATTTTATTTACTTGTGCAACGTATTTAATGTTGTCGAAAAGTTTACTTCGAATTATTGTAGGAACAGGTCTTTTGAGCCATGGCGCTCATCTGACAATCCTTACAATGGGGGGGCTCAAGAGGGGAGCTCCGCCATTATTAGGTGAAGAAGCTCCGTTTTATACTGATCCGCTGCCACAAGCGTTGATTTTGACTGCAATCGTAATTAGCTTTGGGGTAACAGCACTATTTTTAGTGTTAGCGTATCGCACTTATCAAGAAGTAAAAACGGACGATATGGATAAATTAAGGGGTTATCAAGGAAATGAATAATTTAGTTATCTTACCGATACTAATTCCATTATTAACAGGTATTATTCTTGTCTTCTTTAGGAAAAATATCTCCCTTCAACGATGGATTAGTGGATTGTCGGCATTACTGACCATCATTGTTGCAGTCATGTTGGTTCAAAATGTATTTAACGATGGGATTCAAATTTTAAAATTAAGTAACTGGGAGCCACCTTTTGGCGTAGTTTTTGTGGCGGATATGCTTTCAGCTTTACTAGTGTTAACTACTAGTATATTGTCGTTAGCTTGTGTGCTGTTTGCTTTTCGTTCAATAGGAATTGAAAGGGAAAAATATTACTTTTATAGTTTCTTTCAATTTTTAATAACAGGTGTTATGGGTGCCTTTTTAACAGGTGATATTTTTAACTTGTTTGTATTTTTTGAAGTATTGCTAATGGCTTCATATGTACTCCTTATATTAGGTGGTACGAAGATTCAGTTTAATGAAACTTCAAAATATATTTTAGTAAACGTTATTTCTTCAGCCCTATTCGTAAGTGCTGTAGCGTATTTATATTCCGTAACAGGCACGCTGAATATTGCAGATCTATCAGTAAAGGTTGCAGAAGTAGGTCAAGGTGGTTTACTAACGGTGATTGCTATTCTTTTTATTATTGTGTTTGGAATTAAAGGAGCGATCTTTCCATTGTATACTTGGCTCCCTGCCTCTTATCATGCACCGCCGACTGTGGTTACAGCAATCTTTGGTGGCTTATTAACGAAGGTAGGTGTGTACTCTATCATGCGTACATCTACCGTAATTTTTAATCATCAACCTGAAATTACACATCAATTAATCGGTATATTAGCGCTGTTAACCATTATTCTTGGTGCTATTGGTGCTGTTGCTTACTGGGATATCAAACAAATTATTATTTATAACATTATCATTGCGGTTGGTGTTATATTATTCGGGCTATCTGTAAATACCGAAACAGCTCTAGAGGGCTCTCTCTTTTATCTAATTCACGATATGATCATTAAAGTGGCGCTGTTCTTATTAGCTGGTGCAGTTATTGTTATTACAGGAACGAGTAATATTAAAAAAATGGGCGGTTTAATTAAACATCATCCACTACTAGGTTGGATGTTCTTTGTAGCAGCGATTGCGTTAGTTGGTGTTCCGCCACTAAGCGGATTCGTTGGAAAGTTATTGATTCTCCAAGGTGGATTTGAAAATGGAAATTATCTTGGTTCAGCGATCGTTTTGATTTCCAGCTTACTTGTTTTGTATTCAATGATGAAAATATTTATGAACGTATTTTGGAGAGAGACAGTCCTAAGTAAAGAAGACGAAAAGGGTTCAACGAAGGGCTTATTACTTCCGTGTGCAATATTGGTAGTGTTATCAATTGCTTACGGGGTAGGATCTGAATGGATGTATCAGTATATTGAACAAGCAGTAGCTGTTCTTGTTGATCCTTCAATATACGTCGAATCAGTGTTAAAGGAGTAGATGACCCATGACACTACAAATAATAGTTAATTTGTTAGTTGCCTTTGCTTGGATGTTTTTTCAAAATACGTGGGATTTTTTAACGTTCTTTCTGGGCTATATTATTGGTTTAGTGATACTTTTTGGAATGCGGCGCTTTTTTTCAACAAGATTTTATATGAAGAATGTGATTGCAGCTGTTAGCTTACTACTACTATTTATTAAAGAATTAGTGCTATCAAATATAGCAGTTGTTAAAGTTGTTTTAAGCCCCAAATTAACGATGCAACCTGGAATTTTTGCACTGCCGATCCAAGTAAAGAAGGATTGGGAGATTGTGTTGTTAGCAAATCTCATCACCCTAACTCCTGGAACGCTAGTGTTAAGTGTGTCAGATGATAATAAATTGTTATATGTTCATGCCTTAGATATTCCTGATGTTGAAGAAGCGATTACAAGCATTAAGGAATCGTTTGAAAAGGCAATAATGGAGGTGAGCCGCTAATGGTATTAGCTTTACAAATTAGTTTGTTAATATTTTCGCTTGCGGCTCTTACTTGCGTTTATCGTTTGATTAAAGGTCCATCTACACCTGATCGAATAATGGCATTAGATTCGATAGGGATTATTTTAATTTGTATCGTAGCCATTATCTCAGTATTATTAAATACAGATGCATATCTAGATGTTATTTTGTTAATTGGCGGTATCGCTTTTATAGGAACGGTTGCATTTTCAAAATTTTTAGAAAAGGGGGTTGTTATTGAAAATGACCGAAACAATAGTTGAGTTTTTAATAGGTGCCCTCGTTTTACTAGGAGCTTTCTTTTGTTTAGTTGCTGCTTTAGGACTAATGAGAATGCCGGATCTTTTTACCCGTACGCATGCTGCTTCAAAAGCGTCAACACTTGGAGTAATGTTAACGTTGTTAGGTGTTCTAGCATTTTTCTGGTATGAAGATGGTTATATCAATGCAAGACTGGTATTAGGGATTATATTTGTATTTATAACAACACCAGTAGCAGGACATATTATTAGTCGAGCTGCCTACAACATGAACGTACCATTATGGGAAAAAACTGTTCAGGATGATCTGAAAAACTCTTATTCTAAAAGTAAAGATGTATAACTAGCAGCATAGTTTTTGCAGCCTTCTTTATCGATTTTGATAAAGAGGGCTTTTTTTCTATTTTTTAGAAAGTTATTAAATAAAGCATTTATGTATATTTGTCCAAGTTTGCGAATAATGTGGTAGTAAGTAATTGTCTAGGATAAAAGTAACTTTATGTAATATTTCATTCTACTAACTATGCTCATAAGTGACTTTAAGTCAAGCTATAAACAATAGAAGGGCGAGTGAATGAATGCCGGATATAAATGTTGAAGTGTCCGATGTACAAGTATATCTAGCGGTTATTGTGTTTACAATTACATACTTGATTATCATATCTGAAATGATTAATAGAGCTGTAATTGTTCTTGTAGGTGCCGTCGTTATGGTTTTTTTAGGTGTCGTGAGCATTGACCAAGCATTAACACATCACATTGAATGGGGAACGATCATTTTACTAATTAGTATGATGATTCTTGTAGGTATTACAAATAAGACAGGTGTTTTTCAATATGTAGCTCTTAAATCAGCGAAGCTGGTAAGAGGAGAACCGAGAAGTATCTTAATTATTTTATCGCTTATAACCGCCCTTGGTTCAGCATTATTGGATAATGTTACAACTGTGTTATTAATTGTGCCGATTACCTTATCCATTACGCGATTATTAGGGGTTAGTCCAATACCTTTTCTTATTTCTGAGATATTATTTTCTAATATCGGTGGAGCAGCTACATTAATTGGTGACCCACCAAATATAATGATTGGTTCGGAAATGAAAAACTTAACATTTAATGCGTTTATTTTCAATCTGGGTCCAATTGTACTTATAATTGGATTAGTGACAATGATACTCATATATACAATCTACTATGATCAGATGCGGGTTAGTGATAGTTATAAACAAAAATTAATGCGGCTTAATGAAAAAGATTATATAAAAAATTACCCTTTAATGAGAAAATCATTATTCGTGCTAGGATTAACGATTCTTGGTTTTGCAGCCCACTCGATTGTTCATATGGACCCTGCCGTTGTAGCGTTAGCTGGAGCTACTTTATTGTTACTAATCGGAGTAAAAGAGCAAGATATGGAAGAAGTATTCTATTCTGTGGAGTGGGGAACTATCTTTTTCTTTGCGGGTTTATTTACAATAGTAGGTGGATTAGTTGAAGTTGGTGTCATTAGTAATATTGCACAGGAAATGCTTGATCTAACTGAAGGACACGTTCCGACTGCAGCGATCCTTATATTATGGGTATCTGGTATCGCCTCAGCGGTCATTGATAACATTCCTTTTGTGGCGACAATGATACCGCTAATACAGGAAATGTCGAATGGCATGGGTTTTAATCCTGACGCACCCGAAATGGAAGTGATTTGGTGGGCACTGTCACTTGGTGCATGTTTGGGTGGAAATGGTTCATTGTTAGGTGCTTCTGCAAATGTAATAGTAGCTGGAATGGCCACAAAAGAGGGAAATGGATTGAGCTACATGGATTTCTTGAAAATAGGAGCACCGCTAACATTAATCGCATTAGCAATATCACATGCATACCTCTACTTCAGATACTTAGTATAGCTAGCCAAATAGAAAAGCGAATGTCATTGAGCTTTCAAAGAAAAGAAAAACATCCTGTTCTTCTAGAACAGGATGTTTAATTTGTTATGATGTCTTTTTAATTTTATGACTTATGCCGCGTCGCTCAATTTCTTTTTTTATGAGTTGAATAAATTCTGGACTAAGTTTTAGTTCAATGGCCTTATAGTAAGATTCTATTAATAGTTCATCTGATAATGTTCTCATGTTTTGCTGCCAGGGGTGCTGGCCATTCACCTCCTACAATTTTTTTTTGTAATTTTTTCTTTCTTTCTAACATATAATGTATATTTTCTCCCTATGTCTATACATTACCATGATTTAGTTGGTAGAACAACCGTTCTTGTATCCACAGGTCTTGGTGGATAACTTGTGGGTATTGTGTTTATAATGAAGATAATTCCAGTGTAAGTAATGTTTAATAATGTGCATAAAGTTATCCACATATGTGAAAAGAGGGGTAAAATGTCGAAAAGTTTTTTTGTTTGCCCGTTTTTCAAGGGATTTTTAGCAAAAAATGTTGAAATATAGAAAGAATTCTTTGAATCACTGGTTTAGTTTAGTATTATTAGTAGGGAGATTTTAAAAAATATAGTTAGTGAATCCGCGAATAATGTAGAGGTGTTTAAGCTTGTTAAAATTGTTTTTACCGAATGAACATGTTAAGAATATATTCGATATTAAGCCTACAGCGTTAAAGGAACGAGGGATAAAAGGGATAATAACTGATTTGGATAATACTTTAGTTGAATGGGATCGGCCTGAAGCTACCCCTGAACTGAAAGAATGGTTTAAGGGCATGAGACAGCATGGAATTAGGATTACTATCGTTTCTAATAATAATGAAGAACGTGTAAAAAAGTTTTCTAATCCCTTAGATGTAGATTTTATCTATCAGGCCCGCAAGCCACTTGGAAAAGCATTTAGAAAAGCGCTTAAAGATATGAATCTTAAAAAGGACGAGATTGTTGTAATTGGAGACCAATTATTAACAGATGTATTGGGCGGAAATAGATCGGGCTTACACACGATTTTAGTAGTTCCAGTTTCACAGTCAGATGGTTTTTTTACTCGATTTAATAGAGCGGTGGAGAGATCTATTTTTAATTGGATGAAACGAAAAGGTATGCTTTATTGGGAGGAATAAATTGTGGAGAATCAAGTATTAAATTGTTCAGGATGTGGGGTAAAATTACAAACTGAAAACAAAGATCAGTTAGGTTATGCTCCTCCGTCAACCTTAAGTAGAGAGATTGTCATATGCCAACGCTGTTTTCGTTTGAAAAATTATAATGAAATCCAAGACGTGTCACTGACGGATGATGACTTTTTAAAAATATTGAATGGAATAGGCTCATCGGAAGGGTTGGTTGTAAAACTTGTTGATATTTTTGACTTTAATGGTAGTTGGTTGCCTGGTCTACACCGTTTTGTTGGAAATAACAAGGTAATATTGGTTGGGAATAAGGTTGATTTATTACCGAAGTCTGTAAAGAGAACAAAGTTAGTCAATTGGATGCAGCATTCTGCTAAGGAACTAGGTCTAAAGGCGAGTGGTATATATTTAATTAGTGCTGCAAAAGGTGAAGGAGTGAAGGAACTAGCTGCTGAAATTGATTCTATACGAGACAATAAAGATGTATATGTGGTTGGAAGTACAAATGTTGGGAAGTCTACTTTCATTAATAGAATAATTAAAGAATTTACTGGTGAAGAAGATGTAATTACAACATCTCAATTTCCTGGGACAACATTAGATTTAATTGATATTCCGTTGGATGATGGATCCTCTTTATTTGATACACCGGGTATCATAAATCATCATCAAATGGCACATTATGTTGATGCAAAGGGGCTTAAGGTTATTTCTCCTAAGAAGGAGATTAAACCAAGGAGTTTCCAAGTTAATGAAGGACAAACACTATTTTTTGGGGGACTAGCAAGGTTTGATTACGTCAGTGGTGGCAGAAGTTCTTTCACCTGCTATGTATCTAATGAATTAAATATTCATCGTACAAAGTTGGAAAAGGCAGATCAACTATATATCGAACATTTGGGGGAATTATTATCTCCACCATTCAAAGATAATGCCAAGGAGTTACCTGAATTTGAGAAACATGAATTTACTATAAAACAAGAAAAAACAGATGTGGTTTTTCATGGACTAGGATGGATAACTTGTAATGAAGCGGGCGCAAAGATTGTAGCCCATGTTCCAAAAGGTGTTGGCGTTACGATCAGACAATCATTAATATAAGTATTTAACGGTTATGGTGGGGAACCAGTGTTAGGTTCTTGTTAACAAACACGGATGCTAAGTATAAATATAAAAAAATTAAATGAGGTGAAGGTATGGGGAAATTATATGGAGTGATCGGCCATCCAATTGGGCATTCAATGTCACCAGCTATGCACAATGACCAGTTTTCACAATTAGGGTTTGATTGTTATTATCAAGCTTTTGATGTAGAACCAGCTCAATTAGAAAAAGCAATTGAGGGAATGCGAGCGCTAGGGATAGCTGGGTTTAACGTTACTATTCCGCATAAAGTAGACATCATGAAGTATTTAGATGAGGTAAATGAAGAAGCGAAAAAAATTGGTGCTGTTAATACGGTTGTTAACGATAACGGCAGGCTTATAGGATATAATACGGACGGAAAAGGGTTGGTGTTATCCCTACAACGGTTAACAGGTACTGAGATACAGCCAAAAAGCGTTCTTATTATAGGTGCAGGCGGTGCTGCAAGAGCGATATTTGTTACATTAGCAAATATAGGGGTAGCCCGAGTGGACATTGCAAACCGAACTATACAAAAGGCAAAACAATTAATTTCTGTTACGAACACAGCAGAATCACATGCAATCTCAATGAAAGAAGCAGAGGCTTCCTTGGAAAGATATGATATCATTATTAATACAACATCTGTTGGAATGAGTCCAAATATTGATGATATCCCGTTAGAATTAACAAATTTGAAACGTGGTACCATATTAAGTGATATTATCTATAACCCAATAGAAACCAAATGGTTGCGAATGGGTGCTAGTTTAGGGGCGATTACCCAGGGTGGTGTAGGAATGCTTGTAGGCCAAGGTGCACTAGCCTTTGAACTTTGGACAGGTGAAAAGCCAGATTTTATGAGAATGGAAGAAGTAGTTATAAACCGACTTGGAGGTTCAAAATGTTAACTGGAAAACAAAAACGTTTTTTGCGTTCGAAAGCACATCACCTTAATCCAATTTTTCAAGTTGGAAAAGGCGGAGTAAGTGAAAATATGATTAAGCAAATTAAAGATGCTCTAGAAGCACGGGAACTTATGAAAATTAGCGTACTACAAAATTGCGAATTTGATAAGACTGAAGTTGCCCAAGAATTGGCAAGCGGGGCAGATGCAGAACTTGTCCAAATGATTGGTAATATTATTGTTCTTTATAAGGAATCAAAGGAAAATAAACAGATTTTACTTCCATAAATATGAAGGTGTGGTGCAGAGATGAAGGTGGGGCTATTAGGTGGTACGTTTGATCCCCCACACTATGGACATTTGATGATTGCCCAAGAAGTACTCACTAATTTGAAACTTGATCAGATTTGGTTCATACCGACAAATGTTCCGCCACATAAGGATGGTACCAACACTGATGGGCTTGATCGAATAGAAATGGTAAATAGAGCAATTGCTGGAAATCCTAATTTTTTAATTAACACAATAGAGTTTGACCGGGTGGGACCATCTTATACATATGACACAATTACTTTATTAAATGAGATATATCCGCAGCATCAATTTTATTTTATCATTGGTGCAGACATGGTTGAATATTTACCGAAGTGGCATCGAATTGAAGAGTTAGTAGATAAAATTTCTTTTGTAGGTGTTAAACGTCCAAACTATAAAGTAGAGACTAAATATAATTTACTAGAAGTTGAAATTCCACTATTGGATATCTCATCTTCTGACCTTAGATTTCGTTTTGAAAACAACTTAAACACAAGATACTTTTTACCCGAAGATGTACGACAATATATTGAGGAGAAAAGTTTATATGGAGCGAGATAAAGCTTTAGAGTTAGTAAAAAAACAGCTGACCGAAAAACGGTATAATCATACCTTAGGTGTAATGGAAACCGCTGTAAATTTAGCAGAAAAGTATGGAGCTGATCTAAAAAAAGCAGAACTGGCAGCAATATTTCATGATTATGCTAAATTTCGCCCAAAGGATGAAATGAGAATGATTATATTGGAGCAAGCTATGCCTAAAGAGTTGGTAGAGTATCACTCAGAATTATGGCATGCTCCAGTTGGTGCCTTCCTCGTACAAAAAGAAATCGGGATTGAAGATGATGATATTTTACAAGCTATTAGATTTCATACAACGGGTAATAAAAATATGTCGCTTCTAGACAAGATTGTATTTTTGGCTGATTATATAGAACCAGGCAGGAATTTTCCTGGTGTTGATGAGGCTAGAGAACTCGCTTTTAAAGATTTAGATGCTGCAGTGGTTTTAGCGCTAAAAAATACGATAAAATTCCTATTGGATAAAAATCAGCTCGTATATCCCGATACGTTAACAACATATAATGCACTATGCAAAAAATTAAAAGGAGGAATTTAACTGAATGAGTGAAAAGGATATAGTATCAATTGCAGCCAAAGCAGCAGATGATAAAAAAGCAGAAGAATTAACAATTTTAGATATGAAGGGTGTTTCACTTGTTGCTGATTATTTCATCATCTGCCATGGGAATTCGGAAAAACAGGTGCAAGCCATTGCGCGAGAAGTGAAAGATAAAGCAAATGAAACAGGTATCGATATTAGACGGCTGGAAGGCTTTGAAGAGGCTCGTTGGGTTTTAATTGATTTAGGTGATGTCATCGTTCACGTTTTCCACCGAGATGAACGAATTTATTATAATTTAGAGCGTTTATGGGGAGATGCACCTCGAGTTAATATTCAAGAAATATTAAACTAACAAACGCCTATAAACATTGTGGAGCAAGGAGAACAGAATATGTCTTACAATTATTTTGCAATGCTATATGATACCTTAATGGAGGATGTACCTTATGAATCATGGTTAAACTATATTGATCAAAAAGTGGCTCAATATGGTAATGGTGGAAAACGATTACTTGACCTCGGTTGTGGGACAGGTACTATTTCTATTCCTTTAGCTCTTCAAGGCTATGAGGTAACTGGAGTTGACCTTTCAGATGAGATGTTAACAATTGCTCAAGAAAAGGCAAGCGTTGCTCGCGCTAATATTACGTTTTTTCAGCAAGATATGCGTGAATTGGCTGGCTTTCAGTCATTTGATTGTATTGGCATATTCTGCGATTCGCTCAATTATCTTCAAACAGAAGAGGATGTATTACAAACATTTACGACCATTTACAAGCAATTATCACCACAAGGCCTTATTTTGTTTGATGTGCATTCTATATATAAAATAAACGATATTTTTATTGGACAGACTTATGCTCGTAACGATGAAGAGATTAGTTATATTTGGAACTGTTATCAAGGTGAAACAGCGAATTCAGTTGAACATGAATTATCCTTTTTTGTCCAGTGCGATGATTATTTATATGAACGATTTGATGAAGTACATTTTCAACGGACATTTTCGATTGATCAATATGTTCAAATGTTAAGCCAAGTAGGATTTGAAATTCTAGAAATAACTGCCGATTTTAAGGATGAAAATCCGAGTGAAGCGAGTGAACGTATTTTTTTTACTGCTAAAAAAACGGAATGAAAAAGCCGAGGGTAAATTACCTCGGCTTTTTTGTGAAATTATTGTGACAATGAAGGTGATTGCTAAACTTTATAGAATTAAGTATTTATGCCAAATTGTTCATAAATTTTTTCTTTTTCATGTTCATATTTGGAATGTGTGCTTTGAATTAGCTGGTTGAACATATCACCTACTTCTCTTTCAAGCACTTTGATACCTTCCCCGGTTATTCCACCTTTAACACAAACTTTTTCTTGTAATGTTTCGAGAGTAAAAACTTCTTTTTCAATTAATTGTCCCATGCCGATCAACATTTTAGTTGCTAAAAGTGTGGCTTGCTCCCTAGAAATCTCTGTTTCCTCTATTGCTGATTCAATAAACTGTCTAAGAAGATAAGTGAAAAATGCCGGGCCGCAACTAGTGATATCAGATGCAATCCTTGTAATGCTTTCTTCAATAATAACAGGTGTCGATATTTTCTCCATAAGTCTCTCAATTTGTTCTCGATGATGGTCACTACAATTATTTCCAAAGGTTAATAAGGATGTCCCGCTTAAAACTCGATTATTAATACTTGGAATTGCACGTACAACAGAGCAAGATAAAATGGACTCTAATTGTCTAACGCTAATTGGACTTGTAATTGAGATAATACATTGATTTTCTTTGATTTCCGAGTTCAGATTTTTTAAAAGGGGGTGGATTTCAAGCGGTTTAACGCATAAAAATATATATTCGGCATTATTTACAACCTCTTCGGGAGTGTTAACCACTTGAATATGTGGATATTTACACTTAAGTTTTTCTGCTTTAGCTCTTGTTCGATTCACTACAGTTAATTTATTTTCACTAATGGCATTTGAATTTATGAATGCATCAATTAAGATTTTTCCCATATTCCCTGTACCAATTATACCAATATTCACAGACTATTCCCCTCCTTCCAATCACATTCTCTATTAATGCGTATGACTGGTAATGAAGAATTATGCTTTTATTATATGGAAATATATAGGAAGGGTGCAGACATGGAAATACTGAAGGTTTTTCAGAAAAATCCAAAAGTAGTAACTGGCTTTTTACTTTGCTTTATTTTTTTAGGTGCATTATTGTTCATTAATAACACGGTGGATAAGAAGGATAAGGAGGATACCGCGTTAGTGCTTGAGAATGAACTTAATGAATTTAAGGGTTTACAACAAGAGCAAGATGCAAAAGAAGAGTTGGGGGAGGATCTACAACCAGTTGAACCCGAGCAAGTCTATGTCGATGTAAAAGGCTCTGTCCAAAAACCTGATGTGTATAGTATTGAATCAAACAAAAGAATATATGATGCTATAGAATTAGCAGGTGGTTTTACTGCCGAGGCAGACCAAGCTCGGATCAATTTAGCTGCCCGCGTAAAAGATGAAATGGTTATTTACGTGCCAGCGATCGGGGAAGAGCATGACCCTTTTTTTCAGCAATTGGAAACAGCTAATGAACATCACGATGGGAAAATAAACATCAACAGTGCGACGAGTGACCAATTACAACAGCTACCTGGTATAGGCCCGGCTAAAGCAACAAGTATCATTAACTACCGTGAAGAACATGGTCCATTTAAAAATAGTAATGACTTATTAAATATATCTGGAATAGGAGAAAAATCATTAGAAAAAATTCTGGACTTAATCACTGTATATTTCGTTTTTTATATAATATGAATTGACGTTTGTGAAAAAGAACAGCTAAACTAATAAAGTGGTTAATCTAAGGGGGCGAATAGTATGGAACGAATATCTTGGGATCAGTATTTTATGGCACAAAGTCATTTATTAGCATTACGAAGTACTTGTACTCGCTTACAGGTGGGTGCAACAATTGTGAGAGACAAACGAATTATTGCGGGAGGGTATAATGGTTCCGTTACTGGTGGGGTGCATTGTATAGATGAAGGTTGTTATGTAATTGATAATCACTGTGTTCGGACGATACATGCAGAAGTAAATGCGTTACTTCAATGTGCAAAATTTGGTGTACCTACCGATGGCGCAGAGATTTATGTAACACATTTCCCGTGCATTCATTGCACCAAAGCTATAATTCAAAGTGGTATAAAAGCTGTTTATTACGCGGAAGACTATAAAAATCACCCGTATGCAATTGAACTTCTGAATAATGCAAATGTAAAAGTCGAGCAGGTTGAGCTTGAAGAAATGATCATCGATACTAAAAATAATGAAAAATTATCATTTGTTGCCGAGTTAATTAAACAGCTATTAGAGGCGGGAGTAAATGAAAATGAAGTGCGCAAATTACACGAAAAGGCAAATAAGCTGTTTACTAGTTATTTGTAAGATTCAAAAGGGGTGGCCTGATTGAAGGGGAATTGGATTTACCTAGCGATTGCTTCTACCCTTGGGATTACGGCTACCTTTGGAAATTATAATTTATTAATCCTAATATGTTTGTTAATGTTTGTAATTTGGCTTATCTTTAAAGGCAATAATCTCAAATTATTATTTCTTTGTATATTGATATTTTGTATATTTTCTGTTACATCCAAATGGATCGATAAAAACAATCAAACATCGTTAACAGGTGAAGAATCAACTTTTACTGGTGAAATAGCCAGTCCACCCAAAATAGACGGCAATCAGATATCTTTCATTTATAAATTATCTTCTAATGAGAAAGTTCAATTGTTTTACTATACTAAAACGCAAACTGAGAAGGATTCTCTAAGCAAGCTAAAGGTTGGAATGGATTGTAAATTGAAAGGTAGCCTGAATGTTCCGAGCAAAGCTACCAATGAATATGCATTCAATTATTTACACTATTTGTATAAGCGGCACATTCATTGGGTTTTATCTCCTGTAGAATCAGCATTAACAAGTTGTGTGACTCCAACATTACATCATTACGCCTTAGAAAGATGGCGTACCTCTCAACTAGAATTTATTAAACAAAACTTCCCAGAAATATCAATCGGTATTGTCCAAGCTTTAATATTTGGTGAAAGAAGTGAAATAAGTCGTAGTGTGGAAATGCATTTCCAAGCATTTGGTATCATTCACTTATTGGCTATTTCAGGTTTACATGTTAGCTTGATCATCACTGTAGTTTTTTATTGTTTAATTAGAGTTGGGATCTCCAGAGAAAAATCATTTTTAATTCTTATTTTGATGTTACCAATATATATGGTGATTTCTGGAGCAGCGCCCTCTGTGATAAGGGCATGTCTGGTCACTATGTTTGTGTTATTGTCGCTAAGATTTAGTGCAGTAATTGTTCCGATTGATGCATTAAGCATAGCTTATTTATTAATGCTCTTTTTTAACCCCTACTATGTTACGGATGTTGGTTTTCAGCTTTCGTTTTTAGTGAGCTTTTCATTAATTGTTTCTTCGCAAAGTATCCTAAGCCATTATAAAAATCGGTTTGTTCAGGTTCTGATTGTCACATCTATTGCACAAATAAGCTCGTTGCCAATTATGTATTATTATTTTTATGAGATCTCCATTCTAAGCTTGCCGTTAAACGTTTTTATGGTACCTCTTGTTTCCGTTGTAATTCTTCCCCTATCCTTTTTATCTTATTTTAGTTATCTGCTATTTGAACCCTTAGGGGTTGTTTTGGGATATTTGCTGTCAAAATTGTTAAGTTTTATCTATTTTCTGCTTGAGTATGCTTATTCTTCTTTCACTTTAACATTGACATTTGGCAGACCTCCGCTATGGATCGTGCTAGCATACTGCGCTGCGATTATTTTTTTATTCAAAACATGGGAACAGAGATCTAAATTAATCTTATCCATCGGCATGCTGGTGACGACTTTGTTAGTTCATAGTGGTTTGCCTTATCTATCAAATTCAGGATATATAACAATGATTGACGTTGGTCAAGGTGATAGTATTTTAATTGAACTTCCGTACCGCAAAGCTGTTTACTTAATCGATACAGGAGGGACACTAAATTTTAACAAAGAGAAATGGGAACAAAGGGAGGTTGAATCTAATGTTGGGCGGGACGTTATTGTACCATATCTGAAAGCGAAAGGTATTCGCTCCCTAGATAAATTAATCATTACACATGGTGATCTAGACCATATCGGTGGTGCGTTAGCTATCCTACAAAGCAGTGTGAACGTCCATGAGCTTGTTGTTGGAGAGGGTAAAACTGAAGATGAAGCAGCTGATGAGGTTTATACTGAGGCAATTAAGAAAAAGATACCAATAACAAAGGTAAAAGCTGGTGACAAATGGAGCATAGATAAATATAAGTTTTATGTATTAGGCCCTAGCGGTGGGGAAGAAAGTGAAAATAACCGATCAATAGTATTATATTCTATACTAGGTGGATACAAATGGCTATTTACAGGCGATTTAGAATTGGAAGGTGAACAACAACTTCTTGATAGATTTCCAAAGCTTAGAGCAGACATTCTAAAAATAGGCCATCACGGTAGTAAAACATCTACCTCGGCCCAATTGTTAGAAACATTAAAGCCAAAGTTAGCATTAATTTCAGTTGGAAAGTCAAATCGCTTTGGACACCCGCATAATGAGGTTATCTCTTTATTATTAAAAAATCGTATTCGAGTGCTTAGAACTGATCAACATGGCACGATTACTTATAAATTTATCGTTAATAAAGGAACGTTTAAGTGGATGTTCCCATACAATGATGATATAAGGTAGCTAAAGGTAGAGACAGTACCATTATAAATAAATGCCTAAAAATAAAAAAGACTGCAAAAGTAGTGCAGTCCTTTTCTAGTAAAATTTGGTGCTAAAAATCCAGCCCATTATGTATTAAATCTTAAGTTTAAGGCGTAAAATTCCTGAGCCTAAGAATAATCCCTTTTGGGCTGATCTGTAACAGTTGCTTTGGTTAGCCTACAAAGCTAATAATTGTTGCAACAATAAAAATTACTGCAAAAAAACCAAAAGAACAGATAAAACCTACTGCAGAATCTACGGCATCATTACGTTTACTTTGTACATTTTTTTCAAATTCGTTCATTTGAATCCCTCCTATTGCCACTTTTAGTATAAGACAAGATTAAAAAAAAATCCATACGTTAAATCTTGTTTGTTTCCACAATTGACAAGAGTTGTCATCTATACTTTTTTCATTTAAAACACATTATAAGATTACAGCTACAATCGTTGAGTATTAAGCAACCCGGGACTTAGTATTCAACGTTTATTATAAAGGGAGGAGTTGTAAATCAATTCCTCCCATTAATAATGACATATACTTGTCAAAAAGAAAAGAACGGTCTAGCATAGGGATATACATAGTATAATCCCAGAGGTGAACAAAAGTGTCCGTGATTGATGAGTTACATAAGAAGATTAAAAATAAAAACATTGCTAATTTATATTTATTATATGGAACGGAAGAGTTTCTGATTGATGAAACCTTGAAGTTATTAATTCAGGAAACCCTAGAGCCGAGTGAACAAGAGTTTAATCTATCTATTTTTGATATGAATGATGTTCCGGTTGATATTGCTATGGAGGATGCTGAAACACTTCCTTTCATGGGCGAACGGAAAATAGTAATTGTAAGAGATCCGATCTTTCTAACCGGGCAAAAGGAAAAAAGTAAAATAACACATGATCTGAAAAAATTGGAACAATATCTAGAAAATCCCTCGCCTGATAGTGTTGTCATATTCGTTGGTTTGTATGAAAAATTAGATGAACGGCGAAAAATTGTTAAATTGTTAAAAAAAAATGGTGAGGTCTTACATGCAGAAGTAATGGATGAAAGAAGTATTCAAAAGTGGATAGTTGATAGAGTTGGACGCTCACAAAAACTTATTTCTGATAGTGCTGTTCAGTTTTTAATGAAATTAGTAGGACCAAACCTGATGTTACTAGCCAATGAAGTAGATAAGTTAGTTCTTTATATCGGAAATGATTCAGAAATTGGCGAATCAACTGTACAAAAGTTAGTTCCACGGACGTTGGAACAAAATATTTTTTCATTAATAGATATGATTGTAAAAAGAAGAACTGCCGATGCTTTAACTTATTTTTATGATTTGTTAGAACAAAAAGAGGAACCGATAAAAATTTTATCTTTGCTAGCACAGCAATTTCGCTTGATATACCAAGTAAAGGAATTATTTAAAAGAGGGTATGGTCAAAATCAGACGGGGACTTATTTAAAAGTGCATCCATACCGTGTAAAGTTAGCAAGTTTACAAGCTGAAAAGTTTCCTGAAGAAGAATTGGTAGGTATTATGAATCAACTAGCTGAGATAGATTATAAAATGAAGACAGGTAGGATGGATAAAAAGTTGCTTATAGAGCTGTTCATTATCGGATTAAATAGTAAATAGAAAACGAAGGCTCCCATGGGGGCCTTCGTTCTTTACTAAGAAATCTATTTATTAATAGAGTCCGTAAGTATTATGCGTTAACTTCATTTAACTTTTTTGCTAAACGAGATTTTTGACGAGCTGCAGCATTTTTATGGATAAGACCTTTACGAGCAGCTTTATCAAGCTTTTGAGCAGCAGTAATATAAGCGCTCTTAGCGTTTTCTACATCGTTATTAACAACAAGCGTTTCAACCTTTTTGATAGCTGTACGCATGTCAGATTTAACAGAAATGTTTTGAGCACGACGTGATTCACTTACATTTACGCGTTTAATAGCAGATTTAATATTTGGCATTCCTTTCACCTCCTGAAAAGCCGATAGGCTATACATAGAACATACAGTATTTTATCAAAATCATTCATGGATTGCAATAGGTCTGTTATTAATTTCGCTAAAGAAATATGCATGTTTATTGGAGAAAAGGAAAAGCTAAATTTTAACAGCTTTTTCAAAATGGAGGGAGTATATATGGGTCAATCACTTGATTTATCTAAATATAACGTTCGAACAGACTTAGCTATTGAAGCACATGAAATGGTGGTCGAACAAAATAATCAACAAGAAACTGTTCAACCATCCTCGATAGAAGGAGTTGTGATAAAAGATCGGGTTTCAGGTAATGTCAACATTACAAAAGTTGAAATAACAGAAACAGGAGCACAAGCTATAGGGAAAAAAGCTGGTAATTATTTAACACTAGAAGTACAAGGAATACGCCAACAAGATACAGAGTTACAGCAAGAAGTTGAAAAAGTATTTGCAAAAGAATTTAGTGAGTTTATGAAACAAATAGGCATTAAAAATGAAGACAGCTGTCTAGTAGTTGGGCTAGGAAATTGGAATGTTACACCAGATGCATTAGGACCGATGGCAGTGGAAAATCTATTAATAACGAAACATCTTTTTACGCTACAGCCTGAATCGGTCCAAGAGGGTTTTCGCTCTGTTAGTGCCCTTACTCCAGGGGTAATGGGTATCACAGGTATCGAAACTAGTGATATTATCCATGGTGTCATTGAAAAAACAAAACCAGATTTTGTTATAGCAATCGATGCTCTTGCTGCTCGCTCTATCGAAAGAGTAAACGCAACCATTCAAATTTCAGATACAGGAATTCATCCTGGTTCAGGGGTAGGAAATAAACGAAAAGAATTAAGTAAAGAAACATTGGGTATACCTGTAATAGCAATAGGTATTCCTACAGTAGTTGATGCTGTATCGATAACAAGTGATACGATTGATTTTATCTTAAAGCATTTTGGACGTGAAATGAGAGAAGGAAATCGGCCTAGTAGATCCTTAGCGCCAGCGGGGCTTACATTCGGAGAAAAAAAAGTGTTAACTGAGGAAGATTTACCGAATGAAGAGGAACGTCGATCCTTTTTAGGTGTAATAGGAACTTTACCTGAAGATGAGAAACGTAAATTAATTCATGAGGTACTTTCACCATTAGGACATAACTTAATGGTAACACCAAAGGAAGTAGATGTATTTATCGAAGATATGGCAAATGTAATTTCTGCAGGTTTGAATGCTGCACTACATAATGAGGTAGATCAAGATAATATTGGCGCTTATACGCACTAGTATTCTGTAATAATCTGCTGGTAAAGCTACCCATCAGTAGGAAGGTGAAAAACCACAACACTATAAGAAAAACATTGAAATTTGTTATTATGAACTAATTTCGTGTTTTTCTAATTTTTTATAAGGGTTCTATTTCTCAAAGCTTGGGCATAAAAAATAATAGACAAGCTTTGAGAGGGTGATAGACTTTGCGAATGAAACGTTCATCAGACTTGATGGTTTCATTTAACGGCACGACGATTATTAGACCTATTATATTATTGACCATTTCTATGATGGTAATGTTTGTTATTACAGGAATGCTAACAGCTCTTAAACCCGAATTTAGAATTTCGTCATCATCTATTAATCAATGGACACAGCAATTGGATGGGGAATCCTTTATCCATATACTAGCATTTGAAAATCCTTATTTTGCACAGGCGATCGAAGATTCAAAAAAGGAACCTATTAAACTTAGTACGTTGGCATTTGAATTGGCAACAAGTATTAATCCCAATGACCCACGAAGTTTACTAGGTAGAGAATTACCGGGATTTTCTTTGTTTGATGGTGAGATTATTGTAGCTGGTGAGGGGACAAATTATACAAATATGCCATATGAATCTTCTCCACCTATGGAAGTGCTCTTGAAAGAGCGGGAGGCTTCAATTGAAAATCTTGAAAAGTTGGACAAGCAAGAAAATGTTTCACCACCAAGTTTGAATACGAACGGAAAGAAAGTTGTATATATATATGCAACGCATACACGAGAAGCCTATCTTCCTCAATTAGGTGAAGGTACTAAGGATGATGAAGCTTACCATCACGAGGTGAATGTCTTAAAGGTTGCGGAAAAGCTAGCGCAGGAGCTTGAACAGCAAGGTATTGGTTCTCAAGTCGAAAAAACAGATTTTACTGAAACACTGCAGGAAAAAGGGATGGAATATCATCAATCCTATGATGCCTCAAGACCTGTTGTTGCTCAAGCGATGAAAAATAATGGAGATTTAAAATATTTTATTGATATTCACCGTGATTCACAGCCACGTGAAATTACAACTGCTAACATAAATAATATGGATTATGCACGTACTATTTTTATTGTCGGCGGAGAACACGCAAAATACGAACAAAATCTTAAGCTCGCTACTGACCTACACAATATTTTAGATGAAAAATATCCAGGATTAAGCCGTGGGGTTACGAAGAAACAAGGTAGCGGAACAAACGGTAAATTTAATCAGGATTTATCTGAAAACGCAATTTTAATTGAAATGGGTGGAGTAGAAAACTCAATGGAGGAAGTCTACCGAACAGCCGAGGCAATTGCTGAGGTATTTAGTGAATATTACTGGCAAGCTGAAAAAGTGGATGGATAAGAAGGTGATAGGTTATGTCAAAGTTTTTGGTAAAATGCTTTCTTCTAGTCGTTTTATTGTTTTTCGGTGTTCTTATTGGAATGCAAGAAGCAAACGAAGGTTTGCTTCGTATGAAGGGCTTTAATGATGCTGCATTCCAAGGGGCATTTGATATAAAGAAAAATAACTCGGGAGAGGTTGAAGCTGCCGTCCTTGGGGAAGCATTTACTGCGCATAACCTGGAAGAAAAACAAAAAAGACTAGAGGAGATTAATGCTTTTCACCTTTTCGCAACATTGGGTAGTAAACTAGCAACTTTTTTAACAACTATTTTTCAAGGGCTAGTAAAATTAGTTGTTATTACATTTGATCAATTGTTAAAATTAATAAATTAGTACTTTATACCATTCTGTTCATATGCAGAATGGTTTTTCACCTTTTAATAAATAATAGAGGAACTAACAAATAATTGAATACTAGTAGTGATATTGCTATAATGAGTTTTAGTGTAATTTTGCTCACGTAGTAGGAGTGTTGCTGAATGAATAATGAAACTAGAAATGAACGTCAAAAACGAATACGCAATTTTTCAATTATTGCCCACATCGATCATGGAAAGTCAACTTTAGCAGATCGGATTTTGGAAAAAACAAAGGCGATAACTGAACGTGAAATGAAAGCTCAAATCCTTGATGCGATGGATCTAGAACGAGAACGCGGTATAACAATAAAATTAAACTCAGTTCAATTACTATATAAAGCAAAGGACGGGAACGAGTACATTTTTCACTTAATTGATACTCCCGGACATGTTGACTTTACATATGAAGTTTCTAGAAGTTTAGCTGCATGTGAAGGTGCGATCTTAGTTGTCGATGCTGCTCAAGGGATTGAAGCGCAAACTTTGGCTAACGTATATTTAGCTTTAGATAATGACCTGGAAATTCTACCGGTTATTAACAAAATTGATTTGCCGAGTGCAGATCCTGAACGGGTTCGTCAAGAAGTGGAAGACATAATCGGTTTAGACGCATCCGAGGCTGTGCTAGCATCAGCTAAAGCAGGTATTGGTATTGAGGAAATCTTAGAGCAGATTGTTGAAAAAGTTCCCCCGCCATCAGGTAATCCTGATGCCCCGCTCAAGGCATTAATTTTTGATTCGTTATATGATCCTTATCGGGGGATTGTAACGTATATACGTATCGTTGACGGCACGGTTAAAATTGGTGATAAAATTAGAATGATGGCAACTGGAAAAGAATTCGAAGTTGTTGAAGTGGGTGTATTTACTCCAAAGCCTACTGTTAAGGAAGAATTAACGGTTGGAGATGTAGGATTTTTAACTGCGTCTATTAAAAATGTTAGTGATACTAGAGTTGGGGATACTATTACAAGTGCTACAAATCCGGCTCTAGAACCACTTCCGGGATATCGGAAATTAAATCCAATGGTTTATTGCGGATTATATCCCATTGACTCAAAGGATTACAACGATCTTCGCGAAGCGTTAGAAAAGCTTGAATTAAATGATTCATCTCTTCAATATGAACCGGAAACCTCACAAGCTCTTGGCTTTGGATTTCGATGTGGTTTTTTAGGATTATTGCATATGGAAATAATCCAAGAACGTATTGAACGGGAGTTTAACATTGACTTAATAACAACAGCACCAAGTGTTATCTACAATGTTAATTTAACAAACGGTGAAGAATTAACAATTGAAAATCCGTCTAAAATGCCGGATCCTCAGAGTATTGAGGCGATTTTTGAACCATATGTCAAAGCGCAGGTTATGGTACCTAATGATTATGTGGGTTCTGTTATGGAATTATGTCAGAATAAACGTGGAAATTTCATTGATATGGAATACCTAGATGCAAATCGAGTTAATATCAAATATGAACTCCCGTTATCCGAAATTGTTTATGATTTCTTTGATATCCTAAAGTCTAGTACAAAAGGGTATGCGTCCTTTGACTACGAACTTATTGGTTATAAACAATCAAAACTTGTAAAAATGGACATTCTGTTAAATGGAGAACAAGTAGATGCATTATCATTTATAGTTCACAAAGATTTTGCCTATGAAAGAGGTAAAGTAATTGTTGAAAAACTAAAAGAGCTTATTCCGAGACAGCAATTTGAAGTACCTGTTCAAGCGGCTGTCGGCAATAAAATTGTAGCTCGTTCATCCATTAAAGCGATGAGAAAGAATGTACTTGCTAAGTGTTATGGTGGAGATATTTCTCGTAAGCGCAAATTGCTTGAAAAGCAAAAAGAAGGTAAAAAACGCATGAAACAAGTAGGCTCCGTTGAGGTACCACAAGAAGCGTTTATGGCTGTTTTACGAATGGATGATAATAAGAAATAAAAAAGAAAAGGGTTGACGAGCAGTCAGCCCTTTTTCTCAAAATTATACTTAAGGCAAAATTACGGTTGCCCATCAACCCTTTTGGTTAATAGGAAAGAAGTGAATGTAATGGTTAAAGCCGCATATATACATATCCCTTTTTGCGAACATATTTGTCATTATTGCGATTTTAATAAGGTGTTTATTAAGAATCAACCGGTATTCGATTATATAGATGCATTTGAGTTGGAATTATCAAATACGTTAAGTAGGTTTCCAACAGATACTATTAATACCATATTTGTTGGCGGTGGAACACCAACATCTTTATCAATTGACCAACTAGAAAAGTTCTTGGAGATTATTCATAAATATTTATTACCACTTACGACTCAGGCTGAATTCACCTTTGAAGCGAATCCGGGGCGGTTATCACAGGAAAAGCTACAGCTTTTATATGATCGTGGTGTAAATAGATTGAGTTTTGGTGTTCAAGTGTTTGATGATAACCTTTTAGAAAAAATCGGTAGAACACACCGAGCAAAGGATGTATTTCATACAATTGAGCTAGCCAAAAAAGTGGGTTTTGAAAATATCAATGTTGATTTAATTTACAGTTTACCTGGTCAAACAATCTCAAGCTTTGAGAAAACACTTAAACAGGCTTTTACTTTAGGTGTACAGCATTTTTCTGGATACTCTTTACAAATTGAGCCTAAAACTGTTTTTTATAATTTAATGCGTAAAGGAAAATTAGCACTGCCTACTGAAGAAGAAGAGGCGGAAATGTATACAATCCTATTAAAGTACATGGAAGAGTATGGCTTTTATCAATACGAAATTAGTAATTTTTCAAAACTAGGATACGAAAGTAAACATAATCTGACATACTGGAATAACGAGGAGTATTACGGTTTAGGTGCTGGAGCTCATAGTTATGTTCATGGTGTACGGCGGGCAAATGCCGGACCTTTAAAGCAGTATATTTCACTTATTCAAGAAAACGGTTTTCCATTTGTTGAAGAAAACATCGTTACAGCAAGGGAAAAGATGGAAGAAGAATTATTTCTTGGTTTAAGAAAATCAAGCGGTGTTTCGAAACAATTGTTTAAAGAAAAATATGGTCAGGATTTAAGTTCTATCTTTAGCAAGGAAATAAAAGAGCAAGTAAACAAGGGTTTGCTTATCGAAACTGATGAGTTTGTTCGCCTATCCCAGCAGGGGAAATACTTAGGGAATGAAGTGTTTCAAGCATTTATTCAATAGGCCCATTTGTACGCTATTTGTTCAGCTGAAAGGGGGACTTATATTGTCAAGATAACGTGGGTATTCTAAAAAAATACCTTGATGGAAAATGGGCTCTTTTATTGACAATATACGTTTCCATTTGGTAACTTATATAGTAGAATTAGCACTCAATAGTGATGAGTGCTAACAGGGGTGATGAATGTAATGTTAACGGATCGTCAGCTTCTTATCTTACAAGTCATAATTGATGATTTTATTCGATCTGCACAAGCTGTTGGTTCAAGAACTATAGCAAAAAAAGAAGAAATAACCTTTAGTCCTGCTACCATTCGAAATGACATGGCTGACCTAGAAGAGTTAGGATTTATCGAGAAAACACATACGTCATCAGGGCGTGTCCCCTCAGAAAAAGGGTATCGTTTTTACGTAGATCACTTATTATCACCATCATCCTTGAAAAAAGAGGAGATTCAAACCATTCGTTCTCTATTTGATGATAAAATTTATGAATTAGAGATGGTGGCAAGGAAATCAGCTCAGTTATTGTCAGAGTTTACGAATTATACAACGATTGTTTTAGGACCAGAGTTATTAGAAACAAGATTAAAGCAGTTACAGATCATCCCATTAAACCGAGAGAATGTAGTTGCCATCATTGTTACAGATACTGGACATGTAGAACATCGTACATTGGCATTACCTGAAGGTTTAGACCCTTCTGAATTAGAGAAGCTTGTTAATTTATTAAATGATCAGTTAAAGGGATGTTCTTTAATTGAACTCCAAGAAAAAGTACAAAAAGAACTTATAACAGTACTTAAAAAACACCTTAAAGAGTATGAACAGGTATTCTCTTTAATAAGTGAAATTTTCGGCCCTCAAAAGTCCGAACAAGTTTTTTACGGTGGAAAAACTAACATGTTCTCACAGCCTGAATTTAACGATATCACTAAAATTAAATCACTGCTCTCAATTATTGAACAAGAAAGTGTAATATATAATCTTTTCAAATCGAAAGCAGCGGGGATTAATGTCAAAATCGGGCAAGAAAATCAATTAAAAGAAATGCAAAATTGTAGTGTTATTACTGCTACTTATTCAATTGGTAATGAACCAATGGGATCGATTGCGATACTAGGACCAACGAGAATGGAGTATTCAAGAGTAATTACATTGCTAAATATATTCTCTCAAGATTTGACTAAGGCTCTTTCTTATTTGTATCAAAATAAAAAGTAATGGTCATATTGATAACAGAGAAAAGATTGGTGGAAAGCGGTTTTTTGCTTTCCACTACATAAAGTGAAACATTATCAGTGGGGAGTATCCTCGCTGATGATTAGACTAGGATATGGGAGGTGAGACGAATGGTTAATGATAACTATTCGCAAACAGATACAAAACAAGAGCAATCTATTGAAACGGAAGAAATGGAAGTATCATCCGAAGATATAGTTAAAAGTGAATCAGAAACTGAAACTGAAACTGAAACTGAAACTAATTCTGTCTCGAATGGAGAGGACGCAGAATCGGGAGACTCAATGGAATCTCTTTCCGATGAGCAACTTGAGATTAGAAGATTACAACAGGAAATAGAAGATAAACAAAATCGTTATTTAAGATTACAAGCTGATTTTGACAATTATCGTCGCAGAGTTCGATTAGATCAAGAATCTGCAGCTAAATATCGTGCACAAAGTTTAATAGAAAACATACTGCCTGCTCTTGATAATTTTGAAAGAGCATTGCACTTAGATACAGTAGATGAAGGGGCAAAGCAATTGCTTAAGGGAATGGAAATGATATACCGTCAAATCACTGATGCCCTAAAGAGTGAGGGACTTGAAGTGATTGAAGCGGTCGGTCAACAATTTGACCCTAATTTCCATCAAGCTGTTATGCAGGTGGAAGATTCGAACTTTGATTCAAATGTTGTCACTGAGGAGTTACAGAAAGGCTATAAATTAAAAGATCGAGTATTACGACCAACCATGGTTAAAGTAAATCAATAGAAAACTACTAAACAAAAATGAAACAAAAAAATAGGAGGAGACTTTTTTATGAGTAAAATTATTGGTATTGACTTAGGAACTACAAACTCGTGTGTGGCAGTAATGGAAGGTGGAGAACCGAAAGTTATTCCAAACCCGGAAGGAAATCGTACTACACCATCAGTTGTTGCTTTTAAGAATGGTGAACGTCAAGTAGGTGAGGTTGCAAAGCGTCAATCAATTACAAACCCAAATACTATTCAGTCTATTAAGCGTCATATGGGTACTACACACAAAGAAGAAATTGAAGGAAAACAATATACACCACAAGAAATTTCAGCTATTATTTTGCAACACTTGAAGTCATATGCTGAGGAATACCTAGGAGAAAAGGTAACTAAAGCTGTTATTACAGTGCCAGCATACTTCAACGATGCAGAACGTCAAGCTACAAAAGATGCGGGTAAAATTGCCGGATTAGAGGTAGAACGCATTATTAACGAGCCGACTGCAGCTGCATTAGCATATGGATTGGATAAAGAAGATGAAAATCAAACAATTCTTGTTTATGACTTGGGCGGCGGAACATTCGACGTATCAATTCTAGAACTTGGTGACGGAATTTTTGAAGTAAAATCAACAGCTGGAGATAATCGTCTTGGTGGAGATGATTTCGACCAAGTAGTAATCGATCACCTTGTAGCGGAATTCAAAAAAGAAAACGGCATCGATTTATCTAAAGACAAAATGGCTTTACAACGCTTAAAAGATGCTGCTGAAAAAGCAAAGAAAGACCTTTCAGGGGTAACTTCTACACAAATTTCATTACCATTTATTACAGCTGGAGAATCAGGACCATTGCATTTAGAGCTTAACTTAACACGTGCTAAGTTTGAAGAACTATCATCACATCTAGTTGATCGTACTATGGGACCGGTTCGCCAAGCAATTCAAGATGCTGGTATTTCTAAGAGTGAAATTGATAAAGTTATCTTAGTTGGAGGTTCAACTCGTATTCCTGCTGTAGTAGAAGCGATTAAAAAAGAAACTGGAAAAGATCCACATAAAGGTGTAAACCCAGATGAAGTTGTTGCTCTAGGTGCCGCTGTTCAAGGTGGGGTTCTTACCGGGGATGTAAAGGATGTAGTTTTACTTGATGTAACTCCGCTTTCACTAGGAATCGAAACTATGGGTGGCGTGTTTACAAAGTTAATTGAACGTAATACTACAATCCCAACAAGTAAGTCACAAGTGTTTTCAACAGCTGCTGACAATCAAACTGCAGTAGATATTCATGTTCTTCAAGGTGAACGTCCAATGGCAGCAGATAATAAAACATTAGGTCGATTCCAATTAACTGATATTCCACCGGCACCTCGTGGAATTCCACAAATTGAAGTATCATTTGATATTGATGCTAATGGTATTGTAAATGTTCGTGCAACAGATAAAGGTACTGGTAAAGAACAATCTATCACTATTCAATCTTCTACCACATTATCGGATGAAGAAATTGATAGAATGGTTAAAGAAGCAGAAACAAATGCAGATGCCGACCAAAAACGCAAAGAAGAAGCGGAACTTCGAAACGAATCTGATCAATTAGTGTTCCAAACTGAGAAAACATTGAAAGATCTAGGAGATAAAGTTGATGCAGCTGAAATTGCAAAGGCTGAAGAAGCGAAGGATGCCTTAAAGCAAGCGATCGAGAAAAATGATTTAGAAGAAATGCGTGCAAAAAAAGACGCATTACAAGAAATTGTTCAACAGTTATCTGTAAAGCTTTATGAGCAAGCTGCTCAACAAGCACAAGCTGCACAGGGAGCTGGCGCAGACGCAGCTGGTGCTAAAGATGATAATGTTGTCGATGCAGAATTCACTGAAGTTGACGATGAGGAAGTAAAGAAATAAAACACAACTTTCTAGGATAGCGCTAATCTATGAAAGTGTGAGAAGATGGTCAAAGTCAGGCCTGTCTTGGCTTTGGCCTTTTTTTGAAAGATAAAGAAAGTATATAATATTTTATGTACTTGTCTAGTTCGAGCGCCTAGCCCCTCGGGGTCAAAGACGCACGGGATTCGCTAATTCGGCGACGCCATAGAACGTAGCGGTGAACCCGGTGCTTTCCTGTCAGGGCTGACCAAGGCGCTTGCGCTTTTCTAACTTGCGTCTAGTCTGTATGTAGTGATAATATATACGTTATGTGAATAAATCGGGAGTGGATATTTAATGAGTAAACGAGACTATTATGAAGTCCTCGGAGTTGAGAAAGGTGCCTCTAAAGATGAGATAAAAAAGGCATATCGAAAGCTTGCTAGAAAATATCATCCGGATGTTAACAAAGAAGCTGATGCTACTGAGAAATTTAAAGAAATTACTGAAGCCTATGAGGTTTTAAGCGATGAGCAAAAACGAGCACAATATGATCGCTTTGGCCATACTGATCCAAATCAGGGTGGTTTCGGTGGTTTTGATGGTGCAGATTTTGGCGGCTTTGGTGATATATTTGATATGTTTTTTGGCGGTGGAGGTAGAAGAAGAGATCCAAATGCACCAAGACAAGGTGCTGACCTTCAATATACGATGACTTTGGAATTTAAGGAAGCAGCCTTTGGGAAGGAAACAGATCTTGAAATTCCCAAAGAGGAAGAATGTAATACATGTCACGGAAGTGGAGCAAAACCAGGTACCAAACCAGAGACATGTTCACATTGTCATGGTTCTGGTCAGCTTAACGTAGAGCAGAATACACCATTCGGAAGAATTGTAAATCGTCGTGTGTGTACGCATTGTAATGGAACTGGAAAGTTCATTAAAGAAAAGTGTAGTACTTGCGGTGGACAGGGTAAAGTGAAAAAACGCAAAAAGATTCATGTGAAAATCCCTGCTGGTGTTGACGAAGGTCAACAAATGCGCGTTTCTGGTCAAGGTGAACCAGGCTTAAATGGTGGACCACCAGGAGATTTGTTTGTGGTCTTCCATGTGAAAACACACGAATTTTTTGAACGTGACGGCGATGACATATATTGTGAAATGCCTATTACATTTGCTCAGGCAGCGTTGGGTGATGAGATTGAGGTACCAACTCTTCATGGAAAGGTTAAATTAAAGGTTCCAGCAGGTACGCAAACAGGTACAAATTTCCGATTAAGGGGTAAAGGTGTACCAAACGTACGAGGATATGGTCAGGGTGACCAACATATTAAGATTCGTGTTGTAACGCCAACAAACCTAAATACTCATCAAAAACAATTGCTTCGTGAACTAGCTGAATCAAGTGGATCGGAACCAACAGAACAAGAAGAAGGTTTCTTTGCTAAAGTAAAACGGGCTTTTAAAGGTTAACGTTGGTGCGTTAAACTTGGAAAAAACTCTAATTTATATGCTTACACTATAAAATCAGAGATACCTCTGATTTTTAGTGTTAGCTTTTTAGTTTTTTGTATGTTTACTAAATTATAAAGTGAGTGTTAATAAAATGAAATGGTCTGAAATCAGTATTCACACAACACAGGAAGCTATAGAGCCAATTTCGTATATCCTCCATGAAGCAGGAGCTAGCGGAGTTGTAATTGAAGATCCGACAGATCTTGTTAAAGAATGGGACGTTAAATTTGGAGAGATTTATGAACTGAATCCAGATGATTACCCTGAAGAAGGTGTTGTCATTAAAGCATACCTACCCGTTACTAGTTTTTTAGGTGAAACGGTTGACAATATTAAAGAGAATATTAACAATTTACTTCAATACGAAATTGACTTAGGGTATAATACGGTCCAACTAAGTGAAGTAAATGAAGAAGAATGGGCTACGGCTTGGAAGAAGTATTATCATCCTGTTAAAATATCAGAGCGGATTACGATTGTCCCAACATGGGAAGAGTATAAACCGGTGAATTCTGATGAAATTATTATTGAATTAGATCCCGGGATGGCCTTTGGTACTGGTACACATCCAACAACAATTATGTGCATACGAGCTTTGGAACAGGCAGTAACAAAAGGAGCGCATGTAATCGATGTCGGAACGGGCTCAGGTGTATTAAGTATTGCTGCTGAAAAACTTGGAGCAGGGAAGGTCGATGCATACGATTTAGATGAAGTAGCGGTAAAAAGTGCTGCGATAAATATTAAGTTAAACAAATCACAAAAGGTTGTAACGGTTAAACAGAATAACCTTTTAAATAATATTGAAGGACAGGTTGATATTATTGTAGCCAACCTTTTGGCAGAAATTATCTTGCGTTTTGTAGATGATGCTGCCGCAAAGGTAAAACAAGGCGGTTTGTTTATTACATCTGGCATCATAAAAAGTAAAAAAGATTTAATAAAAGATTCATTAATTCAAGCTGCTTTTGATGTTGAAGAAATACTTCAAATGGAAGATTGGGTTGCTATTATTGCGCGTAAAAAGTAGGTGAGTTTCCATGCAACGATACTTTATAGATCAAGAACAAATCGTGGAAGATACAATTAAAATTGTAGGTGAAGATGCCCATCATATTTCTAGAGTCATGCGAATGAAACAACATGATGGGATCGTCTGCTGTACAAATGATGGGCGAGTTGCGAAATGTGAAATCCAAGAAATGACTAATGACTTTGTTTTGGTTTCTGTTGTAGAATGGGTAAATGAGAACCATGAACTCCCAGTCCGTGTTACGATAGCTCAAGGATTACCTAAAGGTGATAAACTTGAAGTTATTGTTCAAAAAGGAACAGAGTTAGGTGCAAGCAGTTTTCTGCCTTTTTTTGCATCTCGCTCTATAGTAAAGTGGGATGAAAAAAAGGGAAGAAAAAAAGTCGAGCGCTTGGAGAAAATTGCAAAAGAAGCTGCTGAACAATCTTATCGAAATAAAATACCAACGATATTATCGCCGATAGATTTTAAATCGTTGATTAAAATTTCATACAACTTTACGCAGAAAATTGTGGCCTTTGAGGAAGATGCTAAACGAGGGGAATTCCGCCAACTAGCAAGTGTGCTAACATCATTAAAAAAAGGTGATTCATTGCTTGTTGTAATCGGTCCTGAAGGTGGACTAACATCTAATGAAGTTGAACTTTTAATGCAAAACCAATTTATATCTTGCGGCTTTGGCCCTAGAATATTAAGAACAGAAACAGCCCCAATGTATGTTTTATCAGCTGTTTCTTACCAAACTGAATTATTGGAGTGATAGATATGCCATCAGTGGCTTTTCATACTTTAGGATGTAAAGTGAACCATTATGAAACAGAAGCAATTTGGCAGCTTTTTAAAGAAGCGAACTATGAACGTATAGACTTTGAAAAAACCGCTGACGTTTATATTATTAATACATGTACTGTCACAAATACAGGTGACAAGAAAAGTAGACAAATCATTCGTCGTGCAATAAGAAAAAATCCTGACGCAGTCGTTTGTGTTACAGGGTGTTATGCCCAAACATCACCTGCTGAGATTTTGGATATTCCTGGCGTTGATATAGTAGTAGGAACACAAGATCGTACAAAGCTCCTTCAATTTATTCAGCAGTATGAAAAAGATCGTCAACCGATCAATGGTGTTGGTAACATCATGAAAGCTAGAGTTTTTGAGGAACTAGATGTTCCTGCTTTCACTGATCGTACACGTGCATCATTGAAAATACAGGAAGGTTGTAATAATTTCTGTACATTTTGTATAATTCCGTGGGCAAGAGGGTTATTGCGCTCTAGAGATCCAGAAGAGGTTGTAAAGCAAGCTCAACAGCTTGTAGATGCTGGCTATAAAGAGATTGTTTTAACTGGTATTCATACCGGTGGATATGGTGAAGATTTAAAAGATTACAATTTCGCTATGTTGTTAAGAGATTTGGACAGAAAAGTGGTTGGTTTAAAGCGAATTCGTATATCATCGATCGAAGCTAGTCAGATCACAGATGAAGTGATAGAAGTGCTCGATCAGTCGGATAAAATAGTTCGTCATTTGCACATTCCACTTCAATCAGGTTCTAATTCTGTGCTTAAGCGTATGCGTCGTAAATATACAACAGAATTCTTTGCAGAACGATTAGAGAGATTAAAGAAAGCTTTACCAGGGCTTGCAATTACGTCTGATGTAATCGTTGGATTTCCTGGGGAAACTGAAGAGGAGTTCTTAGAAACATATAATTTTATTAAAGATAATAAGTTTTCTGAGTTACATGTTTTTCCATATTCCAAAAGAACGGGTACTCCAGCAGCAAGAATGGAAGATCAAGTGGATGAAGAAATTAAGAATAAAAGGGTTCATAGCTTGATTGAACTTTCTAATCAACTTGCTAGTGAATATGCATCACAATATGAAGATGAAGTTCTTGAGGTCATACCGGAAGAACAATTTAACGAGGGTGTAAATGAGAACAATCTTTATGTTGGTTATACTGACAACTATCTTAAAGTAGTCTTTGCAGGTTCAGAAGATATGATCGGTGAGATCATTAAGGTTAAGATTACTAAAGCTGGCTACCCATATAACGAAGGTAAATTTGTACGTGTAGTTTCTAGTAATTTAATTGATGAGGATGTAAAGATTAGCTAACAGCGAGGCCTAGGCCTTGCTGTTTTTTTTTGATCCCGTTTTTAAGGCTTTATTATATTGATAAAAACTATTTAGTTACGGTACGGAATAGAAAAATAGTTTTATTATAGTTATGATTTATAATTCCGTAATAATTAGTCGTGTTTAGAAAATAATAATGGTACAATTACATTAATACCATGATTTGGAAAGGGGTATGGGAAATGACCGATAATATTGCCAAAATGATAGATCATACGGCTTTAAAGCCTGATACTAAAAAAGATCAAATAGAAAAGTTATGTGATGAAGCTAAAGAATATCAATTTGCATCAGTTTGTGTGAATCCCACCTGGGTTGAATTAGCGGCTGATCGTTTATCTGGTACTGAAGTTAAAGTATGTACTGTCATTGGTTTCCCTTTAGGAACAAGTACAACTTCTACAAAGGCGTTTGAAACGAAGGATGCAATTGAAAAAGGTGCGACAGAAGTAGATATGGTTATAAACATTGGAGCATTAAAGGATAAGGATGATAAATTAGTTGAAAATGATATTCGAGGAGTTGTTAAAGCTGCAAGTGGGAAAGCACTTGTTAAGGTAATTATTGAAACTAGTTTATTAACAGAAGAAGAGAAAGTCAGGGCTTGTCAGCTAGCTGTTAAAGCTGGAGCTGATTTTGTAAAAACGTCTACAGGCTTCTCATCTGGTGGCGCTACCGTTGCGGATATAAAATTAATGCGTAACACTGTTGGTCCTGAAATCGGAGTAAAAGCGTCAGGTGGAGTTCGTGATCGTCAAGGCGCAATTGAAATGATAGATGCTGGAGCAACTAGAATAGGAGCTAGCTCAGGAGTAGCAATTGTTAATGGCGAAAGTTCTAACAGTAGTTATTAATGTAAATTAAGACTAGTGATCTCATTTCATAGTCTTAATTTACATTAAATGGATTGAAAAATATAAATTATAACAGCATTCCTACATATACTATAAGCGATTAGGCATGTTTACCGTGTAAACGGACAATAAACGTAGCGAGTAAACCGGCAAGTGGTAGAGCTATAATGGAAGATAGGACATTAAATATAACACTAATATGTGCAAGTTGGACTGCTGGAAGAGATGCGACAGTCATCGCTAGCTGTTCTAGAAACGTAATAAATGGGAAGAATAACATAACCCCAAATATGTTTAACCAAATATGTGCATATGCAGCTAGTTTAGCTTCAAGGTCTGAACCAATACTCGCTATAAAAGCAGTTACGCATGTTCCAATATTAGCACCAAGTATTATTGCAATTCCAGATGCTAATGTTACTAAGTTTTCGCTCATAAATCCCATAATAATACCTGTTGTTGCAGTGCTCGATTGAATAATCGCTGTTAGCAATGTGCCTAATCCAATTCCAATCAAACCGTTCTGATTTGAGAGCTCGATTGATGCATGAACAGCGGGTATAGTTGCAAGTGGTTCTGCTAGGTTTTCAAAGCCATTCATTGCTACAAATAAGCATCCTAAGCCGAATAGAACAGCACCAGTGCTAAATGAAACAACATGGTTTGTTAATAGAAGAATAGCTCCGATTACTAGCAATGGAACAATTGAATAATAAAGTTCAAACGTTAAGAATTCAGTAGTTAAGGTTGTTCCGATATTTGTTCCAAGTATGATTCCTATCGATTGCTTAAAGTTAATAAGCTTTGAAGCAATGAGTCCAATTGTTATAATCATAACCGCTGAGCTACTTTGTAGAATTGCAGTAATGACTGTTCCGACTATCAACCCTTTAAAAGGTGTATCAGTCATCCTTAGTAAAACAGTTTGTAGTTTTTTATGGGATAAGTTATATAGTCCAATTCTCATTACTGTCATGCCAAATAAAAAAATAGCAATAAACACTGCAAATAGAGTAATTATTTGGGTCATCGTTAATCACCTACCTTACTGACTATTTTATGGACAAGTGACGATAAGCATGACTCATAAATTTCGACAATATTTTTGGTATTAAGAGAAACAGGTAAATCATAAGACAATATAAATTTTGTGTTTTTTTAAGAATTAGTTGAAAAACTATTATTCATATTATATAATTGCAAAAGACATGTCTTTCGGCTTATTTTTTAATCTTTATAAGAGAGAACTTAAAAACATAATGCTTGATGACTAGTAGAAAGTATTGTGTATATGGCATGTCTTTTGTTAGCGGTTTTTCGGAGGGAGGGAAATAGTTATGTCAACGACTCGCGTTCGTAAAAATGAATCACTTGAGGATGCTCTTCGTCGATTCAAAAGATCCGTTTCTAAAAATGGAACACTTTCTGAAGCAAGAAAGCGTGAATTTTATGAGAAACCTAGTGTAAAGCGTAAGAAAAAATCAGAGGCTGCAAGAAAGCGTAAATTCTAAGAGAGGGTGTTATTATGAGTCTTCTTGAGCGTCTTACTACAGACATGAAACAAGCGATGAGAGATAAACAAAAAGATAAACTTTCTGTTATCCGAATGGTAAAAGCCTCTCTTCAGAACGAAGCAATTAAGCTTGGCAATGATTTATCTGAAGAACAAGAGCTTACTGTTCTTAATCGCGAGTTAAAACAACGCAAAGACTCCCTCCTAGAGTTCAATAATGCAGGTCGAGATGATCTAGCTGATAAACTTAAAGATGAAATTGAAATCTTAATGAATTACATGCCTACACAGCTTTCTGAGGAAGAGCTTGAAGACATTATTAAGCAAACTATAGCTGAAGTGGATGCAAGCTCAAAAGCTGATATGGGTAAAGTAATGGGAGCTATCATGCCAAAAGTAAAAGGCAAAGCGGATGGCTCTATGGTAAATCGTTTAGTATTAAAAAACCTATCATAATATATGATTAAATAGCGGCACCAATATGGTGCCGTTTTTTATTGAATAAGAAAGTATAATTTTGTATGCACTTGTCTAGCTCCAGTCGATTGACCTTCGGGAAAAATACCTTTCCCGGGCTAATGAGAAAAACCACCTCATTTCCGTGGAAAGAATATTTTCCGGTCATGGCTGACAATTGACTTTCGCTTTTCTTATTGATAATAAAAAAATACATAAGCGTCTTTACGGATAATCAAGAAAAAAAGCAGATGTTCATAAGTTAATCCTTGTTTCTCCATTAACTTATATTCGAAATCCAATATAGAAATATTAATTAATGAAACCTTTTCAATAATAATTCGTATTAGTAATTATAGGAAAGAGATAAACTATAAATAGGAGGGAGGTCAAGCCACGTGGCTAATAGACGAGAAGTAAATATGTTATATATCAGACGCTCTTTCTTTTATATTGCAATTATGTATTTCATTTTGATAATGGCCCCTGCTCAAGCAAGTACAAATCAAATAGTATATTTTGTTCCGGTAGAGAAGACTGTTGAACAAGGATTAGGCGCTTTCTTAAATCGCTCGATAGAAGAAGCTGAAAAAGTAGGTGCCAGTCATATAGTGTTTGAGATGGATACACCTGGAGGAGCTGTTGATGCAGCTACAGATATAGCGAAACATCTTCGGGAAACAGATATTCCAACAACAGCCTTTATTAATAAAAAAGCGTTATCAGCTGGTGCCTACTTAGCATTAAATGCAGATAATATTGTAATGGTACCTCATTCCACAATGGGTTCAGCTGCAATCATTGATCTTGAAGGGAATACAGCTGGAAAAAAAGCTGAATCTTTCTGGTTTGCAGAGATGAGAGCGGCTGCAGAATTGAATGGTCGTGACCCAAAATATGCATTAGCGATGGCAGATGATACTGTTGATTTGCCAGAGTTTGGCGCTGGTAAAGGTGAGTTACTGACATTGACAGCAGAACAGGCTATTGAAGTGGGATACGCTGATGCGATTGTTAATACAAGAGCTGAATTGCTGAAACACTTAAATCTAGAAGGGGCAGCCATTAAACAAATGGAGATTAGTTTTGCAGAAAAGCTTGCCCGCTTTATTACAAATCCTGTTGTAATTCCAATTCTATTATCAATAGGGAGTTTAGGGTTGGTGATGGAACTATATACACCGGGATTTGGTGTTCCAGGAATAATGGGGGCATCTGCCTTAATATTATTTTTTTATGGACATATGGTCGCGGGCTTAGCAGGAATGGAATCTATTATCTTGTTGGTTATTGGAGTCCTGCTTATCATTCTAGAGTTGTTTGTACCGGGTGGAATTATGGGCCTATTTGGAGTAGGAGCGGTTGTTACGAGCTTAATACTAGCTACAGATAATATTGGCTATATGATTTTTTCTATTTTAATTGCGATCCTGGTTACGATAATTGGCTCAGTGATTTTATTTAAAGTGTTTGGTTATGAAAAAGGTATATTTAGGCATATTATCCTCTCTGATTCAACAAGCAGTGAAAAAGGTTATATATCCAATCTAACTAGAGCTGAACTAGTAGGGTTAGAAGGGAAAACAGTAACACCATTACGTCCCTCAGGAACTGCTCTGTTTAATGATGAAAGAATCGATGTTGTAACAGAGGGCGGTTTTGTCGAAAATGGTAAGGTGGTTAAAATAGTAAAGGCTGAAGGATCTCGAGTTATTGTTCGAGAAATAGTACATGATAACAAGGAGGAAATTTAATGATAACAGGTGGTACAGTAGCATTACTTTTAATGATAGGTTTAATCATCATTGCATTAGCTATATTATTTACATTCGTACCAGTGATGCTTTGGATTTCAGCGCTTGCAGCAGGTGTTCGAGTTAGTATTTTTACATTGATTGGAATGCGATTACGTCGCGTTATTCCTAGTCGTGTTATTAATCCTTTAATTAAAGCTGTAAAAGCAGGTTTAAATTTAAGTACGAACCAGCTTGAGAGTCATTATTTAGCAGGAGGAAATGTAGACCGGGTTGTAAATGCATTAATCGCTGCACATCGTGCAAATATTGAACTGAGTTTTGAACGTGGTGCTGCGATTGACCTTGCAGGGCGCGATGTTCTTGAAGCTGTGCAAATGAGTGTAAACCCTAAGGTAATAGAAACACCATTTATATCGGGTGTCGCAATGGATGGTATTGAAGTAAAAGCGAAAGCGAGAATTACAGTTCGAGCTAATATTGACCGCCTTGTCGGTGGTGCCGGGGAAGAAACTGTTATTGCACGTGTTGGCGAGGGGATTGTAAGTACGATTGGTTCCCAAATTGATCATAAGAAGGTACTTGAAAACCCCGACCTAATTTCACAAACTGTTTTAGCTAAGGGGCTTGATTCTGGTACAGCTTTTGAAATATTATCGATCGATATTGCAGATATTGATATCGGCAAAAACATCGGTGCTGAGTTACAAACAGACCAAGCTGAAGCAGATAAGAAGATTGCACAAGCTAAGGCAGAGGAACGACGAGCAATGGCTGTTGCACAAGAACAGGAAATGAAAGCAAAAGTACAAGAAATGAAAGCGAAGGTTGTAGAAGCTGAAGCAGAAGTACCGTTAGCGATGGCAGAAGCTTTACGGACAGGAAATATCGGTGTTATGGATTATATGAACATTCAAAACATTTCAGCTGATACAGATATGAGAGGTTCGATTGGGAAGATAACCGATCCAAAAGAAGAGGATGAATATTAATAATGGGACTTCAAAACATTATTGATTTTATATTGGGTAACTTGTTTTTTCTATTCCTATTAATTAGCGGGCTATTTAGTATGTTTAAGCGTGCTAATCAAAATAAAGAAAATACAAACGATAGAAGAAGGTCTTTGCCAACAGGGCCGCTGAATATTCCTAACCCATTCGAGATTAATGAAACTGAACCTGCCCGCAGCTTAAAGCCGGTTGATACTGCATCAACGGAGCTGGAGGGGGCTAACTCTTCAGTTAAAAATGAGGAAACTGTTAATCCCTATTTTGAACAGTTAAAAAGGATTCAGAAAAGTAATAACCAAGTTTTTGACATGGATACAGGTAGTGGAAAAAGTGATAAACCGAAAGAAAAACGTTCACAATTACCCGCTGGTCATATGAAACAGACCTTAAACAGAAAGAATGTAGTTAATGGATTCGTATGGTCACAAATATTAAGTCAACCCCGTGCTAGAAAGAAACATACAATTACGGGTTATTATCAAAAGGACTAAAGTATATCCTGCTTTGGTCCTTTTTTTTTGTAAGTGCTTTGGGATTCACAATAATTTAACCAAAATGCCCCATTATTTTTAAATATTATATCGAAAAATATTTTATCTTGACTAATGGAGTAATAATAGATAGAATTTTCTATAAAATGTTAAGCGTCAAACTTTTTTATACTATCAAAAAAATCAATATGATATTCAGGAGGAAAGTATAAAAAAGACAACAACGTCATTTGCCTAATGGCTAATAACGTGTTTTTCTAAATAATTACTCTTAATGTAAAAAAGAGAATTATAGATTTATATATTTAAAAGGGGGATTTATCATGAAACTAAAAAAGTGGTTATCATTTTTACTTGTTAGCGTGCTTGCATTTACACTTGTTGCATGCTCATCAAGTAACCAAACATCTGATTCTGCAGGTAGCGAATCTAATGAAGGTGAAAGCAGTGAAGGGGCAACTGAAACATATGATTTAAAAATGTCGACAACAACGTCTGATACTAGTGCATGGGCACAAGGTGCAAGAAAGTTTGCTGAGATAGTTTCAGAAAAAACAGATGGCAGAATTAATATCGAAGTATTTCCAAATGAGCAATTATCAGGTGGAGACCAAGGTAAAGGTGTTGAAATGTTAATTAAAGGAACAACAGACCTTTCTTATCACTCAACTATTATTTATTCGATAATTGATGAGCGTTTTGGAATTGTAAGTGCACCATTCCTGTATAAAAATCTTGAAGAAGCAGATGCATCATTAGCGGGCGCAGGTGGAGAGGCACTTAATAATCTACTTCTAGAAAAAGGTGTTCAACCATTAGGATATGGTGAAAATGGCTTCCGACAAATGACGAATAGCGTACGTCCAATCCAATCTCCAGAAGATATGGAAGGTCTGAAGATGCGTATTCCTGGTATTAAAATGTATATCGATTTGTTCTCAGCACTAGGTGCAGATCCAACAACAATGGCGTTTTCTGAAGTGTTTACTGCCCTTCAGCAGGGAACAATTGACGGACAAGAAAACCCAATTGATGTTATTCATTCTTCAAAATTAAATGAAGTTCAAAATTACATTACAATATCGAACTATTCGTATGATCCGCTTGTGCTAGGTATGAATAAAAAGTTATTTGATTCAATGCACCCGGATGACCAAAAAGTAATTCAGGAAGCAGCAGTAGTTGCCAACGAGTATCAAAAACAACTTACTCGTGAAGCTGAAGCAAAACAAATTGAAGAGCTAAAAGCAGCTGGTATGGAATTCTATACACCAACTGAAGAAGAAATGGCAGCATTTAAAGCAGCTGTTGAACCAGTTTATGAGAAATATGAGTCTGTTTGGGGAACTGATTTACTTAATGCGTTTCGTCCAAGCAACTAATTAACTTATTACTTTGTCAAATCAGGTGGGACATACCCATTTGAACTAAATGCTCTACAAATTTTGTAGAGGGTTTCCATATATTAAAAAAAGTGAAGGCAGGTAGATAATCTATCTGCCTCATTCTCAATTAGGCTACTGAGGTGATTTCTTTTGCATATTATTAGCACAATTCTTGGAAAAATAGAACATAGTATTCTTGTAATTAGTTTTTCAATCATGTCCATTCTTGCTTTTGTAAACGTGATTTCCCGTTATTTTTTAAATAGTTCATTTTCGTTTACTGAAGAAATCACAATAAATTTATTTGTACTATTAGTTATGATGGGAACTTCAGTTGGCATTAGGGAAAAATCACATTTAGGATTCAACCTTCTCTTTGAAAGTATGGCTCCCAATATAAGAATTATATTTAGTGTGGTACTAGGAATTATTTCAACTGCAATCTTTGTTACTGTTACTTATTTCGGTTATGATATGATCCAATTTCAGATGATGTTAAATCAAACAACAGCGTCACTTGGTTGGCCACAATGGGTTTTTTCACTTGCTTTACCGGTGGGTAGTCTTTTTTGCCTCTTCCGAGTAATTGAGGCAACGATTGCAGAAGCAAAGGAAATACTCAATGAAAGAAGGCAACAAGTATGATAGCTATAACTTTATTTTCATTACTAATTATTCTTTTATTAATTAATTTACCTATTGGAATTTCTTTATTAACCGCAGCTACTGTTACTATTTTCATTTTTGATGGCTTTGCATCATTATCGATGGTAACCGATATTATGTATGCAAGTGTAGCAAAGTTTACGTTACTGGCAATTCCTTTTTTTATCCTAGCTGGTGTTATTATGGAACAAGCTGGGATTTCAAAAAGGTTAATTCACTTTGCTAATGTATGTGTTGGTCATCGAAAAAGCGGGATTGCGATGGTAACGGTGTTTACAGCAATTTTCTTCGCTGCAATTTCAGGTTCAGGACCTGCAACTGTTGCAGCGTTAGGAGGAATCTTAATCCCAGCGCTATTGAAAAATGGTTATTCTGCCCCATCTGCTGCTGGTTTATTAGCAAGTTCGGGCTCTATAGGGATCGTTATTCCTCCTAGTATTGCCTTTATTGTTTTTGCTGTAGTTGCTGGTGATCAAATTCCAGTTTCAATTGGACGATTATTTGTAGCGGGAATTGTTCCAGGGCTGCTTATGGGGCTTGGTTTTTTAGTAGCAGCTATTTTTATTAAGAATCGTTATGAAAAGAAATCAAAAGTCAACAATCAAGCTGCGATTACGATAGATTCGGAAATTCAGCTCCAGCAAAAAGCAACACCACGAGAAATTTTTAAAGCTTTTATTGATGCGTTCTGGGGCCTATTAATACCTGTTATTATATTAGGTGGTATATATGGTGGGGTATTTACACCAACAGAAGCAGCTGTTGTTGCAGTATTTTATGGTTTATTTGTAGGTATTTTCATATACAAAGAATTAAAGTTAAAGCATATGATTGATATTATCGTCTCATCTGGTGTCCAAACAGCAGTAGTCATGTTTATAGTAAGTTCGGCATCTGTATTTGCCTACATTATTACGAAAGAGCAGATTGCAACGGATATCTCCAATTCATTGCTAAATATTTCGGATAATTCAATTATTATTTTACTAGTAATCAATATTATCCTATTAATTGCAGGAGCATTTATTGATGCCATCTCTGCGTTTTACTTATTTGTGCCGATACTATTACCTGTAATTTTAGAGCTAGGAATCGATCCAACAGTATTTGGTGTGTTTATGACGATTAACTTAGCCATTGGATTATTTACACCACCAGTCGGTGTAAATTTATATGTTGCAAGTGGAATAGCAAAAATTTCTTTAAAAGAAATATCGATAGGTACACTCCCATTTATTATCGCAGCCATAATTGTGCTTATTATTGTAACTTATGTGCCTGCTGTATCTGTATGGCTGCCAAATCTGTTAAAGATGTAAATGATTAAGTAATAGTTGGAGGAATTTAGTTGAAACTGTTTCAAGCTATTGTAGGAGTTATATCAAAATATTTACCTCTATGGATATTACTGATGTCGATTGTTGCTTTTATTGCTCCACATTTGTTTAGGGGGATTCAAGGGTTTACAGCGCCGGCGCTAAGCATTATCTTTTTATTGATGGGGATGGCGTTATCAACAGAAAGCTTAGTTTATGTTTTGAAACATCCAAAGGATGCACTTATTGGAGTATTAATAAAATGGACTATAACAGTTGGGATATCCATTTTTATTGCATATGTCTTCTTCTCAAATGTTCCGGAAGTTGCAACAGGTATAATTATGGCAGGGACCGTATCAAGTGGAACATCAGCTAATCTTTATGCATTTATTGCTGGTGGAGAAGTTGCTTTAAGTATTACTATGGCAACACTTGATACAATCATCGCACCTGTACTAACACCTACGCTTGTCCAAACTTTTGCTGGCCAATTTATTGAAGTTGCATTTTTGCCTTTATTCTTAAATATAATTTATGTTGTGTTGCTTCCTATATTTGCAGGCTTATTTATTCAATGGAAATGGAAGGAAAAGGTAGATGTTGTTCGTCCTTATACATCCTTTGTCTCGACGATCGCATTACTTGTTGTTGTTTTGTCGGTTGTCTCTAGTGCACAGCAATCTTTAGCTAATAATCTTGAGCTTTTACCAATATTGTTTTTTGCTGTATTTTTCCAAGTATCTGTCCCGATGGTGGCTGGTTACGGATTAGCTAAACTTATTCGTCTTCGTGAAGAAAACTGTAGAGCTATTCTTTTTCATACTGGTATTTGTAATACGGCCTTATCAGCAACACTTGCTATGCAGCATGTCAGCTCTGTAGCTGCAGTTCCTTCTGTTGTAAACATGATTATAAATTTAACTTTAGGAGCATTAGTAGCAAACTTATTCGCTTATAAATTCCGAATTTCAAATGATGTTGTAAATATGTAAAAGTAGTATAGCTAGAAATCGTTTAGATGAAGAGGGATTCATACTTATCTAAATGTTTTCATAAAAATAGACCTTCTTATTTGAAGGTCTATTTTTATTCGTTTTTTAATGTCTAAAATTAAAATTCTGTTCATAAACATGAGATGAAAGGGGGGTTCTTTATGAAAAAAATTAGACAACAAATGAAAAGATGGATGACTCAAAAAATGGAACTTCCTGCTGATGTTATGATGGATCTTCCGCGAATTACAATGATAGGACAAATACATATATATATCGAAAATCATCGTGGGCTGTTAAAGTTTTCTGACCAAGAATTACGATTACTTTTGAAACAAGGACAGCTATTAATAAAAGGTAATCAATTTGTCTTAAAAACAATGCTACCTGAAGAAATATTATTAGAAGGAAAAATTGATCAGGTAATTTACTTGGACGAACCGGGCAAATAGGAAGGAGTAATATAATGAAGAATCAATGGACTAAATATTTTTCAGGTTACGTTAAAATAAAAGTTACCGGTATCTTGATTGAACCTTTCTTAAACCAATGTGCCAGGGAAGATGTTATAATATGGAATATTAAAAAGCAAGGGACAAACACAGTCATCGGCTATTTACCATTAGAGGAAGTACATAAACTAAGGAAGATAATTCGGAAAAGCGATTGTAAATTAGAATTTATCGGTAGAGAAGGCTTTCCATTTTTTATTAAAAGGATGATAAAAAACAGTGGATTTGTAATTGGTCTTATATTTGCTTTTTTAATTATGTTCATATTATCCAACATAGTATGGAATATTAATGTTACAGGGGCAAACCCTGAAATTGAATATGAACTCAGACAAGAATTAACGGAAATGGGAATAAAGCGAGGAAAGTTTCTGTTTTTCCTACCAAACACTGACGACATTCAAATGCAACTAACTGAAAAGGTGTCATCTGTTACTTGGGTTGGTGTTCGTTTGACTGGTACAACCTATAATCTAGAGGTTGTTGAGAAGAAGGTTGCTGAAGAACCGGAATTATTAAGTCCACGGCATTTGATTGCAAAGAAAAAAGCAGTTATCTATGATTATTTTGTTGAACAAGGACAGCCAATAATTAAGATCAATGACTTCGTAAAGGAAGGACAAATCTTAGTTTCTGGAATTATTGGAAAAGAGGGTAAGACGGAAATAGTTCCATCAAAAGGGAAGGTTTTTGGCGAAATATGGTACAAGTCTCAAGTAGTAGTCCCGCTTGAAACTGTATTTAGTGTATATACAGGAGAAAGTAAAACTAAACATTATCTAAATATACTGGGTTATAGTATCCCGGTATGGGGCTTTGGTAAGGTTAGTTTTAATCAATATGAGACAGAGATACGTGACCATCAATTGAAATTCCTAAAGTGGCAACTTCCAGTGATTTATAACCAACAAATAGTAAGAGAGGAAACCGAACATATTCGGAAATATGATTTAGAGACAGCCGTTTCGGTTGGAAAGGAAATTGGCCGTAAAGAGTTGAGAGCAAAATTAGGTGATGAAGCAATTATTAAGGGTGAAAATGTTTTGCACCAAGTAGAAGAGAATGGTAAAGTAAAATTAACAATTCATTATCAGGTTATTGAAGATATTGCATCACCACAACCCATTATTCAAGGAGACTAAAGAATGCAAGAAAACTTAAAAACGATCAATATCCAATTACAAAATCCAAATGAAGCATTATCCTTATTTGGAACTGAAGATCGGAATTTAAAAATGATCGAAGAAAAGCTTCAACTCTCTATTGTTACTAGAGGCGAATCCGTAAGTATATCTGGAGATCCTGAAGTACTTCAGCTTGCAGAAGGTGTATTATTCACTCTACTAAAAGTGATCCGTAAGGGTGCAAATATCTCAGAAAGAGATGTCATTTATGCTATTGATCTCGGAAAAAGAGATATGCTCGATCAATTCGAAGAATTATACGAACAAGAAATTACTAAAAATACTAAGGGTAAATCCATTCGAGTTAAAACGCTAGGACAACGCCAATATGTGACTGCTATTAAGACACATGATTTAGTTTTTGGGATAGGACCAGCCGGAACAGGTAAGACATACCTTGCTGTCGTGATGGCGGTGGCAGCTTTAAAAGCAGGTTCAGTTAAAAGAATCATATTGACACGCCCAGCTGTTGAAGCTGGAGAAAGTTTAGGTTTTTTACCTGGTGATCTAAAAGAAAAAGTTGATCCATATCTACGTCCACTCTATGATGCACTAAACGATGTCCTAGGAGCAGATCAGGTGGCTCGTTTAATTGAGAGAGGTACGATTGAAATAGCGCCTTTAGCATATATGCGTGGTCGTACTTTAGATGATTCTTTTGTAATTTTAGACGAGGCACAAAATACAACTCCTGAACAAATGAAAATGTTTTTAACCCGACTGGGATTTGGATCTAAAATGGTAATAACCGGCGATATTACCCAGGTTGATCTCCCGAAAGGAATCAAATCAGGGCTTAGTGTAATTAAAGAAATATTAAAAAACGTTTCAGGGATCTCGTTTGTATTTTTAGAACAAACCGATGTTGTTCGTCATCCACTCGTACAAAAAATAATAAAAGCCTATGACGAGCATAATTAAAGACCCAAGAAGACTAGGTTTCTTGGGTCTTTTAATAAGGAGGATATTTATATTGGGATACTCTTATAATTATGCTTAGGTATTTAGTTACACTGCCATTGGCTTATGTAGAGGAGTAGCGACATGAATAAAATTTTTAAGAGAATTAAGAGGATAAAAAATGATAAACTGCTAACACTTTGTTTGTTTATCGCTTTAGCTTTGGTTATGTATGGATCTTTATATAGTAACATACAACCCGAAAGGCTTGATTTACGCTTATTTTCAATCGCTAAAACCGATATTATATCGCCAATAACTATTGAAGATGTTGAGGCAACCACACAAAAGAAACAGGAAGCAGCGCAAGAGGTTAAAGACCAATATGTCCTTAAAACAGATTACGCTGAAAACAGGGTGGAAATTATTTCAGCTCTTTTCGATGCAGTTATCGATGTAGATAAACAGGAAATTAATAACGAAGTAGATAACAGTGGGAATGCAATGGATAATATCGAGCAACCCATACATACGCAACCACGACCTATTACAATAGATGATCAACTAAAGCAATTGACAGAAATGATACCATTGGAATTAAGTGAGTCTTTGCACCGTGAGACACTAATTGCTTTTCTTAACGCTTCACCACAGCAATTGGATAGTGCAAGAAGTACCACCATTACTGCAATAAAACAAATCATGCGATTACCAATCATGGTTGGTGAAGAAGAAGATAAAAAGCAGCAGGTTGCAAGTGAAATTCAAAATGTAAATCTACCAATAGAATTACGAAATGCAATGACAAAGGTTGCACAATATGCAATTATCCCGAATTATGTCTATGATATGCAAGCAACCGAAGAAAAACGTCAACTTGCAATGGATCAAATCACTCCTGTAAAAATTAGAGCTGGACAAGTACTCGCTAAGGAAGGACAATTGATTGACCGTGAAATCTATAAACAACTTGAGCTTGTTGGATTGCTTGAAGAGGATGTAAATAGTTTCATATATATAGGATTAGCTATTTTTGTAATCGTATTGACATCAATAATTTTAAATTATTTCTACGAAATTAAGGAAAAAACGAAGGATCAGACAACCTATTTACTCATTTATGTATTGATCTTCTCATTAACTATTTTATTAATGAAGGCTATTAGTTTATTCCAAATTGTTTCTGAAATAGGTTACATTTTTCCAATTGCAATGGCATCAATGCTAATAAAGATGCTGTTAAATGAAAAAATGGCATTGGTATCAAGTATTATTTTTGCTATATGCGGAAGCCTTATTTTTAATGTTGAAATGCTTGGGAAATTCAACTTTTCAATAGGAGTTTATTTTCTACTAAGCGGTATTGCTGGTGCAATATTTTTGAATAACCAAAATCAACGATTAACTATATTAAGAGCAGGTCTTTTTGTATCAGGACTTAACATAATTGTTACTGCAGCAATTTTTATGATGAAAAATGGTCAATATACAAGTTTGGAGATTGGAACCTATTTAACTTTAGCGTTGCTATCAGGATTTATATCAGCAGTGCTAACGTTGGGGTTAATGCCCGTATTTGAAACAGGATTTGGTATTTTATCAACGATGAAATTAATCGAGCTTTCCAGTCCAAATCATCCACTGTTACGGAAAATATTAATAGAAGCGCCAGGAACCTATCATCATAGTGTAATGGTAGCAAATTTAGCTGAAGCTGCATGTGAAGCGGTAGGTGCAAATGGATTATTAGCAAGAGTAGGGTCCTACTATCATGATATTGGTAAAACAAAAAGACCGCATTTTTTTATTGAAAATCAGATGAATATCGAAAATCCACATAATAATATTGCACCACAATTAAGTAAAACAATTATCACAGCACATCCGTATGATGGGGCAGAAATGCTTAGAGAATACAAAATTCCTAAAGAGATTGTTGATATTGCAGAACAACATCATGGGACAACATTAATTAAATATTTTTATTTTAAGGCGAAAGAGCAAGGTGGTAATAACGTATTAGAATCAGATTTCAGATATCCTGGTCCAAAGGCACAAACGAAGGAATCCGCAATAGTTGGAATTGCTGATAGTGTAGAGGCTGCTGTTCGTTCAATGTCTAACCCTACACCATTAAAAATTGAAAATTTAGTGAAAAGTATCCTAGCTGACCGCCTTCAGGATGGTCAATTTGATGAATGTGACATCACATTAAGAGAGTTAGATTTAGCGGCCAAATCAATGTGCGAAACACTTAACGGAATATTCCATTCAAGAATTGAGTATCCAGAAATTACTAATAAGAAGGTGAAGGAAGCATGATAATTGACTTTATTGATGAAAATAATTTTGTCAAAGAAGAAGATGTAATTGAGATTGAAAAGCTGTTAAGTTTTGCGGCTAAAGTTGAGGGCATAGAAGAGTCTGCAGAGTTATCAGTAACGTTTGTTGATGACTCTAGAATACACGAAATTAATCTTGAGTATAGGGGGAAAGATCAACCAACTGATGTTATTTCATTCGCAATGGAAGAAATGGGCGAAGGTGAATTAGCTATTTATGGTGAGGACTTACCAACTATTTTAGGGGACATTATTATATCAATTCCTCGCACAATTGCACAGGCTGAAGAATATGGTCATAGTTTTATTAGAGAATTAGGTTTTTTAAGTGTACATGGCTTTCTCCATTTGTTAGGATATGACCATGAAACAGAAGATGATGAAGTAAAAATGTTTACAAAACAAAAGGAAATTTTGGATGAATATGGGATCCGTCGATAGAAGTAAAAGGAAATTATTATATAGCTTTAAATATGCGATAGAAGGCCTTATATATGTTATAAAAAATGAACGAAATATGCAGATACATCTAACGATTGCATGTATCGTTCTTTTTTTTGGATTTATCATGTCGATAAGTAAAATGGAATGGCTTATTATTTTGTTATTAATTGGAATAGTACTAAGCTTAGAAACAATGAATACCGCTATCGAACGTACAGTTGATTTAATAACGGATGAATATAAACCATTAGCGAAACTTGCAAAAGATGTTGCTGCAGCTGCCGTTTTTGTGTTTGCAATTATATCTGTTATTATAGGAATAATCATCTTCTTAGAACCTATACAGAAAATTATGAATATTTAAAAAACATTATTTCAATTTCATTACTTTTTTGTAAAATTGATGAAAATGAGTTTGAATTCATGTAAAATAACAGTAATAGTGAAAGGAAAATTGTAAATGAAAGATGCAAAAGCTGTGGAGAATTTAATAGCAAAAGCAATTGAAGCACGAGATTATGCATATGTACCTTATTCAAAATTTAAGGTTGGTGCTGCGCTGTTAACGTCAAATGATGAGGTTTATAAGGGGGCAAATATTGAAAATGCGGCCTACAGTTTAGGGAATTGTGCTGAACGCACAGCTCTATTTAAAGCCTATTCTGAAGGCAATGTTTCATTTAAGGCTTTAGCTGTTGTGGCAGATACAGATAGACCGGTTCCACCATGTGGGGCGTGCCGTCAGGTAATGTCTGAATTATGTCCACCACATATGCCAGTGTATTTAACTAATCTTAAGGGCGATGTTTTAGAAACAACTGTTGAAGAATTGTTGCCTGGAGCTTTTTCACCGGAGGATTTAAATGAATAAAAACCAATATAAATCAGGATTCGTATCAATAATAGGCAGACCAAATGTAGGAAAATCTACTTTCTTAAATAAAGTAATAGGTCAAAAAATTGCTATTATGAGTGATAAACCACAAACGACTAGGAATAAAATTCAAGGCGTGTATACAACAAATGAAAGCCAAATTATTTTCATCGATACACCTGGAATTCATAAACCCAAACATAAGCTTGGCGATTTTATGATCAAAGTAGCACAAAATACACTAAACGAGGTAGATCTTATCTTATTTATGATAAATGCCGAAGAAGGTCTAGGCAAAGGTGATCATTTTATCATTGAGCGTCTTAAACAAACGAAACAACCTGTTTTTCTGGTGATTAATAAAATTGATCAAGTCCATCCGGATGATTTAATCAAGATAATTGATCAATATAAAGAGTTATATGCCTTTAAAGAGATTGTTCCTATTTCCGCTCTACAAGGAAACAACATAAATACCCTAATAGAACAGATTGAAAAGTATTTATCGGAAGGACCTCAGTATTATCCACCAGATCAAGTTACAGATCATCCAGAACGATTTATAATAACTGAGTTAATACGTGAAAAGGTATTGCACTTAACACGAGAGGAAATACCCCACTCGATTGCTGTTGTTTTGGATTCAATGCAATCTAGAGAAAATGGTCAAATGATCGATGTAGCCGCAACAATTATCGTTGAAAGAGATTCACAAAAAGGAATTGTTATTGGAAAGCAAGGTAAGATGCTTAAAGAAGTTGGTCGGTTGGCAAGGATGGACATCGAGGCATTACTTGGTTCTAAAGTCTTCCTTGAACTGTGGGTAAAAGTGCAAAAAGATTGGCGTAATAAACTTTCCCAACTTCGAGACTACGGTTTTCGTGAAGATGAATATTAATTATAAAAGAAAATTTACATTTTTTTCTTTCACATGATTTTGTTAAATTAAGGTCAAGCTAAGGATAAGGAGTTAGAAAGTTGTTATCTTAAACAATTTGAAAGGTGGGGTTTCTTGTGATAGATTTTACCTGGAAAATCTTTAGTCAAACTGGTAATTTAGAAACGTATCTGCTTATGAAAGAGATTGAAAGGGAATATCAAGAAACTACTGAAACTGTCACTGATTTTAACGATCTTGAATTTGAATCTCCTTTATCTTAATCCGTTAACAAATGAATTAGAACTTAACCTTGTAAAGAACTTGGAATATCTAATATTAAAGAAAGTGAAAAGATAGCTTTAATGTTGGATTTAATTGTGGATGGTGCTTACAATTGTTACAAAAAGTTGAAGGTATTGTAATTAGGACAAACGATTATGGTGAGACAAATAAAATTGTTACGATCTTTACAAGGGAAATGGGCAAGATTGGAGTAATGGCACGAGGTGCAAAAAAACCCAAAAGTAGATTAACTTCAGTAACCCAATTGTTTATATATGGGTATTATCTAGTACAAAAAGGTTCTGGTTTAGGTACTTTACAGCAAGGTGAAATTATTTCAACATGGAGAGGACTTAGAGAGGATCTATTTAAATCTGCGTATGCTGCATACGTTGTAGAATTAACTGATAAACTCACTGAAGAACGTAAAATAAATCCTTATTTGTTTGAGCTGCTTTATCAAACATTACAATATATGAATGATGGTGTTGATTTAGAGGTTCTAACGCTTATCTATGAAATGAAGATGCTAAATGTAGCTGGTATATATCCTAAATTGGACGGCTGCGTGGCATGCTCAAATACTGAAGGAAAGTTCGCCTTTTCTGTTAGAGAAGGCGGTTTTCTTTGTCATCGGTGCTATCATTTAGATCCGAACTTTATTCCAATATCACCTGCTGCATTAAAATTACTACGAGTTTTTTATTATTTTGACCTAACTAGACTAGGGAATATATCATTAAGGGATGAGACGAAATCTGAACTTAAATTGGTAATAACGGCCTTATATGATGAATATTCAGGGTTAAACCTTAAATCTAAACGATTTCTTCAACAATTAAATCACTTTCGATTATAAAAGGTTATACTGTTTTCTATAAAAAACTATCACGAGTGTCATTCTTTTTTGTGAAAGTAATTTGCGTTATAATATATTCATTAACAGTATAACTTATTGCTAAGCTTTTTCTTTTTATAATTGAAGGTGGTGAGAACAATCGAACTTAATAAGCGTCAAGAGAAGATTTTACAAATTGTAAAAGATAATGGTCCGATTACTGGTGAACAAATTGCCGAACAGCTTAATTTAACCCGTGCGACTTTGAGACCAGACTTAGCTATTCTTACAATGGCTGGATATTTAGAGGCCAGACCTCGCGTTGGGTACTTCTATACAGGGAAAACAGGTTCTCAATTACTAACTGAAAAAGTTAAAAAACTCCAGGTCTATGAATATCAATCAATACCGGTTGTTATCGATGAATCACTTTCAGTTTATGACGCGATTTGTACCATGTTCTTAGAGGATGTTGGAACGCTATTTGTGGTTGACCGTCAATCATTGTTAGTTGGAGTTTTATCGAGAAAAGACTTACTGCGAGCTAGTATTGGTAAACGAGATTTAGAAGCAATACCAGTTAATATTATTATGACTCGAATGCCGAATATTACTTTCTGCTTTAGAGATGATTTGATTATTGAAGTAGCTGAAAAAATAATGGAGAAACAAATTGACGCTGTACCTGTGGTGCGTCCATCAGGCAATGGATATGAGGTTATCGGAAGATTAACTAAAACAAACATGACAAAAGTTCTTTTAGAAATTGCGAAAGATGAAGTCATATAATATTAATTATTAGACAGAAAGGAATGGAGGAGTTTGGACAACGGTATTGTATATGTAGTATCCGATTCAGTTGGTGAGACAGCAGAATTTGTTGTAAAAGCAGCTGCAAGTCAGTTTAACTCATTTGGTATTACCATTAAAAGAGTGCCTTATGTTGAAGATACTGGGACATTGAAAGAAGTTATCTCACTTGCTAAAGAAAATAATGCAATAATAGCATTTACCCTTGTTGTACCTAGCATGAGGGACTTTTTAAAAAGTGAGGCTGCAAAAGCAGGTGTTGCAGTTATAGATATAATTGGCCCAATGGTTGATCAAATGAAACAGACTTATAATAAAGCTCCGCGTGAAGAGCCAGGCCTTGTTAGACAACTAGATGATGATTATTTTAAAAAGGTTGAAGCTATTGAATTTGCTGTAAAATATGACGATGGCCGGGACCCTCGAGGGATTTTACGTGCCGATATAGTACTTATTGGTGTTTCTAGAACTTCTAAAACACCACTTTCTCAATATTTAGCACATAAAAGACTTAAGGTTGCCAATGTACCAATTGTTCCAGAAGTTGAGCCCCCCGAGGAATTGTATCAAGTACCGGCAAACCGGTGTTTTGCGCTTAAAATTACGCCTGAAAAGTTAAATAATATAAGGAAAGAAAGGCTTAAGTCGCTAGGGTTAAGCGATAATGCAAGCTATGCAAATGTTGAGCGAATTAAGGAAGAGTTAGCTTATTTTGACGGTGTTGTGGAAAAAATCGGTTGCCAGGTTATTGATGTTTCTAATAAAGCTGTTGAAGAAACCGCAAATGTAATTCATAATCTTTATATGAAGAAAAGCAAATAGTAAATAATATATCTTGTTAGCTTACAAAAATACTCCGCTATTTAGAGGAGTATTTATTTTTTTACTAGAAATTGAACAGGATTTATATTATAATGAAAAATTGTGATTAAATTAAAATTTTAGGTTTATACTTGACAAAGAAGGAATAAACTATATTAGTAAGATTAAATGTTTATCTAATTGTATTTTCGACAAAAAACAAAAAAATAAAACAAGCTATATAGAAGGAATCCTTGGAGGGATGTAGAATAAAAAACTATGACGAATTTTAGAAGAACAATATTTGTTGATGCAGATGCCTGTCCTGTAAAAGATGAGATTATCGATGTAGCTACTTCGTTCAATTTAGAAGTTATTTTTGTTGCATCATACGCGCATATGACTACCAATCAGCTTCCAGGACAATGGGTTTATGTTGATACAAATAAAGAAGAAGTAGATCTTTATATTACAAATCATATTAAGAAAGATGATGTTGCTGTTACACAAGATATTGGCCTTGCGTCTTTACTATTAAGTAAAAAGGTTCATGTAATTTCTCCAAGAGGGAAACAGTATGCCGAAGAAAATATGGATCAGGCACTATTTTCAAGATATTTATCGGCAAAACAGCGTAGAGCTGGGTATTATTCCAAAGGTCCTTCAGCATTCTCCAATAAAGATAGAGAATTTTTTATAAAAACTTTTAAAAAAATGTTGTCGAAACTTGAAGGATAATTCCAAAAAAAGTCGAATAGTAAGAAAGACAGCATACTTAAAAACTTGGTGATGTGAAAATGGGAAATAGAATTCCCGATGAAACAATTGAAAAAATTAGTAAGCAGGCAGACATTGTCGAGGTTATTAGTGAATATGTTCAATTAAAGAAACAAGGTCGCAATTACTTTGGACTGTGTCCATTTCATGGTGAAAAGTCTCCATCCTTTTCAGTATCTGCAGAAAAACAGATTTTCCATTGCTTTGGTTGTGGCGCTGGTGGAAATGTTTTTTCATTTATTATGGACCTGGAGAAATGTAGCTTTATTGAAGCTGTAAAAATAGTAGCTGATAAATTAAAGATAGATGTTGATTTAGATGACAATCAGAATGTTGTTGGCTTTGGTTCATCAAACAAGTTCTTATCTATTTATCGTGCTCATGACCTCCTACAGAAATTTTATCATCACTTTTTGGTAAACACAAAAGAGGGAAGTGAAGCTTTACAGTATTTAAGAAAACGTGGTTTCACGGATGAAGTTATTGATAAGTTTCAAATAGGTTATGCCCCAAACTCTTGGGATGTAGTAACAAGATTTTTACATAAACGTGGTTTCGATGTTCATGAAATGTATCAAGCTGGATTAGTGAACCAAAGAGAAAGTGATGGTAATTATTTCGATCGTTTTCGGGATCGAATAATGTTCCCTATTTGGGACCTTCAGAGCAGGACTATTGCATTCGGTGGAAGAATCCTATACGAAGGTGAACCTAAATACCTAAACAGTCCAGAAACACAGATTTTTAATAAAGGTAAAATCCTATATGGCTTAAATATTGCAAGATCACAAATACGCAAAAAGCAGCAAGTTGTTTTATTTGAAGGTTATGTCGATGTTATTTCGGCTTGGCGTGCGGGTGTTGACAACGGGATTGCGACACTAGGTACAGCGTTAACTGAAGAACAAGCTACCCTTATACGCAGAAATGTAGATAATGTTATCATTTGTTACGATTCAGATTCTGCAGGTATAAATGCAGCCTATCGAGCGGCAGGCATCTTGCAAAATGCCGGTTGTAATGTAAAAATTGCCAAAATGCCTGACGGTTATGATCCTGACGATTATATTCAACAGTATGGGATTGAGAGTTTTAATACGAATGTAATAAACGCTAGTATTACGTTGATGACTTTTAAATTTGATTATTTAAAAAGAGGGAAAAACCTTCAAAACGAAGGAGAACTTATAAAATATATCGAAGAAGTATTAACAGAGATTAGCCAACTCCCTAAAGCAGTGGAAAGAGATCATTATTTACGGCAAATTTCTAATGAATATTCATTATCTCTGGATGCCTTAAAGAGTCAACAAACGCAAATTTACAAAAGCTTGAGAAAAAATAAGGATATTTCAACCTTTAATCGAAATAATAATAGCAACTACCAATTTTTTGCGAAAAAGAAGTTACTACCAGCATATCATAATGCAGAGAGATTGCTGCTTGCACATATGATACGAGATGTGAATATAGCACAACAGATTAAAGAGCAAATAGGATGTGGATTTAATATAGATGAACATAATGCAATAGCCTTAGTTGTTTATGGTTTTTATGAGGAAGGTGTTGCCCCAACGTTCGGAAATATTATTCAAAAGCTTGATGATGAACATATTAAACGAATGGTTTCTGAAATCGCTATGTTGGATATAAATGAAGATATAACTGAAAATGAGTTAACCGACTATATTAAACAAGTGATGAACCATCCAAAGTGGTTGAAAATAAAAGAGATCGAAAAGGAGAAAGAAACTGCTGAAAAACAGCAAGACCATCTGAAGGCTGCACAAATTGCTATGCAAATTATACAGATGAAGAAGGAACTTAAATAATTACACGGTGGAAATACTGGAAGGAGGGGAACCAATGGCTGAAAAAGGAGCTCGTTCAAAAGAGGTAGAAACAGAATTTACGCTTGATCAGGCAAAAGAACAATTGATGGAGCAAGGTAAAAAACGTGGTGTTTTAACATATGAGGAAGTTGCTGAACGCCTATCGGCTTTTGAGCTTGATTCAGACCAAATGGATGAATTTTATGAATACCTAGGAGATAAAGGTATTGATATAACGAGTCAATCAGATGATAACGATGATGATGACCCGAGTTTTAATCAACTTGAAAAAGAAGAAGAATTTGATTTAAACGATCTTTCTGTACCCCCTGGGATAAAGATTAATGACCCGGTACGCATGTACTTAAAAGAAATTGGGCGTGTTGATCTATTATCTGCTGAAGAGGAAATTAATCTTGCGGGACGAATAGAACAAGGTGATGAAGAGGCGAAACGGCGCCTTGCTGAAGCTAACTTACGACTTGTTGTATCTATTGCAAAAAGATATGTCGGAAGAGGTATGTTATTCCTTGATTTAATTCAAGAGGGTAACATGGGTCTAATAAAAGCTGTTGAAAAGTTTGATTACCGTAAAGGTTTTAAATTTAGTACGTATGCAACGTGGTGGATTCGGCAGGCGATTACACGAGCGATTGCTGATCAAGCTAGAACAATACGGATACCAGTTCATATGGTAGAAACGATAAATAAGCTAATCCGTGTTCAAAGGCAGTTGTTACAGGATTTAGGACGCGAACCGACACCAGAAGAAATTGGTGAAGAAATGGATCTAACTCCAGAAAAGGTTCGAGAAATCTTGAAAATAGCGCAAGAGCCAGTTTCCCTTGAAACTCCAATAGGTGAAGAAGATGATTCTCACTTAGGTGATTTCATTGAGGATCAAGAAGCAACTTCGCCTTCTGATGCAGCTGCATATGAATTACTTAAAGAGCAGCTTGAAGATGTTTTAGACACATTAACCGATCGTGAAGAAAATGTCCTTCGCTTGCGCTTTGGCTTAGATGATGGAAGAACGCGTACACTTGAAGAGGTTGGTAAAGTCTTCGGTGTTACTCGTGAACGTATTCGCCAAATTGAAGCTAAAGCATTAAGAAAGCTTCGTCATCCAAGTAGAAGTAAACGTCTTAAAGATTTCCTTGAATAATTGACTTTATAATAGTTTGCTTCATTGAAAAATGAAGTGAACTATTTCTTTTTTGGGGTGCAAAATGAATAAAACACGTAAAGATATCATCTTAAAAGAAATTCATTATTGGAAGGAGCACCACCTTTTACCCGAACATTATTGCAATTTCTTAATAACTCTATACACAGAAGGCTCTGCAGAGGAGCAGCATGCCTATAATAAGTCATATAAGGTAAAGCAAATTTACTATCAGATATTTATTAGTTATATAGTGTTTCAACTGCCAACTACAATTGTTATTATTTATTTTACTGAATTAAACATCCTTTTGCAAACGCTCATATTTACATTTTTTGTCTTGATGTGCGTATGTAGTGCTTATTACTTTTATTCTAAAGGCGGTAAGTATGCTCATTTGTCTATTGTTATAGGTTTTTTAATCTTATTTTTTGTTTCGAATTCATTAGTTAAATTATATGTAAATACTGAGCAAGCTTTAATAATAAATGTATTGTTAAATTGTTTATTTTGGTTTGTAATCGGTGTATATCTACGGTATAAATATTTAATCGTAGCTGGTGTTATAAGTGGATTGATCCTACTTATATACAAACTATTTTGAAAAACTCTTATAAAATACAGTGGATATTTTCATTATAATATAAATATTCAGAATAATTAACGATTTTTTACTAAAAAAAATAAAAAATATTTGTAAGTTCGTAATTTACCCTTTTCTGAAACAAGTATTTAAAGTAAAATATATATTGTTTATGAAAAGATGGTACAAGCTATTTACATAATGTAAGGAGGAGCAAGTAATGAATCGTAATCCATTAATGCCTTTTTTAATTATCGCAGTATTAGGTCTAGTTCTAACAGTTGGGATATCCTTCTTCGGACTGAACAACGCAGAGAAAATGCTTGCGGGCGGAGATGAAGCTCAAGAAGAACAGGCTGGGGAAGTGGCAGCGGATGATGGAGAAGGCTTGTTTAAAGCTAGCTGTGCTTCATGTCACGGACAAAATCTTGAAGGCGGTGTTGGACCAAGTCTTGAAACAATTGGTGCATCAAAATCAGCTGAAGAAATTGCAAATATAATTAATAATGGTCAAGGTAGTATGCCACCAGGATTAGTTGATGCTGCAAAAGCTGAAACGATTGCTGCTTGGTTAGCTGAACACAAATAATACCAATTAAAAGTTTTCTACTCTAAATAAGTAGAAAACTTTTTTTGTACTTTGAAAAAGGTGATCTTATTTTTTCTATTGAATGCTGAGGAACTTACATAACTAAATTAAATACATACGATTTGCAACTGACAACTAGAGTCGATAAGATATAAATAACAAGATTAACGAAACAGTGGTGAGGATATGAATGAATTACTTTTATCAAAGCGGCTTGAAAAAGTTGCTAGTGAAATACCTATTAAATCTAAACTAGCCGATATCGGCTCTGATCATGCTTATTTACCCTGTTATGCTATTTTAAAGGGTTTGATTACATATGCAATTGCGGGGGAAGTAAATGAGGGCCCTTATCAATCTGCTAAAAGTCAAGTTGAAAAGTTAGAATTAAACGCTGTTATTGATGTTCGAAAGGGGAATGGTCTCGAGGTAATCCATGAAAATGAGGTAGATGTTATTACAATTGCCGGTATGGGAGGACCGCTTATTAGTGAAATTCTCGAAGAAGGTAAAACGAAGTTAAGTTATGTAAAGCGGTTAATTTTACAGCCGAATATTGGCGCTAGGAATATTAGGTTGTGGTTAGTAGAAAATGGTTGGGAATTAATTAATGAACATATATTAGAAGAGGATGGAAAAATATACGAGATTTTAGTTGCAGAGCGTGGTGCCCCTCATGCACCCTATTCCGATCAGGCTGAGGCTGAACTGTTATTTGGTCCGTTTTTAATGAAGGAAAAAAATAGCACATTTATTAAGAAGTGGACTGACGAGCTAAGAAAGTGGAATCAAATAGTCGCACAACTTGATCGTGCAGTTCAAAGTGAGGAGAATATTAATAAAAAAAGGAGTATAGAATCACGAATTAGTATGGCTGAGGAGGTTTTAAGATGAGCAAATACATAAATGGTCAAGAGCTTATTCAAGCATTCGAAAATTTTTCTCCTAAGGCATTAGCAATGGAGGGAGACAAAATAGGATTACAAATCGGTACCTTAAATAAACCGATTCAAAAAGTGATGATCGCGCTTGATGTACTAGAATCGGTAGTTGACGAGGCGATAAAAGAACAAGTTGATTTAATAATTGCTCATCATCCGATTATCTTTAATCCATTAAAAAAGATAATAACAGATGATGCATCTGGACGCATTATTGAAAAATGTCTAAAGCATGATATAACAGTTTATGCAGCGCATACGAACCTTGATGTTGCAAAAGGTGGCGTAAACGACCTCTTAGCAACTGCGTTGGAATTAGATCAAACCGAGATCCTTGTCCCTACATACGAAGATAGCTTGAAAAAGATTTCAGTATTTGTACCTGAGGAACATGCAAATACAGTTAGAGAAGCGCTAGCGAAAGCCGGAGCAGGCTTTATCGGGAATTATAGTCATTGCACGTTTAATTCAAAAGGAATCGGTACATTTATGCCTTTGGAAGGGACACAACCATTTATCGGAAATAAAGGGGAACTAGAACATGTTTCAGAGATAAAGGTTGAGTCCATTTTTCCAAGTTCAATCCAAAGGAAAATTATTAATGCCTTATTGAAAGTACATCCATATGAAGCGCCAGCTTATGATATTTATCCACTTGAAAATAAAGGAGAGTCACTAGGTTTAGGACGAATTGGAACTCTCCGAGTTGAGATGACTCTTGGAGAGTTTGCGCAATATGTAAAACAAAAGTTAGATGTAAAAGGTGTTAGAGTTGTTGGCGATCTTAATGCTAAGATTTCGAAGGTTGCTGTTTTAGGTGGAGATGGGAATAAATATTGGTCAGTTGCAAAATTTAGAGGGGCAGATGTTTATGTGACTGGTGATATTTATTATCATGTCGCTCATGATGCATGGATGCAAGGTTTAAATATGGTTGACCCCGGCCACAATGTTGAAAAGGTAATGAAAGAAGGAGTAAGAAATTATCTGCAAAACTACATTGATGAAAAGAAATATGATACAACCATCCTGTCCTCTCAACTAAATACTGATCCTTTTCAGTTTTTATAAAAAACTACAGCCCGCTAATCAATGTTACGATTAGAAGGCTGTAGTTTTTCATATTAATAAGTTTGTTTGCTTGTGTGGAGCCAAATTCCTATTTACTTTGGATTTTTTATCTTTGGTAGGATTTTATCCAAACCGATTTTTCGTTCTTTATTCCATGTTTTTTGATCGTCTGGATCGAATTGTTCTAGGAAGGTTATAACTTCCTTTGTAATGGGTGTCGGTGTAGAAGCTCCAGCTGTGACTGCCACCTTGTTTACGTTAAGTAACCATTTGATGTCAATTTCTGATACATCGGCAATTCGATAAGCAGTTGTACCAGCAATTTCTTCTGATACTTGCGCAAGTCTATTTGAATTATTGCTCCGTGGATCTCCCACAACTATTGTTAAATCAGCTTCTTTCGCTTGTTCAGCAACAGCTTCTTGTCTTATTTGAGTAGCCATGCAGATTTCTTTATGAATTTCAGCATGTGGATATTTTTCTTTAGCATGGTTCATTAAGTCTAATACATCCCATTGGCTCATAGTTGTTTGGTTTGTAATGATGATTTTTGATGATTTAATATTTAAGTCATCAACATCAGATTCATTTTCAACTAGGTGTACGATATCAGGAGCAACCCCAACAGCTCCTTCTGGTTCTGGATGTCCTTTTTTACCTATATAGATAACTTCATATCCTTTGTCTTTTACGCTGCGAATCAAATCGTGCGTTTTAGTAACATCAGGACAAGTTGCATCTAAAACGGTTAGTCCTTTTTCGACAGCTAATACTTTCACCTCGGGAGATATACCGTGGGCTGTGAAAATAATTGTTCCTTCATTTATATCTTCAAGTAACTCTCTACGAGTTTTATCTTTTGCATCTAATGTCCGGATACCTTGTTCTTCAAAAGCATCTGTAACATGTTTATTATGAACAATCATCCCTAAGATATATATAGGTCTAGGTAGGGATTGATCTAATGCTGCATTTTTTGCAATAACCATTGCATCTACCACACCGTAGCAATAACCTCTTGGTGCTATTTTAATTACGTTCATTAAATGCTCCTCCTCTCATCCTTCCTTTTCAATTATAAGTGAGAGAAGGATTATTTACAAAGGTAACTACTAGATAAATAATTTTGGAAGGGACTCTCCGTATAAAGGTTTTTTAGTGTTTCCTTCTTGCAAGTCTTCAAAATCTGGAAGTTCCTTTTCGGGAAGTTCATTCATTTCGGTGTTCGCTGTTGTTTCCTCACTATCAGATTCGGAGCTGTTTAACTCTTTCATTATCTTAAGCATAGCTGGCATATTCTTAATAAATGGACCGTATTGTTGAATCATAGGTCCGAATTGTTGAGCTACACCCATTACTCTTTGAACATTATCTAACATTCCTGTAATTCCACCAGCTGAAGAGAAACTATTCCTTAACATACCTGTGATGCCTTGTGCACCGACGCCCGACTGTGACCCCATCCCAAACATTCCAGGCATGTTTGCAGGCGGGAATCCCATTCCTGGACCTCCGTTAAATGAACTTGTAGCTCTACCTCCTAATATTTTAGAAAGTAATCCCCCAAGCCCTGAAGGTTGATTGTTCATTGGTCCCATAGGCAGTCTAGTAAGATGTTGTGTTGGTGGTAAATATGGACGTTGATAAGGTATTTGCATAGGATATCTAGGTGATCTAAATGGATACATAATCATTTGCCTCCTTTCGGTTCTAACAAATAAAAGATCTCATTGATAAAATATGCATATAGAACATCAAGGTGTTCACATAATGCCATATTAGGCATTCGTCCAAAAGCTACTGTATTGGTGTTTGATTTGACTAATAAAATTTATGTTAGTTCGCATTTTTTAAATTTTTCTATTATAATATGAAGTTGGTATGAAAATAATAGAAATAGTGGAAACTTATTTTTTTAAGGGGATTAATTAAATGACAAATTCAAAATTTGAACGTTTCGAGTTTCAAGATTTTATTATAGAGGCTATTAATGCTTTAGGGTTTTATGAACCTACTGAAATACAAGAGCGTATAATGCCGACAATAAAAGTAGGTCAAAGTGTAATCGGTCAGTCTCAAACTGGAACCGGAAAAACACATGCCTACTTATTACCAATTGTTGATAAAATAGATCCTAACGTGGAACAGGTTCAAGCGGTTATTACAGCACCAACAAGAGAGCTAGCTGCACAGATTTATGAAGAACTAAATAAAATTACAAAGTTTGCAGATGACGATCAAAAAATAACATCTAAATTGTTTATAGGTGGCACGGATAAGCAAAGAACAATTGAAAAATTAAAAGCACAGCCACAAGTAGTCGTGGGAACACCAGGAAGAATAAATGACCTTGTCAAGGATCAGGCATTATTTGTCCATACAACAAAGATGATAGTCGTAGATGAAGCAGACCTTATGCTTGATATGGGGTTTATTCATGATGTCGACCAAATTGCCGGAAAAATGGGACAGGACCTGCAAATCTTGGTATTTTCAGCAACCATTCCAGAAAAACTTAAACCTTTTCTAAAAAAGTACTTGGACAATCCAGTTTACACACATGTAGCCCCTAAACAGGCTACTGCTGAAAAAATTGAACATTTATTAATACCTGGACGCCATCGCAACAAAGTTAATTTAGTGTTTGAAATCGCCAACTACTTTAATCCTTATCTTGCGCTCATTTTTACCAATACAAAAAAAATGGCAGATGAAGTCGCTGACGGTTTGTTAGAAAAAGGATTAAAGGTAGGGCGTATTCACGGAGATCTGCCACCAAGAGAAAGAAAGAAAATGATGAAACAAATAAAAGATTTAGAATATCAATACATTGTTGCTACAGACTTAGCCGCAAGGGGTATTGACATAGAAGGGGTAAGCCATGTTATTAACTATGAAATCCCTTCTGATTTAGACTTTTATGTCCATAGAGTAGGTAGAACGGCGCGTGCAGGATATTCTGGTATTGCTGCTACGGTTTATGAATTAAGCGACCAAGATGCACTTGATCGCTTAGAAAAAATGGGGATTGTATTTAAGCATGTTGATTTAAAAGATGGTGATATGATCGAATTGGGTGCTAGAGAAAAACGAAAAGAAAGAAAAAGGGAAACAAAAGAAGTTGAAAAACTAGCACATAAACTTATTAGAAAATCAAAAGACGTAAAGCCTGGCTATAAAAAGAAACGGCAACGGGAAATAGAAAAATTCGTTAAAAAAGAGAAAAGAAAAGGTAGAAAATAGCTAGTTAGAACCTTCATTATGAGTGGGGGTTCTTAATTATAAAGATTAATTAATTTGCGCTATAGTATTTTTATGATAAGCTATATGGCGTATGTTGGAGAGGGGAGTGCTCATTTCATGTTAAAAATAGGATCACATGTGTCGATGAGTGGTAAAAAAATGTTATTAGCTTCTAGTGAGGAAGCAGTTTCCTACGGAGCTAATACATTTATGATTTATACTGGTGCACCGCAAAACACACGAAGAAAGTCTATTGAAGATTTAAATATTGCTGCCGGAATTGAACATATGAAAAAGCATGGCATAGAGGAAATTATTGTACATGCTCCATATATTATTAATATAGGAAATACACAGAAACCAGAAACATTTGAATTAGGTGTCAACTTTTTGCGATCGGAGATTGAACGGACTGAAGCGATTGGTGCAAAGCAGATTGTCCTACATCCAGGTGCACATGTTGGAGCAGGTGCTGAAGAAGGTATTAAGAAAATAATTGAAGGATTAAATGAGGTCATAACGAAAGATCAATCTGTTAGCATCGCGCTTGAAACAATGGCAGGCAAAGGCTCCGAATGTGGGAGATCTTTTGAAGAATTAGCCGAGATCATTAATGGAGTACATCTCAATGAGAAATTATCAGTATGTCTTGATACCTGCCACGTCCATGATGCGGGTTATGATATTATTAATGACTTCGATGGAGTCTTAGAACAATTTGATAAATTAATTGGTCTTGATCGTTTGCAAGTACTGCATATAAATGACAGTAAAAATGAGTGTGGTGCTCAAAAAGATCGTCATGAAAATATTGGGTTTGGAAAAATTGGATTTGATACATTATCTAAAATTGTACATCACCCACAATTAATGGCTGTTCCTAAAATATTAGAAACACCGTTTGTTGGAGAAGATAAGAATAATCAGAAACCACCATATAAGTTTGAAATCGAGATGCTAAGAAATGGTGAATTTGATCCTGATTTACTTAAAAAGATTATTAATCAGTAAAATAATCTAAATTTGAAAAAATTAGTGCAGCACTTAAGGTCATAAGACTGCACTTTTGTATTTTGATTTGGAACTTATTTATTTTTAAATTGCATAAGAAGTGAGTTTGCCTTCCTTGCGAGGGTGGGATTCACTTCTTTTCCTATTTTTTTAATTATTTTTCGATGTTGATCATCGTTGGTAATACTAATATGTTTTTCTGCTTTTAAAATCTTAACAATTTTTTCTGCTTCCGGTATTGTTAAATGTATATTGTATGACTTACCATGTTTTACAAGCTCTTCAGCTGTAATAGAATTTAATTTTTGGTTAACAATCTGTTGGATGAATGGATTCATTTTTAGCCTCCTAGCCGTTAGTCACTCATTACTATAATATGAAGATAGGGCTAACTGGTGTATTATATAAAATCATCGTTTGGTCCAAAAAAGATTATTTCCTCTATTGAAAAACATTGACAACATGATTCAATTAATTTTAGAACATAATATAAATGCTCCTCAATAAAGGAAAGCGAGGGATCTTTAAATGACAGACCAAAATTTCAACGATGAAAGTAGAGATTTTAATCGAGAAAAAGCATTTGAACAAGATCCAGATCCGATAGCGCCGAGAGCTGCCGAAACCGGCTTTATGGAGGAAACTGCTGCTGAGGTTGCTCCGCGGCTAGGAACATTTGATGGAGGAAGTACAACAACTGATGAAAGACCTCGTGCTTTTGTAAGACCTGAAGGAGAGCAAGAAGAAGGGACCGCTGGTAAAGGTCTAGGTGGTCTTGCGTTAATTCTTTCTGTCCTATCGTTATTCTTCTTGCCAGTTTTATTAGGAGCTGCAGGGATTATTGTCGGTTTTATTGCACGTCGTCGAGGAGCACAAGGGCTTGGAAATTGGGCAATTGGTATTGGTGCAGTATCAATGATTATTGCACTGTTTATTACACCATTCTTTTATTAAATAGCCTTTTTTCTAAGGGGAATAAATTGACTGACCAATCAACATCATATAAATTAAACGAAGCTTGCCCTAAACAAGAGGGCAAGCTCGTTATTTGTTTTTAATTCAAAAAGAGTAATGAAAGAACTTATTACTCTTTTTGGATGCATTATTTACTAGCAGATAAATGTTCTTCTGCAAGTTTATCTACTTCTTTTTTCAATTCTTCAACGAGTTGGTCTTCAGGTACTTTGCGAACTATTTCTCCGTGACGGAATAAAAGTCCTTCACCACGTGCTCCGGCAATTCCGATATCGGCTTCCCGGGCTTCGCCAGGCCCATTAACGGCGCAGCCTAGTACGGCGACCTTAATTGGTGCCTTAATTGTAGAAATATATTCCTCAATTTCATTAGCGATACTTATTAAGTCGATTTCAATTCGACCGCAGGTTGGACATGAAATTAGCGTTGCTGCGTTTGCTGCTAACCCAAATGTTTTTAGCAATTCGCGTGCAACTTTGACTTCTTCAACAGGATCTGCACTTAATGAGATGCGAACAGTATTACCAATGCCCTTGCTTAAAATCGCTCCTAAACCTGCAGCGCTCTTTACAGTTCCTGCAAAAAGGGTGCCGGATTCAGTTATCCCTAAGTGAAGAGGGTAGTCAAATGCCTTTGCTGCTTTTTCATAGGCCTCAATAGCTAAATTAACATCGGATGCTTTTAAAGAAACAATAATATTATGAAAATCTAGATCCTCTAAAATTTGTATATGATGTAAGGCACTTTCTACCATACCGTCTGCTGTTGGATAACCATACTTTTCAAGGATTTTCTTTTCAAGAGATCCTGCATTAACCCCGATACGGATTGGAATTCCTTTTTCTTTAGCTGCTTTAACTACAGCTTCCACTTTTTCGCGTTTCCCTATGTTACCGGGATTAATTCTAATTTTATCAGCTCCGCCATCAATTGCCTTTAGCGCGAGACGATAATCGAAATGTATATCAACGACAAGTGGTATGTTTATTTGTTTTTTGATATCGGCAATTGCATTAGCAGCTCTTTCATCTGGGCATGCTACCCGAACAATTTGACAACCTGCTTCTTCTAAACGTTTAATTTCAGCTACGGTCGCTTCAACGTCATGCGTTTTGGTTGTCGTCATACTTTGAATAACTACTTCATTATTCCCGCCGATTGTCAAATTACCAACTTTAATTGGACGTGTTTTTGTACGATGTGTAATTTCACTCATGCCACGTATCGCTCCTTCTTAAATATATACTATGTTATTGTAACAATCGCTTTTTAAAATTGACAAGTAAAATTACTTTAGTAATTACTTGTTGTAAATATATATTATGAGGAGCACAATTAAATTTGGTTGAAAAGCACGGAAAATTATTCACTATGAGTCTCTGGGTAGACAGGAAATTTATAAACTTTACCGATTTGAATACTTTCCGGTTTAACATTAGGATTTAATTCTTCAAAATCGAGTACTAATTGATTGATTGAAACAGGCAGAGGGCCATCCTGTATCTGTTCAACAATTGATAGCACTGTCGCCCCTCCAACAACTTTCACCTCTTGAAAATATAATCCTTGCTCAGATATAGGGGTATTTTCGGTCGTTGTTGTTTTTTTTACCGACATCTCTTCCGTAGATGATTCTACTTGTGGAGCTGTGGTCTGACTATTAAGTAATACAATAGAAGTTGGATTGGATAACGTTCCTACACTTAAATCATAGTAAATTACATACAGCACAAAAATAGAAATTAAAGTTACTAGTAATTTTCTCATAGTTTCTCACCGTCACATTGTTTTATTACACAATATGCTTGTACATTTCTATTTATGCACCATTTAGAAGATTATATTGAGAACTTTGGCTCATCTATTATTTTAAATGCCGGTTTTGATTCAGTCTTATGGGATTGTTGTTTTTTTTCTCGCTTTTTCTTCAATGAAATCGTGTCCTTTCTAGATAGATATTTAAAATGAGTTGTATGTAATTGTTTGGGCATATCAATTTAGTTATTAATCTAAATTACTCCATATAAGTATTTTTTATTTTATGCGAAAAAACTATACATCTTAATCTAAATCTTGATGAAGAATGAGCTTAGTAGCTTATTTAATATAGTAGCCATGGATATCAAAAACATTTGTGATATTAGTATAGGAATGGAGTGGAATTCATCATATTAAGTATTGAAATTTGGACAATAAGATGGTATATTATTTGAGCAACAATAAATTAGTAGTTATAAAACATTGGTATTGACATATAGACGTCGATTTGTTATATTAGATCATGTCGCATAATAATATTCCACAGTAGCTCAGTGGTAGAGCTATCGGCTGTTAACCGATCGGTCGCAGGTTCGAATCCTGCCTGTGGAGCCAAATATGGCGGTGTAGCTCAGCTGGCTAGAGCGTACGGTTCATACCCGTAAGGTCGGGGGTTCGATCCCCTCCGCCGCTATTATTTAGATTTTTTCAACTATGGCGGTTGTGGCGAAGTGGTTAACGCACCGGATTGTGGCTCCGGCATTCGTGGGTTCGAGCCCCATCAATCGCCCCATTTAAGAAATAATTATTTTGGACCCTTAGCTCAGTTGGTTAGAGCTATCGGCTCATAACCGATCGGTCGCAGGTTCGAGTCCTGCAGGGTCCACCATTATTAATTTTATAATCATCATATGGAGGAATACCCAAGTCCGGCTGAAGGGATCGGTCTTGAAAACCGACAGGCGGGTTAAACCGCGCGGGGGTTCGAATCCCTCTTCCTCCGCCATATCTACTAAGACATAGCTTTAATACATAACCTAACATCATTTAGTTCATGTAAAATAGCTATTCATCGATTAACTTAATAATATTTTCGCGGGGTGGAGCAGTCTGGTAGCTCGTCGGGCTCATAACCCGAAGGTCGCAGGTTCAAATCCTGTCCCCGCAACCAATTACATTTTAATTTATTTACGGCTCGATAGCTCAGTCGGTAGAGCAGAGGACTGAAAATCCTCGTGTCGGCAGTTCGATTCTGTCTCGAGCCATACGAAAAGGTATCCTATATTATATAGGGTGCTTTTTTGTTTTATAAGGGATTTTGGCTAAAGTTCTAGTCAGTGTATAAAAAAACATGAATATAATAGTTGAAACTGGATAAAATATTATGGTTGAAATTTGAGCCTTAAAATTGAAAAAGATTGGTATAAGTGTTAATGTATAGGTAAAGGAACTTTCTATACATATATGTTTACTATGTTCTATTGAAGTTCCAATAACTTACATATCATTTGAGGAGGATTTTAAAATGGCTTATGAATTACCACAATTACCTTATGCTTATGATGCTTTAGAACCACACATTGATGCTAGAACAATGGAGATTCATCATTCTAAGCACCATAATACTTACGTAACAAATGTAAATGCTGCGCTTGAAGGAAATGACGAACTTCTTAGCAAATCAGTTGAAGAATTAGTAGCTAATTTAGATGCTGTTCCTGAAGCAAAACGTACAGCTGTACGTAATAATGGTGGCGGTCACGCTAACCATAGTTTGTTCTGGACTATCATGAGTCCAAATGGTGGCGGTGAGCCAACAGGTGATTTAGCTACTGCAATTAACCAAAAGTTTGGTAGCTTCGAAAGTTTTAAAGAAGAATTTGCTAAAGCTGCTGCAACGCGCTTTGGTTCAGGTTGGGCTTGGTTAGTAGTGAACAATGGTGAACTAGAAGTAACTAGTACTCCAAACCAAGATTCACCTTTAATGGAAGGTAAAACGCCTATCTTAGGTCTTGATGTTTGGGAACATGCATACTACTTAAATTACCAAAATCGTCGCCCAGACTATGTATCTGCGTTTTGGAATGTTGTTGATTGGAATGCAGTTACAGATCGTTATAATTTAGCGAAATAATTTCCTTAAAGGGTACTTCCGTAGTGGGGTACCTTTTTTTGTACTGTTAAATCTAGTTACTTTTTAAAACATTAACAATGTATTTACATTGAGTTAATAATTGGGTGCTATAATTCCTCCGATGGGTAAAAATACCGACTTTTGTTTTGGAGGATATAATAGTGTCTCGTTTGAAATCTTATTTTGTTAAAAAAAATATAAATCCGTCATCAGTATTAAGTAACAGTGCAAAAAGGAGAAATAAACCGTTAAGGCTTGGATTAAGTTTACAAAATCGATTACTATTTCTATTTATTCTTTTATTTACGATTTCTATCAATGCTGTAGGTATTACCTCTTATATAAAAGCTAAAAATACAACCGTAGCTACAATAGAAGATCGTTTAGAACGTGAGACTGAAATAATTGGTTATATTGCAAGTAATTTGAAATTTGTTTACATAAGTGATGATAAGTATTTTATGCAACAGCTAAACATGAGTGTGCGGAATCAACAACAACAGTTAAAAGCTGACGGGATTGAATCGTTTCTATTTTACATTAAGAATGAAACGGTTTATCCGTTTCAGGTTAGTGCTGAATCAAAGATTATCATACCAGGTAGCCTAATTCACAAAATTACAAATACTGAGGAAAATGTATTTCATGAAAGAATTGATGGAGAAGATTATACAATATCAATTAAACAAATGGATGAAATAAATGGGACTTATTTATTACTGGTACCAACCAACTCATATTTAGGATCTGTAACTCAAATGATGAACTTTATGTTTGGCATCACTATTTCAACTCTAATTGTTGCAATTATATTAGTTATATCTTTTGTAAGAAGTTTTACTAGACCACTAATTAAACTACAAGAAATTATGAGGGAAGTGCGCAACGGTAATTTAAATCAAGAAGTTTCAATACAAACTACAATACCAGAACTTCAATCTTTGAATAAGAGTTTTAATATGATGATCAATCAAATGAAATCCTTAATATATGAAATTGATTCAACTACGTCAGAACTTGAAAATTCTGGAAGTGTTTTAAGCTCTAGATCACGAGATGCTCTTAATTATAGTAGACAATTAGTTGGGGAAATTGATGTAGTTAAACTTGGCGCGGAACAAACTGCAGTTAGCTCAGAAAATAATGTCGAGAGTTTTAATACAATGAAACAAAAGATTGAGTTATTGCAGGCAAACATGCAAACGGTCTTATTAAGTTCAGAAGATATGAATGGTTCTGCAATTAATGGTGAAAAAAGTATTGTTGAATTGATACAAACAATTCAAAGCTTTGAAAAGGAATTTGAACATATGACACAAACCATTCAACAAGTAAAAAGTCATTCGACATTAATTTCTAAGTTAGTTGGTTTAATCGAAGACGTCGCAGAACAAACGAAATTACTAGCGCTAAATGCAACTATTGAAGCAGCACGAGCAGGAGAAGCGGGGAAGGGGTTTGCTGTCGTTGCAAATGAAGTTCGTAAATTGGCTGAACAATCAACAAAAGCTACAGAGAAAATTACGCAATCGATTTCGAATATGGAAGTTATAACTAAGAGTGCAAATAGCGAGTTTGACCAAATGTTAGTTAAAATACAAACAACTATAAAAACAGCCGGTAAATCAAGGGTTTCATTTGATGATCTCATGATTGAAATTATTACAGTAATCGAAAAAATTAAGGCTATGCAATCTGAGCTTAGCGGGTTACAACAAGTATTACCAGAATTAGAGTTTACAACCGTGGGTTATGCTTCTGTTTCGCAGGAAACGTTAGCAAGTACTATTGAAATGTTATCAACTAGTAGTGAGCAAATAAAACAAATAGAAGATACACATCAAACCGGTCTACATCTTAAAGAACTATCCGATTATTTGTCAACACTAACGAAAAAGTTTAATGTGAACTAAGTAGTAAAAGGAGCATGTTGATACAAATGGGTGTTTTACCTTTGTATAATATGGTCCTTTTATTCATCTTTATTTCCTGTTTAATTGAATAGCTCTACTTTTTATAGGAACAATATGTTTATAAAGGGGAGTCGGCTATGATTCAAATATTAGAAAAAGTAACAGGAAATAAAAATATAAATAAAGCAACTATTTTATTGCTTTTTATTGGAGGATTATATGCTTTAAGCATTGCTCTATCCAATACATTTGTAAACGTCTATTTATGGAAACAGTCAGGTAAATTTGTTGATCTTGCTTTATATAATTTGGCTGTTGTTATTATGCAGCCCATTACATTTATTTTAGCAGGAAGATGGGCGAAAAAAGTGGACCGAGTAATAGTCTTACGATTAGGTGTTGCTTTTTTATCATTCTTTTATCTGATGGTTTTGTTTATAGGCGAGAATGCCTCAAGCTTTTTATTACTTCTTGGGGGATTGCTTGGAATAGGCTATGGGTTTTATTGGCTTGCTTTCAATGTGTTGACTTTCGAGATTACTGAACCTGAAACACGAGATTTTTTTAATGGATTCCTAGGTTTATTAACATCCTTTGCCGGTATGATTGGACCCATATGTGCGGGTTATATCATTTCTAGTTTAAGGGCGTTTACAGGATATACTGTTATTTTTAGTGTATCATTAGGTTTATTTTTAGGTGCTGTTTTACTTAGCTTTATGCTAAAGAGAAGGCCTGCCGATGGGAACTTTGAATTTAAACGAATATTATCCGAGCGGCATAATAATCATGATTGGAAGAATATATTGCATGCTCATTTTTTTCAAGGACTAAGAGAGGGATCTTTTATTTTTGTCATTTCGGTTTGGGTTTTTGTTACTACCAATAGTGAATTAGCTTTAGGTACGTTTGGATTAGTCAATTCAGCAGTTGCATTTTTGTTCTACTTTTTGGCGACAAGGTTTATAAAACCACGATATCGAAAAAAGTCTATATTACTTGGTGGGCTAATGCTTTATGGTTCAATTTTTTTAATCATTTTTGATTTAACTTTTCCTAGGCTTATTATTTACGCGGTATGTATTGCGATTGCGTATCCTATCCTCCTTGTACCTTATATTTCATTGACATATGATGTTATTGGAAGGGCTTGGAAGGCAGCGGAAATGAGAATTGAGTATATTGTAGTACGAGAAGTTTATTTGAACGCAGGTCGAACAACATCTATTCTCTTATTTTTAGGCTTTGTTAAAGTTCTAAATGAAGACCGAGGGATCCCAATACTTCTCTCCATAATCGGAGTCGGCCATTTAATGATTTACTTTTTTATTAGAAATATTGAAATAAAAGAAAGTGGAAGAGATACAGTAGAAAATCGCAAAGCGATTTTACCTGGAAGAGGTCTTATGGATGACGAAAATGAATCGACTGTTTAAGCAGTAATAAGTGTGAAAAAAGGAACCCTTTTTTCACACTTATTTTTTTTTTATGTTGGCTTACTTATTTACAAAGTCTTTACATTTTATTCAAACGGTATTAACAGATACCCTCTATTATGGAATTAAGAGCAAGACAAACCATTTGATTTAGGAGGAATGTGTTTGAGTATCAATTAGTAGGAAAAAGGAATTTAAATAACAATTTTTGGACCATTCAAATCTAGGGGGAAGTAAAAATGAAAAAATTGAAAAACCTGATGTATATGTTAGTAATGGCAGCATTACTAATGATCGCAACAGCTTGTGGTGGGGACGCAGCTAGCGAAACACCTACAGAGGAAAATCAAACGGAAGAAACTCAAGAACAACAAACTGAGGAAACAGCAGAGCTTGAAGGAGAGGTAATTGTGGATGGTTCGGGTACTGTATATCCATTAATGGCTCGTATTGCTGAAGAATATATGACAACTGAGCAAGAAAATGTAAGTGTTCAAGTAGGCCGGGCTGGTTCATCAGCAGGATTTAAGAAATTTATTCCAGGTGAAACAGATTTCTCAGATGCATCAAGAAAAATAAAAGATGAAGAAATTGCACAGCTTGAAGAGCAAGACTTAAAGTTTGGTGAAGATGTTCTTGAATTTAAAGTTGCATTAGATGGATTAACAATCGTTATTAACAAGGACAACACTTGGGCTACAGAAATGACTCAAGAGGAAATCGTAAATATGTTTATTTCTGGAAAGTACAAAGAAGATGACAAAGTTTTATGGTCTGATATTCGACCAGAATGGCCTGCCGAAGAAATCAAATTTAATGGTCCTAACGAAAACCACGGCACATATGAATTTTTCTATGAAACAATTCTAGATGAGCAAGATTTAGTATCAACAGTAAACCTACAACAAGAATATTCAACTTTAGTGGACTTAGTTTCAAAAGACAAGAACGCCATTGCCTTCTTTGGTTATGGTTATTATGCGAGCAATACAGATAAGCTACAAGCTGTAAAGATTGATTTTGGAAACGGACCTGTTGAACCGAGTTTAGATACAATTAGTGAAGACGGACCATATGCACCGTTTACTCGCCCAGTATTCACATACCTAAATGCTAAATATGCTTCGGAGAAACCACAAGTACTAGATTTTGCGAAGTATGTTGTAACAATGGCGGATGATTTTTCGGGTGAGACTGGATTTGCTCCACTTCCTGAAGAAACATTAAATGGTTATTTAGAGCAATTAAATACAATTCAATAAGAAATACAAGTAATACATTTGACAGTTTAATGCAAAAGATGAGAGGAGAGATTCTCATCTTCTTGCATTAGAAATAGATAAATAAAAATGTCAATGATTGAGAATGTAAGGTAGAGAGGGAGAGTTTTCATGGCAAGAGCTGTAAGTGTTAGAGAACTTATAGAAAACCGTAAAAACGCTACAAAAAAGCGTATTGTTGAAAAGTCAATACCAATCTTTCTGTTTTCTTTAGCGTCTATTTCTGTTTTAACCACGATTGGTATTTTATTTACTTTAATTTTTGAAACTGTTTTGTTTTTCAAGGAAGTACCCTTTATTGAATTCTTCACAAGTACAGAATTAAATCCACTAGGAGCAAACCCCTCCTTTGGTATTCTCCCTTTAATTAATGGGACAATTATCACGACTTTTATTGCAATGATTGTAGCTATTCCAATAGGATTGACAATCGCAATCTTTCTAAGTGAATATGCATCAGATAAAGTCCGAAGAAGGCTCAAACCATTAATTGAAGTCTTGGCAGGAATACCAACGATTGTATATGGCTTTTTTGCTTATACATTTATTACCCCCATCTTAAGAGAAGTGATTCCAGGATTAGAACCAGTTAATGCATTAAGTCCGGGAATTGTAATGGGTTTCATGATTATTCCTCTTGTGGCCTCACTATCAGAGGACGCTATGAGTTCGGTTCCGAATGCAATGAGAGAAGGAGCGCTCGCCTTAGGAGCGACTAAATTTGAGGTAACAATGAAAGTCGTCATTCCTGCAGCAATTTCGGGAATTGTTGCATCCTTTGTATTAGCCATTTCACGAGCAATAGGTGAAACGATGATTGTCACGATTGCAAGTGGTAGTTCAAAGGACTTTACATTTGATATTACACAGCCTATGCAAACAATGACGGCATATATCGTCGAGTTTACAAGTGGAGATGCTGGTAGTGGAACAGTAGGCTATTATAGTTTGTATGCTGTAGGGATGACACTATTTGTGTTTACTCTATTAATGAATTTATTAGCTCAATATATCTCTCGTAAGTTTAGGGAGGCATATTAAAATGAAATATTTAGATGAAAGTAATGTTCAAAAAAGGATAAACAGTCGTTTATTAATTAATAAACTAGTTAAACAATTATTTTTCTTATCGACGCTTTTTGCATTAGTTATCCTAGGCGTGTTAATAGCACGAGTCATTATTCAAAGTATCGGATGGATTGACATGGACTTTTTAAGTAATAAACTGTCCATATTTCCAGAAAAAGCCGGCATTAAGGGTGTACTTGTTGGTACATTGTGGCTGATGGCAGTTGTTACACCAGTATCGATGATACTAGGAGTAGGTACAGCCATTTATCTAGAAGAATACGCCAAAAAAGGGAAGGTCCAATCGTTTATTCAAACAAATATTACAAACTTAGCAGGCGTACCTTCCGTTATTTTTGGTTTATTAGGTTTAACTGTTTTTTCAAGGATGTTTGGTTTAGGAGCAAGTATTTTGGCTGGTGGTTTGACAATGTCACTTCTTGTTTTGCCGATAATTGTGGTAGCCAGTCAAGAAGCCATTCGAGCTGTTCCTCAATTTTTGAGAGAAGCATCCTATGGCATGGGTGCTACGAAGTGGCAAACAATTAAAAATGTAGTTCTGCCTGCAGCGCTGCCTAGCATATTAACAGGTGTTATTCTTGCATTATCGAGGGCAATTGGTGAAACAGCACCGCTTGTTGTATTAGGAATTCCAGCATTGATATTACCTGTTCCTGATTCTATTATGGATAACTTTTCTGTATTACCTATCCAAATATATTACTGGACGTTGGATTCTGTATTAACAGTTGAATATGCTAACCTGGCTGCAGCTACAATTGTGATATTGCTTTTAGTTTTATTTGTAATGAATTCGATAGCGGTTTTAATTCGAAATAAATTTCAAAAAAGATATTAGTTTGAGGGGGAAGATTCAATGCCAATTACAAAAGAAAGACCATCGATCTCAGTTGTAGAACGACCGACTGAATCGAATGTAAACGTTGGGGGATCGAAAATGTCAACTCAAAATGAAAAGAGTACAATTTCTGTTCGTGTGAATGAATCAACGGCAAATACTGTAACAAAGACTACCAAAAATATTGTATATGATACCAAGGATTTAAACCTATGGTATGGTGAAGATCATGCTCTTAAACAATTAAATCTTTCTATTTATGAAAATGAAGTTACTGCAATTATTGGCCCTTCCGGTTGCGGGAAATCAACATATATTAAAACATTAAATCGCATGGTCGAAATGATTCCAATTGTTCGAACATCTGGGGAAATACTTTATCGAGGTAAAAATATTTTTGACAAGGCATACCGGGTCGAAGAGCTTAGAACAAGAGTAGGAATGGTATTTCAAAAGCCAAATCCATTTCCAAAATCTATTTATGATAATATTGCATACGGCCCAAGAATTCACGGGATTAAAAATAAAAATATATTAGATGAAATTGTTGAGAAAAGTTTACGTGGTGCTGCGATATGGGATGAGGTAAAAGACCGCTTAAAAGAAAATGCGTATGGTTTATCAGGAGGTCAGCAACAACGTATCTGTATTGCCCGTTGCTTAGCAATTGAGCCAGAAGTAATATTAATGGATGAGCCGACTTCCGCGTTAGATCCAATATCAACATTAAAAGTTGAGGAATTGTGCCAAGAACTAAAACAAAATTACAGCATTGTCATTGTTACACATAATATGCAACAAGCTGCCCGAATTTCTGATAAAACAGCATTCTTTTTAAACGGAGAAGTTATTGAATACGATGACACGGATCGTTTGTTTTCTAACCCAAGAGATAAAAGAACAGAAGATTATATAACAGGTCGTTTTGGATAAAAGGGGATAAACAGACTTATCAAGCAGAAGGGAAGATCGGTTGTGCGTGAAAAATATGAACAAGAATTGAAGAACTTAAACGAAAAAGTACTGGAGTTAGGAAAGTTAACTGATGCTTCTTTATCCAAAGCTGTGGCAGCCCTAGAAAAACAGGATCTGGATTTAGCTGTGCAGGTCATTGAGGGTGATGTTGAAATCAATCGACTTGAAGAGGATATTAATGATATGGCAATATTGTTAATTGCGAAACAATCACCTGTAGCCGTTGATTTAAGAAGGATTATTGTGACTATTAAAATTTCCTCTGACCTTGAACGTGTAGCAGATTTTGCAGTTAACATTGCCAAATCTGCCATTCGGATTGGAACGAATGAGTATGCTATTTCAAAGGAATCATTACATGAAATGATTCAACTTGTAAAAAAAATGCTTTCACTGTCTTTAGAGGCCTTTATTAATGAGGATATTGCTTTAGCTAGAACAATTGCAAGTATGGATGATGAAGTTGATAAGTTATACAGTGAAACAATCCAATATTTTCTGCAATTATTAGTTAGTAGTCCTGATCTGGTATTGCAAGTTTCTCAATTATCGTTTGTTGCTCGTTTTATTGAAAGAATAGGCGATTATACCACCAATATTTCGGAAGAGATATTATATGTTGTAAAAGGGAAACGCTACGATTTAAACAATTAATCATCACAAGCTAGATGGTGTAAATGTAAAATATGATACAAAAAAGCCAACTATGTTGGCTTTTTTAATTATTTTTCGTTATTATTCGGCCTATTTGCTCGTAAGACATCTCACTATTTAGCTTATATGTACCAATTTGAACGGAACGATTCCAATTTTGCTTTACTAGAAATTGTTCAAATTCTTTACTACTTTTCACTATACCTTCATTTTGAAGGAGTTCTGAAATCTGGATGCTATTCATTCCACTCTTAATTTCAAGTGTATATAATTTTTTTTCATTTTCCTGTTCTACTAAATCAGACTGTTGCGTTTCTTTTTTTGTAATTTCCTGCGTTTCAGAAGTAGGTTTGTAGTTGGTTGTACTATCAATATTAGGGGTGTCTGTTGATGTAGCTTGCTTTTTAATGTTGAGCAGCTCATCATATTGCTCTTTAGGGATCGAGACATGGCCTTTATCAGTTAAGTATTGTTTGACGTCAGCATCGGTTACCTTACGTTGTTCTACTATCAATTCTGATTCTGTTGGCTGAAAATAGTAGACCCCTGTAAAAATCGAAGTAGCGATAATCATTCCTGAAGCAAAGCTTCTAAGTGAATTATTTGCCATTCGGTTCATCCTCTTCTATAATTTATTCCCATCACTCATTATGGTTTCTTTGACTAATAGGAACAGTATAATGTTCGTTTCCTAAAAGTTCCTCTTCTAATACCTTCATTTTTTTCTTTAATAAGTAATTTTCTTGCATTACAGTCATTGTTAAATTTTCTATTTGAACCTCAAGGTCCTTGTATTTGTCTTTTTTTAAAAAAGATAGAACTAATAAAACAATTGAAAATGAGAAAAGACCAATAATGGCTGTCTCAAGTGTGATCATCTTAGTTTTCACTCCAATTCAAATTTGTTGCATACTTTCATTCATTATAGCTTTTTTTGTAGGATATTGCTAAGTAATCTCCCGAAAAAAGTATATTCAAATGTCGAAAATTAATAGTGATAAACTTTGTTTATTACTCTCCCAATTAACAAACGGTTTCGACAAAATCACCTTATTGATACAAGTTATGGCTAGATGCTATCATAAAAGTATAATAAATTGAATATTATTGATAGTTTGAATTATTAAACAAATATAAAGACTAAGGGTGTAATAGATGAAGCCGATAATTTTAAAAAATGATAAAATGACAATTGAATTTGATCAATCTTTAGCAATAAGTAATTTATCCATTACTGGTGGAAATGGCGAGTTTCCATCTTATAAAGCCTGTAAACATCAAATGGGTATTTGGAGTGAAACGAAGGGGCTTGAGTGGCTAAACCATTTAAATTGGAATAAGCCTAGTTATTTTAACCAAGAAAATGTATCTCTGTATGCTCAAGCTAAAAGTGAAAAATATCAGTTATCTTTAAATGTAGAAGATTTTATTCATTCAGATCAAAAAATATATTTAAGAAAACTTACTATTAATAGTGAATCTAGGCATAAACAGAAATTTAAACTTTTCTTTGAACAAGATTTTTATGGGACCCCTAATGAAACAATTGTGTATAGTTTAAGAGAAAGAAGTGTATATCATGAGAATGAGGGGCGTTATACTCTTTTTAATGGTAGCATTGATAATATAGGAATTGTACAATGTTCGACATGTTTGAGTAATGAAAAGACCTTAGTAAATCTTGAAAATGGCAAATTGTCTTTTAATCCTATTTCATCTGGGCAGGTTAAAAGTGTTTTTTCGTTAGAAACATCAATATTACCATTTGAAATAAAAAACGTATATTACTGGATGATCATAGGTAATAGTCTGGAAGAAGTTAATGGAGTTAATTCATCATTGAAAAATAATCCTGAATGGCTTATACAGGAATATATTGGTCAAAAAAATACTAGTTTAAAACATTGTTATATCGGCAAATAGGGTTGAATATTTTGTTGGTATTTGATATTATATTTAAGTCTGAATAAACGTCATATTATATGAATGTGGACTTAATATGATGGATAAAGAAGAAAACATGAATCTTTGAAAATGAAGGTCTGGAGGGATATACATGCGTGTAAATGTTACTTTAGCTTGCACAGAAAGCGGACACCGTAACTATATTACTACAAAAAACAAGCGCAATAATACTGAGCGTATTGAGCTTAAAAAATATTGCCCAACTTGCAAAACACACACAGTTCATCGTGAAACAAAGTAAACAGTAGGAATTTTCCTACTGTTTTTTTTACATAAAAATATTTGTTATTTTCCAATTAGTTGGAGGGCTATCGATGAATAAAGAGTTGTTTCGTAAAGAGATGAAGGATGTTATACAGAAAATACCGACAGAATTACATGTTCAATGGTCTACTCAAATAGCAAATCATTTATTTAATTTAAAGGAATGGCATGAAGCAAAAACCGTTGGAATTACAATATCAAGAGAAAAGGAAATATTGACAAAGCCAATCATAGAGGAAGGCTGGAAAGAAAAAAAACAGATGGCCGTTCCAAAATGTCATCCTAAAATTAAAAAAATGACCTTTAGAGAAATTACTAACTTTGAACAGTTAGAAGTTGTATATTATGGACTTGAAGAACCTATAGAATCGATCACAAATCCAATCATGCAAGAAAACATTGATTTATTAATTATTCCTGGTCTTGCATTTGATGAAAACGGATATCGGTTAGGATTTGGAGGAGGTTATTATGATCGCTACTTAGCAGGTTATAATGGCATGACTATAGCACTTGCTTTTAAACCTCAGATTGTTCAAAAAATACCAATAGAACAGCATGATCTTCCTGTAAATTTAATTATTACCAACGAAAAGGTTATTCAATGCAATGTTAAATAGTATGTTACTAATTGTCCTTTTAATTGGCGTAAGAGAAGGATATAAAATGAAAGCATTATCAATAAGTGGCTCGATTGCGACTATTATTATTGGGATTGCTATTGTGTTTGGATGTGGGATTAAAGGATTAATTCTTATAGCGGGATTTTTTATCACTTCTAGTATTTGGAGTAAATATAAAAAAGATAAAAAGCAGATTACAGAAGAAAAAAATGATAAAAGTAGTCAACGGGATGCATGGCAGGTACTAGCTAATGGAAGTGTTCCGGCCACTATGAGTATTCTTTATATATTTTTTCAAGAAGATATTATGTTATTTATGTTTATTGCTGCAATTGCGGCCGCGAATTCGGATACATGGGCTTCGGAAATAGGTCCTTTAAGTCGACGCAAACCTATTCATATTCTAACACTTAAACAAGTGGATGCGGGTACATCAGGAGCTGTGTCTTTAGTAGGAACAGTTTCAGCGTTTTTGGGGGCTATATTCATAACAATCGTTAGCTATTTTTTGTGGAGCGAGGTATCATTAAAATTAGCGATATTGTTAGGTTTATTTGGATTTCTTGGGAACCTGCTGGATACCATTTTAGGAGCAACTGTTCAAGCAACTTTTTATTGTTCAGAATGCCAGCTTGTGACTGAGAAAAGAATGCATTGTAATACATACACGACTCACAAAACTGGTTATTTAACGTTTAATAATGAAATGGTTAACTTTATTTCAATAACGTTGGCACCAATCTTAGTTCTAATATTTTATTGAGGTGAAAGAATGAGTGATTTAATTAGATATTCCCGACAAATGTTGTTTAGCCCAATAGGTGAAAAGGGTCAAAAAAAAATAAGTAGCAGTAGTGTTCTTATTGTTGGTATGGGTGCGTTAGGAACCGCTCTTGCCAATCATTTAGTAAGAGCGGGTGTAGGGTTTATCCGACTTGTCGATCGCGATTATGTTGAAAAAAGTAATTTGCAACGCCAAATGCTATTTGATGAAGACGATGTAGCAGCAGCGCTGCCAAAGGCAATAGCTGCTGAAAACAAACTGAAAAAAATTAATTCTTCAATTGAAATCGAGGCTCATGTTGCAGATGCTTCGGTTCATAATATTAATGAACTTTTAGAAGGAATCGATATTGTCGTGGATGGAACGGATAACTTTCAAACCAGATTTTTATTAAATGATGCTTGCTATAAACAGGGAATTCCATTTGTGTACGGTGGCGCTGTTAGTGCACGCGGTATGTCGGCAATTTTTATTCCCGAGAAAACTCCATGTTTGCGTTGTTTTATCTCAAGCACTGATCAAGGGGGACAAACGTGTGATACTATAGGCGTTATTTCTCCGATTGTTGACATTGTAGCATCCTATCAGGTGACCGAAGTGTTAAAGTATCTTGTAGGAGATGCTAATGTAAGGAAAAGTATATTAACTTTAGATATTTGGAATAATTACCGATATGAATTAAAGTTTTCATCACCTAGGGAAGAATGTCCAACCTGTCAAAAAAAGGAATACCCTGCCTTAAGAATAGCAGAAACGGAATTAATGACAGTGCTGTGTGGCCGTGAGACTGTACAAATTCAATCTCAACAGCGTTTTGACTTAAGTATATGGGCAGAGCGGTTAGATCAAGTTGGAAAAGTTCAAAAAACACCGTTTTTACTAAAAGTCGAACTGCCAGAAGGCGAACGCTTTGTGCTATTTCCAGATGGAAGAACGCTTGTGCAAGGAACAGAAGATATGGTTAGAGCCAAAACTTTGTACTCCAGGTACATTGGATTGTAGGGTGTTTAATATAAGGAGATAATGGAAGTAATAGGATTTATTCAAAATAGGGGCAGTTTTCACGTTTTATCAAAGGCAATGCCAGCTATTTCTAAGGATAATAATTAATCAAATTAGAGAACCTAATAGCAGGAGGGGATATAAATGATAAGTTCCTTGTTGCGATTAGTGGTAGTGGTCATAAGCTCTACATTTGTTTATCGCTATCGATTCCAAATGGTCAATTATATTCTAAGTAACCAATGGATGAGGAGAATAGCTGTTAGATTATTCATGAATATTCCGTTCGTTAGAGATCGTATGGCAGGACAAATGTTTCGATTCCAATAATGTTGTAGAAGATTGATTTGTGAGTCACCAATAATCTGTTTTAATTTATGGTTCTAAAGGGTGTTGGTTTCATGCCAACGCCCTTTTTTAAAGTTTGGAATAAAGCTTAAGGTTGTTGCTTTTTAACTGTGTTGTTTAGAGCGGAAGTTGTGAGGGTCCTGTGGGATATCCCGAGTGACCAAATCAAGCGCTAAGTGGCTCACCGCCACTCCCCTAAGCAAAATAATGTCGGCAAATTAAGTTAATTTAGTATAGAATGGTGGTTTTTCATGAATTGGGGTTGTATTTGTTTTGACTTAGATAATACACTACTTAATTATGAGAAGGCATTTAAAGAAGGGATGTATTTCACATTTAAGCATTTTTTTTATGGGGAATCCTCAAAATTAGATAAAGTGATAGATCATCGAGAATGGTTTATAATTTTTAAAAAATTATGCGATGAGTTATGGAAAGAGGTTGAAACAAAAAGATGGACAAAGCAAAAGTACCGAGAAAAAAGATTTATATTGTCATTAAATCATTTTGGAGTAAATACAGATAGTGACAAGGCGGAAGAATTTCAAGCCTATTTTTATGCAAATGTTCATCAATTTGTAGAGCCTTTTGAAGGAGTTTACTCATTTATAGAAGAATTAAAAAAAAGGAAAATCCCATTAGGTATTATCACAAATGGAGATGCAGCGCTTCAAAATCGAAAACTACATAAAATTGGCCTAAGTCATTTGTTTCATAAGGAGCAAATATTTATCTCGAGTGAATGCGGATCAGCTAAACCACAACAGCATATTTTTAATATCGCTCATCAGCGTTTAAATAGCTCTTCGGCACCTTCACTATATATTGGGGATTCATGGGAGCTAGATATAGTAGGGGCCATGAATGCAGGCTGGGATACCATTTATTTTAATACTAGAAACAAACAGCCAAGTACCTCACATCAGCCGATCGGTGAATGTTTATCAATATCCGAAGTCAAAGATTTACTATTTACATAGAAAGGGGTGTGCCTTTGACAACAGTTTTAGAGCATGATGTTTTATATTGGCGGATCGTCCATAAACTAATTATTAGTAAAGAATACCGTATTATCCGTTTAGATGAAAGTGGTGAAACATGGCTTGAATCAATTGATCGAAAGAACGGCAAATTACTTAGATTAATTCGTTATGATATGGATTGGGGAAATTGGTTAATTAACGATATCCACCAAGTTGCTAAGACGGTGAGTCAATTAAAAAAACAATCACTTCAAAAGAATTTCATTGTATATAACATTTATTTGTCTACATATCCGCCAGTAGATGATTGGGAGCATCGAATAGATTCTCAATTAACGGCAGGTATCAAAACATACCTGATTGATAGTAGAAATAGTGAAGAGCAGATTACGGCGTTATTTAATGATTTACACTTCCCAGTGCCGACCTTTCCTATAGGTTTAGAAGGTCAGAATATTTTTGAGCTTATCCGTTCTATTCAAACATTTGATAAAAACCAAAAACAACAGGAGCAAAAATTACTTTTTGCTAGTAAACCATTTTTGACATATGTATTTGTTGCCATTAATCTAGTAATGTTCTTGTTATTAGAGTGGTTTGGCTCTAGTACAGATACAACTACATTAATTAGGTTTGGTGCCAAGTTCAATCCTGCTATTTACGACGGTGAATGGTGGCGGTTTATTACGCCCGTCTTTTTACATATTGGAATTTTTCATTTATTTATGAATACTGTTGCCTTATATTATTTAGGAGTATCTGTTGAAAGGATATATGGTACTTGGCGATTTTTCTTAGTTTATCTAATTTCGGGTATTGTAGGTGTTATCGCAAGTTTTGCCTTTACTAACCAAGTATCAGCAGGAGCATCGGGAGCAATATTTGGATGTTTTGGTGCGTTGCTTTATTTTGGTGTTGTGCACCGTTCATTATTTTTTAGGACAATGGGGATGAACGTAATTTTCGTAGTTATCTTAAATCTAGTGATTGGATTTGCTGTTCCTATGGTTGATAATAGTGCGCATATTGGTGGGTTGGTTGCAGGATTTCTTGCATCAGCGTTCGTTCATTTGCCTAATCATAAGGTGATAAAACGTCAACTGGTTGGAATAGTATTTCTTGTTCTACTCTCGGGAGGAATACTGCATTATGGTTATTTCTATGCAGATCGATCGGTTGACCCAATTGTTACTGCTCAGATAGCTCAACAATTAATTAATGAGGGTGATTTTGAAAAGGCTAATGATCTTTTATCAAATCTAGTTAGCGAGCAAGAAGAGGTTCTGCCAGAAGTATATTTTCTTCTATCATTTACAGAGATTAAACTAGGTGATCTACTCGCAGCAGCTGAACATTTAGAATTAGTCATTCAAGGGAAAAAGGATTTTCACGAGGCCTACTACAATTTAGCACTTGTCTATGCTGAATTAAATGAAGTAGATAAGGCACGTGTTGCTATCGAAAAAGCGATTGTATTAAACCCAGATGATCAAGATTATCAATTTTTATATAAACAGCTAGAACCTGATAATTGATAGGTATGTTTTCAATGACATTGGTTAATGATGGAATTTAGAAGATTGCCAATGTTAGGAGGACATACATTGTCTAATAAAGAGGAAATTAAACATCCGGTTCAACGAAATCTAGAGCCTAATGTAAAATATTTAAGGGAAGAATTGGGTGTTGATAAAAGCTTTGATGTCATTCAAATAGATCTAGAGTACGCTGGTCGGAAGATGGCGATGTTCCTTATCGATGGATTCGCCAAAGACGATATTCTCCACTTATTGCAAAAATTTTTAGCGAATTTAAAACCTGAAGATTTGTTAAATGCATCACTTGATCAAATGGTGAAAACCTACGTTCCTTATATCGAAGTAGAAAAGCAAAAGGATTTAGATGCAGTTGTTGATACTGTCCTAGCTGGTCCAACAGTCTTATTGGTTGATGGTATTGATGAAGCGATTATTATCGATGCCAGAACATACCCTGTTCGCGGGCCGGAGGAACCTGACACAGAAAGAGTTGTTCGAGGAGCTAGAGATGGTTATGTCGAGACAATTGTCTTTAACACTGCACTTACTAGAAGAAGAGTACGTGACCGAACTCTAAGGATGGAATATTTGCAAATCGGCAGACGTTCTAAAACAGATGTATGTGTGTCTTATATTGAAGATATTGCAGATCCTGATCTAGTTAAAGAAATTAAAGAATCGCTGTCCAAAATTGATACAGATGGTTTACCGATGGCCGAAAAAACGGTTGAAGAATTTATTGGAGGCAGACATTGGAATCCTTATCCGATTGTTCGCTATACAGAGCGACCTGATACAGCTGCAACACATTTGTTTGAGGGCCATGTGATTATTATCATTGATGGGTCTCCAAGTGTTATGATTGCACCGACAACGTTTTGGCATCATTTGCAGCATGCTGAGGAATATCGGCAAAAGCCAATTGTGGGTGCCTATTTACGTTGGGTTCGTTTTTTAGCAATTTGGGCTTCATTATTTATCTTACCCCTATGGTATTTGCTTGCTCAAAATCCTGAATTAGTTCCAGAGAGTATAAAATTTATCGGTCCAAATGATCCAGGAAAAATACCGTTAATTGTTCAATTTATACTAGCAGAGTTAGGGATCGATATGTTGAGAATGGCTGCCGTCCATACCCCATCATCGCTTGCAACTGCCCTAGGATTAGTTGCTGCTATTATGATTGGTCAAGTAGCAGTTGAAGTTGGGTTATTTACGAATGAAACGGTATTATACATATCAATCGCAGCCGTTGGTACATTTGCGACTCCAAGTTATGAAATGAGCTTAGCAAATCGACTCGTACGAATAGTCTTTTTATTAATGGCTGGTTTGTTTGGAGTAGCCGGCTATGTCATTGCTATTGTTGCATGGATATTCTTGATGGCTAGAATGAAGTCTTTCCAAACACCATACTTTTGGCCATTTATTCCGTTTTCTTACTGGGCCCTAAAAGACGTTTTACTTCGTTCGCCTATTCCGCTTAAAAAGCGTCGACCTAAAATATTGAGTCCCGAAGATCCAGATCGTTAATGATAAACTTTGTAGTTAGAATAAAACAGAACTTAAATTAATGTGGCTCCCGCTTTATGCTCAGGTAAGCGGGAGCTAAATTTGTTTATAATCTGATTAAGTGGCAGATAATGTGATAATTTACTATACTGAATTTAAGAAAACTGTTTATTGGATGGGGAGATGGGATATATGAGATCAATATACGATATTCAGCAGTTATTAAAGCGGTTTGGTACGTTTATTTATGTGGGTGACCGTATTGCGGACCTTCAATTAATGGAGGATGAAGTTAGAGAGCTTTTTAAATCACAATTCTTAGATATTAAGGACTATCAAATGGCATTATTAATACTAAGACAGGAAATTGAAAATGAAAAATTGAAACGCGAGAATCTACATTAACTAATTCTTACAATCCGCATAAATACACCATGTTTACTAATCATTTTACGAAAGCTTAAACTGATTGCGCAAAGGATGAAAAGCAATGGACAAATGGCTTGTCGGAGTCGATTTAGGTGGAACTACAATTAAAATTGCCTTTATTTCAAAAGAAGGTGAGATATTATGTAAGTGGCAAATTGCTACTGATACTACAAATAACGGGGATAATATCATTTCTGATATTACAACAGCTATTAATAAAAAATTAGAAGAATTAAAGGTTGAGAAAAATAAACTATTGGGTATTGGAATAGGGGCACCGGCTTTTTTGGAGATTGAAACTGGCTATGTTTATCAAGCTGTAAATATTGGTTGGGAAAACTTTGATTTAAAAACAAATTTAGAAGGTCATATACAGTTGCCTGTTGTTGTTGATAATGATGCGAATGTCGCCGCGATTGGTGAAATGTGGAAAGGTGCAGGTGTTGGTGCTAAAAATATTATCTGCATTACTTTAGGAACTGGTGTCGGTGGAGGTGTTATTACGAATGGTAAGATTGTTCATGGCGCAAACGGAATGGCAGGTGAAATCGGCCATATCAAAGTAATACCTGAGGGTGGGGAGAATTGTAATTGTGGGGGCTCAGGCTGTCTTGAAACAGTTGCATCCGCAAATGGAATGGTAAAATTAGCGCTGGACTCACTTAGTGTCTATCCACAAAGCTTATTAAATGAAAAGCTCAAAAAACATGGAGTGATCAATTCTAAAATAATCTTTGAGTCGGCCATGAATGGTGATGAATATGCCAAAAAAGTTATAGATCAAGCTTGCTATTATCTTGGATTAGCAGTTGCTAATATAGCTAATGTGTTGAATCCGGAAAAAATAATCATTGGTGGTGGAGTGTCAAGTGCTGGAGAACTGTTGTTAAGTCCCATAAAGAAACACTTTCAAAAATTTGCATTAAAGCGTGTGTTTGAGCGGGCAGATCTATCAGTGGCAACCCTAGGAAATGATGCAGGTGTGATAGGTGGCGCATGGTTAGTAAAAAATAAACTAATCAAATAACCAATATGGCAACCTTCTCATAAATTATTAATAGTAATTGTTGGGAGGTGTTTTGGAATGAAGTTGAAAGGTCGGGCTGGTGATTCTTTTAAATATTATAGCCAGATTTTTGGTGTTCCACTACCGTTAATTATTGATTCTAATCCACATTTAACACCGAGCAGTAATTTTCAGGATGAAGAGATATTCATACCTGGTTATGTTACTGGCCATCATGATATAAAGGAAACTGAGACGATTTGGAGTATAGCGAAATCGTATAATATATCCGTGGATGCTATTGAAATAGTAAACGGCTTTGTTGACTTATCACATTCACTAAAGCGGGAGATTGTTATACCTCTAAAACTTGCTAAACCAATTGTTCAAGCTCAAAAAAATTATGATTATAAGTCCTTGATTGATGATATTAATCGTTTATGTGAGATTTATCCATTTATGAAGAAAAATGTGGTTGGGAATTCTACTCTAAATAAAGAGATACATGAACTGATTATTGGTGATGGCAAAAAACTAGTACACATGAATGGCTCATTTCATGCAAATGAGTGGATTACGACAGCTATGTTAATGACTTTGTTGAATGACTACTTGTTGTCCTTGACCAATCAAACCACATTAAATGGAATAGAAACAGCAGAACTTTACCAAACGACCACTTTATCCGTTGTTCCTATGGTTAATCCCGATGGAGTAGATCTAGTATTAAATGGACCGCCTAATGATCCTTATTATAATCAATATGTGTTAGAGTTAAATAAAGGTAATCGAGATTTTAGTAATTGGAAAGCTAATATTAGAGGTGTAGATTTAAATAACCAATTTCCGGCATTGTGGGAATTGGAGAAACCCCGTAAGCCGCAAGCACCTTCACCAAGAGACTACCCTGGAGATAAGCCTTTGTCAGAACCGGAATCAATTGCAATGGCAAATTTAACGCATAAAAGGCAATTTGACCGAGTTTTAGCTTTCCATACTCAATGTAAGGAAATTTATTGGGGTTTTGCTCAAAGGGAACCGGAATATGCAGAAACAATTGTTAAGGAGTTTGCTAAAGTAAGTGGATATCAACCAATACGAAATTTAGATAGTTATGCCGGATATAAGGATTGGTTTATTTATGTATGGGAGAAGCCGGGCTACACAATTGAACTTGGGGAAGGTGTAAATCCGTTACCAATCAGTCAGTTTCCGGAAATCTATCATGACTGTATCGGAATATTTTTAGCAGGTCTGTATATGTAAGCTGTCAATATGACAGCTTTTCTTTTTCAATTCAACTTACATAGTAAAAATAGTTGTGTTAAATTTAATTTAACAAGGTATTATAACTAATTTTGTTAAAGCAGATTTGTAGTTCTGTATGTGTGCGTGTTTCTCTAATTTTGCATATTGTATTCTTGATAGCCACCATTCATAATCAAAGTAAGACCATTCTTGAGGTGAAATAATGAAAAAGGCTCTAATTATAGTTGTATGTATTTTCATCGTTGGTTGTACATCACCCCGTGAAGTGGTTAACGAAGCCCCCCCCTCAAAGGTAAAACTTGTTAAGAAAAACAGTATATCCAAGCACTTTATTGAAGAAGGCTCCATTAAAGGTATTTCAATGAATAAAGGGGAGTTTTATGGAGTTAACGAATGGTATAATAACCATACGATCATCTATTCGGTTGGAGATAATGGAATTACATCTTTATATCTACACAATATTCATACAGGTCAAAAGGATCTGTTTTATCAAACAGAAAATTTTTTAATTAGTATAAAAGCAAATAATGACAATAGTCGATTTGCCGTACACACGGTTGAGAATAGTGGAAAAGCAAACTTAACAATACTAGATAGTTTAGGGAATATTGTATATTCATGGTCAGAGCTTGTAGATGAAATTCAATATAGATGGAATCCGTATAAATCAGACGAAGTTATCCTAACCACCTTTTTACCTTTTTTACAATTTGAAGTAATTGCAATTGATATTAATAATGGTGAAAGCAGACAAATTCCTGTTAAGAATCCATTTGTCCAATGGATTAATGAAAGTAAAATAGGCTATCTAAATTGGAATCAAAATGAGCCGAGTATTTACGCACCACTTTATATTGTAGACCTTAATACATCAGTTGAACAAATATGGATTGAGAAATGTATTATGTTTTTTTCACTTTATAATACAGTTGTTACAATTTCAGTAGACGAAGATAAATTAGATCACTCCTTATATTCTTTTTATGATGGAGAAACAGGGAATAAAATAAAAGATATATATATCCCTATTTTGAATACCTTTTCAGAGGCTTGGTGGATACCAAGCTATGACTTCGATAGAAATCGAAAACTGTTTTACTATCTGGAACCAAAATATGCAGCAGATATAAGTGAATATAATGAAGGTTATCAGTTAAAGACTATCTCCATACATGAAGATAAAACAGAGGTACTAACTACAGTTGAAAATAATGTACCAATTAAGCTATCACCAGATGGTAGTTATTTATTAATGGGACAACAGCTTGAACAAATTATTCAACTCTCTAGTAAACAAGTCTTAAATTTATTAGAGTAATAAAGACTTCATAATGAGTGGTTACCCGGTTAAGGTCTGTAGCTATCATTAGATTAGAAGATAACGTCGTACAATAACTTGATAAAACCAAATAAACTTAAAAAAGGCATTGTAGTTTCTAAAGCTACAATGCCTTTTTGGAAATAATATAAATTTGGAGCTGGTAAAATTGCACTTTTTATTAATGACCAGCAGGAATTCCATGTCCGCCTAGCACGCCGATTATAGTCATTACTGTAAACCAGCCGAATACAAGTACAGAAGCTGCCGACATAGCAGTAGCTAGGAAATTCTTGTTTTTCAAAGAGCGTAAAGTACCAGCTATACATAGCAGTGTAACTAATGCAAAAGTTATTATAACACCCACAATTCTACCCCCTTACAAAATAATAGTCATAATATGCCCAATTTCTTAGCGAATAATTGTGCATTCTTATTATGTAATTAAGATATTAATACATCTGTAGATTATTTTAATCGTTTTCTATTGTTTTGTCGAGGGCAAAAATAAGGCGGTTGTGTTAATATTCTTCTAGGTAGTGGATCTTTATAGGAAATCCTATCCAAATAGTGTAAAATATAATGGAATAGAGTAAATGGAGGTTAGTATCGTGAAAATCAATTGGAGACAAATGCCATTGGGGGCTCTTCAAACAAATGCGTATATTATTGAAAATGAAAATAAGGAATGTATTATTATAGATCCTGGTAGTGAAGCAAAACGTTTTATTAGAAAAATTGAAGAAAAAGAATTAAATCCATTAGCGGTTCTATTAACACATGCCCATTTTGATCATATAGGAGCAGTAGACGATGTAAGAGATAAATGGAATATCCCAGTTTACATACATGAAAAAGAACAAGATTGGTTAACAGAGCCATCTTTAAATGGTTCGAAACACTTTGGACTTAAAGAGGTAATAAAAGCTCGCTCAGCTGATCATCTAATAGTAAAGGAAGAGACATTAGTGCTTGGAACTTTTAGTTTTAAGGTATTTGAAACACCTGGACACTCTCCTGGAAGTGTGAGTTATTATTTAGAGAATGAATCGGTCGTTTTTTCGGGTGATGCATTGTTTGCTAGAAGTATAGGTAGAACTGATTTACGTGGTGGCTCGCATAAACAATTAATCGAAAGCATCCATACAAGGTTACTAGTATTGCCTGAAGAAACAATAGTAGCACCTGGTCATGGTCCAACTTCAACGATTGGAATTGAAATGAATGAAAATCCTTTTTTAAACGGATTTTAAAAATAAAAGAAAAAAACCCTTTCAGCGAAAGGGTTTTTTTGGGGGTATGTTTTAAATTGTTCAAATGGGATGGGAATTATTAAAAGCTACAAGTAAACTATATTATAAATTAAACACTATGTCAATAGTGTTTATTGAAAAGGGATGGATAATATTGAAAGAAATGATAGTGAAGCTAATACGAGAATCACCAAACTTTAGCATAAGCTATGCACAATATATGGAAATGGCTTTATATCACCCAGTGAATGGTTATTATATGAAAGATCGAGCGAAAATCGGTAAAAGTGGTGACTTTTATACAACTAGTAATGTACATGCTGTGTTTGGTAAACTATTATGTCGTGTTTTTGCTCAATTAGTGGAGAAAAACTATTTGCCACCGGTTATTTGTGAAATCGGAGCAGGTACTGGTAAGCTGGCAAATTCAATTATAGAAGAATGGAAAAATAATTTCCCAGATAGTTTTAATGAAATGGAGTATCTAATTGTTGAATCGAGTCCGTACCACTTAGCTCAACAAAAGGAACAAATTAAATGTATCAATAAAGTTCAACAATATGAAACAATCTCAGCGCTTATTGATCAAAGAAGTAAGTTAACAGGGATTATGTTTTCAAACGAATTATTTGATGCATTTCCTGTACATGTTGTTCAACAAGTTCAAGGAGAGATTAATGAGGTTCGAATTAGTTTGGATAGTCAACAAAATTTAATCGAAGTGTTCGAAGTGTGTTCCAATGATGAAATACTAAATTGGTTAAAACAAAGCGGATTACAAATACCGGAAGGGCATCGAATCGAAATACCTTTGGCGATGACAAAGTGGATTTATGAGACAAAACATTGGTTTGATAAAGGTATTATGTTTACCATTGATTATGGATACACAAATGATGAAGTTGTTAAAGGATATCATTCTGAAGGCAGTTTAAGGGGCTATTTTCAACATCAGCTGATAAAAAATCCCCTTCTCCATTCTGGAGAGATGGATCTAACGACACATGTACACTTGGACGCGATAATAAAAATTGGAGAAAAAGTCGGGTTAGAATATGTTAAAATGTTAAAGCAAAATCAATTTCTATATCGTGCTGGAATTATGCAATATCTTCAAGATACATATGACCCAAATCCATTTTCAGAAATCAGTAAACAAAATCGTGCGATTCGTACACTATTGTCCGATACTGATATAAGTTCAAGTTTCACAGTGATTATTCAGCAAAAGAAGCTAGATTTATCAATAACGGATATTCTAACTTATGATGCTTTCAATTAATCGCTATATATAGTAAATAAAAAAAAGACGGTGCAACTTAAAATTGCATCGTCTTCTTTCATGCTAATAGGTTAAATTACGGCCTATATATGTAACCATACTTTTTAGATTAATGACCGCCTGATCCTAATGGCATCATAAACGTAGTCCAGTATGTGAAGCCGATGAAGAAAAGTGTTAAAAAGGCTCCAAATATATAGACATACATACGCTCAGATAATTTTAAGAATCCTACGGCTAAAAGAAATCCTGTGATCCCTAAAAATAAGAGAGATGTAGTGGGCATATGCCCTAAGTAGAACATAATACTGAATATGGCAGTCCAAAACGCCATAACGCGATACATGTTACCCATTATGTATCCCCTCCTTTACATCAACATACCAATCAAAAGGCGAGTAAATAATTACTCTACCTATTATAATGGACAAATTGGGTGGTGTAAATGACTGAAGAAAGTTATTTTGTCAAAACCAATCAGATCAATTACCAATTTGTCCAAGTTATTATTTACTATTTCTCATCAATTAAAGCTAAATAGTTACAAGAGCTACAGCCTTTTAACATATTCTCTTCTTCAATCAATTCCACGTTATCAAATAATGTGTCGAACATACCGTTTATAAAAACAAAGTGCATTTTACATACTGTGCCTTCATCTTTAACAGCAATTTCCTTAAAAGGACAGTTGAATATTTTGAAGTAAATTTTTGTTTGATCAGAATTATGATCAAAGTCAGGGTAAAATCCTAACAAGCCAGCTGCGTCCTTTAGAAGATTAAATTTGTCATCAAAAGTTAGCGGATTATCATTGTTTCTCTTAAGTTCCTTTTCAATTATTTCTTTTCCAAATTTCTTTCCAGTTTCCATTAATGCTTGTTCACCGATGTCTCCAAGGGACATAAGGGTTTCAATTGCTATTTTTGATAGTAACTGGTAATCACGGAAAGGAAAGTTAAGCTGGATTACATCGTCTGATAAACGATATAATCTACTAGGTCTTCCACCTTTACCTGTTTTTTTAGTTTCAGATATCAACATGTTTACATCTTCCAGTTTCGTAAGATGTAATCTTGCAACATTCGGGTGAATGTTAAATGAATCTGCAATATCTTGTACGGTTACTTCACTATGGTATTTAGTGATATATTGATAAATTGAGAACCTTGTAGGATCTGATAATACGTTTGTTATTTTTAAGGTTTGTTCCAACCAAATTCACCCCTAGCCTAATAGTACTACAACCATTATAGTATAGTTTATTGTACATTGGAATTGTACATTGGAATGATTTCTATAGTAGAAACTAAATTGTCCTAATTTGGTCACATTTAAAATATGAAAAGGAAAAAATCAGGTTTGTACTGTGTTATATGAATTATATTTAATTAAAAATAAAAAAATAGACGAAGAAAGAAGGTGTTTGTCGATTGGTGCAGAATATATAAATCAACAAAAGAAGGAAGGTGATACATTGGGTGTTATAGAGACTCGCGCAGATACGTTGCTTAAAGTTGCCACGTCATTTAAGGCTTCTGATGTACATGTTGTGCCACGACAAAACGATGCATTGATTCAGTTTAGAATTCAACACAAGCTACTACCAGTAGAGACATTATCCAAAAATGTTTGTGAAAAACTCATTTCCCACTTCAAATTTCTAGCAGGGATGGACATCGGAGAAAAACGAAGGCCGCAAAATGGTTCGATTCAGTTAACTGTTGGTCAAAACCCTGTAAGTTTACGTCTTTCAACACTGCCCACTATTTTCCAGGAAAGTTTGGTTATCCGAATTTTGCCCCAAAATGAGAAAACTTCTTTATCTACATTGTCTTTATTTCCGCAAGCTATTCAAAAACTATTCTCTTTAACATTAAATTCAACTGGTTTGATAATCTTAACAGGTCCAACAGGTTCTGGAAAGACAACTACGCTTTATTCACTTTTACATGCTGCTCAACAAACATTGGACTGTAATATTATTACATTAGAAGACCCTATTGAAAAACAAATTGATACTGGATGTATCCAAGTACAAGTCAATGAAAAAGCCGGGATTACATATGCAGTCGGACTTAAAGCCATTTTAAGACATGATCCTGACATTATCATGGTAGGAGAAATCCGGGATGAAGAAACAGCAAAGGCAGCTATTAGGGCCGGTTTAACTGGACATCTTGTTCTATCAACTATGCATACAAAGGATGCGAGAGGAGCTATATATCGTTTGATGGACCTTGGCATACCAATCAAGGATATCGAACAAACACTGGTTTGTGCTACTGCACAACGACTTGTAAATTTAAAGTGTCCGTACTGTAAAGATGGGTGTTCCCCATATTGTTTGCAATTAAGGAAAGTTAATCGGTTAAGTATATATGAGATGTTATATGGCAGTAATTTACATGGGGTTATAAAAGAAGCAAAAGGTGAAAAAGCAATCTATAACTATCGCACACTCCTTGATTTAAAAAAGAAAGGAATTGCGCTTGGCTATTTATCTGATGAATGTATAGGAGAACACTATGTGGAAGAGTAATCGTGGGAAGTGGCCAGTTAAAGATCAAGCTATTTTTTTAAAACGCTTAAGTTACCTATTGCAAAAGGGGTATACTCTTTCAACAGCTATAGAATTTTTAAAGCTATATCAATCGCGAAATAGGAAGGATGATTTAGAATTAATAGTATTAAATTTAAAACAAGGAACACCTTTTTTCGACGTATTGAGTTTCTTAGGCTTTTCTAGTGATGCGCTCAGTTATATATTCTTCGCAGTAAAGCATGGAGACTTAGAAACCGGTCTATTACAAGCAGGTGAATTCCTTGATAAAAAAATCGCGTATAAAAATAAATTAGTAGCTGTAATGCGTTATCCATTATTTTTATTAGTTTTTGTAGGCATTCTTTTAGCAATAATGCAGGACATTTTATTACAACAATTTATAAGTCTACAAGAGTCTATTGATGATCTTCCTCAGTCTCGAATTATTAATACCGCGATGCTACTTCAATTAGATTTTGCACAGATTTCGCTCGCCATTCTCATTTTTTCTTTATTTTTATTTACCTTTTACTGGTTTTATTTTAGAAGAAAGCAACCAATTGAAAAGCAACTTTTCCTTTGTAAATTACCAGTTCTTCGTAAAATTACTAGCAAATACAACACATACTTTTTTTCTTTTCACCTTGGGACGCTGTTAGGAAGTGGTTTATCTATAAATGATGCACTTTCAGTTTTCGAAGAGCAAGATCATCTATTATTTTTTAATGCGGAATCAAAGAGAATAAGAAAATTTTTACTCGAGGGTGAACAGCTAGAAAAAATCTTAAAAGTTACTCCTTACTATGAAGATGAGCTTTCGACAATTATTATTCATGGTCAGGCTAATGGGCTGCTAGTGAATGAACTATTAGATTATAGCCAAATTGTGATTGACCGATTAGAGGGATCATTTAAATTATGGCTCCGTTTATTACAACCTATGGTTATTATTTTTGTAGGATTACTCGTTATTCTTATGTATTTAGCTATTATGCTGCCCTTATACGGAATGATGCAAACGTTATAATCTAGTTGTTGAGTATTTGGGCTAAAGGTAATAAAGGTAAACCAAAAATAGATTAGTAGATGGAGGAAGAAAATTATGAAGAAACAGGATGGTTTTACATTAGTAGAAATGATGGTTGTACTTATGGTTATTTCAACACTACTGCTCGTTACGATTCCAAATGTGACAAAAAATAATACAGTCGTTAAGGATAAAGGATGTGAAGCGCTAGTAAAGTTAGTTGAGGCACAGATTCAAGCTTATGAGATTGAAAAGGGAGAAACAATAACGGATCTGCAACCTCTTGTGGATGGCAACTATATAAAATCACTTAAATGTCCAAATGGGGATGAACTAAGATATATAGGCAATGAAGTAACTTCTGCACCTCCTCTATCTGAGGGATAATTATGAAAATTAGTCGTGAAAAAGGATTTACTTTACTGGAAACAATCGTTGTTTTTTCTCTATTTTGTATAGTCATTAGCATTACGTTAATTTCTTTACAACCTCTATATCGCCAAATTAAAATTGACCATTTCATTGAACAGCTCCAAACTGATGTTTTATATGCAAAAATATATTCAATAAGTCATCACACCAATGTTAATATATCATTTTTTCCTACTCAAAATAAATATTATGTGTATACCGGTGGTATTCAAAACAATATAGTTAGCAGGCAGTATTCCTCAGAGATAGATTTACAATTTGCTACTTTACCTACAATTGTAAGGTTCACTTATAATGGAAACATCATTCAATCAGGACGTATGTATATTAAATACCATGGAGACATGTACTCAGTAGTGTTTTTATTTGGAAAGGGGCTAACATATGTTAGTAAATTGTAAGGGTTTCTCCCTTGTAGAAGTGTTGGTTTCGTTTGCTTTGTTTCTCATGGTTACGTCATTTATAGTCCCGATTTTTATGAATGTATCTCAAGAGCGATACTTTCTTGATTATAAAAGAGATGCACTCCTATTGTTGCACAATGAAAAAGAAACATATTTATATGATAAGAAGGTTCTTCAAGCTAAAGACCTACTCAGTGGAAACAAACAATTCCATTTTACAGCAGAGAGAAAGGGAAACCTTGTTGAATTATGTATTTTTTGGGAGGCGTTTTTATCTGAACAAGGCCAAACATGTACATTCGTTAAACCGTAAGATAGGTGAATTAGAAAAGGGTTTTACAATGTTAGAATTCCTATTTAGTTTCTCTATTTTTTTATTACTAGTTACTTTCTTTCCGATTGTGATTGGGTTAATGGCAGATCAAAAAGATAACTCAGCATTTGAAATAGATATTTTCTATGAGCATTTGCGGATGGAAATTGTTACAGCAAAAGGACTGGAGGTTAACAATAATACTTTGATATTGATAATGGGGGACGCTAGTAAGGTGAGCTATGAATTATATGATAGCAGTATCCGTAGAAGGGTAAATGGGGCTGGTAATGAAATATTAATACAAAGAGTGGATCATGTTTCATATGAGTTAGTCAGCAACGGGGTTATTATTTCAATTACACAAGATCATAAAGCTAAGAAAAAAAGACTTTCATTGGCTCCAATTCTTATATAAAAATTTATGGTGAAGTTGGAAATATAGAGGAACTATCCAGTTCCTCTATATTTAATGTTAATTGCTAATACAAAACAAAGTAAGGTGGTGAAAGAATTGGTTCCGCAACTAAATCAAAATGGGATGATATATCCATTAGCAATTGTGTTTAGTATAATCATTCCATTTTTTGTATTAAGTACAATTGATCAGTATAAAGCCGAATTGCTTTTCTTAGAAGAGCAAGAGGAATTGCTCCAGCTTCAAAGTATTACCCAGTTAGGATTAATTGACATAGTTTCTATACTTGATAACACTCCAATTACAACGACGATTACGGGTAATTTTATTTACCCAAATGGTAATATTATGTACTCGCTTGAAATGTATGATATTGATTCCGTTATTATTCAAGCAAAGGCAATTACTTTAAAAAAAAGACAAAATAATATTATTACAATTATTAGAATTACGGATAAACATATAGAAAAATGGGTAGAAGGATAATGTAGTTAAATGAGTTACGGTGTGTATGTCTATGTATTAAAAAGTTGTAAAAGGGGATGCTAATTTTTATGTATAGGTGGTGTGTGCTAAATGTCTTCGAATGATTATATTAAGTATATGACAGAACAATTTGTAAAATATGCAAATAGCTCAAAAGAAGAAAGAATTAATCAAAAGAGAATTAAGAAATCTGAACAAGGTCCATTTTTATCCAGAATGTTCGGAATTATCCCTTTAGCAATTATGTTAATTGTAAATCAAAGAAAGAAAAAATAGATATAGTATTGAAATCTTGAGGAGATTATTTTCATTTATTTGAAATTAATGATCAATTGGAGCTTTTTTCTTTTTACAGGGTGTTACTAATGTGATAGAGTTTTGTTAATGAGATTAGTAGGAGTGATAATTTTGACCTCTAAAACTACACAATTGCTTGACACTTTAGAACGCCCATTAAGAGATTTAAGAATTTCTGTTATAGATCAATGTAATTTTCGCTGTAATTATTGTATGCCTGCTGAAGTTTTTGGAGAAGATTATGCTTTTCTTCCACAACAGGAATTACTCTCATTTGACGAAATAGATCGACTAACAAGAGCATTTGCGCAATTAGGTGTTGAAAAGATCCGTTTAACAGGTGGAGAACCCCTTCTTCGCAAGGACTTACCAACATTAATCGAAAGGTTAAATTCAATAGAGGGTATAAATGATATTGCGTTAACGACAAACGGAGTGCATCTTCCGAAACATGCTGTTGCCTTGAAAAAAGCGGGATTAAATCGTGTGAATATAAGTCTTGACGCGCTTAACGATAAGCTGTTTGGAAGTATAAATGGTCGAAATGTTCAAGTGAAAGCCGTTTTAAAAGGGATTGAGGCCGCCCAGGATGCTGGTTTGTTTATTAAAATTAATATGGTTGTAAAAAAAGGTATGAATGATGATCAAATCTTGCCTATGGCACGCTTTTTTAAAGAGAAAAACATTACTTTGAGATTCATTGAATTTATGGATGTAGGAAATACCAATGGTTGGAATTTAGAACAAGTAGTTTCAAAAAAGGACATAGTAGAAAAGATAGCTGCAGAAATCCCAGTTGAACCTATTGATCCAAATTACTTTGGTGAGGTTGCTAGTAGATACCGCTATCTTGATTCTGACGCAGAGTTTGGAGTTATTTCATCTGTTACAGATTCCTTCTGTTCTTCTTGTACAAGAGCAAGGCTTTCTGCTGATGGTAAATTATATACATGTTTATTTGCAGAAAAAGGATTTGATCTTCGAAAACTTATCAGAGACGGAGTTACAGATGAACTGCTATTAAAATCAGTTAGTCATCAATGGACATATAGGAAGGATCGTTATTCTGATGAACGTAAAGAACATACGGTAAATAACTCAAAAAGAAAAAGTAAAATTGAAATGTCATATATTGGTGGTTAATATTAGGTTTATTTTGTACTTCATATACCTGATATTTTCGTAAAAGAAACCATTTATATTGAATTGAATTTCAACATATTGTCACTATTATTGTGAAAAATATCACTGTTAAAATTAGAAGTTTTTGATAAAATGGCGTTGCATCATAGAAACTGTTATCAAGTACGTTCGGGAGGATGAAACAATGTTAACAAATATTGGTATTCCAGGGTTGATCCTCATTTTACTATTAGCACTTATTGTTTTTGGACCAAAAAAACTACCTGAAATCGGGAAGGCTACTGGTCAAACCTTAAGAGAGTTTAAAAATTCTGCACGCGAATTAACTAAGGATGATTCAGTAGATGAAAAAGATAAAATTATTGAAAATAAAAGCTAATAAGGTCTTTAATAATCTTTAGACCTCCGTAGCTACCAAAGACCTCAAAAAACACAAGGAACTCCTTGTGTTTTTTTTTATGTCTATTTTTTCATTTTATTAAAAAAGGAAAGTGATCTTAGTCACAAAAGTGTCATTATATAACGGTTTAATATGTGACATTTATCACACTTCTTAAAGAGTTGCTTGGAATATACTCTCAATTAAAGATCGATCTTTTAAACACTGTTTACAACAAGAATTTGAATACTACATAGATCTAAGTTTTCAAAAACTTGTGTGGATTTTAATATCTAAGGGAGCGGGGAGTGGTATGAAAGGACTAAGCCTACTCAGGGTATTAATTGGTGGTTTCGCTGCCTATGAGTTACTTAACATGATGAAACCTGGCAGCAAATCTGCTTTACGTCCCCCAGGAGCTGTAGATGAAGACGAGTTTCTTGCACTATGCGTCCGCTGTGGAAAATGTAATCTAGCATGTCCTTACGATAGTATCAAAATGGGGAAAGAAGATTTTGGTCTTGGATTAGGTACCCCTTATATTGATGCTAGAGATATACCTTGCATGCTTTGTGCTGACTTTCCATGCGTAGCTGTTTGTCCAACTGAGGCTTTATCTGGAATTGAAAAAAAAGAAGATGTCAAAATGGGGATTGCTGTTATAAATGAGAAAACGTGTATTGCATATCAGGGTATGCGTTGCGAAGTTTGTTATCGAGTATGTCCACTTATTGATGAAGCGATTATGATTAAATACCATTTAAGGCCAGGTGACAATACTCATGCTATATTTGCACCGGTAATAAATCCGGAAAAATGCGTAGGATGTGGAATCTGTGTGCAACGTTGCGTAATGGACAACCCTCTGCCTATAAAGATAAAGCCTCGTGAGGTTCAGGAACTATTTTAGAGTTTGATGTTGTTTTTTCATAAATTTTAATCCGATAGGATAAAGGGAGGATTAGCAATGAATTTAACAAGACGAAGTTTGCTAAAAGCAACAGCCATTTCTGCAGCGCTTGCTGCCGCTGGATGTTCTTCTAAAAAATCCAATGCACCGGCACCAGAAGAAGAAATAGCAGTACAACAGGTAGAGAGTATTGAACCGGAAGAATGGAAAAGTACAGTATGTCGTTTTTGTGGTACAGGGTGTGGAGTTCTTGTTGGAACGAAAAATGGGAAAGTTGTTGCTGCTAAAGGCGATCCAGATAACCGGTCAAGTCGTGGGTTAAATTGTATTAAAGGTTACTATGTTGCTAAAATCCTATTTGGAAAAGACCGTCTAACAAAACCGTTAATTCGTGAAGATAATAGTAAAAAAGGAACGATGGAAGGATTTCGCGAAGCTTCATGGGAGGAAGCTCTAGAAATAGTATCGAAAAAGCTGAAAGAAAACTGGGAAAAGGATCCAAAGTCCATTGCATTCTGGGGTTCAGGACAACAAACAATAATGGATGGCTATGTTTCTGTTAAGTTTTGGAAAGCAGGTCTGTTGAATAATAATATTGATCCAAATGCGCGTTTATGTATGGCCAGTGCAGTTGTAGGTTTTATGACTACATTCCAATCTGACGAACCAATGGGATCCTATAAAGATTTAGACTTAGCAGATGTATTTGTTACTTGGGGAGCAAATATGGGAGAGATGCATCCAGTTTTATACTCTCGCTTAACAGCGCGTAAATTAAGCGGAACAAATGTTAAGCATTACGATTTAACAACACGTGAATCACGGACAAGTGAAACTGCTGACAAGTTAATGGTGTTTAAACCTCAAAGTGACTTGGCGATTGCGAATGCAATTATCAATTATTTAATCCAAAATGAAAAATATGATAAAAAGTTCGTTGAAACACATTGTCAATTTAAGGCTGGTACCGAGAACTTAGGACACTCATTAAAAGATGACTATGATGTAACAGAACCCGGTGCATCTTCTGGTAAAGCCTGGACCATTACCTTTGATGAGTTAAAAGAAAAGGTTAGCTACTATACACTAGAAAAGGCAGAAGAGATTTCTGGTGTTCCAGCGGCCGATATTGAAGCTTTAGCAATGGAATTTGCAGATCCAAGTAAGAAAGTTATGTCCCTCTGGACTATGGGTGTTAACCAGCATACCCGCGGTACTTGGATGAATAATCTTATATACGATATTCACCTATTAACCGGGAAGATCAGTAAACCCGGAAGCGGTCCATTCTCGTTAACAGGTCAGCCAAGTGCATGTGGTACTGCGCGTGAGGTTGGCGTATTTAGTCACCGCTTGCCAGCCGATATGACAGTGGATAACCCGGATCATCGCCGTTATACAGAATTAGTATGGAAGGTGCCAGAAGGCTATTTAGATGCGATTGAAAAACCTGGTTTCCATACGATTAAAATGTTCCGTGAGCTAGGGAAAGGCAATGTTAAGTTCCTCTGGAGTATGTCTAATAACTGGGGTCAAACATTACCGAAATTAAATCGTTTCCGTGGCAATGATCCAGACGGAAAAGGTGTCCTTGATGCATTTATCGTTGTCTCGGAAGTTTATCCAACTAGGTCAACTGAATTAGCTAACGTTGTTTTCCCAGCTGCAATGTGGGTTGAACGGGAAGGTCAATTTGGAAATGCTGAACGACGGACAAGTATTTTTGAGAAATGTGCAGAGCCACCAGGTGAAGCCAAGTGGGATATTTGGGCACTTATTCAAGTAGCAAAACGGGTGTTAGATGGTAAGAAAATTGGTGATCAAGATGCATTTGATACTTTATTTGGGTTCATTTGGGATAAAGAAAAGAATGATTTAATTGCTGATCAGCACGAAGTAAATAGCAGATTATGGGCTGAGTATCGTTCATTTACAAACCCACATGAAAGTGATAATCCAAAGATTCAAGAATTAGGCAAAAAGTTAAAGTTAAAGGCTAAACAAATGGCACCATATGAGGAGTATTTCAAGCAACATGGAATTTGCTGGCCTGTTCGTGAAGTAAATGGTCAATGGATTGAAACTAACTGGCGCTATGCACATGGTAAACAAGAAGAAGGTTTTGACCAATATGGTGTAGAGGAGTTTGGTGAAGTAGGGAAATACGATAACATTGATTTCTATAAATCAGCTGATCACAAGCCAACTGTATTTTTCCGTCCTTTTGAGGATGCAGCTGAAATTCCTGATGAAGAGTATCCATTGTGGTTAAATACAGGCCGTGTGTTAGAACATTGGCACAGTGGTTCCATGACACGTCGTGTTCCAGAATTACACAGAGCTGTTCCTGAGGCACTTTGTGAAATCCATCCTGACACTGCTGCTGAATTAGGTGTTAAAGAAGGCGATTGGGTGAAAGTAGTTTCTAGGCGCGGTGAATGCAAGATAAAAGCAACTATGCAAGGCCGAGGAAAACCGCCTAAGAATATGGTATATGTCCCATTTTTTGCGGAAGAAACTTTAATTAATTTAGTCACACTAGATGCTTATTGTCCGCTATCAAAGCAGCCAGATTATAAAAAATGTGCTGTTAAAATTGTAAAGGCGTAGGAGGGGATTTACGTGAGAGGAAAAGAGTTACTTTATGTTCTTGCTTTTCTACTTGTAATAATCACTGCAGTTGGGTGTTCACAGACTGGAACTTCTGAAGATGCTGCACCCGAAGAGGTTCCTGCTACAGAAAAGCCACAAGCAGTAACAGCTGAAACAGTACCACAACTTGACACAGAAGGACGTGAACAATCATCCACAATGGTTTTATTAAATGCACCACCAACTATGCCAAATGATCACGGTTCTTTTTGGAATGGAGAATTGAGACAAGAAAGCTGTTTAGTATGTCATGCAACACCTGAAACTGGGGCACCGCAGCCAACAGCAGATCATTACTACAATAGTGAACCAGGTGGAGAAATATTCCGCGATTCTTGTATCCAATGCCATGCAACACAAAATGATACAAAGCCAGCATTTAATGCCCAATAGAAGTGTTTATCATTTTGGTTTTTAGGGGGATACGATACTGCATTTGTTAAGGGAACTAAGGGAGGAATAGTCATAATGATGATTTCAGGCATCTTAATTTCAACTAAAAAAGGTCTTGCGGACAAGGTTGCGATTGAAGTAGAAAAAATAACCGGTGTAGAGGTGCACCAGGTTGTAGATAATAATAAAATTGTGATTACACTAGAGCAGAAGTCTATTGAGAAAAGCTATAAAACTGGTAAAAGGCTTGAAAAAGTACCGGGTGTTTTGGGTGTGAATGTTGTATACTACAACTGTGAGGAAGCCGAAGAAGTATTAGCAGCTAAGGTTTGTTCCTAGTATGAATGATCGATTAAACCGAAGAGAGTTTTTAATGGGGAATTTTAAGTCAGTACTGGGTCTCTTCGGACAAATGATCTTACCAACTTTCGACCAAGAGCGGACATTTATCCGTCCGCCTGGAGCCCAAGACGAATTAGTGTTTCTTACTTCTTGCACTAGATGTGGGATCTGCAATGATGTTTGTCCCGTTTCAACAATTCAGTTATTTAATATTGAAAGTGGTGCCAAATTAGCGGGAACGCCATTTTTAAATCCTAATGAAATAGCTTGTACTTTCTGCTACGAATGTGTGTATAATTGTCCAACAGACGCACTAGTGATGTCGGAAATAAACAAAACACCATCAATTGGTTTAGCTAAAGTTATTAGCACAAATTGTGTAGCGTTTAAGGATGTAATGTGCGATTATTGTATAAGGTGTTGCCCAGAACCGGGTGCGCTGTCATTAGAAAGTGGAAAACCTATGGTTGATCAAAATTTGTGCACCGGTTGCGGTCAATGTGTTGTATCATGTATTCAACCCAAATCTAAAGGTTTGTATATTAAAGCAATAAGTCATAATCATTAAATCCAAATTAAATCCACGCTTTTGTGGAGGGGAATTGGTATTTCACTATTAAAAATCACAGGAAGGTTTTCTAAAAACTTTCCTGTGATAAGTAAAATAGTCCGCCGTTTATAATATTTACTTTGATTTTAGGTTTATACTGATCTTCTATAGCTTGTTTTTCTATAACATAGTTTTCAGGTTTTTCATCATTGTCCTCATAAAAATGATCTAATAAATCTTGATCTTTTTTCCATCTTATCCTAGCTTCATCTGCCCATGTATGATCATCACTTTCAATCATTTGTTTGATAACATTTTCGATTCTTAATAATCCGCTTTTCGGTTTAATTAACGGTGACAAGGTAAAACAAAAGTCTGGTATTTTAGGAGTCAATTTCTTTTTTAAGAGCTTGTTATGAAAGCGGTCCAGAATTACTCCGTTAATTAGATTAAGCCCAAGTGATATAAATAGATCTCTCTTTCGATCACACTGATATGAAATTTTAGTATTGAGAACCAACCAAGGGTGTAGTGCAACATTTTGACCGTTTGGTTTTATTAGTTCATACATACGAATAGTAGCGGCCATACGTTTGGTTGATTCAAAAATTTGGTGTAGCTGGGGTGAGCCAAAGTGAATATTCATGCCTTGAACTGTATTCGGTGCTTTATTTTGATCTGTTATTAATGTCAGTTTCATCGGTTGTGGCTGGCCACCTGTTTTTTCAACATAATGCCAATAGAAGGGGCGGTTCATGAGTTGTTTATCGAGATCAACCGTTAATTGTGCAATTAAATGTCCTTCAGATTGTTCGATAATGTCACAACCATTACTAACAAAATAACGATATAAAAAATTATGAATATCTTGCTGCTGCATTCTGGGCCTCCTCTCTACTTAAAGTTGAATGAAAATTAATTATTGAAGATAAGTTGTCCATTTTGATTTTAACTTCCCCGTCACTATCAGAATTTAATAGAATATCTTCTATCTGATTTTCAATATTCATAATATCTAATGATGTAAGAATTTCATCAAGTTCACCAATTACACGTTCAAATAAATTTATTTTTTCATAAAGTAGTTGTAGTATATACTCCTCTACCGTTCCTTTTGTAGCAAAATTATAAATCATAACATCTTTTTCTTGTCCTAGACGATGGATTCTACCGATTCTTTGTTCAATTCTCATAGGATTCCATGGTAGATCGTAATTAATGATATGGTTACAAAATTGGAGGTTGATCCCCTCTCCGCCAGCTTCAGTTGCGATTAACACTTGGACATTATTTTTGAATAATTCCTTCATCCAATCTTTTTTTCCACGTTTGAAACCACCCCTAAATGGGACAGAGGTAATGCCATGTTGTTTTAAAAACCATTGTAAATAAAGCTGTGTTGCGCGATATTCAGTAAAAATAATTACCTTATCATTAACGTTTTTTATAATTTCTAATGCTTTTTCAGCTTTAGAGTTTTTAGTAATAAGGTTTATTTTTTCAACTAACTGTTGAACGACCTGTTGAACTGCACTACTTACTAGTTCCTTTTTTAACATATTATTTAACGTGAAGAAAGCAGCCTCTCGACTGGAACATACCTCTTTTTGTAGAGTGATCAAGGAAAATTGACTTTTATTTAGATAATTATTATGTTTTAATGCTAAAACGGCATCATAAAGGTCTTGTTCTTCTTTAGATAGCGTAATAGGGACAGTTTTAACGTGGCGCTTAGTCCATTCAATATCGGTATCTCCACGTCTATTTCTGATCATTACTTTATTAATAAGCTCTTTTAGGTACTCATTATTTTCTACTTTTCTATCTTTTGCAGAAAAAGCTTTTGAAAAATTAGATTGACTTCCTAGATGGCCCGGTTTTAACAATGAAACTAAATTGAATACTTCTTCAACTTTATTTTGCACTGGTGTAGCAGTTAATAGCAGACAAAACTTTTTCTTTAGATTTTGGACAAATTCGTAGTTTTTTGTTTTGTTGTTTTTTAATTTATGCGCTTCGTCGATGATAACCATATCATAGTTTTGATTATAGATAATATCTCGATGTGGATTGCGCTTGGCAGTATCTATGGATGAGATTACGATATCACATTGCTCCCAAACATAACTTTTGCGAAAGCCAATAGCTGGAATAAAAAATTTTTGATTTAGCTCAGTTTCCCATTGTGAAACTAAGGAAGCGGGTACAAGGATTAATACTTTTTTGACTAATCCTCGAATCATATATTCTTTTAAAATAAGTCCAGCCTCTATAGTTTTTCCGAGCCCTACTTCGTCTGCTAAAATTGCTTTTCCATTCATTTGTTCAAGAACAGTTTGGGCAGCTTCGAGTTGATGGGCTAGGGGAGTTAAATGTGGTAGATGTTTTGGTGCAATCAATCCTTCAAACTCTGGGATGACCATATGTTCTTCAATTTCATAAGCAAGCTTGTATAGCTCCCAGTTGGCCCATGGCCCATCGCTTTCCACTTTTTCTAAGAAGTCTTCTTGCCATGTATGATCAAATTCGATATCAACATGCATGGAATCGATCCTTTCTTTTTAGTTATCTAAGTATAATTTAATTATTGTAGTCATAATTATTAATTAGGTAGAAATTAAAGAGAGTAATCTAGAATTCAGTATATCCAACTTATAAAAAAATATATATGCGAATGAAAACAAGGGGAGAGACCACTGCTTAGTTAAAGAGTTATCTATTAGTTAAAGTGGCGCCGAAGGAGCAAGTAGTAAATTCTGCGAATCTCTCAGGCAAAAAGACTCTTGTTGGACGCAACTCTGGAGAGCGCTTTTAATAAGCCACCAACGAGGATTCAATGATAATTTGAGATTATCATTGAAAAACTTTCAGGTCAAAGGACAGGGAATGTACAGTTTCTTACATTCCCCTGTCCTTTTTTACTATTCACGTTACTAAACAAAATCTCAATTCCAGGTTAATTGGCGAAATTATAGATTATTGTAGTTTGGATATAACCATTAACAAAGTGGAATAAATTTTAATATACTAGTCAATTCATTGAAAAACACAGGGAGGGGTTATATTGGCTTGGCTAAAAAGGACACCTATATACCCGTTATATAAGGATTACGGTGCTAAAACGATCAATTTTGGAGGTTGGGAGTTACCTGTTCAATTTAAAACAATTAAAGAGGAACATGTTGCAGTCCGTACAAAAGCTGGTTTATTTGACGTCTCACACATGGGCGAAATTAGTGTGAAAGGAGAAAATAGCTTAAAATTTTTACAAAAAATGATGACGAATGATATTGAAAAGTTAACGATTGGTGGGGCATTGTATACAGCGATGTGCTATGAGAATGGTGGGACAGTGGATGATTTAATTGTATATCGACTAGCGGAAGAGGAATTTCTATTAGTTGTCAATGCGGCAAACATTGAAAAGGATTATGAATGGTTAATGAATCATAATGTAGAAGCGGTTCAATTAGTTAATTTATCAGACCAAGTTGCTCAATTAGCTCTTCAAGGTCCATTCGCAGAAATAATACTACAAAAAATTTCAACTGAAAATATAAGCGAGATTAAATTTTTTAAGTTTAAACAAAAAGTGAATATTGATGGAATTGAATGCATCGTTTCGCGTACTGGTTATACCGGCGAAGATGGTTTTGAAATTTATTGTGATGCTAATCAAGCTAGGGTGCTATGGACTAGTATTTTAAGAGCTGGGGAGGAATTTAATATTCTACCCATCGGACTTGGGGCAAGGGATACTTTAAGGTTTGAAGCGAAGCTGGCTTTATACGGTCATGAATTGACAGCTGATATATCACCTTTAGAAGCAGGACTGGATTTTGTTGTGAAAACAGATAAATTTGTGGATTTTATCGGAAAAAAAGCCCTAAAAGTTCAGCAGAAAGAAGGTGTTAAGCGAAGATTAGTAGGTCTTCAAATGATTGATCGCGGTATTCCAAGAAATGACTATAAAGTATATGTTGGTGAAGAAGTTGTGGGTCATATAACATCTGGTACGCACTCACCGACCTATAATAAACCTTTAGGATTGGCTTTGGTGAAGACTGAGTTTTCTGATTTAGCAAGAGAGATGTTTGTAGAAATCAGGGCAAACAAGTTTGCAAAAGCAAAGGTTGTTTCTACACCATTCTATAAACGTCGTAAATAAGGAGGGGCCATATGGAATTCCGGTACTTACCAATGACTGAAGAAGACAAACATCATATGTTGCAAACTATTGGTGTAAACTCAATTGATCAATTGTTTGAAGATATTCCTGATGAAGTCCGTTTTAAGGGAGAATTGAAATTAGCTCCTTCCTTATCTGAACCTGAATTACTAAAGAAACTACAAAAATTAGCTGCTAATAATTCCGATATTAAAAGATATATTTCGTTTCTAGGTGCAGGTGTTTACGAGCATTATATTCCTACGATTGTGGATCATGTTATCTCTAGGTCAGAGTTCTACACCGCTTATACCCCATATCAGCCTGAGATTTCTCAGGGTGAGCTACAAGCGATTTTCGAATATCAAACGATGATATGTGAATTAACGGGGATGGATGTAGCTAATTCATCAATGTATGATGGCGGAACAGCTCTTGCAGAGGCTGCCGTTTTAAGTTCTGTTCACACTAAACGCAAGAAAGTTCTGGTTTCTAAATCCGTTCATCCTGAATACAGACTCGTACTAGAGACATATGCAAAGGGCCAACAATTAGAAATTGTTGAAATTGAAATTAAAAATGGGATTACAAATTTGCAGGATCTAGAAAGCAATATAGATAATGACAGTGCTTGTTTTATTGTTCAATATCCAAATTTTTTCGGGCAAATCGAATATTTACAAGAAATTGAGAAGGTTGTTCATAGACAAAAAGCGATGTTTATTGTGTCATGCAACCCACTAGCACTTGGAATATTAACCCCACCTGGACAGTTTTGTGCTGATATTGTTATAGGAGATGCACAACCATTTGGTATTCCACCTCAATTTGGTGGACCACATTGTGGTTTTTTTGCGGTTACCAAAAAGTTAATGAGAAAAATCCCTGGGCGGCTAGTTGGTCAGACCGTTGATGAAGAGGGACGGCGAGGATTTGTTTTAACTCTTCAAGCCCGTGAACAGCATATTCGCCGTGAAAAAGCTACATCTAACATTTGCTCCAATCAAGCCTTGAACGCATTAGCAGCAGCTGTTGCTATGTCAGCTATTGGAAAAAAAGGAATACGGGAAATGGCTTATCAAAATATTTCGAAAGCGCAGTATGCCATTAAGTGTTTTAAACAATCAGGCTTTGAAATGGTATTTTCAGGACCGCTTTTCAATGAGTTTGTCATTGATTGTAAATATCCTGTAAAAAATGTAAATCAACATCTTTACAAGCAGGGTATTATAGGTGGATATGATCTTGGGCAAGCTTATGAAGGTTTTTCAAATTACATGTTAATAGCAGTAACTGAACTAAGAACAAAAGCTGAAATTGATATGCTTGTCAGTGGAATGGGGGAATACGATGGCTAAACTAGATCAACCGCTAATTTTTGAAATTAGCAAGAAGGATCGCATTGGTTATAGTTTACCAACCATAGATGTCCCTTCAATAAATATAGAAGAATTGTTTCCAAGTGAATATATCCGAAAGGAAGGTCCAGAGCTTCCTGAGGTTTCAGAACTAGATATCATGAGACATTATACTGCACTTTCCACACGAAATCATGGCGTTGACTCTGGGTTCTATCCGTTAGGGTCATGCACGATGAAATATAATCCTAAAGTAAATGAAACAGTTGCCCGTTTTTCTGGCTTTAGTTATATTCACCCCTATCAATCCGAGGAGACGGTACAGGGTGCATTACAATTAATGCATGAGCTACAGAGTGATTTGCAGGAGATAACAGGCATGAATATGGTCACATTACAACCAGCTGCCGGTGCACATGGTGAGTGGACGGGGTTGATGCTGATAAGGGCTTATCACGAGTCTAGAAACGACTTTATGCGAACAAAGGTTATTGTACCTGATTCCGCACATGGTACAAATCCTGCTTCTGCAACTGTTGCAGGATTTGAAACAGTAACTGTACGCTCAGATAGTAATGGATTAGTAGATTTAGAGCATTTAAAATCAGTTGTAGGAATGGATACAGCAGCTCTAATGCTAACCAATCCAAATACTTTAGGGCTTTTTGAAAGTCACATTGTTGACATAGCTAATATAGTTCATGCTGCTGGAGGAAAGCTTTATTATGATGGAGCTAATCTTAATGCTATATTAGGTAAAGCTCGTCCAGGAGATATGGGTTTTGATGTAGTTCATTTAAATCTTCATAAAACTTTTACAGGTCCACATGGGGGAGGTGGACCTGGCTCAGGTCCGGTAGGTGTTAAGGCCGAATTAAGTCCATTTTTACCCATGCCTATAGTTGTTAAAAAAGGCGACCGCTACACTTTTGAGTATAATCGACCTAAGACAATTGGGAGAGTGAAACCCTATTACGGTAACTTTGGTATAAATGTTCGGGCATATTCCTATATTCGTACGATGGGTGCAGGCGGCTTAAAGCTTGTATCAGAATATGCTGTTCTTAATGCAAACTATATGATGAGACGTTTAGCTCCGTATTTTGACCTACCGTATGGCTCATATTGTAAGCATGAATTTGTATTATCAGGAGCTCGACAAAAAAAGTTAGGTGTACGTACATTAGATATGGCAAAACGTCTTTTAGACTTCAAGTATCATCCACCTACAATATATTTTCCGCATAATGTGGAGGAATGTATGATGATTGAACCAACAGAAACAGAATCGAAAGACACCCTAGATCAATTTATCGAGACGATGATTCAGATTTCAAAAGAAGTAGATGAAAATCCAGAGATTGTACAAAACGCCCCACACCATACTGTGGTGAAACGGTTAGATGAAACGACTGCAGCAAGAAAACCAATATTAAGATTTGTAAAAGAGCATGCAGCCACCGATAATTTGTGATCATTAATGTGAAGGATAGTTTTAAAAAATAAGAGTTGTGTCTCATATGGACACAACTCTTTATTTTGCTTTTGTTTTGATTTTCCCTGACCATTTCTTAAATCCGCCTTTTAAATGGCTGATATCTTCTCCACCTAACTTTTTGATAATACCGGCTGCCCGAGCACTACGCATTCCACTTTGGCAATATAGATAAACTGGCTTATCAGTGCGAATTTCTGCTTTGCGAGCATTAATTTGGCTTAACGGTATGTTTCTTGCGCCTAAAATATGGCCAGCTTGAAATTCATTTGGTTCACGGACATCAATAAGCTGCGCTTTTCGATACCCAGCTCTAAACTCTTCTTCTGTTAGTTCTTTTAGATACCGCTTTTGATATAGTCTAGTTCCAACGATGTATGCAATGATTACTACTAGTGTTATTAATAAATACCACATCTCCCAAAACCCCTCTCTTAATCCTTTCGCTGCAGATTACTTATTATAGTATTTTTTAACACGGTACTATTTTTATAGTATCTCTTTTGGAAGGATTCCTTTCTATAAAAGAACATTAATAGATCACAAATTTTATTATATAAAGGATTCAACGGAGATGCAAAGGAAAATGAATATAATTTTTGGACACAAAATAAAGTCATTACTATTTTCTTTATATCGTGAAGTTATTTTGTTAGACTATGATCAATTCAACATTAGAAGGAGAACAAGATGAATAAGGAGAATTGGAATTTTATTGATTCAGGGAATTGCCCCCCAAGTTATAATATGGCATTAGATGAAGCGTTGCTTAATTGGCATAGTGAAGGGAAAATAGGTCCGACGATTCGGTTCTACGGATGGAATCCTCCGACTCTTTCTGTTGGTTACTTTCAGACAGTTGAAAACGAAATTAATATGGAGGCAGTTCAATCACATGGATTGGGATTTGTGCGAAGACCAACAGGAGGAAGAGCAGTACTGCATGACCAAGAATTAACCTATAGTGTGATCGTTTCAGAATCACATCCTTTAATGCCGAAAACGGTAACTGAAGCTTATCGGGTTATTTCTGGAGGTATACTTGAAGGCTTTAAACAATTAGGTCTAGATGCATACTTCGCTGTACCGACAACAGAAAGTGAATTACAGACATTAAAGAATCCTAAGTCTGCTGTTTGTTTCGACGCATCTTCTTGGTATGAATTAGTTGTAGAAGGTAGAAAAGTAGCGGGAAGCGCTCAAACTCGACAAAAAGGAGTCATTTTGCAGCATGGTTCTATTCTATTAGATTTGGATGAAGAAAAGTTATTTAGTTTATTTAAATATAAAAATGAACGTATAAAAGAGAGAATGAAAGCAGGCTTTAAAAATAAAGCTGTTGCTATAAATAATTTAACTAAAACTCCTGTAACAATAGGAAATGCTATGGAGGCCTTTAAATCTGGTTTTGAAAAAAGCTTGAATATTCACCTCGAGCCTTATATATTAAGTAAGGAAGAAAATGATGTGATCGCAAAGATTGAAAGTGATAAATACCTTAAACAGGAATGGAACTTCAGAAAGTAATATCGTGCATCAAAAAATGTGGTACTTTAGCCACATTTTTTATTGCTTATTTTTTTAATTGTTATTTTGACAGGCTTCGGGTTTTGCAAGTTATGAAATTCTTCTTAATGCCTGATTTTTCAAGGAAATAAATAGATTTTCTTCAAAAATCTCCATTTTTTGATAAATTCCTAGTTTGACAAAATGCAAGTTTATCTAACTCTAATCAATATGTAGTATTATCTTTTGGAATTGAGATACTATATGTTGAATTATATCTTTCTTTGTGGTACGGTAAGAATATGCTAATAACATAGACAAGCTTACTATGAATAACATCGAAAACATACAAAAAGAACAATCCCATTTGAATAAGGAGAGATGAAGATGGTGACGGCGACCGCCGAGAATATGAAAGTAAATATAACAAGGCTAAATAAGGATATTAGCTTATTCCCGCAGGTACATGAAATTAGCGATGATATGAACATGACACACAGTGGTGTTTCACGACTTGTTATGCTTGACCGTTACGCTTTTAAAGACACAGAAAAACTGACGTTAACGGTGGGGGATTTTGTTGTCTTAACCATAAAAGAAGATCCAAAGTTTCCTGCTAGAGGTACTGGATTTATTATCGAGCTAGACCGTGAACGTAATCGAGCTACAGTTAAAGTTGATGATGAATATCGTGGAGCGCTAGAAACAGAGCAAGAAAGAGAAACTGGTGTTATCAATCGATCGTTAGATGTAATTGAAAAGCCACTTGAGATTTTCTATGAACAAATTGCTAAACGTGTAGCTACAGGGTTATCGCAAGTGGAAGAAACAGAAAAACAGCGCGATCGTTGGTTCAATAAATTTTATGAGGAATTAGCTAGCCTTAACTTTATCCCAGCTGGACGCGTGCTGTATGGGGCAGGCTCAAGCACAGCTGTCACTTTCTTCAATTGTTATGTAATGCCTTTTGTTCAGGACTCAAGAGAAGGTATTTCTGAACATCGCAAGCAAGTGATGGAGATCATGAGCCGCGGCGGTGGCGTTGGTACAAATGGTTCAACGTTAAGACCACGCAATACGTTAGCTCGTGGCGTGAATGGTAAATCTTCAGGTTCAGTATCATGGCTGGATGATATTGCTAAGCTAACACATCTAGTTGAACAGGGCGGCAGCCGCAGAGGTAAATAATTGAGTGCCTCTTAACCTCGTGAATTGCTGGAAACTCTTTTGGTTTTAAAACACCTTAGAATATGCATTTAGATGTCATTGAAGAGGTGTTTATGATGGAACCATATAATGCTTCAAAGTCTCTAATATGTAAGTTGTGTGGTCGTACTTATTTGCACAACAAACAGGGATTGTTTACTTCACATCTAAAAAAAGAGCATGATCTTTCATTGCATGATTATCTAGTACGTTACTACTATGAACAAAGTGACCTAGTTTGTAAGGGATTTGGTTGTAATAATATTGTGAAATTAAGACGCGGCAAACCAAACCAATATTGTAGTAGTAAGTGTGCACAAAAAAAAGATAAGGCAAAAATATGCCCTGTTTGCAATGAGAAATTTTCCAATGAAGATACTAGAATAAAAACGTGTTCGCTAAGTTGTTCAAAACAACTTAAAGCAAGCAAAATAAAAAGCTGGCATCAGAAGATGTCAACACAACAAAAAGAAAACCACTTTGGAAACATTATCAGAAAAACATCAAGAACACGAAAAAAGAATAAAACACCTTCTTGGAATAGCGGAAAAACAGGAATCTACAGTGAAGAAACAATTCAAAAAATACGACTAGCAACTTTAAAACAAATGGAAAACCAATCGTTTAGGAAAACGAGGATTGAAAGGTTAATGGAAATCATACTTAAAGAGCTCGGAGTAACATACACCTATTCATTTATTCTCGAGAATCGACAATATGACTTTTTAGTCCAAAGTCAAAAATTAATAATTGAGTGTGATGGTGACTATTGGCATGCAAATCCAAAGTTTTATCCTAGTCCTAAAGATTGGCAATTAGAAAGAATACAAATTGATAAACAAAAAAACGAAATCGCCATTAAAAATAACTATAAAATTGTGCGGTTTTGGGAATTCGATATTCTTAATAATAGAGACTTTGTTATAAGTAAGTTAAAAAGCATTATATATGGCTTATGAGCCACAACATGGTTAGAAATAACGAATGTGATGGCCTGAAAATCATAAGCGGATAAAGACAATCAGCAGCCGAGCTCCTAAAGGACTTCCAATGGAGAAGGTTCAACGACCATCGAAACCGCGTTTTTTTTAACGAAAGGGAGTAGAGTAGGGGTCAAGCGATCCCGAAGTGCGAGGGCATTATCTAGTATGTGAGATGATGTAAGATATGGTCTGAACTTTAAGGTGACTTAAAGAGTTGATTTAGCGAATCAACGTAACATATATTTGGCTCAAATGATAATGCTATCTTCATGGCACCCTGATGTAATTGAATTTATTATATCTAAAATGCAAAACCCTAGAATTTTGCGTTTCCTGATTGAAAATACAGAAGATGAAACAATTAAAAAGCTTGCCAAAGAAAAATTAAAGTTTACGCCACTTTCTGAAGTGGAAAGAGATATGTATCAAGGAATCGTAAACTATAAAAATATTCCTAGTTTTGGTGGATTTACTGCTAAAGCAATTAAGGAAGCCGAAGAAAAACTAGAAGTTGGCGGTCACTTTAGCGTCCATAATTCAGAATTTTTGACAGGTGCAAATATATCTGTTTGTTTAACAAAAGAATTTATGGATGCAGTTGAAAATGATGACTACTACGACTTAAAGTTTCCGGATGTTGAAAATTATGATCAAGACGAAATGAAAATATATAATGAAGAATGGCACAAGGTTGGCGACGTCCGTGAGTGGGAAAAACTTGGTCATAAAGTAAGAGTATATCGTAAGATTCGCGCAAAGGAACTATGGAACCTGATCAACATTTGTGCAACGTATTCAGCAGAACCTGGTATTTTCTTTATCGATAATGCGAACGACATGACAAATGCAAAAGCATACGGTCAACAAGTGGTTGCAACAAATCCGTGTGGAGAACAACCTCTTGCACCATATAGTGTATGTAACCTAGCAGCTGTGAACTTAGCTGAAATGGCAGATAAAGAAAATAAACAAGTTAACTTTGAAAAACTAAAACAAACTGTTCGTGTTGGCGTCCGTATGCAGGATAATGTTATAAACGCAACACCATATTTCCTAGAGCAAAATAGAAAACAAGCACTTGGTGAGCGCCGTGTAGGTTTAGGTGTAATGGGACTTCACGATCTACTTATCTACTGTGAAACAGAATATGGTTCAGAAGAAGGTAATGTCCTAATTGATAAGATTTTTGAAGTTATTGCTGTTGAGGCATATAAGGCTTCCATTGAATTAGCAAAAGAAAAAGGAAGTTTCCCATTCTTAACAGGGGATACACAAGAAGAAACAAATCGCTTACGTAATGCCTTTATTAATACAGGCTATATGAGAAAAATGCCTGAGGACGTAAGACAGCAGATTATTGAAAATGGTATTAGAAATTCACACTTATTAACGGTTGCACCTACTGGAAGTACAGGAACAATGGTAGGAGTATCAACAGGACTTGAGCCGTATTTCTCATTCTCATACTTCCGTAGCGGCCGCTTAGGCAGATTTATTGAAGTAAAAGCGGATATTCTACAAGAATATTTAGATAAACATCCAGGTGCTGATCCGGAGAACCTGCCAAAGTGGTTTGTATCTGCTATGGACTTAAAACCAGAAGCACATGCGGATGTTCAATGTGTAATCCAACGCTGGGTGGATAGCTCGATAAGTAAGACAGTTAATGCACCAAAAGGCTATTCAGTTGAGCAAGTTGAAAAAGTTTATGAAAGACTGTATCGCGGTGGGGCTAAAGGTGGCACGGTATACGTTGATGGAAGCCGTGACGCACAAGTTCTTACGTTAAAGGCTGAGGATAATTCTTTTGACGATGTAGAATTTGACAAAGTTCCTCACCAACAGCCACATGTTGTTTTAGTTGATACGATTAATGATTTAAGATCAACAGACGTTACGATTGGCTCAGAGGTAGGTAACACTTGCCCAGTATGTCGTAAAGGTAAGGTCAAGGAAATTGGTGGCTGTAACACTTGTACGAATTGTAATGCACAGCTTAAATGTGGATTGTAAAAGCGTAGATTAGACTAGACTAGATAGGAAACTTAAATAATACAACAAAGTAGAGATGGACAACAGTCCATCTCTACTTTTGTTACAAAATAAACTTAGAATTTTTTGTTTTGGTAAATGTTAAAAAAAACGGATAACTTTCCCGATGCTACAAAATGCGATGATACACATAATAATGGTAGATGGCTATGGCATTAAGGGGGAAAGTATGGAACCATTTATACCGCAATTAGTATATATAGAGCCTGGTGCATTAGAATATCCATTAGGAGTTGAGCTACAGGAAAAGTTTCAAAAACTTGGTATAGAAGTACGACAAACAACCTCCCATAATCAAGTGCGCAATATTCCGGGAGACACTGAAAATCAAAAATATCGAAATGCAAAATCAACGCTTGTAGTTGGGGTTCGTAAAACATTAAAGTTTGATACTTCAAAGCCATCTGCTGAATACGCTATTCCTCTTGCTACAGGCTGCATGGGGCATTGCCATTATTGTTATCTACAAACAACGCTCGGTAGTAAACCATATATACGAACATACGTAAATTTAGAGGAAATATTTAATCAAGCACAAAAATATATGGATGAGCGCAAACCAGAAATTACTAGATTTGAAGCGGCCTGTACTTCAGATATTGTTGGGATTGATCATTTAACACATTCTCTAAAAAAAGCGATTGAATTTATAGGAGAAACAGAATATGGTCTGTTACGGTTTGTAACGAAATTTCACCATGTAGACCACTTGCTGGATGCTAAACATAACGGTAAAACCGATTTTCGATTTAGCATAAATTCACGCTATGTAATTAAAAACTTTGAGCCTGGAACCTCGAGTTTTGAAGAAAGAATTGAAGCGGCTAAAAAAGTTGCTCAAGCGAACTATAAACTAGGGTTTATCGTGGCCCCCATTTATATGCACGAAGGTTGGGAAGAGGGCTATTATGAATTGTTTGAAAAGCTAGAAAAGCAACTATCCGAATGTATGCCACAGGAGCTTTCTTTTGAACTTATTCAGCATCGTTTTACTAAGCCTGCAAAAAATGTAATCCAAAAAAGGTATCCAAAGAGCAAACTGGAAATGGATGAGGAAAAACGAAAATATAAATGGGGTCGATATGGGATAGGAAAGTATGTTTATCCTGACGAGGAAGCTGCAGCATTAAAAGAAACAGTTTCTGATTATATTATGAAGTTTTTTCCACACGCTAAAATTTTATATTTTACGTAAACATTCGCATTTGCGGATGTTTTTTTGTTCTACTATCACGATTTACATATATGGATTATAGTAGAAGAAAAATCGTTGTTATGCTCCTTCTAGGCTAATGGTGTGTTTCCACTTCTGTACCATATTTAATAGCAATGGCCTTATGTATTCATTTATACTTTAAGGAGGCTCCTCAATGGATATTGATGGTGTTTTTTCAGGTGGTGGTATGAAGGCTATTGCCTTCGTCGGAGCTATCGAGATAATTGAGCGGGAAGGGTTTGTTTTTAAAAATGTTGCTGGTACCAGTGCAGGTGCTATCATTGCAGCATTAATTAGTGCTGGCTTTAAAGCAAGTGAAATTAAATCGATCATTGGTGATGTAGATTTTAGTGATTTTCTAGATGCACCTAAAACGATGCTCCCTTTTTTTCCAGTTATGAAGTGGATTAGCGTATACTGGCGGCTAGGCTTGTATAAAGGGGATGTTTTTGAACGGTGGATTACAAAAATATTAGCAACTAAAGGAATAAGAACATTTGGAGATATTAAGCCACCATGTTCACTAAAAATAATTGCTTCAGATTTAACCAATGGGAGAATTATTGTCTTACCGGATGACTTAGTTAATTATGGTATAAACCCTAATGCTTTTCCAATAGGAAAAGCTGTTCGGATGAGTGCGGGGATACCTTATTTTTTTGAACCTGTGAAAATTTACAATCGAAAAGCAAAAAAAGCGGTTATAGTGGATGGGGCTGTACTTAGCAATTTTCCAATTTGGTTATTTGATAACGAAAAGCAAAGACCTGTTGTCGGCTTAAGATTAAGTCCACAGCTAGATAATATACCGCCAAATGAAATAAATAACGCATTTGGAATGTTCCAAGCTATTTTTGAAACTATGATGGGAGCTCATGATGATCGATATATATCAAAGAAAATTGCGGACCGTATAATTTTTATACCAGTAGACATTATCAGTTTTGTAAAGTTTGACATTACGTCAGATGAGAAAGAAAAGCTTATTGAAATAGGCAGGTTAAAGGCGGAGATATATTTAAAAGCAAAAAAACGAGAATGGAGAAAATAAAAAAGAATCAAGCTTTAAAAAAAGGCTCGATTCTTTTTTTTTCCTTTTTTTCCATCGATAACTGTAAAATTATGCTCTCGTTTCTTACTGCTTTTATGCGTGTGTGCTGAGCGTAAGGGCTTTTTGATAGCAGACTGCTGTGATAAACCCCTTACCTTTGTCGTATGAGTTGAAGTCTCATTATATAGCTTTTTTGACTGACGTACAGCTCTTTTATACTTTGAATTAAGGTGTCCAGTGGCACCGAATCTCTTTTGCATAACAAGTTTATAGATCAGAAAAATAATCCCGATAACAAGTGCTGCAATCAGTATTTCCTTAATTAGCCCTACGGGGTTAACTACAAGTCGATACAATAAACCAAAGCCAGCCAAGCCTATTATGACCATTATTAAAGGATGAACAGAAGGACGATTAAACAAGAGGTTCACCTCCCTAAAATAAGATAGTAGTAGCAATTCTTAAGCTGAGCATTCTACATAGCCCTTGTTGAATGCTGTTTTATTATTATATTCGCATGTATTTATAATGGACTTCCCAATTTGAAAGCCAATGTAAATTGTAAAAACAATGAGTAAATACTATATTACAATTTAATAATTGTACTAAGAATGCTATTGATTTTAAGAAATTTTAAGAAAGATCCTTAGAAATATTAGAACGTATACTTGACAAATTATAATCAATCATCACCGCCTGTCCCTCTGGGGTCTTGATCGTGTGTTTTCTTATTTACCAAAAGGGAATATCATTCTTTACATAATATATATTCTACAAGATAGGGTTTTAAACCTCCTATATTTATACATAAATAGTATTACCTTCTTAGGAAATTTTAAGACATTATAAAATTCAATTCATTCATTTTCCTGTTTAGGACATACTAGAATTGGAGGTGTTGAATTATGGCAGAAAATCAAGAAAAACCAAGAGATAATAAAGAACTGGAACAAAATAAAAAGGATCAACCTATGTCCCATATGCAAAAAGTTATTGTAACAGGTTTCTTTGGTGGTGTTTTCTGGAGTTTAATAGGTTATATTGCTCATTATTTTAATTTTACAGAACTAGGGCCCGCATTAATCCTTCAACCCTGGGCTATTGGTGATTGGAAAAACGATTTTATGGGTCATTTTATTGGTATATTGGTCATTGGAATTATTTCGATCGGTGCAGCATTACTTTATAATGCATTTCTAAGTAAGTTTCAAAAGTTATGGCCTGGTATCCTTTTTGGAGTAGCCTTATGGATTATTGTTTTTTATCTTCTGAATCCAATTTTTCCTGATTTAGAAGAGGTACAGGACTTTAAACGGAATACAATTATTACTACAATTTGTTTGTATATCTTATATGGCGTTTTTGTAGGCTACTCTATTTCCTATGACGCAAATGATGTGCCACAATCGTAATATGCTATTCAAAGAGGAGTTCCTATGGTAGAATATAGTGGTCTTTGTTACCAGCTTAGAGTAATTACCTCGTCTACCAGGCTCCTTTATTGTATATATTTTATAAAAGTTTTAAAGTGGCAAAAGATCGCGTTTAGGTTTCACGAACATTATAATTTGGAAGGATGTTATAATGGATCTTCTTAATAGGATTAGAGAAAAACTTAAGGATTTGGATATCGACGGAATGTTAATAACAAATGGCCAAAATAGGCGTTACGTGACTGGTTTTACAGGAACAGCTGGCGTGGTATTAATCTCATTAAACGCAGCAAAATTCATTACTGATTTCCGTTACGTTGAACAAGCTAATAAGCAAGTAAAGAATTTTGACATTATCCAACATAAACGTCCGATACATGAAGAGGTAGTTGATCTAGCTCAGCAATTGGGAATTAAGCGACTAGGATTTGAAAAAGAACATATTACCTTTGGAACCTATGAGATGTATACCAATATCATTAAAAGTGAGTTAGTTCCGATATCAGGTGTTGTTGAAAATATTAGATTAATTAAAACAACGGACGAACTAACTATCCTTAAAGAAGCTGCAGCAATTGCAGACGCTGCATTTGAGCATATCACCAAATTTATAAAACCAGGGCTTACTGAACTTGAAGTATCAAATGAATTGGAATTTTTCATGCGAAAAAAAGGGGCAACAGCATCTTCATTTGATATAATCGTTGCATCGGGATATCGTTCTGCATTGCCACATGGTGTAGCGTCAGATAAAGTAATTGAAAATGGCGAGCTTGTAACACTTGATTTTGGCGCTCTCTACAAAGGTTATTGTTCAGATCTTACAAGAACTGTAGCTGTTGGAGAACCAAGTGATGAGTTAATAAATATCTATGATATTGTCTTACAAGCACAGCTCCGTGGTATGACAGGCATTAAACCTGGTATGACTGGGAAGGAAGCGGATGCTCTAACCCGCGATTATATTTCAGAGAAGGGATATGGCGAATATTTTGGTCACTCAACAGGTCATGGGATCGGTTTAGATATCCATGAAGGGCCCACATTATCCATCAAATCTGATATTAAATTAGAGCCAGGAATGGTTGTAACTGTCGAGCCGGGTATATATATAGAAAGTCTTGGTGGAGTACGGATTGAAGATGATATTGTTATTACAACTAAGGGTAATGAGTCATTGACACATTCTACAAAGGAATTATTAATTTTGTAAGGCTATTACATATTAATGTTACTTTTAAGCAAATTCTTACGGGTTTGTTATAAAACATATCTTTATACTTAGGAGGATTTTTCTGATGATTTCTGTAAATGATTTTAAAACTGGGGTAACGATTGAAGTAGATGGAGGAATTTGGCAAGTAATTGAATTCCAACACGTAAAACCAGGAAAAGGGGCAGCTTTTGTACGCTCAAAATTACGCAATTTACGTACCGGTGCAGTTCAAGAAAAAACATTCCGCGCTGGAGAAAAGGTGTCGAAAGCACATATTGAAAATCGTAGAATGCAGTATTTATATGCAAGCGGTGATGTACATACATTCATGGACAATGAATCATATGAACAAATTGAGTTACAAGCTGCTCAATTGTCACATGAGCTTAAGTTTTTAAAAGAAAATATGGAAGTACATATCATGACTTTCCAAGGTGAGACGTTAGGTGTTGAATTACCAAATACAGTAGAGTTAAAAGTCATTGAAACCGAGCCAGGAGTAAAAGGAGATACTGCATCAAACGTAACAAAAAATGCAACTGTTGAAACAGGATTAGTTGTACAAGTACCAATGTTTGTCAATGAAGGGGATACACTTATTATTAATACTGCTGAAGGAAAATATGTATCAAGAGCTTAATATGATAATCCTTCATCCAAGACAGAGGAACACTATGTGTTCCTCTGTTTTTTTGCTTTCAAAAGAAGATAGTTTGAAATTGTATCTACTTTCCGGAACGCTCGTTCCGCTTTGCTAATATAGTTGAACTTATTCCAAACGAAATCAATGAAATTTTTAGTCTAAAACTCCAGACTTATCATACATTTTTAGCAGATGGACAAATAGGAGAGGGGATACAGATTTGAAACGTTGGCTTTCATTACTTGATACTAGTGTCGCTTCAATGGCAGGATTACGAATAATCTCAGCATTAATTGAGTTGTCTGCGGCAATAGCCATGTTGCTATTTAATGATGTTCGGAAAGCTTTAGCGATTAATGCATTATTAGCAGTGGTTGGCCCTGTTATTTTAATAACTACAATGAGTATCGGGTTAATCAGTTTAGCAGATGAAATTTCATTTCGTAAGTTGTTGTTTATAGGTGCTGGTGTTGGACTAATACTATTCGGAATATATAAATAGAGTTCTATCAAAATAGTCATATTATGTCCAAGCCTGCATAAATTGAGAGTAATAGAGTAGAAATGTAAAATTTGGTGTCTTATTTTATGTTAATCCATATAGACAAGCATAGGTAGAAAAGGAGAGGGAACTGGTGAACGACTATATTTATGAGATGCTGCCTAAAACAATTGAAGAAAGAATTCGCCAGTATTCTGAACCCGTGGTTCATAAAATTGAGGAAATCCGTATCCGGATTGAGAGACCTCTTGAGTTAATTATTGAAGGTCAACCGTACTATCCAAACGGATATATTGTCACAAAAATGGATGGTATTCAACTGCTCAATAAGCTAAGTGACTTTTCAATTTATACATTGGAAGAGGAATTAAAAAGAGGCTATATTACGATCCGTGGTGGTCACCGTGTCGGTATTGCTGGAAAGGTAATTACTGAACGAGGGCAAGTAAAGGTAATCAAAGATATCACCTCATACAATATACGGATCGCAAAAGAAAAAATCGGAGTTAGTGAGCCTATTATTCCTTACCTATTTGACGGAAGATGGAAAAATACAATACTTATTGGGCCTCCGCAAACAGGGAAAACAACCATGCTAAGGGATATTGCTAGGAAAATTAGTATGGGTGATTATGACCGTGGAGTTCCATCTTCAAAAGTTGGAATTGTTGATGAGAGATCTGAAATAGCTGGTTGTATAAAAGGGATCCCACAGCATAATCTTGGGCCTAGGATTGATGTACTTGATGCATGTCCGAAGGCTGAAGGTATGATGATGTTGATTCGTTCGATGAGTCCGGACGTTTTAGTAGTTGATGAAATTGGCCGTAAGGAGGATACCGAGGCAATATTAGAGGCAATAAACGCAGGTGTTACTATTTTTGTAACTGCACACGGAAATACGATATCAGACCTTTATAAACGGCCTACAATAGAACCTCTGCTTAAATTAGAAGTTTTTGAGAGAATTGTCGAATTGTCTAGACAAAATGGACCTGGTACTATTGCTGCTATTCGTAACCAAGGTGGAGAGGACATCCTAAATAAAGTGAGGGTGAAACAACTATGAAATTACTAGGTGCTCTTTTTATAATTATTGCTACAACATGGTCGGGGTTTGAGGCGGCAAAAAAATTAGCAGAAAGACCTAGGCAATTAAGGCAATTAAAGGTTGCTCTTCAATCATTAGAAGCAGAAATTATGTTTGGGCACTCACCTTTAAGCGAAGCTAGTGCTAATCTGGCAAAACAAATAAATAAACCGTTATCATGGTTTTTTGATCAATTTTCAAAACGGCTTATTCATGGTGAAACCTCTGTAAATAAGGCATGGGTGGATAGCCTAGATGAAATATGGAGCATGACATCATTTGGACAAGGTGAGTATGAGGTACTACGTCAATTTGGAGAAACACTTGGTCAGCATGATCGCGAACACCAACAAAAACATATACGGTTAGCACTTTCTCATTTAGATCGTGAAGAAAATGATGCGAGAGAAAAACAACAACGCTATGAAAAAATGGTCAAAAGTTTAGGGGTTTTATCAGGATTGCTTATCGTAATATTATTGATGTAGTTCTTTAGGAGGAGAAATAGATGGAATTCAATCCGAGTATTATTTTCCATATAGCAGGTATTGGAATAGTCATAGCATTCCTACATACGATATTAAAGCAAATGGGAAAGGAGGATTTTGCCCACTGGGTTACTTTGGTAGCTTTCATTTATATCCTATTTATGGTGATTACCAAGCTGCAAGATTTATTTACAAAAATAAAAGGTGTATTTTTATTTCAATAGCTTGGAAACATTTGTTGTAGATAGGAGGGGGCTATCATTGAAATTTTGCAAATAGTGGGAATTGCACTTATTACAACATTTCTTTCGCTGATTATTAAAGAACAAAAACCTGCATTTTCTTCTATGTTAGTTGTATTTGTAAGCATCGTCATATTTTTATTTTTAATAGACCAAATTTATGAAGTAATTCGAATGTTAGAAAGAATTGCTATCCATGCTAACGTAAATATGGTTTATTTAGAAACAATCTTAAAAATAATAGGAATCGCTTATATTGCAGAATTCGGAGCCCAAATTACAAAGGATGCTGGACAAGGAGCGCTTGCTTCTAAAATTGAAATAGCTGGGAAAATATTAATACTTGTCATGGCTATTCCAATATTAACAGTTATCATTGAGACAATTGTATCTTTGATACCTTCATAGAGGGTTCCTTGTTCGAGAAAGCCGAGGGGATATAAATGTACATATTCCGACAACTAAAAAAATTAAGAAACCGTTTAGTAATATTCATCGTTCTTTGTATGTCATTTTCACTTTTTCCATTAATCGTACAAGCATCTCCAACGGCTACTGACTTAGATAAAGGCTTTGTTGAGCAGGAAATTGAAGATTTAGGTATCGATAATGTTAAGCGGTTCTGGGATCAAATTGTCAATGAATATGGGGGTTTCCTACCTGAAAGTCAAAAAGGTAGTTTTATAGATTTTGTTAAGGGGGACAAGCAGTTTTCCGTACAAGAATGGTTAAATGGTATTGTAAAATTTTTGTTGTACGAGCTTATGGCAAACGGAAAACTTCTCGGTACCTTAATCATGCTAACAGTATTTAGCATGATATTGCAATCGATCCAAACGGCATTCGAGCAACATGCAGTTAGTAAAGTAGCTTATGCAATGGTATACATGGTGTTGATAATAATCGCATTAAATAGCTTTCATCTAGCTATTTCTTATACAGAAAATGCTATTGAAAATATGATTAACTTTATGATTGCACTTGTTCCTTTATTGTTAGCGTTAATTGCATCTCTAGGCAGTGTTGCTTCAGTAGCTTTTTTTCATCCTATAATCATTTTTTTGGTAAATACTAGTGGGTTACTAATTCAATATGTAACATTACCATTACTATTTTTGTCGGCCATCCTATTTATTGTAAGTACGTTAACGGACCATTATAAAGTTACTCAATTGGCGGGGCTTCTCCGAAATATTTCAATCTGGATGCTTGGTACTTTTTTAACAATATTCCTAGGGGTTATTTCAGTACAAGGAGCTACTGCATCTGTTGCTGATGGACTTACAGTGCGTACAGCTAAGTTCATTACTAATAACTTTATCCCAGTTTTTGGTAGAACATTAACAGACGCAGCAGACACTGTTTTAGGAGCATCAGTTTTACTTAAAAATACCATAGGTCTTGTAGGTGTAGCTATCTTGTTAATTATGGCTATCTTTCCAGCCATTAAAGTTTTAACACTTGCATTTATATATAAAATTGCTGCAGCATTACTGCAGCCGTTGGGTGGCGGACCCGTGATACAATGCTTAGACATTATAAGCAAAAGTGTTATTTATATCTTTGCTGCCCTTGCTATTGTATCTTTAATGTTTTTCTTATCGATAACTATCATTGTTAGCGCTGGCAATATTTCAATGATGATGAGGTGATGAAGTGGAATTCTTATATGAATGGATTACAAATATAATCTTATTTGTTTTATTAGCCATCATTATTGATTTGTTGCTACCTAACTCGAATATCCAGCGATATACCAAAATGGTAATTGGTTTATTATTAATTATCATTATTTTAAATCCAATTCTGAAAGTATTTAATACAGATATGGAAAATATCCTGAGTTCGATACAGCTTCCAGGTATTCAAGAAAAAAAAGAAGTAGAAAATTTGATAGAAAATAAGAAAAAAGAAATACAAGCCTCACAACGTGCATATATTTTAGAACAAATGGCTGTCCATATGAAATCAATTGTAGAGGAGGAATTAATGGTAAACCATGGCTATCAAATTGATACAGTTCAACTACAATTTGAGGAGGGAGAAGAAGAATTAACACAAGAACACCTTCAAACAGTTAAAGTGTTCATAAATAAGGTAGATACAGAATCTCAGCCTGAAAGTAGTATTCCAGTGATCAATGAAATAAAAATAGATACATCTCAGCCGCTTACCCAAATTGATCTTAAGTCTCTGACAGGTGTCCAGGAGTTATTATCAGAAACTTGGCAGATTGACAGAGAAAAAGTTGAAGTCGTAATGGAGGGAGGGAAGTCTTAGTAATGAACGAAAAAAATAAAGATTTTTTTACTTGGCTTAAAGGCTTGTTGAAAAAATCAGATCAAGAGCCTAAAGATAAGAAATATTCAAATTATGTATTACTAATATTAGGAATTGGAATTGCCTTTATGCTAATTAGCAACCTCTTACCTTCAAACGAAAAGGATGATTCAGCCGTTCCGGTTTTTGATGCCGCTCAATCAAACGATAATGAACAACCTGTCTTCGGACAAAAAAGTACTGAAGGTTCTAACGCCATAGCAGATTATGAAGCAGAGTATGAAAATCAACTTAAAGAAACACTGGATAGTGTTGTTGGGGTAGAAGATGTGACAGTCATGGTTAATCTTGATGCAACAGAATTAAAAGTATACGAAAAAAATACTGTTGTACAGACCCAAAAAACAGAAGAGGTTGATCGTGAAGGGGGAAAAAGAAACGTAGAAGATATGTCTCGTGATGAACAGGTTGTGATAGTTAGAAATGGTGAAAAAGAAACTCCTATTACTATAAAAACCGAAAAACCTGCGATAAGAGGAGTTCTGGTAGTGGCTAAGGGAGTTGATAATTTAAAAGTTAAGCAAATGGTTGTAGAGGCTGTTACTAGAGTGTTGGATGTACCAAGCCATCGAGTATCTGTTTTACCAAAAAAGACCAAGGGGGAATAATAAATGTTATTAAAAAAACAAACAGTATGGTTATTAACAATGTTAAGCTTAGTGATTGTGTTATCAGTGTACTATATTACTTCGCCAAATAAACCTACAGATGATTATGCATTAATGACAAATGAACAGAATGTTGAAGAAGAAGAAAGTCAAACAAATATGGAGGGAATGGAAGTTTCAATTGAGGAAATGGAAGAATCGATTGAAACTGGTATGTCTGCAGATGGTATGTTTACAGCATTACGCATGGCAATTGACGATCAAAGAGCGATGGAAAAAGAAGAGTTGCAGGCTATCGCTGCGTCTAGTGACGTAACCGCTGAAAAAAGAAGTGAAGCATTAGATAAAATGGAAGAGTTACATGCTCTAGCAACAAAAGAAGCGATATTAGAAACAATGATTCTAGCTAATGACAAATTTGCTGATGCACTTGTTAAAGCAGAAGAAGATCAGGTCCGTGTAATTGTAAAAGCTGCAGAAAGTACACAGAAAGATGCGAATGATATTATGCGACTTGTTCGTGATGAATTAGGTGAAAAACGAGTAGCGGTAGAGTTTCAACCTGTACAGTAGACATTGAGTTTAATCAGGTGGTGTACATTAGATTAAAGCTTTCGCAATAGAAATTTATATTGTATGATAAGAAAACAGGCTGTTAAGAGATAGCCTGTTTTTTCATGATCATAACACTCGTATATTAACTTTTGAATCGACACTGACTATAAAAAATTGCGGTTTTCGCAATAAAACAGTCAAAAAATTATGAATATGCTATGTGGTTGTTGAATTTAAAAGTGTGTCTATCGTATATTGTATATAATGGATTTTTTCCATTATTGAATATAGGTTTTATTGATTTATTACCATAAATTTACAAGTTATAAGGAGAGGAAGTATTTTGTTGAAAATTCAAGAAATTAGGGAACTTATTCGTTTACTTGATCAATCTAATGTTGATGAGCTTACCTATGAAACTGACGGCGGTAAGGTTAAATTAAAGAAAAATAATGTTTATACTACTAATCAAGTAGTCGTACCAGAGGTCGTACAAGCAGCACCAAGAGTACAAGCGGCAACAGTTCAAGAAGTAAAAGCTACTGCGCCTGTAGAACAGAAAGCAGAAACAGCAAAACAAGAAGAAAAGACTGCTAGCTCAAATGTCAATGATGCTAATTTACATAAAATTGTCTCACCAATGGTTGGTACGTTTTATGCTGCACCATCACCTGATGAAGCGGATTATGTTAAAACAGGTGATAAGGTAAAGGCTGCTTCAGTAGTTTGTATCGTTGAAGCTATGAAATTATTTAATGAGATTGAGGCTGAAGTAGAAGGGGAAATCGTCGAAATTTTAGTGAAAAATGGTCAACTAGTTGAGTATGGTCAACCATTGTTTCTTGTGAAGCCGGAATAGGGGGCTGCTGTAATTGATAAAAAAACTACTTATTGCTAATCGAGGAGAAATTGCTGTTCGTATTATTCGAGCTTGTAAAGAACTAGGGGTGGAAACTGTTGCCGTCTATTCTGAAGGAGATAAAGATGCACTTCATGTACAATTAGCGGATGAAGCATATTGTATCGGACCAGTTGCATCTAAGGACAGCTATTTAAATAAAACGAATCTAATTACAATTGCAAAACTAACCAATACAGAAGCAGTGCATCCAGGATACGGGTTTTTAGCTGAAAATGCTGACTTTGCAGAGCTTTGTCGTGATAGTAATGTTACATGGGTGGGGCCTAGTCCTGAGGCCATTACTAAAATGGGTACTAAGGATGTAGCACGTGAAACGATGCGTGCTGCTGGTGTACCTGTTGTTCCAGGTTCTACTGGAATCGTTGAAAGTATTGAAGATGCTAAAAAAGTTGTAGAAGAAATTATTGGTGGTTATCCTGTTATTATTAAAGCGACAGCAGGTGGCGGCGGAAAAGGGATTCGTGTTGCTCGGGATGAACAGGAATTAATCAAGGGAATTAATGTAACCCAAAAAGAAGCAGCAGCTGCTTTTGGAAATCCAGGTATCTATTTAGAAAAGTTTATTGAAGATTTCCGTCATGTTGAAATTCAAATATTAGCTGATAACTATGGTAATGTTATTCACTTAGGTGAACGCGATTGTACAGTACAGCGTAGAATGCAAAAATTACTTGAAGAAACCCCATCACCTGCAATTGATGAACAGTTAAGAGCGGAAATGGGAGAAGCAGCTGTTAAAGCAGCTCAGGCTGTTCATTATTCAGGTGCTGGTACTGTAGAATTTATTTATGACTACCGTAAGAAGCAATTTTATTTTATGGAAATGAATACACGTATACAAGTTGAGCACCCTGTTACAGAACTAGTCACAGGAGTAGACTTGATAAAATGGATGATTAGAATTGCATCAGGTGAAGAATTAACCATTAAGCAAGAAGATGTTAATTTTACCGGTTGGGCAATAGAATGCCGAATTAACGCGGAAAACCCTGATAAAAACTTCATGCCATCACCAGGCGAGGTGAAAATGTATCTACCACCAGGCGGATTTGGTATCCGTGTTGATTCAGCTGTATACCCAGGTTATAAAATTCCGCCATTTTATGATTCTATGGTTGCAAAATTAATCTCATATGGAGCAACTCGTGAAGAGGCAATTGCTCGCATGAAACGTGCATTAAGTGAATTTGTAATAGAAGGTATTGACACAACCATCCCTTTCCATTTACGATTATTAAATCATGAGAAGTTTGTTGAAGGGGACTTCAATACAAAATTTCTTGAAATTTATGATTTAACTGAGCAGAAATAGCAAATAATGGAGTAAAAGGCTGTAAGAAGGGAGATGTTTGAATGTCTGAAAATCAAGTCATTGATATGACAGAGCACTCTACAAGTCTTGGGAAAGTTGAAATTGCCCCGGAAGTTATTGAAGTGATTGCTGGATTTGCTTCATCTGAAGTAGATGGCGTTTCATCAATGCGAGGGAATTTTGCTGCAGGTGTCGTTGAGCGTTTAGGTAGAAAAAATCACGGTAAAGGCATTAAAGTAGAGCTTGGTGAAGACGGAATCGTGATCGATGTTTATGTAGTCATGTTGTTTGGAGTTTCGATCCCTGATGTAGCCAAGAAGATTCAAGATAATATACGACAAGCATTATTAAACATGACAGCTCTTGAGGTTAATGAAATTAATGTCCATGTTGTTGGAATTCAATTTGACCAAAAAAATGATGAGGACGTGCATGAAGACTAGGCTACATGCTAATATAAAGTGTAGAAGTATATGGTCGGAATAAATTCCTCAAATTTTACGTAAAGCCAGGGAAAATAATCTTCCTGGCTTTTTTTATAATGTGTTTAAATATTTTCTAATTAGTGTTTCAAGGCCCAAATTCAAAAAAAGGCCTTTTTTATGGTATGATCTTTTTAGATCACAATAGCTTATTCTTCAAAAGCATCATTTTGAAAAAGACATACTGTATTAATCATCATGAGTTTGTGAAAATAATCGCTTAAAGGACTCGATAATCAGTTATAATGTGTAATGAAACCGAAAGGAAAGGAAGTTAATAGATGAAAAGAAGAACAGCAAGAGAAAAAGCATTACAAGCTCTCTTTCAAATTGATATGAGTCAAACTGAGCCAAATATTGCGATAGAGAATGTCTTAGAAGGCGAAAACGGGAGTCCATTTTTAAATGATTTAGTATTAGGAACAATAAATCATTTACCAGAAATTGATAAATTGATTTCAGATAATCTTGAGAAATGGTCTATAAGCCGTTTAGGGAATATTGATCGTGCTATTTTACGGATAAGTACATATGAAATGATGTTTCAAGTCGACATACCACATAATGTATCGATAAATGAAGCAATCGAGTTAGCCAAGAGTTTCGGCGATGATGAGTCTAGTAAATTCATTAATGGAGTACTATCAAAAATAAAAACAACACTTGAATCTAAACAGGGGGAAGTATGATGACAGCACAAATTATAAGTGGTAAAGAAATTGCCAGTCAATTGCGAGCAGAAATGAAAGAAGAGGTTAAAGTATTAAATAGTAAAGGATTAAAACCAGGACTGGCTGTAATTATAGTTGGCGACGACCCTGCCTCGCATTCATATGTAAAAGGAAAGAAAAAAGCTTGTGAAGAAGTAGGTATATATAATACCTTAATTGAACAGCCAGCGACAATTACAGAGGATGAATTATTAGCCCAAATCGATGTGTTGAATGAAGATCCTTCAATCCATGGTATCCTTGTTCAATTACCACTTCCTAGTCATATTGAAGAGAAGAAAGTAATTGAGAGAATTATACCGGAAAAAGATGTGGATGGATTTCATCCGATAAACGTCGGACGAATGATGACTGGCCAACAAGCCTTTATTCCATGTACACCATACGGAATTTTAAAAATGGTTCAATTGCAAAATATCGAGATTGAAGGTAAACATGTAGTAGTTGTTGGTAGAAGTAATATTGTTGGAAAACCTGTAGGTCAATTATTTTTGAATGAGAATGCAACTGTTACATATTGTCATTCAAGAACAAAAAACTTAAGTGAAATAACAAAGCAGGCTGATATCTTAATTGTTGCAGTTGGTAGAGCTAATTTTATTGGAAAAGATCATATAAACGAAGGCGCTGTTGTCATAGATGTTGGGGTAAATCGTTTAGAGTCAACAGGAAAACTATGTGGAGATGTTATTTTTGACGAAGCTAAAGAAGTTGCAAGTTATATTACTCCGGTTCCAGGTGGAGTTGGTCCTTTAACAATTACAATGTTATTACAAAATACAATCCAGGCAGCAAAACAAACTCAAGGTGTTTGTTCATGACCGAAAGAAAATTCCTAACGGTTACTGCTTTAACGCGTTACTTAAAAAGGAAATTTGATACGGATCCACATCTTCAAGATGTTTGGATAAAAGGTGAATTATCAAACTTTAAGTGGCATAGCCGTGGGCATATGTATTTCACCTTGAAAGACGAAAATTCAAGAATACAAGGTGTTATGTTTGCCAGTGATAATCGGTTATTAAAGTTTAGGCCTGAAAATGGAATGAAAGTTCTAATTAATGGAGAAGTAACGGTCTATGAGTCTTATGGTCAATATCAAATATACGCTAAGGATATGCAACCGGATGGGATTGGTAGCCTTTATTTAGCGTATGAGGAATTAAAAAGAAAACTAGAGTTTGAAGGGTTATTTGCACAGGAACGTAAGAAACTGATACCAAAATATCCTCAAAGTATAGGCATAATTACATCTCCTACAGGTGCTGCGATTCGTGATATCTTAATAACATTAAAGAGACGCTATCCGGTTGTCCGAATTAGCGTGCTCCCTGTTCTAGTTCAGGGGGAAATGGCTGCGCCGTCAATTGCAAAAGCTATACAACAGGCTAATAGTACAGGAATGTTTGACGTTTTAATTGTAGGACGTGGCGGAGGTTCAATCGAAGATTTGTGGCCTTTTAATGAGGAAATAGTAGCACGGGCAATTTCGGCATCAACTATTCCAATTATCTCAGCTGTTGGTCATGAAACAGACTTTACTATAGCTGATTTTGTAGCCGATCTACGGGCACCTACACCAACAGGTGCTGCCGAATTAGCTGTTCCGCATATCGAAGAGTTAATGGAAAGAATTCAAGAGCGTAAAGCACGGCTTCTTAGAACGATGAAAGATAAATTAAATGGTGAAAAAAAGCACCTCCAACGTTTACAAAAGTCTTATGCATTTCGCTATCCTAGACAACTTTTGAATCAAAAGGAACAAGAGCTAGACCGACTACTTGAACAATTTATGAAAGAAACCAACCGAAAATTAACCACAGAAAAAGAGCGATGGGATCAGCTAAATAAACGGCTAAAAAAGGCTCATCCTTTTGGACAGATCCACAGATCCAATGAAAAACTGCAGCTAATGGTAAGAGATCTGGAAAAACTTATAAACGCTCTTGTAACTAAAAAGAGACTTGAAATGAGTAATGAAGTATCGAAGCTAAATGCCTTAAACCCGTTAAGAGTTATGGAGAGAGGCTATAGTTTAACCTATAGGGAAAAGAAAACGTTAGTAAAATCTGTAAAACAAGTCCAACCTGGTGATCCTTTAAAGATACAATTAAAGGATGGTTATTTGGATTGTCAGGTTTGGGGTATTGAGGAGAGTGAGAATATATGAGTGAAGAAACCAAAGTTACGTTCGAAGAAGCGATGGAAAAACTAGAAAATATAGTAGGAAAGCTTGAAGAGGGCGATGTCCCATTAGAAGCCGCAATTGCATATTTTCAGGAAGGAATGGCTTTATCCAAAATTTGTCATGATAAGCTCATTAAGGTAGAAAAACAAATGGAGCAAATATTACAAGAGGATGGAGAAATGAAGCCTTTTATTATGGGGGAGGACGAAACGGAATAATGGATTTCGATTTTAAGGAATATATGAAGACTAGGAAAAGTTGGATAGAAGAAATGCTTCCAACCTATATTAGGGATCTTTCGGCACCTGAAATTATTAAAGAATCTATGATCTATTCCTTGGATGCTGGTGGAAAACGAATCAGGCCGATCCTACTTTTTGCTACATTGCAGGCGTTTAACAAAGATGAGCGACAAGGTATTGATGTTGCTTGTGCACTTGAAATGATACATACATACTCGCTTATTCATGATGATTTACCAAGTATGGATAATGATGATTTAAGAAGAGGTAAACCAACCAATCACAAAGTATATGGTGATGCCATTGCTATTTTGGCAGGTGATGGTTTACTAACTCAGGGATTTGAAGTAATTTCTAAATCTACCTATATATCACCTGAAATAAAAGTGAATTTAATCTCAAGATTAGCTTTTGCTGCAGGACCAGCTGGAATGGTTGGTGGACAAGTAGCTGATTTATTAGGTGAGAACAAAGAATTAACAGTTGAAGATCTTCAGTATATACATGAACACAAAACCGGCAAACTACTAATATTCCCAGTGTTAGCTGGTGCTATTATAGCAGGAGCAACAGAAGAACAATTAGTATACTTGGAACAATTTGCGAACCATTTAGGGCTTGCATTCCAAATTAAAGATGACATACTGGATATTGAGGGTAATGAAGCACAAATTGGCAAGCCTGTAGGAAGCGATGCTGGGAATGATAAAAGTACGTACCCAAAATTATTGACGCTCTCGGGTGCCAAAGAAAAATGTGAATATCATCTAAACGAATCGAAAAGATTCTTGGCTAAAAGCCAAATAAATTCTGAGATTTTGTTACAAATTGCAGATTATATTGTAAACCGCGATCATTGAGAACTTCGCTATTATATGATAATATTATGTATGAATTTGGAGTGGTGCAGTATTCTAGTCAGCCCACCGACTCTGAAGGCGGGCCTAAAAATCCGCTAAAGGGCACATCGATGAAGTTCCTTGTGTCGGCTTGAGGCGCCCAGCCTTGGGTTGATGCTGGGAGTTAAGGTTGGAGGGCGATCCACAAAGGCATGTGGGCGTTGACCCTTCTTCCGCGGAGGCCCATTTGCGTAGGAGAAGTTAGCTACCAATTCTATGGGATGGGGTATGAACCTGTAATTGCAAGCTGGGAAGCGTGCAAACAGCGTAGCCTGCCTTGAGTGGAGTAAGAGGGGATTATGGCTAAAGCATATAGATTCCGAGTAGGCCGCTCGAACTTTATGAGACGATTCCATATGAAATCTTCTCTGCAAAAGAGGCTAGGAGTAGGTTAAAGGCTGTTGAGGAAAACTCCTAGACTGTTCTAGATGACGTATAATGGGGATTATAGTGCGGACTAAGTGGTAATCCAGTCTAACCGCTGGTGACACGGTTAAGGTGAGTTTAAAGGGAAACCGCCAATGTGGCAACGCTAGGTACTTGCTTGGGAAAACCTACTGGACCTAAGCCGCAGTTTTTACTCATTATATGACCACTTCACTACATACGGTAAATCGTGGACGAATACACCAATGATAAGTTGACAACAATGTATTTTTTTACTTCGGATTTATGCGCCATAATAATTATTTTTTTACCTATAAGGAGATTTATCATATAAATGAAACAATTGTTGTCTAAATCGATACGCTTTAGTATAGGTATTGCCGTTATCACATTTGTGTTAGCGGCTATTTTTACAATTGTATCCACACTTATGTTAAATGGTGTACAATGGGGCATTGGTATGTTAATTGTTCTTTTTATTGTTTTTGTGGGTATTTTCTTTGATATGCTTGGAATAGCAGCAACGGCAGCTGACGAAACTCCTTTTCATGCAATGGCCTCTAAAAAAATAAATGGAGCTAAGCATGCGATGTTAATTACGAGAAATGCAGACCGCTTTGCAAGTTTTTGTAATGATGTAATCGGCGATATATCTGGAATAATTAGTGGTACTGCTACTGCAATAGTGCTTATTCAATTAACGACAGGTTTAGGGTATAATGAAGATTCAAGCTTTCATTACACTACATCTGTAATATTTACAAGTATAGTTGCAGCTCTAACAGTAGGAGGGAAAGCTTTTGGTAAATCAATTGCTATCAAATATTCAACTGATATTATATTTCACGTGGGACAACTATTTTATCTAATCGAGGACAAATTAAATATAAAAATCCTTCCCGGAAAAAAGGAATCTAAAATAAGAAGTCGTTAAAGTCTTGAAATGAAAGTGAGTGGGTTTCTATGAATTTAGAAACATTTAAAGATCCTAAAGCAATTAAAAATCTATCCGAGCAGCAATTAGAGCAATTGGCAGAGTCGATTAGGCAATTCCTAATTGAAAAGCTTTCTAAAACAGGTGGTCATTTAGGACCCAATCTAGGTGTGGTTGAATTAACTATTGCCCTTCATAAAGTGTTTGATAGTCCAAAGGATAAATTTCTATGGGATGTTGGTCATCAATCATATGTTCACAAAATCCTAACAGGGAGGGCATCGGACTTTAATACCCTTCGACAACATAAAGGTTTATCAGGCTTTCCTAAAATTTCTGAATCTGAACATGATGTATGGGAAACTGGACATAGTTCTACCTCACTTTCAGGTGCAATGGGAATGGCTATTGCAAGAGATTTGAAAGGTTCCAATGAAATAATTATCCCTATTATTGGTGATGGTGCTTTAACTGGTGGAATGGCTTTGGAAGCGTTAAATCATATTGGAAGCGAAAAGAAAGACATGATCGTTATCTTAAATGATAATGAAATGTCGATTGCTCCTAATGTTGGTGCACTTCATAATGTTTTAGGACGTTTGAGAACAGCCGGCAAATATCAATGGGTTAAAGATGAATTGGAATATATACTGAAAAAAATACCTGCTATTGGTGGGAAGGTTGCTGCAACAGCTGAGCGATTAAAAGATAGTCTAAAGTATCTTCTTGTTTCTGGTGTGTTCTTTGAAGAAATGGGTTTTACATATTTAGGCCCTGTTGATGGGCATAACTTCAATGACCTTCTAGAAAATTTTCAATATGCTAAAAAGACAAAAGGTCCTGTTTTAATTCATGTAATTACCAAAAAGGGAAAAGGATATCAGCCAGCAGAAACAGATACAACTGGTAAATGGCATGGAGTAGGACCTTATAAAATTGAATCAGGAGAAGGGCTAACCCCGGTTAATACTGCACCTGCCTGGAGTAAGGTTATAAGTGACACAGTCCTTAAAATAGCTAGGGAGGATCATCGCGTAGTTGCTATTACTCCTGCTATGCCAGTAGGGTCAAAGTTGGTAGACTTTGCTAGGGAGTTTCCTGACCGTTTTTTTGATGTTGGAATAGCAGAACAACATGCAATTACAATGGCAGCCGGATTAGCAACCCAAAAATTCAAACCGTTCTTGGCTATTTATTCAACATTTTTACAGCGCGGTTACGACCAAGTCGTACATGATGTTTGTCGTCAAAATTTAAATGTATTTTTCGGTATTGATCGTGCAGGTTTAGTAGGCGCAGATGGAGAGACGCATCAGGGTGTGTTTGATATTGCTTTTTTAAGACATATTCCAAATTTAGTTATTATGATGCCTAAGGATGAAAATGAAGGGCAGCATATGGTTAATACGGCAATTAATTATGAAACGGGTCCGATTGCTCTTCGTTTTCCTAGAGGAAATGGATTAGGTGTTACGATGGATAAAAAGCTTAAAGAAATACCTATTGGTTCCTGGGAAGTATTAAAGGAAGGTGTCGACGCTGCGATTTTAACATTTGGTACAACAATAGAAATGGCGCTGGACGCAGCGAAACAATTACAATTAGAAGGAATAAGTGTAAAAGTGGTTAACGCTCGTTTTATTAAACCATTAGATGAAAAAATGATGCATGAGATTTTGGGCAATGCCATGCCAATCCTTACAATTGAAGAAGCAGTTATGCAAGGCGGATTTGGAAGTGCAGTTTTAGAGTTTGCTCATGATTACGATTATAAAAATATAAATATTGCAAGAATGGGAATACCTGATCAATTTATCGAACACGGAAGTGTTACAAAATTACTAGAAGAGATAGGTTTAACAACAGCGAATGCTGTGGAAAAAGTACGCTTGTTAACAAGAAAACAATTATCTAAAAAGCAGAAAAGGGCTTAAATTAATGAGTATAAAGAAAGAAAGAGTAGACGTTATTCTTGTAGACAGAGGATTGTTTGAAACAAGAGAAAAAGCAAAACGGGCGATCATGGCAGGAATTGTTTATTCTCCTGAAGGAAGAATTGATAAACCGGGTATAAAAATTGAAATAGCGACCCCTCTAGAAGTAAAAGGAAAAGTAATGCCCTATGTTTCTAGGGGCGGTTTAAAGCTTGAAAAGGCACTTGAGGTGTTTGCGATCAATATTAATGATCGAATTGTTTTAGATATAGGAGCATCAACGGGTGGATTTACTGATTGCGCATTACAAAATGGTGCTAAATTAGTATATGCTCTTGATGTTGGCTATAACCAGTTAGCATGGAAACTCCGGCAAGATCCGCGTGTAATTGTTATGGAACGGACAAACTTTCGCTATGTAACAAAAGATCAATTAACCCAAGGCCAACCAAACTTTTCAACAATTGATGTTTCATTTATTTCGTTAAAATTAATCCTACCTGTATTGAAAACATTATTGGATAATGATAGCGATGTGGTAACGCTTGTAAAGCCACAATTTGAAGCAGGTAAAGATGAGGTAGGTAAAAAAGGTATTATTAGAGATCCCAAAATTCATATTAAAGTTCTAAAAGAGATAACAGATTTTGCACTTTCGTTAGGGTATAGTGTAAAAAATGCAACCTATTCACCTATTACAGGCGGAGAAGGAAATATTGAATTTTTATTACACTTGAAGTGGCATGAGAATGCTGAAAGTAATATTGATGAAAGCATTGATCCAATAAAAATTGTCGAAGAAGCACACCGGGCTTTGTAGGTTACCTTAGGATAACATAGTGTTATCCTTTTTCTATTGCTGAGTGAGTGTTGAATAATTTTTTCTAGAGGTATAGGAGTTTTTTTGTGATCTCGGAATGTATAATAAATGATTATGAACTGTTCCATCTTATCTTTTGAAAGAAGGGTGTATAGCAAGATATAGCAGAAATAAATGTACAATTTGGACTAAATCGTTTAACATAGAATCATGTATAAAATTGCATTATGTTATATAAAAATGCATTTATTGGGGTGTTAAATGATGAATAAAGGACAAAGGCATATTAAAATTAGAGAACTTATCTCGAATAATGAAATAGAAACACAGGATGAGTTAGTGGACGAGCTGAAAAGTGCAGGGTATAACGTAACGCAAGCTACAGTCTCTAGGGATATTAAAGAATTACATCTTGTAAAAGTACCTTTACCAGATGGGAGATATAAATATAGTTTACCTGCGGACCAAAGGTTCAATCCATTGCAAAAACTAAAAAGATCATTAATGGATGCTTTTGTAAAAATTGATTCAGCTGGACATTTGCTTGTTATGAAAACCTTACCAGGTAATGCCAATGCAATAGGAGCTCTAATTGATAATCTAGATTGGGATGAAGTATTGGGCACTATCTGTGGTGATGATACAATTTTAATTATATGTAGAACAACGGAAGATACGGAAAAAATAGCTAATAGATTTATTGAAATGCTATAAAAAGGTGTGGTTATATATGCTAGCAGAGCTTTCGATAAAAAATTTTGCAATAATTGAATCTTTATCTATTTCCTTTCAGAAAGGATTAACGGTTTTATCTGGTGAAACGGGGGCTGGTAAATCAATCATTATAGACGCAATTAGTCTTGTTGTAGGAGGTCGGGGCTCCTCTGAGTTTGTACGGTATGGTTGCTCAAAGGCGGAAATTGAAGCTTTATTTTTACTAGATGATGACAAACATACAAGTATAAAAAAAGCAGAAGAGTTAGGTATAGATATCTCTGATGGAATGCTTGTTGTTCGCCGTGATATTTTAACGAGTGGTAAAAGTGTATGTAGAATTAATGGTAAATTGGTTACACTCGGCATACTTAGAGAAGTAGGTCGAACATTAATTGATATCCATGGTCAGCATGAACATCAGGATTTAATGAATGAGGATCGACATTTATCGTTAATCGATGATTATGATCCGAATGAGGTTTTTTCATCTTTAGAAGAATATCAACGGCTATATCAAACATATTCAAAGTTAAATAAACAATTAAAAAATCTTAACGATAATGAACAACAAATGGCCCATCGCCTTGACCTAATTCAGTTTCAATTGGATGAGATTAAAAAGTCGGAGCTTTCGCCAGGTGAAGAAGAAACACTTATTGAGGAAAGATTGCAGCTATCCAATTATGAAAAAATCCATACAGCAACAAGAGCTGGTTATGAAGCTCTTTCAGGTGAGCATCGAGGTATGGATTGGGTTGGACTTGCCATGAGTCATCTTGAAGATGTTTCCTCCCTCAATAATCAATTAAAAGCAATATTTGAAAGTATATCGAATAGCTATTTTTTACTTGAAGAATCAATGTATGCTTTGAGAGACCAGCTTGACCAGCTTGAGTTTGATCCGCAAAGACTTAACTATATAGAAGAACGCTTGAATGAGATTAAAATATTAAAGAAAAAATATGGTCAGTCAATTGAAGAAATCCTTGAATATGGCGCTCAAATAGAAGATGAAATCGATCAAATCCAGAATCGAGAAGATCACTTGGAAAGATTACGCCAACAACTTAAAGAAATTCAAAATGATTTAATTGTTGAAGCAGACCACTTATCTAAGAAACGCCAGGAAGTTGCTCAATTGTTAAAAAATGCAATTCATAAAGAGCTTAAAGATTTGCATATGGATAAAACAATTTTTGAGGTGAATTTCTCATTAGTGAATGGGAAAAAACAAGATCACCATCTAGTATATAAAGGGCAGCATATTGAATTTTTAAGTAATGGTATTGATAAAATTGAGTTTTTAATTTCAACTAATCCTGGTGAACCTCTAAAAGCTTTATCTAAAATAGCGTCCGGTGGTGAGTTATCTAGAATAATGCTTGCTTTAAAAAGTATCTTCTCAAAAAATCAAGGGATAACCTCTATAATATTCGATGAAGTGGATACTGGGGTAAGCGGACGTGTTGCACAAGCAATGGCAGAAAAAATTTATAAAATAGCAAAAGGGTCACAAGTATTATGTATCACCCATTTACCTCAGGTTGCAGCGATGGCGGATACACATCTTCATATAAAAAAAGAAAGCAGTGGAGACCGCACAAGGACTTTTACCAAAGAATTAAATGAAGAAGAAAAAATTAAGGAAATTGGTCGAATGATTTCTGGTGTTGAGATAACAGACCTTACTAAGAAACATGCACGTGAATTGCTACAATTGGCAGAACAAATAAAAACCTCCTCCGTTTGCTAATCAAATTTTTTAACTGTAAGAGCTATCCAAAGAAGGATAGCTTTTTTCATTTTGCACAGTTATAAATGAAGATGATGAGGGCAAAATGATAACTGTAGCCATAAAAAAATGGTGTGGGATGGAGCGAGGAGAGTGAAATGATTGAAAGTAGAATGGCTTAGAAAAATAGTTGGTTTATTTCTCCTTGTTCTTTTAATTGGAATTGGCTTTTCAAAACCAATTCAAGAATATGTTTCAATTCCAAAAGAGATAATTCTATTTGAAGGACAAGAGGCAGCTATAACATCTTTACCAGTCTTTTCACAATCAAATAATGATGCTATTTACTCGCTAGCAGATCATGGTGAGAATACGCTTTCTATAAAAGGAGAAGAAAGCGGTGAAGAACAGATGCTGTTACAAATGGCAGATTTTCCTGTGAAGAATGTAAATATAAAAGTCCTTCCAGACTTTAAAGTAATCCCAGGGGGCCAATCGTTGGGGGTAAAATTAAACACGTTAGGGGTTCTCGTTGTAGGACATCATTTGATTGACACCGAAAAAGGACAGGAATCACCTGGGGAAGTAGCTGGAATTGAAGTCGGTGACATTATTATGAAAATTAATGACCAACCGATAAAAAAAATGAGCGAAGTAGCTTCTTTTGTTGAGGAAGCTGGAGAGAATGGTAATTCTTTAAAGTTACTTGTTAAGCGCGACGAAAAAGAATTTGAAACAGAATTAACACCTATTAAAGCTAAAAATGAGTTTCATTATCGAATGGGCTTGTATATAAGAGATTCAGCTGCAGGCATTGGTACAATGACATTCTACCACCCTGAATCAAAAAAATATGGAGCTTTAGGTCATGTCATTTCTGATATGGATACTAAAAAGCCAATAGTAGTACATGATGGACAAATAGTACGATCAACTGTTACTTCAATTGAGAAGGGTGCAAATGGAAACCCTGGTGAAAAACTAGCACGTTTTTCAAATGACAAAGAAGTAATCGGCAATATTACTCGAAATAGCCCATTTGGTATTTTTGGTGAATTAACAAAGGGAATAAAAAATGGTGTGCTTGACGAAGCTTTACCGATTGCATTATCACATGAGGTAAAAGAAGGCCCAGCAAAGATCTTAACGGTTGTTGAAGGGGATGAAGTACAAGAATTTGATGTGGAAGTTGCAAGTACTGTACCTCAAAAATTCCCCGCAACTAAGGGAATGGTGATTAGAATAACCGATAAAGAATTGTTGGATAAAACTGGTGGGATTGTTCAAGGGATGAGCGGTAGCCCGATAATACAGGATGGGAAAATTATTGGGGCTGTAACGCACGTGTTCGTAAACGATCCAACCTCTGGTTATGGTGTTCATATTGAATGGATGTTAAATGAGGCAGGCATAAATATTTATGCAAAAGATCAAGAGGATAAAGAGAAAAAAGCGAGTTAATTGACTCGCTTTTTTCTCTTTATCTTTATTTAAAGTTCATTTAAAGCATATTAAGCTGATTTCTTATTTGTAGGTTTAGCTAAACTCAATAGTTTTTGGAATATTCAACAAAAGTAGAATTTTGTTATCTAATGACAGATGCAGTCGAAAATAAGAGCATTTTAAAGAAAACTCAAGATTTTCCAGTATTTTTATGAAATTTTTTAAAAATTTAAAGGATTTAAGATTGCATTGTCGAATGTATGAGTTAGAATATAAGTAGAGAATATTGGTACTGAGGAGGAAATTCGTGTGTTAAAAAAAATAAAGGTGTGCTTAGTGGATGACAATCGCGAACTAGTTTCGCTTTTAGAAGATTATTTGACAAATCAAGAGGATATTGAAGTTATTGGTACAGCCTATAATGGCCAAGAATGTCTAAATTTATTAGAAAGTCATGATCCTGACGTACTTGTATTAGATATTATTATGCCACATTTAGATGGCTTGGCGGTATTGGAAAAAATGCGTGACTTAAATAAAAAGTCATTTCCTAATGTCATTATGTTGACAGCCTTTGGACAAGAGGATGTAACAACAAAGGCAGTTGAGCTAGGTGCTTCGTATTTTATATTGAAACCATTTGATATGGAAAATTTAGCAAACCATATACGTCAAGTTTCAGGTAAATCAACTACATTTGTTAAACGTCCTGTCGTTACTAGAACACCTGTAGAACCAAAGACCAAAAGTCTAGATGCCAATATTACTAGCATTATCCATGAGATTGGAGTACCAGCCCACATTAAGGGTTACCTATACTTAAGGGAAGCTATATCAATGGTATATAACGATATTGAATTACTTGGATCAATTACAAAGGTTCTATATCCAGACATTGCAAAGAAATATAACACAACTGCTAGCCGCGTTGAACGTGCAATTCGACATGCGATTGAAGTAGCTTGGAGTCGCGGGAATATCGATTCGATTTCATCATTATTTGGTTACACAGTAAGCATGTCGAAAGCCAAGCCTACGAACTCTGAGTTTATTGCGATGGTAGCTGACAAGCTTAGATTAGAGCATATGGCATCTTAATATTAAAATTGTAATATGGGGAACCCGATAGATCAGTCAGATTTATCGGGTTTTGCGTTTGTGTTTCAAGGGTAAAGTTATTTATTATAGGTGGTATTATGCTTTCATTTAGCAATAATAATTTTGAGTGCTAGTGATTAGTAAGGGGATATAAAAAATGTTAGCCCAAATTAACAAAGTGGAAAATAAGTATATAGCAACTTTTATAAGACATTGGGATTACTCAGTGGGCGAGGTTTGGTCTTGGCTAACTGAAAATGATAAGTTAGAAAAATGGTTTTCTGAATTAGAAATTGACGATTTGTCTGAAGGTGGTATTATTAAATTTGATATGCAAGATGGTACATTTGAAGAAATGAAAATTACCAATTTGAAAGTGTTTTCTGTGCTTGAATTTACTTGGGGAGAAGATCTTGTACGTTTTGAATTAGAAGAAAAAAACAATGGGTGTAGATTATTATTAATTGAAGAAATTAATAAAGTATCAATGCATACTCCGAAAGATCTTGCTGGCTGGCATGTTTGTTTAGATGTAATTCATGCACTTTTAAATAGCGAAAGTATCTGTCGTCAGCCAGAATGGGAGAAATGGTATGAGCAATATGCAAAATTATTCTAAGTTATGTAGTGTGGTTAAATTTGTAAACGTTGGAAATAGTCTAAAAAAATAAGAAAAATCTAATTTCCACTCTAAAAATGACCGCAAGTATGATAGAATAAAAATAATTTTATAAATAGGTGGTTAGGAGAAATGAAGGTAGCAAAATTTGGAGGAACATCTGTAGCTAGTGCTGAGCAATTAAAAAAAGTGGCAAATATAATCCAAGCAGATAAGCAAAGAAAATATGTCGTAGTATCGGCCCCAGGAAAACGTTATAAAGAAGACACTAAAACAACAGATTTACTTATTGAACTTGGTGAAAAGGCTTTAACAAATGAAAATTATGATGAGCAATTTAATGCAATCGTTAACCGTTATGCTGAAATTGCAACTGATTTAAATTTATCAAATACAATTATTGATGAAATTTCAGCAAGTTTAACGGCTGATGTTCAATCGGACCGTTCGAATGCTGACCGTTTTATGGATAGACTTAAGGCAAGTGGGGAAGACAATAACGCCAAGCTTTTTGCTGAATACTTAAATAGTATTGGGGTAAAAGCATCATATGTGAATCCTAGTGAAGCAGGGATAGTTGTTACGGATGAACCTGGTAATGCACAAGTGATTCCTGTAACATATGAAAATTTAAAAAAACTTAAAGAGCGTAATGAAGTATTAGTAGTCCCAGGTTTCTTTGGTTTCTCTGAAGAAGGGAATTTAGTAACGTTTTCAAGAGGTGGTTCGGACATTACAGGTGCTATCTTAGCAGCTGGTGTTGACGCAGAACTATACGAGAATTTCACTGATGTTGATTCAGTATATTGTGCAAATCCTAATATCGTTGATAATCCAAAAGAAATTAAAGAGTTAACTTATAAGGAAATGCGTGAGCTTTCTTATGCTGGCTTTTCCGTTTTCCATGATGAAGCATTGATTCCTGCTTTCCGTGCTGGTATACCAGTTTGTATAAAAAATACAAATAATCCAAGTGCTCCAGGTACATTCATCGTTGCTGAACGTGATTATAGTAATGATCCAGTTGTAGGAATCGCAAGTGACTCCGGTTTTTGCAGTATTTATGTTAGTAAATATTTAATGAATAGAGAAATTGGGTTTGGTCGTCGTTTATTACAAATTCTTGAGGACGAAGGACTTTCATATGAACATATGCCTTCAGGAATTGACGATACGTCAGTTATACTTCGTGAAAAACAGTTAACACCTGAAAAAGAAGAGCGTGTTTTAAATCGAATTAAGTCAGAATTGAATGTAGATACCATTTCAATTCGTCATAACCAAGCTGTAATCATGGTTGTGGGTGAAGGGATGACATCATTTGTAGGAACATCAGCGAAAGCTACAGCTGCGTTTGCGAGATCTGGTGTAAATATTGAAATGATTAACCAAGGTTCATCAGAGGTTAGCATGATGTTTGCTGTTGTTAGTGAGGATGCACCTAAAGCAGTTCGAGCATTATACGAAGAGTTTTTTGAAAATCTTAATGAGTTACCAATACCTGAAGTAGTTGAAATGAATAAGTAATTGAATTGAAATAAGCCGTTAGCTTTTTGCTAACGGCTTATTTTGTCAAAATTATTACTTGTCCCAGTTACACTACCTAGCAACTTGGAGCTGGACAAACTTATTGCTTGAATCGATTTTGAACTTTATTTCGTTTACGATCACGATAGAAAATAAATCCTGTTACAAAAGCTAAACCTAATAGAAATGCAAATAAACCTATAAAAAATTGTAGCCATAAATAAGGTATAAAGGAATGTGATATTCCAAATAGCGTGTCACGCATTAATTTAAAACCATAAACAGCGACAATGCCTGGAATGACCATTATTAATAATGCAATAATACGATTCATATAATAATCCTTTCAACACAAATAGCAACGCAACAACATTAGTATATCACGGAAAACTAGAAGATTTAAGGTTAAAAATTTGATTTTTTTACATATCTCATTCATGATAAGTATATGAAATAAATTGCACAGTTGTACTTTAGGAGTGAAAAATCGTGCAAAATTCTCTGATCATCGGTGGAGGAATAGGCGGTACAGCATTATTGAAAGTATTTATCGATACTGAATATATGAACGTGAAAGCGATTGTAGATCATAATCCTAATGCACCTGGATTAAAATTTGCTAAAGAATACGGTATTCAAACTGGGGAAAAATGGGAAGATTATTTTTCAGAAGATGTAGATGTTATTGTTGATACTACAGGGGACGATAGCGTTTTTGAAGCGATAAGGAAACGTCGCTTACCTAATATGGTAATCATTCCAGGTACAGTTGCCTATATTATGGCAAAGCTGTTAAAGGAAAAAGAGGATTTAATTAATCAAAAAGAAAAACAGTCAACTATTCAAGATATCATCTTAAATACAACGTACGATGGAATGATTGCTATTGATCAAAGCGAAACGGTTATCTTGCTTAATAAAAGTGCAGAAAGAATAATGGGAGTAGATCAAGGGATGGTAATTGGGAATAAACTATCATCTTTTTTTCCTGCAAGTAGACTTCATAAAGTCTTAGAAACCAAAAAGCCAGAGTTTAACCAAGAACAGGAACTTGAAAATGGTTCGAAAATCATACTGTCTAGTATCCCGATGATCAATGATAATGGGGAAGTTATCGGTGCGCTTGCTGTATTTAAAGATATGACTGACATATATCAACTTGCAGAGGAAATTACAAACTTAAAAGAGATAAAATCTATGCTAGAAGCAATTATACAATCATCAGAAGAAGCGATCTCTGTTGTGGATGAACAAGGCAATGGCATAATGGTCAATCCTGCATACACAAGGTTGACTGGTCTGAAAAATGAGGATATTGTTGGAAAACCTGCTACAGCTGATATATCTGAAGGCGAAAGTATGCATTTGAAAGTTTTAAAGACAAGAAAACCGGTTCGTGGAGTGAGAATGCGCTTAAGGCCTAATCGCCGGGATGTTATTGTAAATGTTGCCCCGGTAATTGTAGATGGTATTCTTAAAGGAAGTGTTGGCGTAATCCATGATGTTTCCGAAATTCAATCGTTAACAGATGAATTGAGAAGGGCAAGACATATAATTCGAACATTAGAAGCAAAATATACCTTTGAGGATATAATTGGTTCATCTGTTGAAATGAATTTTGCCATTGAGCAAGCAAAATTGGGTGCTAAAACACCGGCTACGGTTTTGTTAAGGGGAGAATCAGGGACAGGAAAAGAACTCTTTGCGCATGCGATACACAATGCAAGTGATCGTAGATTTAATAAGTTTATTCGTGTCAATTGTGCAGCGATTGCAGAATCACTGCTCGAAAGTGAGTTATTTGGTTATGAAGAAGGTGCTTTTTCAGGTGCAAAACGAGGGGGGAAAAGAGGTCTTTTTGAAGAAGCAAATAACGGAAGTATTTTCCTTGACGAAATCGGCGAATTATCAGCTAGTACCCAAGCAAAATTATTAAGGGTACTTCAGGAAAATGAGATTGTACGAGTGGGAGGAACAAAGTCAATTCCTATTAATGTAAGGGTAATTGCGGCAACACATGTTAATTTAGAAAAAGGTATGGCTGAAGGGACAATTAGAGAAGATTTATATTATCGTATAAATAGATTGCCCATTCAAATTCCAGCATTAAGGGAACGAAAAGAAGATATACCAGATTTATGCCAGCACTTATTACATAAAATAAATCAGGATTACGGACGAAATGTTGAAGGTTTAACGAAAGAAGCGATTCAATATTTAACGGATTATTATTGGCCGGGAAATGTTCGGGAATTAGAGAATGTTTTAGGTAGAGCTATTATTAATATGAAATTTAACGAGAATTTGATAGATGTTCCACATATTCCTTTATTGCAGCCAAAAGATAAAGAAATGAACAATCAGCTGACGTACAGTATTGCACAAAATAAAAGTCGGCCTTTAACGAACTTAATAGAAGAATATGAAAAGGCAATTATTGTTACTACTCTGAACAATAACAAAGGTAATAAAACACAAACTGCAAAAGATTTAGAGATTTCATTGCGAAATCTATATTATAAACTAGAAAAATACGATATTGCAAATAGCAGCATGCAATAAATTTCATATATGAATTTTTGTGCATGCAATTTATTGAAAGATATTATCTTTTCAACATAATGGGTATAGTTTCATTGCTTTTATATGGGTTTATAAAAGGCCTTATTGTTATGATTGGCTGGAGCTATACGATGAATGAAAAAATTTGCGGCGAACGGACTAGCTTTCAAGTACTTATTAATTTCAATTGGCACAATCTTTGCATGGATTTATTGTAGGAAGGATTTAAGGCTTAATGAAACTAGATGACTTATCACCCGGGCAATATACTATCCATAGATCTCGGTCGTTATAGTCGCTAAGGATAAAAGGGAATACAGCAGTAAAGATTGCAGTACAAAAGCATAGTTTCCTTCTCAATATTTGGAAATAAAGATAAATGAATTTCTCTTGGCTAAACAATATATTGAATTTTTTAATAATTAAATATAAGGGTAATCCGAACAAAAGATATACTCCATTCTGTAGAAGAGGCGTTTCTATCGTTTTGACATAGGACATTCAGCTGAAAGTAAACAACTACTCATTAGCGTTAGCATTGTGTTCAGTTCGACTGAGGTTACTCTAGAAATACGTCATAAATACCCATTTCTGATGCCGAGAGTGTGATTAATTGAAGACTTCAAGGAGGAAACATAATGGAGATTTTTAATTATATGGAAAAGTATGATTATGAGCAATTGCTTTTTTGCCAAGACAATCAATCTGGTTTAAAAGCTATCATTTGTATCCATGACACAACTTTAGGTCCGGCATTGGGTGGTACAAGAATGTGGACGTATGACTCTGAAGAAGCTGCAATAGAAGATGCTTTACGTCTCGCTAAAGGAATGACTTATAAAAATGCTGCAGCAGGATTGAATTTAGGTGGAGGAAAGACGGTTATTATTGGTGATCCTCAAAAAGATAAAAATGAAGCCATGTTTAGAGCATTCGGACGTTATATTCAAGGATTAAATGGGCGTTATATTACTGCTGAGGATGTAGGCACAACGGTGGCTGATATGGATATTATCCACGAAGAAACAGATTTTGTGACAGGTATTTCTCCTGCGTTTGGATCATCGGGGAATCCATCACCTGTAACAGCTTTTGGCGTTTATCGCGGAATGAAGGCTGCTGCAAAAGAGGCATTTGGATCGGACTCACTTGAGGATAAAACGATAGCAGTTCAAGGTATCGGGAATGTGGCCTACAGGCTTTGCCACTTTCTCCATGAAGAAAGTGCTAATTTAATTGTTACTGATATTAATAAAAATGTCGTACAGCGAGCAATTAGCGAGTTTGGAGCAAAGGCGGTTGATCCAAAGGAAATTTATGAGGTGAATTGTGATATTTATGCCCCATGTGCATTAGGTGCGACTATTAATGATCAAACCATCCCTAAAATTAAAGCAAAGGTCATCGCGGGGTCTGCCAATAATCAATTAAAGGAAGATCGACATGGTGATAAATTACACGAATTAGGAATAGTCTATGCACCTGATTATGTAATTAATGCAGGAGGAGTTATTAACGTTGCAGATGAATTGCATGGATATAACCGTGAAAGAGCAATGAAAAAAGTTGAATTAATTTATGACAATATCGCTAAGGTTATTGAAATCTCTAAACGTGAGGGTATTCCTACTTATAAAGCTGCAGATAGATTAGCAGAGGAGCGGATTGCAAGGATGCGAAATTCCCGTAGTCAATTTTTAATGAATGGAAAGCATATTTTAAACCGACGTAACGGTTAATCTACCGATAAGAAAACTAAATTCGCATGTTTTACGGAGGGTTCAGATTGCAGCGAAATGAATATAGAATTCTTGTCATAAATCCAGGTTCAAGCTCAACAAAAATTGCAGTATATGACAATGAAGTATCAATTATAGAGAAGACCATTCGTCATGAAACAGAGATCATTAGTAGCTTTCATACAATAACAGATCAATATGAATATCGAAAAGGCATGGTTTTAGAAACGCTGGACTACGAAGGGATAAATATTTCAAAGTTCAATGCTGTTGTGGGACGTGGCGGTTTACTAAGACCGATCGAAGGTGGAACATATGCGGTAAATTTAAAAATGATAGAAGATTTAAGAGAAGGATATTCTGGACAGCATGTCTCTAATTTAGGTGGCATCATAGCGTATGAAATTGCAAGTGGTTTAAATATTCCTGCTTTTATAGTTGATCCTGTTGTTGTTGATGAATTAGAGCCTATAGCAAGAATTTCAGGCTTACCACAAATGGAACGGAGAAGTATTTTTCATGCTCTTAATCAAAAAGCTGCAGCTAGGAAGGTTGCCAAACAGCTAGGGAAAAAGTATGAGGAATGCTCATTAATTGTTGCTCATATGGGTGGTGGCATTACAGTTGGCAGTCATCGATATGGTAAGGTAATAGATGTTAATAATGGATTGAACGGAGAAGGGCCATTTAGTCCAGAACGTGCTGGAACAGTTCCAACTGGTGAACTCATCAAATTATGTTATGCAGGATATTCTAAACAAGAAATGGAAAATAAACTAGTTAGCCAAGGCGGTCTTGTTGGATATTTGGGAACAAATGATGCTATTGAGATAGAAAGGCGAATCCTAACAGGAGATGAACACGCTAAATTAATTTATGATGCGATGGCATATCAGATAGCAAAAGAAATTGGTGCACAAAGTACGGTTTTACTGGGGCGGATCGATGCTATCGTTTTAACAGGAGATCTAGCTTATGGTAAGGATTTTGTAAGTTTGATTATTGAAAGAGTTAAATCGTTAGCAGATGTTATTGTAATGCCAGGAGAAAATGAACTCCAGGCTTTAGCAGAGGGTGCACTACGTGTATTAAACGGCGAAGAGGTTTTTAAGGAATATTAATTAAGATCTAACAGTGTTAGGAGGGAACTTTAATGGCTATTGAATATGACCTTGTCATCCTTGGCGGTGGAACAGGTGGTTATGTTGCAGCAATTAGAGCTGCTCAATTAGGATTAAAGACAGCGATAGTTGAAAAGGATAAGCTAGGCGGAACGTGTTTACATCGTGGGTGTATACCCAGCAAGGCATTATTGCGAAGTGCAGAAGTGTATGCTACAACCAAGCGAAGTGATGAGTTTGGGATAATCACGTCTGGTATACAGTTGGATTTCATTAAAGTTCAGGAAAGAAAACAAGCAATTGTTAATCAACTTCATCGCGGTGTCGAACAGTTAATAAAAAAAGGTAAAATTGATGTTTATTCAGGCATCGGACGAATCTTAGGTCCATCGATATTTTCCCCAACACCTGGAACGATCTCGGTGGAAATGAAGAATGGTGAAGAGAATGAGATGCTTATTCCTAAAAATGTTATTATAGCAACCGGATCAAAACCAAGAACCATACAAGGATTAGCAATTGATGGTAAATATGTTATGACATCTGATGAGGCATTGGAGATGAAGGAGTTGCCAAAGTCTATCATCATTGTTGGTGGCGGAGTAATCGGAATTGAATGGGCGTCAATGTTAGCGGATTTTGGTACAGATGTAACGGTTATTGAATATGAGGATCGAATATTACCAACTGAAGATCATGAAATATCAAAAGAAATGCAAAGAATTATGAAAAAGAAAAAGGTTACCCTTGTAACAAGTGCAAAGGTTTTACAAGAAACAATTGAGATAGATGGCAAGGTATCTATTGAAGTTGAGCGAAAGGGCGATAGAAAATCTTTTTCAGCTGATACATTATTAGTTTCTGTTGGACGTCAAGCGGTTTCGGAAAATATTGGTCTACAAAATACAAGTATTGAGTTGGAAAAAGGTTTTATAAAGGTAAATAAATTTTACCAAACAAAAGAATCACATATATATGCAATTGGCGATGTAATTGGTGGTCTGCAGCTTGCACATGTTGCTTCCCATGAAGGAATAGTGGCAGTCGAGCATATTGCAGGACATTTTCCTGACCCAATCAATTATTCCCTAGTGTCGAAGTGTGTTTATTCAAATCCAGAGGTAGCAAGTGTAGGTTTAACTGAAGAACAGGCGAAAGAAAAAGGCTATAATATTAAAACAGGAAAATTTTCATTTAAAGCAATTGGTAAAGCGTTAGTATATGGGGAATCAGATGGATTTGTAAAGGTGATAGCTGATAAAGATACCGATGACTTATTAGGCGTTCATATGATAGGACCACATGTAACAGATATGATCTCTGAAGCTGGATTGGCCCATGTATTAGATGCAACTCCATGGGAAATTGCGCAAACAATTCATCCACACCCATCTTTGTCTGAAGCTATAGGTGAAGCTGCATTAGCAGTGGATGGAAAGGCTATCCATTTTTAATGAACTCCTTTAATAATGACCAATAAGTTAGGGGGAAAAGAAATGGCGGAAAATCGTCATCATGCACTTGGATTGAGTGATCAGACTGTTTTAGAAATGTATGAGACTATGGTTATGGCTCGAAAAATTGATGAACGGATGTGGTTGTTGAATCGTTCTGGAAAAATTCCGTTTGTAATATCTTGCCAAGGACAAGAGGCAGCACAAGTAGGTGCTGCATTTGCACTAGACAACAGAAAAGATTATGTATTGCCATATTATCGCGATATGGGGGTTGTGCTGACTTTTGGGATGACAGCAAAAGAACTTATGCTTTCTGCCTTTGCAAAGGCAGAAGACCCAAATTCCGGCGGTCGTCAAATGCCCGGTCATTTCGGTCAAAAGAAAAACAGAATTGTAACTGGTTCATCCCCTGTTACGACACAAGTTCCGCATGCAGTTGGAATAGCATTGGCAGGTAAAATGGAGAATAAGGATTTGGTTGCTTTTGTTACCTTTGGGGAAGGATCTTCTAATCAGGGTGATTTCCATGAAGGAGCTAATTTTGCCGGTGTTCATAAATTACCTGTTATTTTTATGTGTGAAAATAATAAATATGCCATTTCAGTACCGATTGAAAAACAGCTAGCATGTGAAAAGGTATCGGATCGAGCGATCGGATATGGCATGCCAGGTGAAACTGTTGATGGAAATGACCCACTCACTGTATATGCTGCAATTAAAAGGGCAGTTGAACGAGGTCGTCGAGGTGAAGGGCCATCCTTAATTGAAACAATATCGTATCGCTTAACGCCTCATTCTAGTGATGATGATGATCGGACATATCGATCTCGTGAAGAAGTAGAAGAGTCAAAAAAGAGGGACCCACTGGTGACTTTTGCAACGTATTTAAAAGAGGTTGGCGTGTTAACTGATGAAATAGAGAAGGAACTGTTTGATAAAGTTCAAACCGTTGTAGATGAAGCGACTGATTACGCGGAAAATGCTCCATATGCTGATCCCGAATACGCTTTAAAATACGTTTACGGAGAATAGGAGGAGATCACAATGGCAGTTATGTCATATATCGAAGCTGTTACCCGTGCCCTGCATGAAGAGATGGATCGTGACAAAAAAGTATTTGTGTTAGGTGAGGATGTAGGGAAAAAAGGTGGGGTATTTAAAGCAACAAGTGGATTATATGATAAATTTGGTGAAAATCGTGTTATTGATACACCGCTAGCTGAATCTGCTATTGTAGGTGTTGGGGTAGGTGCTGCGATGTATGGTCATCGCCCGGTAGCGGAAATTCAATTTGCTGACTTTATTATGCCCGCTGTAAATCAAATTATTTCAGAAGCGGCCAGGATCCGCTATCGCTCGAATAATGATTGGAACTGTCCAATGGTAATTCGTGCACCATATGGTGGAGGAATTCACGGTGCTTTATATCATTCACAGTCAGTAGAGGCAGTCTTTGCTAATCAACCCGGGCTTAAAATTGTTATGCCGTCAACCCCGTATGATGTGAAGGGGTTATTAAAAGCTGCAATTCGGGATGATGATCCTGTCCTATTTTTTGAACATAAACGAGCATATCGTTTGATTAAGGGTGAGGTTCCGTTAGATGACTATGTTTTGCCGATTGGTAAAGCAGATGTGAAACGTGAAGGCGAGGATATCACAGTTATCACGTATGGACTTTGTGTACACTTTGCCCTACAGGCAGCAGAGAAATTGGCTGAGGACGGAATCTCAGCACATATAGTAGATTTAAGAACTGTCTATCCTCTAGATAAAGAGACAATTATTGAGGCCGCATCCAAAACCGGTAAAGTACTGCTAGTTACTGAGGATAATAAAGAGGGAAGTATATTAAGTGAAGTTGCTGCAATTATTGCAGAGCATTGTTTGTTTGACTTAGACGCACCAATAATGCGCTTAGCTGGACCTGATATACCGGCAATGGCATATGCGCCAACCATGGAAAAGTTTTTTATGGTAAATCCGGATAAAGTAGTACAGGCAATGAGAGAACTAGCTGAATATTAATTTAAATTACATGATGATCCAAGATCATAAGATTAATCGTAGGCAGGGAGGTTTTATGGGTGGCTGTTGAAAAAATAACAATGCCGCAATTAGGTGAAAGTGTAACTGAAGGCACAATTAGTAGTTGGCTGGTTAAACCTGGTGATACTGTTAATAAATATGATCCATTGGCAGAAGTACAAACAGATAAAGTGAACGCAGAAATTCCTTCTTCCTTTTCAGGTACAATAAAGGAAATTATTGCAGCTGAAGGAGAAACACTGGCCGTTGGTGAATTGCTATGTTATATCGAAACTGAAAACAGCCTGGAATCACCAAGTGATTATGGTGATCAAAAGGCAGAAAAAATTCCTTTAAGCAATGAAACCGATGTAAATGAACAGCCAAATAAAGCTAGATACTCACCAGCAGTGTTAAAACTATCTCAAGAACATAATATCAATCTACAACAAATTAACGGAACTGGAAAAGGTGGGCGCATTACAAGAAAGGATCTACAAAAAATAATCGACTCTGGTGCTGCTATTCCTATGAGTGAGGAAAAAGCAGATTCACAAGTGGTAAGTCAGATTGAGAAAGTATCGCTAGCACCTACATTAGATTCAATGAATGTAAAGACTTCATCTAGTATAACTGGTGAAAATGGTGATATTGCTATTCCTGTGTCCGGAGTTAGGAAGGCGATTGCGACAAACATGGTTCGGTCATCACAAGAGATTCCTCATGCTTGGATGATGGTTGAAGTGGACGTAACGAATTTAGTAGCTTATCGTGATGCAATTAAGGACTCTTTTAAAGAAAAAGAAGGTTACAGCTTAACCTACTTCGCTTTTTTTGTAAAAGCAGTTGCTCAGGCTTTAAAGGAATTTCCAATGATTAACTCATCTTGGAATGGTGATAAGATTATTCAGAAAAAAAATATCAATATTTCTATAGCTGTTGCAACAGAGGATGCTTTATTTGTTCCAGTTATTAAACATGCTGACGAAAAAACAATAAAAGGGATTGCACGGGAAATCACTGAATTGGCCAATAAAGTCCGAACTGGAAAGTTAGCAGCAGCTGATATGCAGGGTGGTACATTTACAGTTAACAACACTGGATCTTTTGGTTCAATTCAATCCATGGGAATCATTAATTATCCTCAAGCAGCTATCTTACAAGTAGAGTCTATTGTCAAACGACCTGTTATTATGAATGGTGGAATGTTTGCAGCGCGTGATATGGTAAATCTATGCCTGTCTCTCGACCATCGTGTCTTAGATGGACTAATTTGTGGGCGTTTCCTTGCTAGAGTGAAAGCTATCTTAGAGAATATCTCTAAAGACAATACACCGATTTTTTAACTATGTCGTGTGATGGGCATTCATCACACGGCTTTTTATTATGATCAACTATTTGAAGATAATAAGGAGTAAGCAAATATTTAATTAAATATAAACATATTTTTAGAAGGAACTTTCAAATATGTATTTTAAATTTTAGGAATATTGATACATAAGATTGTTTGAGCTACTATATAGTAAAGCAATCTAGTATTCAACTAACAAAAGAAAGGGGTGAGGGGTCTCGTAAAGGAGACTGTAAATTATGACAATAGAAAATGAAAAGAAATTTAATTTAAAACCATTTTGTGAATTCCCATTTCCAACCGAGCAAGCTTGGCAGGAAACCGCGGAACAGTCTTTGAAAGGAACTAGCTTTAATAAGTTATTTACTAAAACATATGAAGGTATACAGCTCAAACCATTATATATAAGGAAGGATATAGAAAATCTTGCTCATATATCTGATTTACCAGGTGAGGGTTCGTATGTGCGTGGAACTTCACGAGTAAAAAGTGTGGAAAACCCATGGGAAATAGCTCAAGAATTAACAGGTAAAAGCCCAAAAGAGTTTAATAAAGCTTTAGTGAATGATTTAGCACGAGGGCAAACAATGATTAATCTTGTTGTAGATGAAGCAACACAACAAGGATTAGACTCAGATCAAGTTGATCAGGAACAAGTTGGAAAAAACGGTATACCTATTTCGACTATTGATGATATAGCTGAAGCATTTAAAAGTATTGATTTGAATAAAAATAAATTATTTATGCAAACAGGAATTAGCACTGCGCCCCTTCTGGCAACATTAATAGCCTACCTAAAAAGGAATGGACAAAAACCAAACGAAATGAAAGCGCTTATTGGTATAGATCCAATTGGTTTCTTGATTGCTAAAGGCGAGTCACCGCTCGGAGTTGAACATATGTATAACTTGATGGCCCAATTGGTTCAATGGTCGAATTTGCATGCCCCTAAAATTAAGACAATTTATGTACAAGGGGAGCCTTATCAAAATGCAGGTGGAAGTTCAACTGAGGAACTAGGCTTTGTATTGGCAACAGCAGTCGAATATATTTCAGAGATGCTAAAACGAGGTTTATTGATTGATGAAGTAGCATCTAAATTTTATTTTTCTTTTTCAGTGGGATCAAATGTATTCATGGAAATTGCAAAGCTTAGAGCAGCAAGGATGTTATGGTCTAAAATAGTGAAGGCTTTTGGTGGGAATGAAGATTCACAAAAAATGTATATCCATGCCCGAACATCAAATTGGACGAAAACAGTATATGATCCATATGTAAATATGCTTCGCGCAACGACTGAAGCTTTTGCTGGAGCAGTTGGTGGAGCAGATAGTATGCATGTCTCTCCTTTCGATGAAGCTATTCGTCCAGCGGATTCATTTTCACGAAGGATTGCGCGAAATACCCAAATAATATTACAGGAAGAGTCTTACTTAAATCAAGTTATCGACCCTGCAGGTGGCTCTTGGTATATTGAATCATTAACAAATGAAGTAGCAGAAAAGGCGTGGACAATTCTTCAGGACATTGAAAGAACAGGTGGTATGTTTCAGTCGGTAAAAACAGGCCTAGTTCAACAAACGGTTTCCAGAACAGCTAGTCAAAAAAGGAAAAGTATTGAACATCGTAAAGATCGGATTGTTGGGACAAATATGTATCCAAACATTGAAGAAAAACCTCTCCTTGAAAAAGAGAAAGCTAGTGATTTCATAGATTCTAGAGTATCCGAACTAAAAGAAAAGAAAGCGCTCAATCAGGAGTTTGTAAAAAAGAACTTGGAAACTGTTAAAACTGCATTGAATAATAATGAAAATATTATGTCTTACTTGATAGCAGCTGCCGAAAACGGTGTGTCTATAGGTCAAATGATTTCAGCACTTTCTAGTAATTGTGAGGGTTGTCAGTTAGAGAAATTATTATCACAACGTTCAGCGGAACCGTTTGAACAGCTTAGAAAAAAATCTGAGCAATATAAAGAAAAAAATGGACAATTCCCTCAAATTTTCTTTATTAATATAGGACCAATTGCTAAGCATAAAGCGCGTGCTGACTTTGCTACTGGTTTCTTTGCGGCAGGTGGCTTTGAGTCTGTCATAAAGAATGGTTTTGAAACAGTAGATGAAGCTATTCATGCAGCCTTGTCAGCAAATACCGATACTGTGATCATTTGTGGAGCAGACGATCAGTACCCTGAATTCGTGCCAGCAGTTGCAAGCAAGCTTAAAGCAAATAGACCTAATATTTATATTATGCTGGCAGGTAAACCGGGTATTGATTTAGAAAATGATTTTGTGAGTGCAGGAGTAGATGAATTTATTCATGTGAAATCAAACTGTTATGCAACATTAGCAAGACTTCAAGAACGTAAGGGGGTTCTATAATGAGTCATAAGCCTGATTTCACTAAACTGTCGTTCCAAACTGAGCCAGTAAATATTGATTTGGAAACGTGGAAACAAAAAGTTGAAGAAGAAATTGATCAGTCCTTTGATGACCTGTTATTTAATACGAATGAGCAAATAAAAGTTAAGCAAATGTACTCTAAAGAGGATATTGCAAGCAATGATCATATGGATTATATGCCGGGGATTGCACCATTCTTACGCGGCCCATATCCAACTATGTATGTAACACGCCCATGGACTGTTCGGCAGTATGCAGGATTTTCTACCGCCGAGGAAAGCAATGCGTTTTATCGTCGTAATTTAGCAGCAGGTCAGAAAGGTCTTTCTGTTGCGTTTGACTTAGCAACCCATCGTGGATACGATTCAGACCATCCCCGGGTAGTAGGAGATGTAGGTAAAGCGGGTGTTGCTATTGATTCGATTCTTGATATGAAAGTGTTATTTGATCGAATTCCACTTGATCAAATGTCTGTGTCAATGACTATGAATGGCGCTGTACTACCAATTATGGCATTTTATATTGTAACAGCTGAGGAACAGGGAGTAAAGCCAGAACAATTATCAGGTACGATTCAAAATGATATTTTAAAAGAATATATGGTACGTAATACTTATATTTATCCGCCGGAAATGTCAATGAAAATTATTGCTGATATTTTTGAGTATACTTCAAATAATATGCCTAAATTTAATAGCATTAGTATTTCAGGCTATCATATGCAAGAAGCTGGAGCGCCAGCTGACATAGAATTGGCTTATACATTAGCGGATGGTCTTGAATATGTTCGAACTGGATTAAAGGCAGGTATTGATATCGATAAATTTGCACCTAGATTGTCATTCTTCTGGGCTATCGGGATGAATTACTTTATGGAAGTTGCAAAAATGCGTGCTGGTCGATTAATTTGGGCTAAGATGATCAAACAATTTGACCCGAAAAATACGAAATCAATGGCATTGCGCACTCATTCGCAAACATCAGGTTGGAGTTTAACAGAACAGGATCCTTTTAATAATGTGACACGTACATGTATTGAAGCGATGGCAGCTGCGCTCGGTCATACCCAATCTTTGCATACAAATGCACTAGATGAAGCTATAGCATTGCCAACAGATTTCTCGGCACGGATCGCAAGAAACACACAATTATACTTACAAGATGAAACGGGAATTTGTAATGTGATTGATCCTTGGGCAGGTTCTTATTATGTCGAGTATTTGACGGCAAAGCTAGTGGAAAAGGCATGGGGGCATATCGAGGAGATTGAAAAGCTAGGGGGCATGGCAAAAGCTATTGAGACTGGTTTACCTAAAATGAGAATTGAGGAAGCTGCGGCACGCCGTCAGGCAAAAATTGATTCAGGTGTAGAATCAATTATTGGCGTAAATAAATATCGTCTTGAAAAAGAAGAGCCAATCGATATATTAGAAGTTGATAATACTGCAGTACGCTTGCAACAAATTGAAAGATTGAAAGAGCTACGTTCAAATCGTGATGAAACTAAGGTGAAGGCAACATTAGAAACTCTAACTAAAGCGGCTGAAACAGGTAAAGGGAACTTATTAGCATTGGCAATCGAGGCTGCTCGTGCTCGAGCTTCACTTGGTGAAATTTCGGATGCGGTAGAAAAAATATCAGGACGTCATAAAGCAGTTATTCGCTCTATAAGCGGTGTCTATTCGACTGAGTTTTCTAATGAGGAAGAAATTAACCGTGTTAAACAAATGGCAGATGAATTTGCGGAGCAAGAGGGGCGAAGACCAAGGATCATGATTGCGAAAATGGGGCAAGATGGACATGATCGAGGTGCCAAAGTAATTGCAACCGCATTTGCTGACTTAGGCTTTGATGTTGATGTCGGTCCATTATTCCAAACACCCGAAGAAACAGCTCTGCAAGCAGTCGAAAATGATGTACATGTAATTGGTATGAGTTCCTTAGCAGCTGGTCACAAAACGTTATTACCACAGCTTATTGAAGAGTTGAAGAAGTTGGGACGAGAGGATATCATTGTGGTGTGTGGTGGAGTAATCCCGGCACAAGATTATGAATATCTTAAACAACAAGGAGCCGCGGCTATTTTCGGGCCTGGAACTGTGATCCCGGTAGCAGCTCAAAAGGTAATTGAAGAAATATATCGTCGTTTAGATGAGGTTGAGGAAGTGTTGTAATTCAATGGTTGATCATCCAAACAGACCTGAATGGGTACCGAAAAAACCAACAAAAGGCTTTACAACAAATGTAATGAAAGGGATTGAGGGGGGGCATGACGGAATGACGTATAACTCAGAATCGTCCACTTCTCCGAAAACCACTAGGCGAGGTTTGGCTATTGAAGACGTTGTAAAAGGAATACTTAATAATGACCGAACAATATTAGCTCGTGCAATAACACTTGTTGAAAGTAATGCTTCTAAACATCTAGAAAAAGCCCAAGAAATTTTAAATCAAATCCTCCCTTACACCGGTAATTCTATTCGAATTGGTATTACTGGTGTACCGGGTGCAGGTAAAAGTACCTTCATCGAAGCGTTGGGATGTTTCCTATGTGAACAAGGCCATCGGGTGGCAGTACTGGCTGTTGACCCATCGAGTAGCATAACAGGTGGCAGTATACTTGGAGACAAAACACGCATGGAAAAGCTTTCTCGTGATAAGCGTGCTTTTATACGACCGTCGCCATCTAGTGGTACTTTAGGTGGCGTTAATAGAAAAACAAGAGAAACCATGCTGTTATGTGAGGCGGCAGGCTATGATATTATTTTGGTAGAAACGATTGGTGTCGGTCAAAGTGAGGTTGTTGTTCGCTCAATGGTGGATTTGTTTGCTTTATTAGTACTAACTGGGGCTGGTGATGAGCTTCAGGGAATGAAAAAAGGTGTTATGGAATTAGCAGACCTTTTAATAGTAAATAAAGCGGATGGGGACAATGAAGATGCTGCTCAAATTGCAAAAGAAGAATATAATCGAATTTTACATTACCTTCGCCCGGCTACAGAAGGATGGATAACGAAGGCTTTTACTTGTTCCGCATACTATGGCAAAGGAATAGATAGCATTTGGGAGGAAATGAAAAAATTTAATGAAATTACAAAACAGTCTGGTATGTTGGAGAAACGACGGCAATCTCAAGTGAAAGATTGGATTTATTCGATGATTAAAGAGCAATTAGAACAACGGTTTTTTAGTCATCCTCAAGTTAAAAGGCTTATGCCAACAATAGAGACTGAAGTTATTGAAGGGAAACAGCCTGTTACAAAAGCTGTTCAATACCTGTTTAAAGAATATGAAAAATAGAAATTATAGCTGGTCAAATATAAACTAAAAAGTGCTATGGCGATCATATTAAGACGCTGCAGCACTTTTAAGTTTACATTTTGTACATAAAAAAATAGAAGGTGAGTGATGGGGGTAACTCACCTTCTGTAATCTAGGGAGTCTAGGGGTATGGGGCCTAGATTTAATATTATATTTCCCTATTTATTTTGTATTAAACATAAAATCAAAAAAATTAATTTATTTTTCACTATTTGTATTGTGTTTAAATTTGCATCTTAGGTGATGGATTGTTACTATAAAAATATAGAATGTGAATAATTAAGGAGTGAATAATAGATGGATTTTAATTTTTTAATGAATGATATTGTTGATCAAGCTAGGAAAGAAGCGGTTACGGTTGGATTTAAAGAGCTTAAAACACCAGAAGAAGTAGACGAGGCTTTTAAACAATCTGGAACAACATTAGTACTTGTTAATTCAGTTTGTGGTTGTGCAGGTGGTCTTGCACGTCCAGCTGCCCAACATGCTGTTCATTATGATAAAGTACCAGACAATATGGTTACAGTATTTGCTGGTCAAGACCGTAAAGCGACTGAGAAAGCACGTTCATATTTCGAAGGTTACCCACCTTCATCACCTTCGTTTGCTTTAATGAAAGATGGTAAATGTGTAGGTATGGTTGAACGTCATGAAATTGAAGGCTCTGAACCAGTAGAAGTAGTTCAAAAATTACAAAACCTATTTGATGCACATTGTAAAGAAATATAATTATACAAAAATAAAGCATGAAGATTACCCACGTTGAACGATGGTAAACCTTCATGCTTTTTTATGTATTATTTACAAAATTCTTTTCCAATATTGCCCGTTTATAGTAAGATATTGTTTAACAATGGGTTAGGGAGAAAAGCCATGTTTAAAATCGGGTATCGAACAGCGAAAACAGCTATAGGTGCAGCAGCATCTATTAGTATTGCTCAATTTTTTAGTTTAGAGAACTATGTGTCTGCTGGTATATTAACAATCCTTTGCGTACAAGTTACGAAAAAAAAGTCATTTTTATATGCTTGGGAACGATTCATTGCATGTTTAATCGGGATTGTGTTTGCTTTTGTTTTTTTTGAAGGCATTGCTTATCATCCTCTTATAATTGGGTTAGTTTTAATACTTTTTATACCAATCACTGTTCGTTTAAAGATAACAACAGGTATTGCTAGTAGCTCGGTTATTTTGCTTCAATTCTATATAGCTCAACAGTTCACATTAGCTTTTTTATTGAATGAATTAGCTATCATGGCAATTGGAATAGGCGTAGCGCTTTTAACAAATTTATATATGCCAAGTGTCGAAAATGACTTAAAAAAATTGCAAGTGACTGTAGAAGATTGTTATAAAAAAATCTTTCAAGAAATTTCATTGTATTTAACAGAGGGTGACCATCTTTGGGATGGTAAGGAAATTACAATGGCTTATAACGCGTTGAAAAAAGCTAAAGGATTAGCACTTCGAAATAATGAAAATCATTTTATAAGAAATGAAGACGCCTTATATTATAATTATTTCAGCATGCGGGAAAAACAGTTTGACATTATTGAGAGAATGTTATCCTTAGTATCTTCATTAGATTTTACAATGGTACACTCAAAAATAATGGCAAGCTTTATTGATGAACTGGGTAGCAGCGTTCATTCTGGTAATACAGCCGAAATTTTTTTAGTTCGTTTAGAAACTCTAAAAAATGAATTTCGGGAGATGTCATTGCCAAAAAATCGAACTGAATTTGAGATAAGGGCTTCCTTATACCATTTATTTGCTGAACTTGAACAATACTTAATAATAAAAAGAAACTTTAAGGAAAGTGATGTATGAAACTCATTGGGCTGTAAAAGCTATTCATAAAAAGAAGGAAGGTGACATGACATGGTCCTAAAATTCTTTATGGCAATCATGTTGATATCACCATTGTGGCCGATTGGTCAAAATCCGATTGTAGGCGATCCTTTTATTATTGTAAATAAAAAGACAAATGAATTAGCTTTTATTGAATCAGGGAGAATACAAGAGATATACAGTGTGGCTACTGGAGTAACTGAAGAGTTAACACCTGAAGGATTGTTTACGATAACAGTCAAGGCAAAAAATCCATATTACCGTAAAAAAAATATTGAAGGTGGGTCAAAAGAAAATCCTTTAGGCACAAGATGGATTGGCTTTGATGCAGCTGGTACTGATGGACGAATATACGGGGTCCACGGTAATAATAATCCTGATTCCATTGGACGTTATATAACCCAAGGCTGCATTCGTATGTACAATGAAAAAGTTGAAGAATTGTTTGAAAACATACCAATTGGTACAAAGATTGTAATTGTTTCTTCAGAGAAATCGTTTGAACAGATCGCCAAGAAATACGGGGCTATTCAGAGATAGCAACTATGTTAAAAAAACCAACAGTTTATTCTGTTGGTTTTTATTTATACCATTTTATACATTAATAGATAAGGCTTAAAATAAGAAACTAACTCCAGCTAATAAAGTGGTTAATAACATCGTGCCTATCATCAAATAAATCATAACTTTCATAGCTTTTCGGTTCATAAAACGTCCCCCTCACAAGTACTATTACTATATATTGTACCTTCTATATAATATTAGGACAAGTAAAAAAAACAGTTGTCGAATTTAATGAAATTTTGCAAAAACCACAGTATAAAGCAGGATTTTAATGATCAAAAAACGAATGTATTAAGGGATATCGAACGACCGCTCAAGTTAATAACACGTACTATAATAATAATTTATAGCAATGAAAAGGATAAAGGGGATACAGGTAGGTATGGTAAAAAAAATTGATCACATTGGTATTGCTGTTCATTCCATAGAAGCATCATTACCTTTTTATGTAGAGTCACTACAGTTGACACTTCAAGGTATTGAAGAAGTACCGTCAGAAGGTGTAAAGGTTGCTTTTTTAAAAGTTGGTGAATCCAAAATAGAGTTACTTGAGCCATTAAATAGTGACAGTCCGATTGCAAGGTATTTGGAAAAGCGTGGAGAAGGTATACATCATATAGCTTTAGCGGTAGATTCAATTGAAGAAAGAATTAACGAAATTAAAGAACAAGGGATAAAAATGATTAATAATGCAGCCAAAACTGGGGCGGGTGGAGCAAAAATAGCCTTCATGCACCCAAAATCTACTGGCGGAGTCCTTTATGAACTTTGTGAAAAGCAACAAAAGGAGGAGCAATAAGAATTATGGATATATATGAAAAAATTAATGAGTTATATGATCGTCGTCTTGAGGTGCAGCTAGGTGGTGGAGATGAACGAATAGAGAAACAACATGAAAAAGGTAAAATGACAGCTAGGGAACGTATTGATTTGCTTTTAGATCAAGGCACATTTGTGGAAACCGATCCTTTCATAGAACACCGGTGCACTGATTTTGGAATGGAAAATGCAAAGGGACCAGGCGAAGGTGTTGTAACCGGTTACGGTAAAGTGCATGGCCGTTTGGTTTTTGTTTTTTCTCAGGATTTTACCGTGTTCGGCGGTGCACTAGGTGAAATGCATGCAAAAAAAATATCAAAGATTATGGATCTTGCTGCACAAAATCGCGCGCCTATCATTGGTTTAAATGATTCAGGTGGTGCACGTATCCAAGAGGGAGTTGTTTCTCTAGATGGATACGGGCATATCTTTTATCGAAACTCTATTTATTCCGGTGTGATTCCGCAAATTTCTGTTATTATGGGCCCATGTGCCGGCGGTGCTGTCTACTCTCCAGCAATCACGGATTTTGTTTTCATGGTCGATAAAACAAGTCAAATGTTTATTACAGGTCCAAAAGTAATTGAAACTGTTACTGGTGAACAAATTTCTGCTGAAAATTTAGGAGGATCTAAAGTACATAATACTATTAGTGGAAATGCTCATTTTCATGCAAATAATGAAGAGGAAGTATTGCAAGACGTTCGCCGTTTATTAAGCTATCTACCACAGAGCAATGAGGAAAAACCACCAATAATAGAATATAATGAAAAAGACGATCATTATCGTCCTGAATTGACTGATGCAATTCCATTTGATGCGATTCGTCCTTATGATGTGCGTGTTGTCCTAGATCAAGTTGTAGATAAAGATTCTTTTATGGAGATTCAATCTAGTTTCGCAAAAAATGTTGTCATTGGACTTGCTCGGATTAAAGGCGAGGTGGTGGGCTTAGTTTGTAACCAACCTAAAGTAATGGCAGGTGGTTTAGATATCGACTCATCAGATAAAGCAGCTCGTTTCATCCGTTTTTGTGATTCGTTTAATATTCCGATCATCACGTTTGAAGATGTTACTGGATTTTTCCCGGGTATTAAACAAGAGCATGGTGGAATCATCCGTCATGGAGCTAAAATCCTATATGCATATTCGGAAGCAACTGTACCAAAACTAACAGTTATTTTAAGAAAAGCTTATGGTGGGGCTTATGTAGCGTTAAATAGCAAATCAATAGGCGCAGATATTGTACTAGCTTGGCCGAATGCTGAAATTGCTGTAATGGGACCTCAGGGGGCAGCAAATATTATTTTTGCTCGTGAGATTAATGAAAGTGATAACCCTGAGGCAAAACGCCAAGAGAAAATCGATGAGTATCGTGAAAAATTTGCAAACCCATATGTTGCAGCTTCTCGTGGCATGGTTGATGACGTAATTGATCCGCGTGAGACAAGAATTAAAATCATTCAAGCGCTTGAAATGTTGCGGAATAAAAAGGAAACAAGGCCAAATAAAAAGCATGGAAATATTCCCCTATAAGATGATGCATTTACAGGCGGTAATTAATTAAGCGATATATCGTACATAGATATATCGTTTTTATTTGGTAATATAATGAAATAGATTTATAATAAATTACATAGTGATACTAGTAGGAGGTTTAGCGATGATAATAAATAGAGAACGGTTAATTAAAGAATTTCTTGAACTAGTTCAAGTGGACTCTGAAACGAAATATGAAACAGAAATAGCTAAAGTTTTAAAGCAGAAATTTGAGAAACTAGGATTGGATGTTGTCGAAGATGATACAACGTCCGAAACAGGACATGGAGCAGGGAATTTAGTTTGTACTCTAGCAGCAACAAAAGAAGGTGTAGATACCATTTATTTTACATCACATATGGATACTGTCGTACCAGGTAAGAGTGTTAAACCATCGATTAAAGATGATCGCATCATTACAGATGGCACGACTATTCTTGGTGCAGATGATAAAGCTGGATTAGCTGCGATGCTAGAGGCTATTCAAGTATTAAAAGAACAAAATACACAACATGGGACTATACAGTTTGTCATTACGGTTGGTGAAGAGTCAGGCTTGGTTGGGGCCAAAGCTCTCGATGCGTCATTATTAACTGCTAAATACGGCTATGCTTTAGATAGTGATGGCGAGGTCGGTAATATTATTGTGGCAGCTCCTACTCAAGCGAAAGTGAAAGCAATTATTAAAGGAAAAACTGCACATGCAGGTGTTGCACCGGAAAAAGGAGTGTCTGCAATTACAATTGCAGCGAAAGCGATATCAAAAATGCCACTAGGTCGGATTGATGAAGAAACGACAGCGAACATTGGCCGTTTTGAAGGAGGAACACAAACAAATATCGTATGTGACCATGTTGAGATACTTGCGGAGGCGCGCTCATTAATAAATGAAAAAATGGAAAATCAAGTAGCAAAAATGAAGGACGCCTTTGAATCAGTTGCCAAAAGTATGGGTGGAGAAGCGATCGTTGAAATTGATGTCATGTATCCTGGTTTTAAATACGGTGAAGGCGACCATGTTGTCGAGATTGCAAAACAGGCAGTTAATAAAATTGGCCGGATTCCTAAGCTTCAACAATCAGGTGGCGGCAGCGATGCTAATATATTTGTTGGCCATGGCGTACCAACGGTCAATCTAGCAGTAGGTTATGAAGAAATTCATACAACGAATGAAAAGATGCCAATTCAGGAACTTGTAAAGACAGCAGAGCTAGTTTTTGCTATCATTAATGAAGTGGCACAATAATAATAAAGAAAAGGGACTTTATTTTATAGTCCCTTTATTTTATGTTAAGAATAACTACATATTAAGCTTTTGACTTGTGTGAAGAGTTAATCATTTCGTTAAAGAGGACTCGCAGTTAATAAAGCATGTGTTTTTCTAAAAATGGATGTGGTGTGGTAATTATGCGTGATATGTATCCGAAAAATGGAAGAGTTATTTTACATGTGGATATGAATAGTTTTTATGCATCAGTTGAGATGTCATATGATGCAACATTAAAGGGTAAACCTCTTGCTATAGCAGGTAATCCTGAGGAACGTAGAGGTATCATTGTTACTTGTAGCTATGAAGCCAGGGCTAAGGGTGTCAAAACAACAATGCCCCTTTGGGAAGCAAAAAAACTATGTCCCGATTTGATTATTATGACACCTGATTTTGGGAAATATCGAAAAGCTTCAATAGCAATGTTCCAATTATTATCACAATATAGTTCATTAGTTCAACCCGTTTCCATTGATGAAGGCTATCTAGATATTACAGACTGTTATTCAATGGGTACACCATTAGAGATAGCAACGATTATCCAAAAGCAAATAAAAGATGAATTAGACTTACCTTGTAGTATTGGAATAGCTCCAAATAAGTTTTTAGCGAAGACAGCCTCCGACATGAAAAAACCAATGGGAATTACTGTATTGCGCAAACGTGATGTACCTGTAAAGCTTTGGCCTTTGAAGGTTGAGGAAATGCATGGAATTGGTAAACGAACGGCTGAAAAGTTAAATAAAATAGGAGTTATTACAATTGAAAATCTTGCTAAGGCTAATGATATTCAGCTTAAACAATTACTAGGAATTAATGGAATACGTTTAAAAGCGCGAGCAAATGGAGAAGATAATCGTTCGGTAGACCCGGATGCTGTTTCCGAGTTTAAAAGCATTGGAAATTCTACGACGTTACCTGAGGATACAACTGATGAAATGATCATTGAGACGGTTTTAAATAAATTAGCAAAATCTGTTGAAGAAAGAATGCATAGGCAACAAATGCTAACATGGAACGTTCAACTTACGATCAGATATCATAATCGAAAAACAATCACGAGAAGTCGAAAGCTAAAAAATGCTATCCATAAAAAAGAGGATATATTCAAATCTGCAAAGTTGCTATATGAAAAGCATTGGAGCGGAGAACCAATTCGCCTATTAGGAATTACAGCTCAAGATTTAGAAGAGAAAAAAGATTCAACCAAACAGCTGTCCCTATTTACATTCGAACAGGAAATCAAGGATGAACCCCTAATTAATACAATGGATAAACTAAAAAAAAGATACGGTGAATCGATTATCAAAAAAGGAGTAAACAAAATAACTAATAAGAAACATATTACAGATGGTTCGATTGAGCCAACGACGAGTTTTCAAAAAGACTTTTTACGAGACTATAAGTTTGGAAAGAAGGATTAAAGTTGGAGTTAATTTTTCTAGGCACTGGCGCTGGCATCCCTGCTAAAGCAAGAAATGTTTCTGCAATTGCATTAAACCTATTACAAGAACGTGGAACAACTTGGTTATTTGATTGTGGTGAAGCTACTCAACATCAAATCTTACATACTACAATAAAACCGAGAAAAATTGAAAAAATATTTATAACACACCTACACGGGGACCATATATTTGGATTGCCAGGGCTGTTAGGGAGCCGCTCATTTCAAGGAGGCGACTCACTGTTAACAATCTATGGACCAAAAGGACTAAAAGAATATGTTCAAGTTTCATTAAAAGCAAGTACAACTCATTTAAGTTATCCAATTGAGATTAACGAAATAGAAGAAGGCACTATTTTTGAGGATGAACAATTTATAATAGAAGTGAGATTATTAGAACATGGAATACCTTGTTTTGGATATAAAATAGTTGAAAAGGATATTAAAGGATCCTTACAAGTGGATAAACTTAAACAGATTGGAATACCGCCTGGGCCAATTTATCAGCAGTTAAAGAAGCAAGAAATGGTTACTTTGGATGATGGTACTGTATTAAAATCGGCTGAATTTTTAGGACCCAATAAAAGTGGAAGAAAATTAGCGATACTTGGAGATACACGTTCTTGCTCAAATGCCTACGAATTAGCAAAGGATGTAGATGTTCTCGTACATGAGGCCACTTTTGGACAAGAAGATGAAGAGATCGCACATGATTATTTTCATTCGACTACAACGCAAGCAGCAAAGATTGCTGTGCAAGCGAATGTAAAGAAACTAATATTAACACATATTAGTTCACGTTATCAAAAAGAAGATATGAAAGGTCTTCTTGATCAAGCGACCCGAATATTTCCAAATACCAATATTGCCCATGATTTTTGGCAATTTAAAATTGATAGAGAGTAATAAAGTATGCAGTTAGTTCGGAATCCGTGGTGGATTTGAGGGCAATGTGTAGAAAGCGGAGTCTATAGTCAGAAACCGAGGTGTATTCTGATAGAGCAAGGTAGTGATAGCGGAATCGAGTCAGAAACAGCAGTGTATTCTGACAGAACAAGGCCGAAAAATCGAAATCGAGTCAGAAACAGCAGTGTATTCTGACAGAACAAGGCCGAAAAATCGAAATCGAGTCAGAATCCGTATTGTATTCTGACAGAACAAGGCCGAAACGTCGAAATCGAGTCAGAATCCGTATTGTATTCTGACAGAACAAGGCCGAAAAGCCGAAATCGAGTCAGAAACAGCAGTGAATTCTGACAGAACAAGGCCGAAAAATCGAAATCGAGTCAGAATCCGTATTGTATTCTGACAGAACAAGGCCGAAAAGCCGAAATCGAGTCAGAATCCGCAGTGAATTCTGACAGAACAAGGCCGAAAAATCAAAATCGAGTCAGAATCCGTATTGTATTCTGACAGAACAAGGCCGAAAAATCGAAATCGAGTCAGAAACAGCAGTGAATTCTGACAGAACAAGGCCAAAAAAGCTGAATCGAGTCAGAAACAGCAGTGAATTCTGACAGAGCAAGGCCAAAAAATCAAAATCGAGTCAGAAACAGCAGTGAATTCTGACAGAGCAAGGCCGAAAAGCCGAAATCGAGTCAGAAACAGCAGTGAATTCTGACAGAACAAGGCCGAAACGTCGAAATCGAGTCAGAAACAGCAGTGAATTCTGACAGAACAAGGCCGAAAAATCGAAATCGAGTCAGAATCCGTAGTGAATTCTGACAGAACAAGGCCAAAAAATCGAAATCAGTCATAAACAGCAGTGAATTCTGACAGAACAAGGCCGAAAAGTCGAAATCGAGCCACTGTGATTCTGACCTCTAACATTAGGTTGCTATAATAATAATAATAATAATAATAATAAAAGACCAAATCAAATTCGATTTGGTCTTTTATTAAGTAACTAATGATTAAATTAACGTTACTGGAATATTCTTTTTATAGATATGGGCTCTCATGTTTAGCTTTTAATCGATTCCAACGTCGGTTTACTTCAGCTTCAAATTCACGAAGCATACCAGCGTTTTCTTCTTTTAAAAGGTGCTTTGTTTTCCCCATAAATTTTAACCATTCAGCTAAACCAATTTTCTTATTCTTTTCTTCAGGATTATAAGTGATCGTTGTTTCTCCATTTTCAACTTCATAAAGTGGGAAGAAGTTTGAGTTAACTGCGGCTTCCATGATCGTGCCACCTAAGCGGTCTTCAGATTTCCAGTTTAATGGACAAGTAATTAATATCTTGCCATAGGCCATACCAACATTTTGTGCATACCACTGTGCTTTAGCTGCTTTTTTTACAAGGTCTTGAGGGAATGCCTCTGTACCTGTGAAAATATAAGGAATATTTGTAGATGCCATAATTTGTGCTGTATCTTTATGATGGAAAGCTTTGCCTTGTTGTTTCTTACCAACATTAGTTGTACTAGTCATATGTCCAAAAGGTGTAGAGTAGGACATCTGCGATCCGGTATTCATATAACCTTCATTATCATATTCAACAATGATCAGTTTGTGGTTGCGGTTTGCTGTACCAATTGCAGAGCCCATTCCGATGTCCATACCACCGTCGCCACTTATCATCACAAACGTAACGTCATCCTTAAAGTCAATTTCGCCACGATCTCTCATTTCATAAAATGCTTCCAACGTACCTGATAATGTAGCAGGACCATTTTGGAATAAGTTATGAATCATCGGTTGTTTGTGTGATGTATAAGGATAGCCTGTTGTAACGACATAACCACAACCTGTATGGAATAATGTAACGACATCCCCCTCGATTCCTTTAAAGAACAATTCTAACCCAGGGAAAATACCACAGCCAGGACATGCCCCATGTCCAGAACCTAAGCGTTTTGGTTTGCCAGTCAGTGTACGTAATGGTGGAATCTTAACTTTAAGCTTGTTCGTTTCAGGATCAGGATTGACTTCGATTAGACCTGTCTTGAATGCATCGCCATACATTGGTATAATCGCAGGTTTTAGTATATTTTCAACTTTACCAGGCACAATTCCAAAATAGTCAAAAGGTTTTTCAGCATATCCTTTTTCCATTGCATCAAGCGCCATGTCAAACATTTGTCCTGCTTCTTCCTCAAAAAAGTCTTTACCACCTAAGCCAAAGACTCGGCTTAAAACGATTGTTTTATTATCTTTATCATCTTGAAGAGCAGATTTAATTTCGTGTGTTAAGTTAGGACCATTTGCACCGTAAGAATCTGCACGCTCACCAACAAGTAATGCTTTTACATTTTTTAAAGCCTTGCGGATTTCATCAGATGGGAATGGACGGATAATATTTGGACTAATAACACCCGCTTTAATTCCTCGAGCCCTAAGTTTATCAACGGCGTCTTTAGCAGACTCTGCTGCAGAGTTAAGTAAAAATAATGCAACCTCTGCATCTTCCATTTTATATGTGTCTAGTACATCATATTTTCGGCCAGATACAGCAGCATATTCTTCGGCAACTTGCTTGTAAACATCGTATGCATGATAAATAGCTTCTGATTGTTGATAGTGGTTATTTAAAAAGTCATCGCCACTCATATGGGCGCCGATCGTAACTGGATTACTAGGGTCAACAGCAGTTGGATAGTTTGTAGGGCGTTCGCCAACAAATTGTTGAACAACCTTACGATCAGCAAAATATGAAACTTTACGTTTTTGATGTGAAGTAAAGAAACCATCATATGCAACGATTACCGGTAAACGGACATCAGAATGTTCCGCAATTTTTAGAGCCATAATGTTCATATCATATACCGCTTGCGGAGTTCTTGCAGTTAAAATCACCCAGCCTACATTTAACCCATAGTATAAATCTGAATGGTCACCGCGAATATCTAACGGGCCACTAACCGAGCGTGTTACTAGGTTTAATACCATGGGGAATCGTGTTCCAGATTGTACTGGTAATTGTTCAATCATATATAGGAAACCATTCGCACTTGTAGCATTAAATACACGTGCACCTGCTACAGCAGCGCCATAACAAATTCCTGCTGATCCATGCTCGCCATCAGCTGCAATTAATTTAATATCATGCTCGCCCCGAGCTTTCATTTGATCCAAAAATTGTGCAACTTCTGTAGACGGTGTAATTGGGAAGTACCCCATTAAATGATAGTTAATTTGAGCAGCAGCCATTGCAGCCATTTCATTCCCAGATTCGAACGTAATTTTTTGTTCAATATTATTTGTAGTCTTTAAATCCCCTTCTAAGATTGCCATTCTACATCACCCCTTCAGTAACTCTTGGAAAATATTGCGGTACACGGTTTTTCTCGGCATAGTCAAGGGTTTCACGAGCATCAGACAATGCTGAAGTTGGACAGGCCTCAACACACTTTAAACAGCCTTTGCAGTATTGATAATCTATACCTTTTAAAAACATCTGCTTGCGACCACGTTTATCTTCGGCTTCATCCCATACGAAACAGAAGTCAGGGCATACAGTATCACATTGTGCACAGTTGATACATTGCTCTATTTCAAAATGTGGCAAAAAGCCTTGACGAGAACCACTTAAATCTTTGAAAATACTATTTGCTTGCACAGTAAGTACACCACCCATTAGTTGTGTTTCATAACCTAATTGTGGTTCAGGAATGCAAAAAGTCTTACCTTCAGCGCCTTCCGGTACTTTATATTCTTTAAACTGAACGCTATTGTAACCGCGATCGAATGTGCGAATATTTGGCTCAACAAGATGTGGGTATTTTTTTTCAAACGTTTTACGAATAACGTCTCTCATTGCATCTGGATCAAGGAAGTCACAAATTCGGAATAATGCACCGAGCATAGCGGTGTTTACTTTAGTTTTTTCTTCAACAGCAATTCCTAAGGCGTCAATGATTGCTAGAGTTCCATACTCTAGTTGAAGGTCAGCTTTTACTTCATCGAAATCCCTTGTTGTGTTTACTAGTGCAATTCCATCAGGCTGTAAACCGCTTACAACATCTACTGTCTTATAAAGCGCTTCATGGAAGATACCGACAACGTGCGGTTGCATAATAGGACTGTGAACGCGGATTTCAGTTTCTGGATCACAAAAACGTACGAAACCTTTAACGGGTGAGCCTTTTTTTTCAGATCCGTAGGATGAGAAATTTGAGCCGTTAAGGCCTAGTCCTAATACACCTGCTTCTGCTAACATTTTTCCAGCTAGGTTAGCACCTAACCCACCGATTGATTCTAGTCTAATTTCAAAAAAACCTAATTCATTTTTTTTAGGTAAAATTGACATATAACTCCCCCCTAACAATTAATCCCATTTGAACAATTCAATAATTGAATTGTATAAGATATCAAATAAAAAATCTGTGACAAATGTTATACTTTATAAAAAAAATAAATAATACACTATTTAATTTATAGTGATAAAGCCTTAATGTTAAAGGATTGTTTGTTACAAAAATACTGTATAACAGATTGGTAATTGTAATATAACAGCAAAAAAAATGAAACTAGGTACTATCATTTGAAAATACCCTTTTTTTGTAATATAATAAAAAAATAACCTTATTTTGTAAAAAATGTACTTTTTTACTATATCGTCGCATATCCTATAAATTACATCAACAACGAAAGGGTGAGTTGTAATGTGGGATTATATATTATTTGTTGGAATGTTCTTAGGTGGGGTTGTTACAGTGCTCAACCTTTCTAAAGAAGAGAACGTCATAGATAAAAAAATGGACAGATCTTAATTTGTCTCTCAAATACTTCCAAGTCAAACACAATAGATAATAGTACAAAAAGCGTAGCTCCTGGTGATCTTTGGGAGCTAAGCAATTTGTTCTTTTTTTTATTCTAAGATTGTTTAACTTTACTAAAGTATTATAGTGATAGAAAGTACATCCGCCTTCTAGTGCGCAAGTCATATGCTTTCTAATGGGAAAATTTAAATGAATAAGATACAATGAAACTAACAAGATAGAACTAGAAGAGGTGGAAGTATGGTAAATTCTTTATTATCAACTTTTAAACTAAAAGATATGACATTAAAAAATAGAATTGTCATGTCACCGATGTGTATGTATTCATGTGATAAAGAAGATGGTGTTGTAACCGATTGGCACATGACGCATTATGAAAGTCGTGCTGTTGGACAAGTTGGCTTAATTATCGTAGAGGCAACTGCTGTTCATCCGCAAGGTAGAATTTCAAGCAAGGATTTAGGGATTTGGGATGATAACCATGTTGTTCGATTGAAACAGCTTGTTGATAGAGTTCATCAGAGTGGCTCATCCATTGGAATCCAACTTGCACATGCTGGGAGAAAGGCAACTGTAGATGGTGAAATTTATGCTCCATCAGCTATAGCATTTAATGGGATGAAAACCCCGAAAGAATTAACGATAGTTGAAATTGAAGGAATTATCGAAACTTTTAAACAAGGGGCAGCTCGTGCGAAGGAAGCGGGTTTTGATTGCATTGAGATTCATGCAGCGCACGGTTATTTAATTAATCAATTTTTATCACCTTTGACGAATAAGCGCCAGGATGAATTTGGTGGAAACTCTGAAAATCGTTATCGCTTATTAAAAAAAGTGATTCACGCTATTAAAGAAGTATGGGAAGGCCCATTATTTGTTAGAATTTCGGCAAATGAATATCAGCCGGATGGATTAACTGTAGAAGATCACGTTGTCTATGCAGAACAGATGAAGGCACAAGGTGTTGATTTAATTGATTGCAGTTCAGGTGGTGTTGTGCCGGCAACAATTGATGTATTCCCAGGATACCAAATTACATATAGTGAAAATATTAAAAACAAGGTTGGAATCCCAACGGGCGCTGTTGGATTAATTACTTCAGGGATTCAGGCGCAGGAAATAGTTAAAAATGGTCGCGCTGATCTTGTCTTTATTGGAAGGGAATTATTACGTAATCCGTATTGGCCGTATGCAGCTGCAAAAGAATTGAACGTTGAAATTCAATCCCCAACTCAATATCAACGTGGTTGGAAATAACAAAATTCTGTCTAAAAGTATAAAAAAACTGTCACTTCCTTTCGGTGACAGTTTTTTTTGAGGTAATTGCTCTATTATTTTTTTCTTAGTTCTTTTAGACTGTAAATAGTTCCGCGCCAAGCTATACCTCCTCGTTTGAAGGTTAAAAAGATTGCACGACATATAGAGTAAATAAACAGGAGTGCTGTGATCGGAAATACTATAAAATGAATTGTTGTAAATCCGGTCATTCTTGAAATGATTAAATGATACAAAAGAAAAATTAGCCCTACGACAATAATGCTAATCCATTGCAACCAGCCGTTTGCTAGAAATAGCATAATAAATGGAAAGATATGTGACAGAGCAATTCCTACAACTGCTATTATAACCATGTACATTCGATAGTGTAGACCGGCAAATGTGTTCTTTTCTAAGCCGATTAATGCTTCTTTTAAATTACTATACCAATAGACGTTAATTAAGGAGATAGCAGTTGCGATTTGCTGCCGCAGCTTGTGCTCCTTTATTTTCATACCTAATTGGAGATCATCATCAGGTCGCATTGCGATATTTTGATGTGTTCCAATCTTTTCATAAGCTTCGCGGCTTAGTAGATTAAACGCGCCAATTCCTATCCCAATTTTAGAGCGATCATCATTTCCTTTCCAAGGTCTTTTAAAATAAGAAAACCCAAATAGAAAAAAAGCAACAAATGCTTGGAGCCAAAACCCTTTTGCGTTTAAATTTGGAGTAAGCGTTACATGATCAATTGCTTCTTCTTTTAAGTACGTTAACGCAAGTTTGATTACCTCGGGCTTTAAAATAATGTCGGCATCAGTGAACAGTAAATATCTTCCATTTGATTTTAAATATCCTTGATACAAAGCATAATTTTTTCCAAGCCATCCAACAGGTAAGTCTGTAATATGGATGATTTCTAATGTATCATGTTCTGTCTTTAACGTTTCTAAAATTGATTTAGTTTGATCTGTAGAGCGATCATTGACAACGATCCATTCAATGTGAGGATGTGTTTGTTGGAAATGGGAACGCAAACTTTGTTCTATGTCGTCTTCCTCGTTTCGAGCTGCAATAATGACCGAAACGAGATCTTCGTGGGTTTGTGACTTAATTGACTCCAATTTTCTAACTTTTTTTAAGCCTGTGTATGCATCCAGATAGGCTATAAACCAAAATAATATATTTAATATCAGAAGTATCCACAAAAACAAGTTGCTACATCCTTTCGCTATTCACCTCTTAATAATTAGCTTACCCTAAACAAGGTGAAATTAGGAGGTGTTACGATCTTGAGATTTATCTATAAAATAAAAGGTCCAATCGATTTAAAATCGATCGAACCTTTAGTTACCTTTGCTTTATAATCATATTTTCAATATCGATACCGAGCTCATTTGAACGCGCGGCCGCTCGTTTTATGCATGCAATCATTGTTTGTTGATAATTATACTGCTCTAATACTTTTAAACCGGCTTCTGTTGTTCCACCAGGGCTCATTACTTCTTGTTTAAGTGTAGCGGGAGATTTAGGTGATACTTTTAACATTTCTGCTGCCCCAATGATAGTCTGAAGAATTAGCTCTCTTGCTACCTTTGGATCGAGGCCAAGTTCTTGGGCAGCTGTATCCATAGATTCAATTAAATAATAAATGTAAGCTGGACCACTGCCAGATAGGCCTGTAACCGCATGTAAGTCTTTTTCTTCTACAAGTGAAACTGTTCCGATTGTTTCAAAAAGAGTTATTGCGATTTTTTGATGTTCGTCAGTAGCAAATAATCCTTTTGAAAGAGCGGTAGCTGATTGTTGAATCGTTGCTGAAGTGTTTGGCATTGCCCGAATAATTGGAATGTTAACTGATAATAAATCTTCCATACTAGTTGTAGATACACCTGCAATTACGGAGATTAATAACTGATTTTCATGGACATAAGGCTTAATTGAATCTAAGCCACCTGTAATATCCTTAGGTTTCATTGCTAAAATAATTACATCCGCCTGTTTTACTGCATCACCAATATTTTGAGTAACATGTACATCATATTGCTCGTTGAAATAGTTTAGTTTAGCTATGTTCGAACGGTTTGTAACGATTAATTGTTTAGAGTTGAAAACTTCGCTTTTTATCATGCCAGATACAATGGCTTCTGCCATTGAGCCCGCTCCGATAAAGGCGTAGGTTAGGTTTGATTTCAAATTTATCTCCTCCTGAAATTAGGGCCCTATTGCTGTAATAGAAAAACTCCTAATAGATTAAAAAACCTTTCCGTTCTTTAAAAGGCGGAAAGGCCAGGTGTTAGCCAAATTTATATAATGCTGAACATAAAAAAACTTTATCATTCTATTATGAAATTTGTTATCATAAAAATTCAAAATGTTTTTCTTCCCAATTATTATGCACAAACAATAATAGTTGTGTCAATATATAGTTTAAAATTTTTGAATATTTAACTGCTAGTAACACGCATACTGTGTTGCATAATGTTAAACTAATGAAGTGGGGATATAAAAGAGATTTAAGTCAATTGAAAGGGGGGAAGGCAAGTGGAGTCACAGATTATTGAGATGAATGGTATATATCAATTCATATTACCTACACCATTCCCTGTGGGGCCAGTAAATGTTTATTTAATAAAGGGAGATTCACTTACTTTAGTTGACACCGGGCCTAAATCAAAAGTTGCTTGGGGCTTATTCTGTGAATTATTGGATAAGGTTGGTTATAAGCCAGAAGACATTGATCAGGTTGTATTGACACATCACCACCCTGATCATGTAGGGATGTTAGAATATATGCCGAAAGATATAAAAATTATTGGGCATTATAAAAATAATCCTTGGATTCATAAGGAAGAATTATTTATTCAAAGGCATGAGTTGTTTTTTATAGAGTTCTTTAAAAATATGGGAATTGAGGAACAACTTTGCTGGCCGCTTATTGATGATATGAAGGGGGCGTTTGAGTATAGTTGTAATAACCGTTTTATAACAACTGTAGTAAAGGAAGGTGATGAGATTCCAGGTATTCATGGGTGGAACGTATACGAAACCCCCGGGCACGCAGGAAGTCATATCATATTATTTCACGAACACAATGCGTTGATGATCGCTGGTGATTTATTGATTGAAAATACTTCACCAAATCCGTTTATTGAGCCACCTTATCCAGGTGAAACAGAGCGATCTAAATCATTACCTTTGTATCTTGATTCGTTGTCAAAATGCCTGCAATTTGACATGAGATTAGTGTTATCAGGACATGGAAAAGCGATTAAGGATCCTTACATGTTAATACATAGCCAATTTAATAAGCAAGAAGAACGTGCTCAGCGCATATATGAATGGCTCAAAGAAAAACCTATGAGTGCTTTTGAACTCAATGAAAAATTGTATCCATCACTTCGCTATAGGAACCAACTAGGTTTAACGATATTTGCAACTGTTGGACAACTTGATGTTCTTGAGCAGAAACAAGCTGTTTATATCGAGAAAACAGAGGATGTTTGGAAGTTTTTTGTACGTTAAAAATAAAAATGAAAGGTGAATTTATGGGAAAACGGGATATTGCTGGAAAAACAGTTGTTATTACAGGGGCTTCTTCTGGAATTGGAGAAAAAATTGCATTAAAGATTGCTGATCGTGGAGCGCGACCTATCCTGCTTGCCCGTTCAGAAGCAAAACTTAACAACATTTGTAAGGAAGTTAATGATAAAGCTAATTTGAATTGTATTTATTTTCAACTTGATGTTAGTAAGTATGAAGATGTTAAGATGGTGTTTAAGCAAATCTATAACGAAGTAGGTCACATTGATATTCTTCTTAATAATGCTGGCTTTGGTGTTTTTGAGTCATTTTCTGAAGCAAGCTTTGACGATATTGAAAGGATGTTTGCGGTTAATGTTCTTGGTTTGATTGCATGTACTAAAGAAGTACTTCCAGCGATGCTTCAACAAAATAGAGGTCATATTATCAATATAGCATCTCAAGCCGGTAAGCTTGCTACACCTAAATCAAGCGGTTATTCTGCAACAAAACACGCTGTCTTAGGCTTTACTAATAGTCTTCGGTTAGAACTTGTAAATACAAATATATCAGTTTCAGCGGTTAATCCCGGACCAATTGAAACCAATTTTTTTAACATTGCTGATAAATCTGGAAATTACGTCAAAAGTGTTAAACAATTTATGTTATCGTCGGATTATGTTGCAGATCAAGTTATTAAACTTATGGAAACTCCTAAAAGGGAATTAAATCTTCCTAGATGGATGCATGCAGGAACAATTATACACAATCTTTTTCCGAGGTTCACTGAGAAAATTGCGGGAAAATGGCTAAACCAAAAATGATAAAACACTAGTAACAGTGGCTTTATCATTTTTTTATTTGAAATGATAAGGGAAGTGGCTAATTCATTTTTGAATGTTAGAAAATCTACCATAAGCCTTTCTGTGTTTTTCTGCAAGTGTTATATTGTGTAACATGAAAGTTGGATAGAGGAGGCTGTAATGGTGGTTCAATTAAATCTAAATTTTGTCTGGGTTGTACTCGCGGCTATTCTTGTTTTTTTTATGCAAGCAGGTTTTACTGCTTTAGAGGCAGGATTAGTTCGGGCAAAAAATTCAATTAATGTTGCAATAAAAAATGTGAGTGACTTATTAGTATCAACGATCGTTTTTGCGTTATTTGGTTTTTCGATTATGTTTGGTCCATCCAATAACGGTTGGTTTGGTTCCGGAGCTTTTTTCTTTTCAGGAATTGACGATGATCCTTGGAACTGGGCATTTTTATTATTTCAAATTGTTTTTGCGGGTACTGCTGCAACGATAGTTTCGGGAGCAATTGCCGAAAGAGTCAAATTTGGCGCTTATTTAATCGGTACTTTTTTTATTGTGTTAGTCATTTATCCGGTATTTGGGCACTGGGCATGGGGGAATTTATGGATAACAGATCAATCTGGGTGGCTTTCTGCATTAGGTTTTGTAGACTTTGCAGGCTCGACCGTTGTGCACTCCATTGGAGGTTGGGTTGCATTTGCTGCAGCAATTGTTGTTGGCCCTAGAATTGGTAAATATTCAGAGAATGGTGAAATTCATAATTTCAAACCTTCTAATATTGTATTAGCATCGATTGGCGTGTTTATTTTATGGTTAGGTTGGTTTGGGTTTAATTCAGGCTCTACCCTTGTTGGAGATTCATCTATTGCATTAATAGCATTAAATACACATCTGGGGGCAACTGCAGGTGGTGTGGTGGCGATGTTAATAAGTTGGCTTATTAATCGTAGACCGCTTGTTGATGATATATTAAATGGAATAATTGCTGGACTTGTTTCGGTTACAGCTGGTGCACATGTATTAACAGCGTTAACTGCACTTATAGCTGGCTCCATTGGTGGTCTACTAGTAGTTTTATCTTTACGTTTTATAGATAGAATTTTGAAAGTTGATGATGCTATTGGTGCAGTTTCAGTTCATGGTGTCTGTGGTGCGTGGGGAACATTAGCGGTTGGTCTGCTAGGAGATCTTTCGTTATTACCGATGAACTCCAGGTTAGATCAAGTCTGGGTACAATTTATTGGAGTTACGACAGCTTTTATTTGGTCTTTTGGTGTTGGATTTATTATCTATTACATTATGAAAAAACTTATTAATATTAGACCTACTCAATATGAAGAAGAGGTTGGTTTAAATGTATCGGAACATGGTGCAGAAATTGCAATGCTAGAAACTATACAAGCCATGGATGAAATTGCTTCGGCACAAGGGGATTTAACACGATTACTTAAAATAGAACAGGGAGAAGATACAACAGAAGTGAATTTAGCATTTAATAAACTTCTACATACACTTAATGAATTGATAGAAAGCGTTAAATACGAGTCTGCTTTTGTTAATAAATCTTCCAATGAATTGCTTGAACTTACAAAAATACTACAGGCTAGTAGCTCTAAACAATTGAATACAATCAGGGAAACGCATGAGGTATTTTTAGAATCGGATCAACGGTTGGCACAGGAAATTGATATTGAAAATCAGATTATTGCAACTATACAAGATTCATTTGCATCAATGGAGGACGTAGGTAACGAGATTTTTGCTGTTAAAAAAGATATGGACCAAGTGGCAGCATTTATGATGGAAATCACCAAGTTAAATGTAGAAGTAAAGCGAACAATGGATCATTTTAAAGGAAAAGTTAATAAAATTAACGAGTTTTCAAGTGAAAGTGCTCATGTAATTGATGTTATAAACGGTCTTACCGATCAAATTAATTTATTATCTTTAAATGCAGGTATTGAGGCTGCTCGTGCAGGAGAATATGGGAAAGGCTTTGCAGTAGTCGCCAAACAAATTAAAAGCTTAGCTGTTAAATCCAAGCAATCTACAAATGAGATTAAAACAATCATCACTGATACAGTTAAAACTATTTATGAAGGTAATAATGAGCTAGAAGACTTCTCTAATACAATTACAAAACTGAATGGCGAATTATTAGCTATGCCAATAAAGCTAAAAAAAATGGATGGACAAGTCCAAAATGTATATGAAATTATGAATAGTTTTAGTAGTCAGCTGCAAACAGTCAATAAAGAAACCTCCAATATGATCAATAGGAAGTATATTCAGAAAGATAATTTTAGGGAAATGTGTCAAAAAGTTGGAACAATTCATAATCAAATGGAAATAAACAGTGAGACTATGGATAAGATTGTTGTTAGCGTGAAAGAAATGAAACAACAAAGTTCTGCTCTCCAAAAGGCTGTTAGTCAATTTAAAACGACAAATGCTGTCTGATCTAGAGTAGAAAAAATTTTTTTCTAAATTCCTATGCTCCTAATATAATATTTAAATGGGTCCATTTTTTTTTGAATATTTAGTGTTTTTAATTAGGGCCAGGGGGGCGAAATTGTGAGATTGACAGATAAAGTTGCGATTGTTACTGGTGGAGCAAATGGTTTAGGTAAACAAACCGTTTTAAGATTTTCCGAAGAAGGTGCGAAGGTAGTAATCGCAGACTTTGATGAGACAAAGGCTCAACAAGTTTTACATGAAGTAAAAGAACTTGATGGCGAAGCGATATTTTTGAAAGTAGATGTAACCGATCCAGATAGCGTTGAAAAAATGGTTCAGGCTACGCTTCAATCGTTTATGAAAATTGATATATTGATTAACAATGCCGGAATAACAAATGATGCAATGTTATCTAAATTAACTGCTGATGCTTGGAAAAAAGTATTAGATGTTAATTTATCTGGTGTTTTTCACTGTACCCAAGCAGTTATTCCAACAATGCTTCAACAGGGTTATGGAAAAATTATTAATACATCTTCTGTTAGCGGTGTATATGGTAATATTGGTCAAACAAACTATGCAGCTACAAAAGCCGGGGTTATTGGATTAACTAAAACGTGGGCTAAAGAATTAGGTTTTAAAGGGATTAGGGTAAATGCAGTTGCGCCGGGATTTATTGAAACAGATATGACAAAGACAATTCCCGCAAAAATAATCGAAAGATTGAAAGAGCAAGTGCCGCTAAGACGATTAGGAAAACCAATTGATGTTGCGAATGCATATTTATATTTAGCATCGGACGAATCAGATTATGTTAACGGCATTGTCCTGCATGTTGACGGTGGAATCGTTATGTAATTAGAAAAGTGCAAGCGCCTTGGTCAGCCCCGTGGGGCTAGGCGCTGCAGCTAGACAATAGAAAAAGAGCTAGGTCTTTAGTTAGTTAATAAAAGTTAGGGCCTGTTAATGACAAAAACCGGCCATTTTTTTACAGTTGCAAAAGAACATTAGTTCTCGTATTATATTTATAAAAGAACAAGTGTTCTGTGGAGGGCGAAAAAATGGTTTCTTATACAACAGTAAAAAGTGAGAAGATATTATGCATCGACATGAAAAGCTTTTTTGCAAGTTGTGCTGCAGTGATGAATGGTTTAGATCCGCTTACTTGCTATTTAGCTGTTGTAGGGGACACTGATCGAGAAGGAAGCATTGTATTGGCAGCATCACCGAAAATGAAAGCTGAATTCGGAATTAAAACAGGAAATCGTTTATTTGAAATCCCTAATGATCCCAAAATTAAAATTGTAAACGCAACGATGGGCGCTTATTTGAAGATTTCGGCCGAAATCACGAAATTATTTTACCGATTTGTTCCAAAGGAATGTATTCATACGTATAGTATTGATGAAAGTTTTTTGCGAGTAGATGGAACAGAACGCTTGTGGGGGGATGCCACTAAAGTTGCGCAAATGATAAAAGAAGCAATTTATAAGGACTTTAGTTTAACATGTGCAATTGGAATTGGTCCAAATATGTTGCTTGCAAAGCTTTGCTTAGACCTAGAAGCGAAGCAAACTGGAATTGCAGAATGGACGTATGAAGATGTACCTGAAAAATTATGGAGTGTTAAACCGCTTAGTAAAATGTGGGGAATTGGCTCACGCTTAGAACGAACATTAAATCGAATGGGGATTATGAATGTAGGACAATTAGCAAACTATTCATTAGAAACACTTGAGAAAAAATTGGGGGTTATGGGGAATCAATTGTATTACCATGCCCACGGTATTGACTTTTCACAAGTAGGAGCTCCTATTTTAAAAGGGCAAATTAGCTATGAACGTGGGCAAATTTTACTGCGGGATTATGATGATCCTAAAGAAGTTAAGCATGTCATTTTAGAAATGTGTGAAGAGGTTGCCAGAAGGGCTCGAAGTGCTAAAAAATGCGGTCGAACTGTGAGTTTAGGCATCGGATATAGTAAGGAAGAAGGTGGAGGCGGATTTTACCGTTCTAAAACAATGGATTCGCCATCTAATATTACAATGGACTTGTATCGAACATGTTTAACACTATTTGATACGTATTTCGCTAATCAAACCGTTAGAAGGATTTCAGTTTCACTATCTAATATATGTGACGACGAAATGGTTCAGCTTAGCTTATTTGAAAATAACAAAATAAAGGAACGGGAATTGGGCTATGTGGTTGATGCGATTCGTAAGAAACATGGCTCAGATGCTATTCTTCGTGCTGTATCGTATACAAAAGCCGGAACAGCAAGGCAGCGCAGTAAGCTTGTTGGTGGACACAAAGCTTAATGAAAACTTTTGAATATAAAAATGGAAAACAGCTCAATTAAGTTAGCACAACTGTGTCTAGCCATCTAAAGGTTGTAAAAAGGGTGTGCCTTTTATTATTAGGAAAGAATTAACTTTTATAAAATATCTACAAAAATACAGAATAGTTGAATTAGTTAAAAATATTTTTTGTGAAAAAAAGGAAATTTAATGCCATATCCCGAATTTCTTAGGTGTTATTAATTACTAGGGGGAAATCAGGGTATGAAATTAAAAGAGGCTGTAATTGTAAGTGCTGTTAGAACTGGAATTGGAAGTTTTGGAGGTAGTTTGAAAAGTATTTCAGCACCTCAACTCGGAGCAATTGTTATTGCTGAGGCAATAAAACGTGCGGATATACAAGCGGGTCAAGTTGATGAAGTTATTATGGGGAATGTGCTACAAGCGGGGTTAGGACAAAACCCAGCAAGACAAGCAGCGTTGCTAGCAAATTTACCGCAGGAAGTTCCTGCAATGACTATTAACAAAGTATGTGGTTCAGGTTTGAAAGCTGTCCATTTGGCGGCACAGGCCATTATGGTTGGGGGTGCAGATGTAATTGTAGCTGGTGGTATGGAAAATATGAGTCAAGCGCCATACTTATTAAAGAACGCTCGTGACGGATTCCGCATGGGAGATCAGAAGGTTGTTGATAGCATGATCAATGACGGCTTATGGTGTGCAACTAATAATTACCATATGGGAATGACAGCTGAAAATCTTTGTGAAAAATATGGTATTACGCGTGAAGAACAAGATGCATTTGCTGCACAAAGTCAAGAAAGAGCAGCGGCTGCAATTAGTGCAGGCAAATTTAAAGATGAAATTGTGCCAGTAGAAATTCCGCAACGTAAAGGTGATCCGATCGTATTCGATACAGATGAATATGTAAAAGCAGGTACTACGGTTGATACGCTTGCTAATTTACGTCCAGCCTTTAAAAAAGATGGAACTGTAACAGCAGGAAATGCATCAGGAATTAATGACGGTGCTGCAGCTTTTGTAGTAATGAGTCGTGAGAAAGCAGAGAGTTTAGGACTTAAGCCTCTAGTTTTTATTCGCGGAAATGCAAATGCTGGGGTTGATCCAAGTATTATGGGGATTGGTCCTGTTCAAGCAGTTAAAAATGCTCTAGAAAAAACAGGTCTGTCGTTAGATGAAATTAATTTAATTGAAGCAAATGAAGCGTTTGCTGCTCAATCACTTGCGGTGGATCGTGAACTTAATTTTAATAAAGAAATTTTAAATGTAAATGGCGGTGCGATTGCATTAGGACATCCAATTGGAGCAAGTGGTGCGAGAATTTTGGTATCACTTATTCATGAATTAAAGCGAAGAGGTGACCGTTACGGGCTTGCGACATTATGTATTGGCGGCGGCCAAGGCGTAGCAACAATTATTGAAAACGAAGAGTAATATTATAGCTTGAATGTTTCTATTTATTTTGTAGATTAAGCTAATCATCAATTTCATACATAGAGTCATCTCGTGCTATAATTTTGATAGAGGTGATAATGATGGCAAAAAAGAAACCGCAAAATAATAGAAACAATAAGAAACAATCAAAACAAGAAGACAAAATAAGTGTTCTTGATCATTTAGATCAAAATGTGTTTGCAAAATTAAAAGAAAAGCAAAAGGAATTAAAATCTGAAGAACTAAGAATCCAAGAGGAAGAGGAACAACGAAAGCGAGAAGAACGCAGACTTCGTGAGAAAAATAAGTCGTTTGAAGAACTTTTAAGTGAAAGTGAATTAGATTGGAAAAAATTCAAGTAGTTTATTTAGATTACAAGGTCATCTTTAGGACTCCCTCATCATAAAATTTGTAATGAGTGTCATCATTTCAAATTTGGAGGGAGTTATTTTTTTATGGAAATAACCGTCAGACAGGGGGACTCATATTGGTATTATAGTCAACTGTTCCGAATCCCCCTTCGCTTAATTATAGATTCAAATCCAAATGTTCAACCGAACCAGTTATATATAGGTCAACGAATTAAAATACCAGGGTTTGTTACTACAAATTATCAAATAAGATCCGGTGATACGCTATGGCAGATCGCCGTTAATCGTGGTTTAGCGCTTGACGCGTTGTTTTTGGTTAACCCAAATCTAAATCCACAGCGGCTTCAGATCGGTCAAGTAATTAGAGTTCCATTAAGGATAACGTGGAGACTTGTAAACGGTAATCAGAATTACGATTATACATTGATGATGGATGATTTAGCTCGATTGAAAAATGTGTATCCGTTTTTGAGAATACCTGGGATCGGAAATAGCGTTTTGTCACGCACTATTCCAGAAGTTAACATAGGTAATGGAAATAAGAAAGTGCATTATAATGCTTCTTTTCATGCGAATGAATGGATTACAACCCCCGTTGTCATGACATTTATCAACGATTACTTATTAGCCCTCACAAACCAAACGTCTATTCGTGGTTTGTATATGGCGCCATATTATGATCAGGTTTCTTTATCAATTGTTCCGATGGTAAATCCGGATGGTGTTGAGCTAGTACTAAATGGGCCGCCACAACAAGAACCTTGGAGAAGTCGAGTTGTTGAAATTAATAATGGCAGTAGAGACTTTTCTGGATGGAAGGCAAATATTCGCGGCGTTGATTTGAATAACCAATATCCTGCGAAGTGGGAGATTGAGAAAGAACGGAAAGAACAACAACCAGCTCCACGGGATTATCCTGGAGAAAGCCCATTATCCGAACCAGAATCAATTGCGATGGCTGATTTAACAAGAAGAAAGAATTTTCATCGTGTATTAGCGTTCCACACTCAAGGTGAGGTGATCTATTGGGGATTTGAAAATCTTGAGCCGCCTGAGGCACGAACGATCGTTGAGGAATTTGCACGAGTTAGTGGCTACCGAGCAGTACAAACTGTAGATAGCTATGCCGGTTATAAAGACTGGTTTATCCAGGAATGGAGAAGGCCAGGTTATACTGTAGAATTAGGCACCGGAGTTAACCCACTACCAATTTCCCAATTCGGAGAAATCTATGAAGAAACGTTAGGAATATTCTTAGCCGGATTATATATGTAATTAAACTAACACAAACGTGCAAAAATTAGTTTTTGCACGTTTAAGAATTTATCGATGTTGAGTATACCTTGTGTTTTTAGTGATGCTCTGAAGAGTCTTGTATTGATGCTCTGATAGCTCGTTCAGCGTAACAGCGTTAATATTTTCAGTTAATTGTTCCAAACGACTTGCACCAGGGATAATGGTTGCTACAGTAGAATTGTATAAAGGGTACTGTAGTCCCATACTAGTAATCGTTTGGGGAGGGTGAGTTAGTTCTCTAATTTTTTTATTAATATCTACAATTTCATCGTAAGTATAATCAAGATATCCCTTTTGAATAATCTTATCCGTTGTCTTTTCAGCTAACTGTTCAGTTAGTAAGCCTTTTGCCAAAGGTCCACGTGCAATAACGCTAATGTTATTTTCTTTTAGTAGGGTGAAAAATTCTTCAGGGCGTCGGTCCAGCAAACTATACTGCATCATGACGCTCACCGCATTAGACTTTTTTATGAATTCTTTAATTACATTGGGCCTAATCGATGAAATTCCATAGTAGCGGATAAGTCCCTCTTTTTTTAGTTCTTCAAATGCTGCAATCGTTTCATCAATTGAATCTTCAATTGTTCCACCATGCAATTGGTACAAGTCAATATAATCTGTATGTAGACGACGAAGACTTTCCTTAACCGCTGCTTTTATATACTCTCTAGAAGGATCCCAGTACCAGCCATTTTTATCTTCATTCCATCTATTGCCGACCTTCGTTGCAATAATTACATCATTGCGACGATCTTTAATGGCTTTACCAACTATTTCTTCATTTAGACCGTAGTCATAGAGATCAGCCGTATCTAAAAAATTTACTCCCCTTTTCAGAGCCTCATGGATAATTGAAATGCCCTTTGTAACGTTTGAACTAAGTGACATACAACCGAGCCCTATTTCGCTAACGTATAAATCGGACGAACCTAACCGATTTTTTTTCATAGTTGTCCCCCTAACGGTAGTAAGTAAAAAAGGTGCTTTATAGACAGCACCTAACTTATGTTCTTAGTATATATTAATCAGAGTCTAGTTGTCTTTTTTCATGTTTTAACATGTTAGTATGCTCCGTCGGTGGTGTAACCTCTGTCGAGAACTCCACACTTCTTATTCGATCTTCAAAAAATTCTTTTCTTTCGCTTATAGGTACTTTTTCGTTAGAATCTTTTTTCATAATTTAGTCTCCCTAGTACGTATTGTTATGAATCAAGGCTTTAAGCTATAAGGAAGGACTAAAAAATCATTCCTTACATACGTTTATTGTTTGATGGAAATAGTAAATAATAATTGGTGAGTTTTGGTACTTTTTGTTTTGACATAATAATCGTAAAGGAATTCATATCATGTGTTAGTGCGCAAGGAGATTTCTTAGTTGTCTTTTGATTATTATACGAAAGGAATTCGTGAACCGTCTCATGTTGATTGTTATACTCTCGTAGCTTTGCGATTATATCTTTAGCTTTACCAACCATCTTCAATCCATTTTCCTGAACATATACTTTTAACATATCTAAAAACCTCCTATGGGCCTGTTAATTACTAGATTAATGAATCGTATGATAGACTTTATGATAGAAACAGATCAAATAGAACAGAGGTGCATAAAAAAAATGGATCATTTAAAAGAAAATACTATATCATCGAAATCGATCTATAAAGGTAGAGTTATCGATATTTATTTAGAGGAAGTAGAATTACCAAATGGAAGTACAAGTACTAGAGAAATTGTTAAACATCCTGGAGCAGTAGCGATTATAGCCCTTACTTCTGAAGGGAAACTAGTTCTAGTACGTCAATTTAGAAAACCGCTAGAACAGGTCATATATGAAATTCCTGCTGGAAAACTAGAGCCGGGTGAAGAACCAAATGAATGTGCAAAAAGGGAACTTGAAGAAGAAACAGGATATACATCGGAATCTATTAAAGCAATTCAATCCTTTTATACCTCACCCGGATTTGCTGATGAATTAGTACATATATTTTATACCGACCAACTAAAAAAGCTTGATAACTCTAGAGGTTTGGATGATGATGAGTTTTTAGATTTAATAGAAGTGTCAATTGAAGAGGCAGTGAAATTAATTGAAGATAAAAAAATATATGATGCAAAAACAGTTTATGCAGTCCAATATCTTCAATTAAAAAAATGTCAGGGGATATTATGAACAATTATTACGTAGACCTACACATTCACATTGGACGAACGAAATCAGGTCGCCCTGTTAAAATTACAGGATCGAAATCGTTGACTTTGGAAAATATACTGTATGAAGCATCTTTTATTAAAGGTATGGATATGGTGGGAGTTATCGACTGTCATGTTCCTGAAGTTTTGCAGGAGCTCATGGAGTTAATAGATTCGGGGAAGGTGCAGGTTGAATCTGGTGGTGGCTTGCGCTTTTCAAATGTTACTCTCATCTTAGGTTCGGAAATTGAAATAAATGACCAACAATGTAATGGCCCGTTACATGTGTTAGCTTACATGCCAACCGTTGAAAAAATGCAACATTTTAGTGATTGGTTATCAAAACGTATGAAAAATATAACGTTAAGTACACAGCGTTTATATGAAACCGGAATGAATCTACAAAAAAAAGTAAAAGAGTGTTCAGGGTTGTTTATACCTGCGCATGTATTTACTCCACATAAAAGTTTATATGGTAGTGGAGTGCAGCAGTCATTAACAGAGGTGTTTGATCCTTCAAATATAGATGGAATAGAGTTGGGGCTTAGTTCAAATACCGAAATGGCTGATCAAATAACAGAATTGCATTCATATACTTTTGTATCTAATTCCGATGCGCATTCACTTGGAAAAATAGCAAGGGAATATCAAATTATGAAGATGGAACATCCGTCATTTGACGAGTTGAAGTCAGTTCTCCATCAAAAAGGTGATCGGAGAATTGTTGCAAATTATGGGCTAGATCCGCGCTTAGGAAAATATCATCGAACAACATGCGAAAAATGCTTTACACGAATGGACAACGAAGAAAACTGTCCTCATTGTGGGCATCATCGAGTTGTAAAAGGGGTATATGAAAGGTTACAGGAAATAAAAGCCGGCAACAAGCAGCTTGAGGTTTCTCATAAGCCTGAACGCCCACCTTATGTACATCAAGTACCATTAGACTTTATTCCGAAACTAGGTCCAAAAACATTAGAAAAGTTACGAGACCATTTCGGTACAGATATGAATATTATCCATAACGTTCCAGAGCAGCAGTTAAAACAAATTGTCCCAAGCATTGTTGCAGATATGATTTTATTAGCAAGAGCAGGAAGAATATCAATGACATCGGGTGGGGGTGGACGTTACGGTAAAGTAGTGATTAATTCAGATCCCGAAAATAAATAGAAGAGTTCTTATTGATTAAAATTGTTTGCAGAAAGAGAGTCATAGATTCAATTAATCCTCATAGAATAAAAATAAAAGATTTGCTAGTAGAAATTATGTACTGTTGGTAAGGTGTAACTTCCCAAATTGCCACAGTATAAAACCACTACAAGTACTTGTGTTTTTATTGAGGAGGATATGTTGCATGAATCGTCAAATAAAATCTTCTGTCATTATTCATCTACGGGAGAATTCTTCTATTTATTTATTTACTACAGTACTATTTTTAATTGGGGTTATTTTTGGTGCAATTATCGTTAACAGCCTTAACTTTTTACAAAAAGAAGACCTATATTACTACTTAAGTCGTTTTTTTGGACAAGTGTCAAATGGCGAGTTTGCAAATTCAGCTCTCATGTTTAAACAAAGCTTTATGCACTATGCAAAATATGTCGGGCTTATGTGGATTTTAGGATTATCAATTATTGGCTTACCTATTATATTGATATTGTTGTTCTTAAAAGGGGTTGTTGTTGGATTTACAGTTGGATTTTTAGTAAATCAAATTGGGTGGTATGGTTTCCTATTATCCTTTGTATCGGTAATGCCACAAAATATTATCTTAGTCCCTGCTTTTATATTTCTAGGAGCAGCAGCGATAACATTCTCATTGAAGATGATTCGGCAACAATTTGTGAAAAAGGTAAATGATCCGATTTTCCCGCATTTCGTACGATATTCTTTATTAATGTCTGGTATACTATTGATAATAGGCCTAGCGTCTATGTTTGAAGCATATGTTTCTCCTACTTTAATGAAAAGTGTGGTTGAGATGATATATAATTAGAATAATTATTACCATTAATTTAGTATTATTCTAATTTGACACCTTTTTCGATTATGATTTATAATAGTAGAGGATAATTGAGGGAGGGACTCTTTACAATGGAGAAACGAATAGAAAGAATAAAGAAACAGCTACATTCTCAGAGCTATAAATTAACACCACAACGAGAAGCTACAGTTCGAGTACTCTTAGAACATGAAGAGGATCATCTAAGTGCTGAAGATGTTTATCTCCTTGTAAAAGAAAAGTCTCCTGAAATAGGGCTTGCAACAGTTTACCGCACGTTAGAATTGTTAACAGAATTGAAAATTGTTGATAAAATAAATTTTGGCGATGGAGTTTCGCGTTATGATTTACGGAAGGAAGGAGCTGCACATTTTCATCACCATTTAGTTTGTATGGAGTGTGGAGCAGTTGATGAAATTCAGGAAGACTTACTTGGTGAAGTAGAAAAGATTGTTGAAAGAGATTGGGATTTTAAGATAAGAGATCATCGCTTAACATTCCATGGTATTTGCCGTCGTTGTTCCCATAAAGATCAGGAAACAAATGATAAAGCATAATGAATTTATAAAATGATTTATATATAGTAAACGACCTTCCTCAAGTTTATAGAGGAAGGTCGTTCTTTTCTAGAAGTACCAAGATACACATGTTATAATTGTTCTAATAAATTGCAGTTATAAATTAATGTTGACCAATGTATGAAAGAGGGGGGATGGATAGAAATGGTTGCCCACGATAATTCAAAAAAGAAAAAAAAATCACATATATCATTCCGCTTAAACTTTTTATTCTTTGCAGTCTTTTTATTATTTTCTGTAGTGATATTAAGATTAGGTGTTGTACAGATTGTGAATGGAGAAGAATATAAGCGTGAACTTGAGCGAACAGAAAACATAATTGTTAAAAATCCAGTACCGCGTGGAAAAATTTATGACCGGAAGGCAAGGACAATCGTAGATAATGCACCAGTTAATGCGATTGTATATTCTCGATTACCTGGGACATCACAAGAAGAGCGGCTCGATGTAGCAACCAAATTGGCTCAATATATTGACATGCCTATTGATGATATTTCAGATCAACATGAGCGGGATTTGAAAGATTATTGGATCATTAAGTTTCCAGAAAAAGCAAAAGAAAAATATACAGACGAAGAGCTTAAAAACTTAACAGATAGTGAGCTTTATGCACTACAGCTAGAACGGATAACAAAAGAAGATTTAGCTGTTTTTACACCAGACGAGTTGGAAGTATTTAAAATTAAGCGCGAATTGGACCGCGGTTATGATCTAACTTTGAACATTGTAAAAAACAATGTACCACAAGAAGAATTTGCTGTTGTAAGTGAACACTTAAGTGAACTCCCAGGTATTGATATCATGACAAATTGGGATCGCTTATATCTTTTTGGCTCAACATTCCAATCTATTTTAGGTAATGTTTCCAATGGCTTGCCTGCAGAGAAGATGGATTATTATTTAGCTCGAGGTTATAATCGAAACGATAGAATTGGTTCTAGCTACATTGAAGAGCAATATGAAGATGTATTAAAAGGGACAAAGGAAGAAGTAAGATATCTAACAAATAAATCAGGGAAAGTAATTGAGTCTGAAACAGAAGTCGTATCAACGGGGCAAAGAGGTCAGGATCTAGTTTTAACAATAGATATGGAGCTTCAACAGCGGGTTGAAAAGATTATCGAAGAAGAATTAATGAGCGCAAAAAGAACGGGAAACAATTATTTATTAGACCGTGCTTTTGTTGTCATGATGAATCCCAAAACTGGTGAAGTTTTATCGCTAGCAGGTAAAATGTTAAATGATAAAGGTGAATTATTAGACTATGCAATTGGTACAATGACCAGCCAATACGAGATGGGATCTGCAGTTAAAGGCGCAACGATATTAACTGGTTATGAAACAGGTGCGATTCAACCTGGAACATATTTAGTCGATGAACCTTTGAGGATAAAAGGGACCCCATTAACAGGCTCGTACCAAAGAATGGGGAGAATTAACGACCTAACTGCATTGAGGAAGTCTTCGAACGTATATATGTTTAAGACGACCATAAATATGGCAAATGCAGTCTATCGGCCAAATGAGACACTGAATATTCAGCCTGAATATTTCGATACAATGAGATATTATTTTAGTCAATTTGGGTTAGGTGTTAAAACAGGCATCGATTTACCAAACGAGTCTAGTGGTATCGTAGGTAAAGAATTTACGCCAGGTTTACTACTATTTTTAAGCATTGGACAGTACGATGGCTATACACCGCTGCAAATGGCTCAGTATGTTTCGACAATTGCGAATGGCGGGTACCGGATGAAACCGTTAATTGTCAAAGAAATTAGACAACCTAGCAATGAACTAGAATTAGGTAATGTACAATATCAATTTAATCCACAGGTTTTAAATCGCATTGATATGAAAGATGAATATATAAAACGTGTTCAAGAAGGATTTCGTCAGGTGTACCAAGAGCCTGGCGGAACAGCATACACCTATTTTCATGACGCAACATATAATCCTGCTGGTAAAACAGGAACAGCACAAAGTCGTTACTATGGGCCTAAACGGGAATATTATGGAAAAAACACTTATAATTTAACCTTAGTTGGATACGCACCGTTTGATAATCCGGAAGTAGCCTTTTCAGTTGTAGTGCCTTGGGTGGGTACGGATAAGCATGCGATTAATAAATACATTGGCCGTCGCATTATGGATGCCTATTTTGAATTGAAAACAACAAAAACAGAAACAACTCAAATTCAAACTAATCCACAAACTCAACCACCGGTCGATCCACAAGCAGAACAGCAAGAAGGATTAATTGAAGGGAATATGGGTATACCTAATGGTCAATAAAAAATTAGAAAGGGCTTGCAGCCCTTTCTAATTTTTATGTAACATAGTTTATTGCAGACGTAGTCAAATTCTGTTCAGCTTTTTAGGATCTTTTAATCGAAAGATAAAGATACTTATTAAATAGCGTGGACATGCTTGACGTCTTATTTTTAAACTGATATGATAACTTCAAATTAATATTAAACGTTGAAGGATAAATAGTAGCTGAAGAATTTCTTTCCAAGCGAACTAGGGAGGGTGCGAGCCTAGTAAGAAACTCAGTGAAACGGCAATCTGGAGTTTGTTGATAAAGTGGGTACATAATGGTTCTAGCGGGTTAAGACTTCCATCTTAACTGCCCCTTAATGTATCAACTAGGGTGGAACCGCGGGATTAAAACTCTCGTCCCTAGGCTAAATTGCAGCCTAGGGATGAGAGTTTTTTTATATTATCAGTATTTAGGTGATAGTATAAAGTGGGTTCTCTAAATAACTTTAAACTTAAGGAGTGACACTAGGAATGTCAGTAGAAAAAACAATGGAACAAATTGTAGCAACCGCTAAACACCGTGGGTTTGTTTTCCCAGGCTCCGAAATATACGGTGGACTAGCTAATACATGGGATTATGGTCCACTAGGTACTGAACTAAAAAATAATATTAAGCGAGCTTGGTGGCAAAAATTTGTACAGGCTTCTCCATATAATGTCGGTTTAGATGCGGCGATTTTAATGAATCCTCGAACGTGGGAAGCATCTGGTCATATTGGAAACTTTAATGACCCGATGATTGATTGTAAAAGCTGTAAAGCAAGACATCGTGCAGATAAATTAATTGAGAATGCTTTAGATGAAAAAGGCATTGAAATGGTGGTTGATGGTTTACCATTTGAAAAAATGGAAGAACTTATTAAAGAGCATGACATTGCTTGCCCAGATTGCGGCAGTAAAGAATTTACATCAATTCGTCAGTTTAACTTAATGTTTAAAACACATCAAGGAGTTACCGAATCAAGTGCGAATGAAATCTTTCTTCGTCCAGAAACTGCCCAAGGGATTTTTGTGAATTTTAAAAATGTGCAACGAACAATGCGAAAAAAACTTCCATTTGGAATTGCTCAAATAGGGAAAAGTTTTCGTAATGAAATTACACCAGGTAACTTTACCTTCAGAACGCGTGAATTTGAACAAATGGAGCTTGAGTTTTTCTGTAAACCTGGTGAAGAATTAAAGTGGCATGATTTTTGGCAACAATTCTGTGAAAACTGGTTGCTGTCTTTAGGAATGACTAAGGAAAATATTCGTTTACGTGAACATTCAGAGGATGAACTTTCACATTATAGTAATGCAACAACAGACATTGAGTATAAATTCCCGTTTGGTTGGGGCGAACTTTGGGGTGTTGCCTCACGTACCGATTATGATTTAAAACAGCATATGGAATTTTCAGGCGAGGATTTTAATTATCATGATCAAGAAACAAATGAGAAGTTCATTCCATATTGTATTGAACCATCCTTAGGTGCAGACCGAGTTACGCTTGCATTTTTAATTGATGCTTTTGCTGAAGAAGAGTTAGAAGATGGCACTTCACGTTCTGTTATGCACTTCCATCCTGCTCTTGCACCATTTAAAGCAGCAATTTTACCACTTTCTAAAAAGCTGTCTGATGATGCACGTGCAATATTCGAAGACTTGGCTAAGTATTTTATGGTTGACTTTGATGAGTCTGGCTCTATCGGAAAAAGATACCGTCGTCATGATGAAATTGGGACACCATTCTGTATTACATATGATTTTGATTCTAAAGAAGATCAAATGGTAACAGTCCGTGACCGTGATACAATGGAGCAACAAAGACTTTCAATTAGCGAACTAAAAGCATTTTTAGAATCTAAGATTGTTTTTTAAAATAATATAAAGGTGCAGTATTCTTCGAGAAGAACAATTGCACATAGCTAAAAAGACCAAATCCTATATGTTTGGTCTTTTTAGTCTTTCAATATTATTTGTTAACTTATCAAAATATATAAAGTGTTACTAAGGCAGTTAAACTCCCAATGGTGCTAAATAATAAAGCATATCTTATATTCCAAAGAGAAATACGATATGGATTAACTTGCAGTAGAGTCCCCATTAGTGATACGGAGACATTATACGGCCCAGCCATTACCGTGGATAAACCTGAAGTAATAAGGACTATTGCTAAACTAACAGGGCTAATTATTTCGGTAGGTATGCCTTCAAGAATAACAGCTAATAGGCTTATCGTAACTAAAGGATGAAAACCAATCATAGCAAAGCCTAAAAATAAGAATTGAATCGTAAAAAATAATGCAATTGGAATATTAGATAATAACTCAATTGGTTTCTGAACATAAGCTAAATAACCGGTATAGCTTAATGTAGTTGTGAAAAAACCAACGGAAATAAATAATACGATATAACTATTTAACCCTAACGTCCTTGCTTTCCACATCGGGATTGTATATTTAATATAAGATTTAAACCGTTTAATTGAGAGTGCCCATATTAAAGAGTATGGAAGGATCACGATAGAAACTGTTGCCAAAAAACCAAGATTTAAGTATTTATTTGCAAAGATAATAACTGTAATAAACGCAATTAGATAAATAATAAGCTGGATGATTTTTCGATAGATTTTAGAATCAATTTGAATAATTTGATTGCTCTGATCATCTAATTTATATTCATTAAAGCGTTGTCCAGAAAACCAATCAATCATTAACAGTGTAAACGCACAAAACAATAACCAAGGTAAGATTTCTAAATAAGTGGTTTCAGTTGTTTCAATACTAATGGCCACCAAAATCTCCATGGGGCTCCAAATTAGACACAAAGCATAGCCCCGCAGTAAAGAACTAGAAATAAATTTATTTCTTAGCTTAATTGGATAATCTTTTAGATTTTTTTTCAGTACCGAATCAATTAGTGGTATGGTAGCTAAATTAAGGATTGAACCTAATAAAAAACTTACAAGTGAGCTTCGAAAATAAAGTTCACTAAGAGATTTCACGCGACTATTTAATAGCTTATTAACATTACGATCATATCGACCAATAATTATTACGCTATTAATAAATGGCAGAACAAATAAAATAGCAAGCATAGTTATTGTTGAAGTCATAAATAGTGGTATACGCATAAGGCTAATGTCTTTTAATACAAAGAATACCAATCCAATTACCATAAAGATAATCGAAATAATTCTGAATAATTTATAAGAATTTTTAAAGGAAAAAATCCATGATAGGATGGCTAGTATTCCAATCCCATATTGTAAATAAAATGAATCATAAAAAAGTGAACTAAAATAAGCTAAAAAAAGGATACAGTATAGCATCAATAACATAGCTCGGAACTCCAATTCTTTTAATAGGATTATTCAAAAACAGCTATTTTAAAAAGAGCTTTTAGAATACCTATAAACCATATCATAATAAAGAATTATATAAAACTATGAAACTTTTAAATTTCAATCTAGTTTACAAATTCCAATAAATTAGATAACTTTAAGGTAATAATGTATAAAATTTCTTGTTCTTGACATATCTTTAAATATAGAGATGTTGGAGGAATGAGAAATGAGCTCTTTTATTAAGGTTGTTTTTGATACAGTAAAGGTCTTCGTTCTTTTTACTGGTTGTACTTTGATTTTTTATTATGGGATATTATGGATTAACGAGGAATATGAACAATATCATCGCTACGATGAGCCGCAGGGTGGCGCTTTGAAAGTATCTGGTGAAGTATATGTTCAGAAGGAATCTTGGGTAGATCGACTCATTTATTTTTATCAAAATGGAGAATAGTAAACTCTTATTAACATTTATATTGCTTATTTCGGACAAGGAGTCATAAAATGGACGGTCATATTGAATCTTTTTTTCATTATTTAAAGGAAGAACGGGGATTATCAAATAATACGATTGAATCGTATCGAAGAGATTTAACTCAATATGTAAATTATTTGAAAGAAATTGAACATAAAACTTCAATTAACGATGTAGTAAAATTTCACGTCATCAATTATCTGTCTTTTTTAAAAGAAAAAGGACGAGCTACAACGACGATATCAAGGAATATTTCTTCAATTCGGGCATTGCATCAATTTTTACTTCGTGAAAAAGTCACAAGTCATGATCCAACAGTTCAGGTGAATACACCAAAAGTTAAGCGAAAGTTACCGCAAGTTCTAACGATAGAGGAAGTGGATCAACTACTGAATGCTACTAAAAGTACGGATTTTTTTAGTATTCGTGATAAAGCCATGCTTGAATTATTATACGCAACAGGGATTCGAGTAACAGAGCTTATTTCATTAAATATTGAAGATGTACATTTAAATATGGGCTATGTTCGCTGTAATGGAAAAGGGAATAAAGAGCGAATTATTCCTTTAGGCAGAATGGCAAGTGAGGCTTTAACCCTATATCTTGAAACAGCTAGACAGGAACTAGTCAAAGAAGATATGCTTAATGCTTTGTTTGTAAATCATCATGGAAAAAGATTAACAAGACAAGGTTTTTGGAAAATTCTAAAACGTTTGGCTAAGGTGGCTGGTATTAGTTCTGAATTAACTCCACATACCTTAAGGCACTCGTTCGCAATACATCTCTTGCAAAATGGTGCGGATTTAAAATCCGTTCAGGAAATGTTAGGGCATGTGAATATTGCATCAACTGAAATTTATACCTCGGTTACAAATACTAGATTAACAGATATATATAAAAGTTTTCATCCGCGTGCATAATTATATAGGTATTATTCATCATCGTTAGAAACCAATAAGGTCTGACATCAGACGAATATTAAAAAATCGTTATTATAAGTATATGAAGGGAATAGTAATCATAGGTCGACTGTAAAGTTTAGGAGGTTTTGAAAGTATATGAATAAACGCAAACGCTTTAAACGAGTTTTTCTAATTGTAATGGATTCTGTTGGTATCGGTGAGTCACCTGATGCAGAGCAATTCGGTGATAAAGGGGCGGATACGCTTGGACATATCGCAGAACATATGAATGGTTTAACCATGCCTAATATGGCAAAGCTTGGCCTAAGTAATATCAGAGAAATTAAAGGCATTTCAAAAGCTGAACAACCTCTAGCCCATTTTACAAAGATGCAGGAAGCATCTGTTGGGAAAGACACAATGACTGGGCATTGGGAGCTTATGGGTCTGTATATTGATAAACCATTTAGAACTTTCCCTGAAGGATTTCCAAGAGAATTAATTGCTGAAATAGAAAAGCAAACGGGCAGAAAAGTAATAGGAAATAAGCCAGCATCAGGTACAGAAATTTTAGTTGAACTTGGTGAGCAGCATATGCAAACCGGAGATATTATTGTATATACCTCTGCAGACTCAGTATTGCAAATTGCTGCACATGAGGAAATTGTTCCATTAGACGAGTTATATAAAATTTGTGAAATAGCTCGGAAGTTGACATTAGATGAGAAGTACATGGTTGGAAGAATTATTGCTCGTCCATTCATAGGAACCCCAGGTAAATTTGAACGAACTTCTAATCGTCATGACTATGCGTTAAAGCCTTTTGCTCGTACGGTTATGAACGAATTAAAAGATAATAATCTTGATGTTATTGCTGTTGGTAAAATTTCTGATATTTTTGATGGTGAAGGTGTAACAAAATCATTAAGAACTGTATCCAATATGGACGGAATGGATCGTTTAATGGATACATTTGCGATGGATTTTGAGGGCTTAAGTTTTTTAAATTTGGTAGATTTTGACGCTAAGTATGGACACAGACGTGATCCAAAGGGGTATGGTATTGCCTTACAGGAATTTGACCAACGATTAACTGAGGTACTTGCAGCAATGAAAGAGGATGACCTATTGATGATTACAGCCGATCATGGAAATGATCCCGTTCATCATGGTACTGATCATACTAGAGAGTTTGTGCCTTTACTTGTATACCATAACGAAATTGAAGTTGGAGAGCAATTACCAGTATGTAAAACTTTTGCAGATGTTGGTGCAACTATAGCTGATATTTTTCAAGTAAAGAAACCTGAATTTGGTAGCAGTTTCTTAGATAGGCTATAACACGAGGTGAGAAACAGTGAACGTACAACATATTAAAATAGCGGCAGAATATGTTCAAACTAAAATTAAGAACAATCCCCCTACAATTGGTTTAATATTGGGTTCAGGGTTAGGTGTACTAGCTGATGAAATCGACGATCCAGTTAAGATTCCATATCGTGACATCCCGAACTTTCCACTTTCTACAGTTGAAGGGCATAAAGGGCAATTAGTAATCGGTAAATTGCAAGGGATACAAGTTATTGCAATGCAAGGTCGTTTTCATTTTTATGAAGGATACTCACTTGAAAAAGTAACGTTCCCTGTACGGGTAATGAAAGCTATTGGTGTTAAAACATTAATTGTGACTAATGCTGCAGGTGGTATAAATACTGATTTTAAGCCAGGAGATTTAATGATTATTAGCGATCATATTAATAATATGGGACAAAACCCGTTAATAGGTCATAATGAAGCGGCATTGGGAGTGCGATTTCCAGATATGTCTTCAGCATATGATTGGGAGTTGCAGCAAAAGGTCAAAAAGGTGGGTGAATCCTTGGGCATTGCTTTAAAAGAAGGAGTATATATTGCCAATACTGGACCCAGCTATGAAACACCTGCAGAAGTTCGGATGTTACGAAATCTAGGGGGAGATGCAGTAGGAATGTCTACGGTTCCGGAGGTAATTGTAGCACGGCATTCTGGTCTAAAAGTGTTAGGGATTTCTTGTATTTCAAACATGGCCGCTGGCATTTTAGATCAACCACTTACACACGAGGAAGTAATGGAAACAACGGAGTTAGTAAAAGAGCAGTTTCTAACATTAATAAAAGAAACAGTCAAGGTAATATAAATGCAATTAAGGCCTATAAAAAATATGTTAAAGAAGTTAGCGAAGGTACATAGGTTAAATAAGAATCAGCAACAATATAAAATATTTTGGGGATTAAGGAGTTATCGAAATGAGAATGGTCGACTTGATTCAAAAAAAACGGGATGGAAAAGAACTAAACCAAGAGGAAATTCGCTACATAATTGAAGGGTATACGGCTGGGACTATTCCTGATTATCAAATGAGCGCTTTAGCAATGGCTATCTATTTTGAAGATATGACTGAAAATGAGCGAGCAGAATTAACAATGGCAATCGTTGATTCTGGGGATAAAATTGACTTATCTGCAATTGAAGGGATCAAAGTCGATAAGCACTCGACAGGAGGTGTCGGTGATACGACAACATTGGTGTTAGCACCATTGGTGGCCGCAGTCGGTGTCCCGGTTGCTAAAATGTCAGGTCGTGGGTTAGGACATACTGGTGGAACGATTGATAAATTAGAATCTGTACCAGGGTTTCATGTTGAAATAAGTAATCAGCAGTTCATAGAGCTAGTCAATAAAAATAAAATCGCGGTTATTGGGCAAAGTGGTAATTTAACACCGGCAGATAAAAAGTTATATGGACTTAGGGATGTGACAGCGACTGTCAATTCTATCCCACTTATAGCTAGCTCAATTATGAGTAAAAAAATCGCTGCAGGAGCAGATGCCATTTTACTTGATGTAAAAACGGGTTCTGGGGCATTTATGAAAGAAAGAGAGTCTGCAAAGGAACTTGCGACAGCTATGGTTGAGATTGGGAAAAAAGTAGGGCGGAAAACGATGGCTGTCATTTCTGATATGAGTCAACCGCTTGGCTTGGCAATTGGAAACGCTTTAGAAGTAAAAGAAGCTATTGATACATTGAAAGGTAAAGGTCCGAAAGATTTGGAGGAACTATGTCTCGAACTTGGCAGCCGTATGGTGTATTTAGCAGAGAAAGCAAATTCGCTTGACGAGGCAAGAGAATTACTGCAACAAGCAATCCAAACAGGTGCTGCATTGGAAAAATTTAAAACATTTATTGCCGCTCAAGGGGGAGACCCATCCATTACCGAGGATACGCAAAAACTTCCTCTAGCCAAGTTTAAAATTGATTTAAAAGCGGAGAAAACTGGAACAGTGTCAACAATTATTGCAGATCAGGTAGGAATTGCAGCAATGTTATTAGGTGCAGGAAGAGCAACCAAGGAAGACAGAATTGATTTAGCCGTTGGACTATTATTAAGAAAAAAAATTGGCGACGAAGTAAAAAAAGGTGAATCTCTTGTTACCATTTATAGCAATTACGAAAATGTTGATAAGGTTAAAGAACTCCTTACCAATAGCTATACAATAACCGCTGAAAAGGTCAAAGCTCCACCATTAATTTATGGTAGTATTTCATAATCAAGCAGATGGACAACCCAAATTGGGTTGTCCGTTTTTTTTGTTTTAAAGAATTGATAGTTAATAATTTTGTCCATATCTTTTCACCTCCCTCGGGTTCACCTAATGCCAAAGGACGTGGCAATATTAGCCGGTGCTCCCTGTCCGAATAAGAGCTAGGATGGCGATGAGTTTACCTTTTCTTGCAGGATGTTGCTGCTCTTAGGCAAGATTTAATGCACTTACGCTTTTCTTAATTAAAAAGTTTATAGCCAAAGATTAAATAAACGGAAAAAATGGTATAAAACAGAAATAATTGGAAAAAATGTCGAGTATGAACTTTACCTTACTGTCTCTTAAAAAATAATAAGAGTTAGATGAGACGCATCGTAATTGGCCAAAGTGCAAATTCCGTGTTTTTCTAATGCGATTCTTTAATGATAGGTGACAGTTGGATGAGAAATGAATGGAGGGAGATTTTATGTTTCGTTTATTAAAAGTAGTTTTTAGCTTTATACTCCTGTTTACTATGTTTGTGGGTACAGGATTCGCAGAAGAATCAAAAGTCCAGCTAGCTGAAAATGCTTCTTCAGCCATTTTAATTGAGAGAGATACAGGAACTGTTCTTTATGAAAAAGCTGCAGATGAAAAACTGCCACCTGCAAGTATGACCAAAATTATGACGATGTTGCTTATTATGGAAGCGCTTGATCAAGGTAAAATAAAATTAGAGGACAAAGTAAGGACCAGTGAATATGCAGCGTCAATGGGTGGATCTCAAATCTTCCTTGAACCGGGAGAAGAAATGACTGTCGATGAAATGTTAAAGGGCATCGCAATTGCTTCTGGAAATGATGCATCTGTTGCTATGGCTGAACATCTAGCTGGATCTGCTGATGAGTTCATTAGAATGATGAATGATAAAGCAAAAGAGCTAGGATTAAAAAATACTAGTTTTAAAAATTCTACAGGATTACCTGCTGAAGAACATTATAGTACTGCTAGAGATATGGCTCTTATTGCAAAAGAACTGTTGAAATACGACCGTATTACCAACTACACAAGTCTTTATGAAGACTATTTACGGCAGGATAGTGAAAAGAAATTTTGGCTTGTTAATACAAATCGATTAGTGAAATTTTATCCGGGTGTTGACGGACTTAAAACTGGTTACACAAGTGAAGCAAAGTATTGTTTAACAGCGACTGCAAAGAAAAATGGAATGCGTGTCATTGCTGTTGTTATGGGGGCACCTACCCCTAAAGATCGAAATGCGCAAATAACGAAAATGTTAGATTATGGTTTTAGTCAATATCAAACACACCCAATGTATGAGCGAAATCAAGCGTTAACAAAAGTACAGGTTTCAAAAGGCCAACTAAGTAAACTTGATGCAGTGACCTCTGAACCTATTTCTATTTTAACCAAAAAGGGTGAGAGCATTGACGATATTGAACAGGAAATTGAAATTAATAAAGATATCAAGGCACCGATTGCTAAAGGTGATGAATTAGGAGTCCTTATCCTAAAAAAAGGCGATAAAGTTCTTGTAGAAAGCCCGTTATTGGCTGCAGAAGAAGTATCTGCTGCATCATGGTGGAATTTGTTTAAACGAACAATTGGACAATTCGCTAAATACTCAAACTGATGAAGAATTTTAACGAATAAACACTAGTTTTGTCATGTAGCAGGAATTTGCAAAAACGATATAGAAATGACTCACTTAAGACTATCAATGAGGAGGAAATGAAAAGTGAGTCTGAACATCCATTTAGAGACTAAAAATAATGTGCTGCTCATCCGACTAACAGGAGAACTTGACCACCACACCGCAGAGGAATTACGAACAAAAGTAACAAATGCTATAGAAAAGAATAAGATCGTTCATATAGTTTTAAATTTAGAAGAGTTAACCTTTATGGATAGCTCTGGGCTTGGTGTCATCTTAGGCCGCTATAAACAAATCCAAAGCCAAGGTGGAGAGATGCTTGTTTGTTCTATCTCACCAGCTGTTAAAAGGCTTTTTGAAATGTCTGGGTTATTTAAAATCATTCGTTTGGTAGATGATGAGAAATATGCTCTAGAAACATTGGGGGTGGCCTAAGTGAAGAATAGTATGGAATTAAAATTTTCAGCATTAAGCCAAAATGAATCTTTTGCACGTGTAACTGTTGCAGCATTTATTGCACAATTAGATCCAACTTTGGACGAGTTAACCGAGATTAAAACAGTTGTTTCGGAAGCAGTTACAAATGCAATTATTCATGGTTATGAAAATGATCCAAATGGAGAGGTATATATTGCAGTTACACTAGATGAAGGAGCAGTTCATATAACCATTAAAGATCAAGGTATTGGTATTACTAATTTAGATGAAGCTAGACAGCCTTTATATACGACAAAACCAGAACTAGAACGGTCAGGGATGGGTTTCACAATTATGGAAAACTTTATGGATGAAATGGTTATTGAATCTCAATTTAATAATGGTACAACCATTCATTTAACCAAATATCTAGCAAAAAGCAAAGCTTTGTGTAATTAAGGAGATTTGCCAATGGATGTGGAGGTCAAAAAGCAAAAAGAAGAAACGTATTTAAAGGATCATGAGGTAAAAGATCTAATTCGTAAAAGCCAAGATGGAGATCAAGCTGCTCGTGACTTAATAGTTCAAAAAAACATGCGTCTCGTTTGGTCGGTTGTCCAACGGTTTATTAACCGTGGTTATGAACCAGATGACCTATTTCAAATTGGTTGTATTGGTCTTCTTAAGTCTGTTGATAAATTTGATTTATCATATGATGTTAAATTTTCAACATATGCCGTCCCGATGATTATTGGTGAAATTCAACGTTTTATCAGGGATGACGGAACTGTTAAAGTAAGTCGTTCATTGAAAGAAACAGGAAATAAAATTAGAAAGTTAAAAGATGAATTAACAAAAAAACTTGGACGAACTCCCACTGTTGTAGAAATAGCGGAAGAGTTGGAAATTTCACCCGAGGATGTTGTACTTGCACAAGAGGCAAGCCGTACCCCATCTTCTATTCATGAAACAGTATATGAAAATGATGGGGATCCAATTACTCTTCTTGACCAAATTGCTGATCATTCTGAAACAAGATGGTTTGATAAAATTGCTCTTCAAGAGGCGATTAGAGATTTAGATGAACGAGAACGGTTGATTGTTTATTTACGATATTATAAAGATCAAACACAGTCTGAGGTAGCAGGCAGGTTAGGTATATCCCAAGTTCAAGTCTCCCGACTAGAAAAGAAAATCCTGCAACAAATGAAAGATCATATGGGTTAATGGTAAAACACGTAATTTTCTTAAGTAAAGAAATTACGTGTTTTTTTATTGTTAAAACTTTGACTTGTGGTTCCTTTATTCCATTTATTGGTTGGTTCTTATTCGCATGAGGAGACAGTGCCATAACCATACTAGATGTACAAGGATTTGGTTTGAGTAATGCGAGGTGTAGTAAATGGAAGAAGTTGTCTATATCCGAATGCGTCAACGTGTACAGGCTCCTCCGGATTCTTTAGTAAAGCTTGGTGATTTAGCACAAATCGTTACATCTGAACAATTAAAGAAAGAAATATCTGCATTGCCAATCCATTTAATCTGTAAAAGTGATCAAAATATAGTTGTTATTGATGTTATGAGAGTAATACAAGCTATTCAAAACTATAATGAATCAATAGATGTCCAGTCAATAGGTCCAACGCAGTCAATTGTAGAAGTTATGTATAAACCAAGACAGTTTACAATTGGATTACTTGCATCTGTATGGATATTGCTTTTTATCGGTGCTGGTATGACCATTATGAACTTTCATGAAGATGTTTCCATGCAGGAGGTACATCAAGAACTATACTACATTATAACTGGTACGAAAGTAGAAAAACCTCTGCTTTTACAAATTCCATATTCATTAGGCTTAGGAATAGGAATGATTCTTTTTTTTAATCATTTATTCCGAAAACGACTTAATGAAGAGCCGAGTCCGTTAGAAGTAGAAATGTTTAAGTACCAGATGGACCTTGATCAATATGTAATGATCAAAGAAAACAAAGAAAGTATGAAAAAAATTGAGCCCGACCGTTGAAATTTTGTTGGTTATCTCAGTAGGATTCGCAGGTGGGATAGCTGTTGGATCAGGATTTGTAGCTTTTCTAACGGTGCTTGGAATTATACCAAGGTTAATGCAATTAACAAAGACAATGAAATATATTCGTTCCTATGAGTGGAGTGTAGTAGTAGGAGCAGCGTTTTTTAGTTGGCTTAGTTTAGATGAAATTATTTTTAGATTTTCACCAATGCTCGTCATGCCGATTGGTTTAGTAGATGGTATCTTCGTAGGCATGCTAGCAGCTGCGATTACCGAAGTCGTCAATGTATTTCCGATATTAGCCAAAAGAATTGGGGTTCAGGATAAAATAGTTGTTCTTATTATGGCTATTGTTTTTGGGAAGATTTTAGGATCAATGTTTCACTGGATTTATTTTGTCGATCTTTTAGATTAACTTTAAGGGAGGCATAAAAAGGTGAATGAAAAAATATCCAAAGAGAATTATAAATCGCAAATTAAGCCTTTCCAGCCTGCGACTCCATACTTGCAAAATGGTCTAAAAGCGTTTTTAGTTGGTGGTTTTATTTGTATGCTAGGTCAAGGTATTCAGAATTTCTATATGACATTTTTTGATTTTACCGAAAAAAGTGCTGGCAACCCAACAGTAGCTACGCTAATTATTATTGCTTCTTTATTAACTGGACTTGGAGTCTATGATAAAATCGGTCAATTCGCAGGTGCAGGATCATTGGTTCCAGTCACTGGATTTGCTAATTCTATGACTAGTGCTGCACTTGAACACAAAAGTGAAGGTCTAGTATTAGGGATTGCAACGAACATGTTTAAGTTAGCGGGATCTGTCATTGTCTACGGGGTAGTAGCTGCAACTTTGATTGGCTTTCTTCGTTATTCAATAAAACTTTTACTATCATAAAGGATGATTGAAAATGAGGTTAATTGGAAAACAATCTTGGTTGTTTCAAAATGAAATCTATGTGTATTCCACAGGAACCGCAGTTGGTCCAAAAGAATCGGAGGGGCCATTAGCACATACCTTTGATGTGAAGTATGATGATTTGCATTGTGGTGAAAAAAATTGGGAACGAGCTGAGCGAAAATTAATGGAAGACTCGATTCGGTTATGTTTAGAAAAAGTAAATCTTAGTGCAACAGATGTTGATTTTTTTCTGGCTGGTGATTTATTAAATCAAAATGTTACCTCCAATTATGTTGCAAGAGAGAATAAAATACCGTTTTTATGTATGTTTGGTGCCTGTTCAACATCAATGGAAACATTAGCCGTGGCCTCTACACTTATTGATGGAGGTTTTGCAAATAGAGCTTTAGCCGCGGTTAGTAGCCACAACGCGACAGCTGAACGCCAATTTAGATACCCAACAGAATATGGGGGTCAAAAGCCTAATACAGCTACATTTACAGTGACTGGTGCGGGTGCAATATTAATCGGCAAAGAAAAAGGACCGGTTAAAATAACTGCAGCAACGATCGGAAGAGTAACTGACTACGGAATTGGTAATCCGTTTGATATGGGATCAGCAATGGCACCGGCTGCAGCTGATACCATGATAAGTCATTTCCGTGATTTAGGTAAAACCCCTAGAGATTATGATCTAATTGTTACTGGTGACTTATCTGGGGTAGGAGCACCTATTTTAAAGGAAATGATGTTTCGTGAAGGATTTGATATTCATAAAAACTATAACGACTGTGGATTAATGGTATATAGATCTGATCAGGAAGTATTTGCGGGAGGAAGTGGGTGTGCTTGCTCAGCAGTGGTTACGTATGGGCACATCATTCAACAACTTAAAGAAGGGCATTTAAAACGTGTTTTAGTGATTGCAACGGGTGCGCTTTTAAGCCCGATTATGATTCAGCAGAAAGAGACTATTCCAACGATAGCCCACGGTGTTGTGCTTGAAAGGGTTGAGTAAAAGTGGATTATATCATTGCTTTTATTGTTGGTGGATTAATTTGTTTAATTGGCCAGTTATTATTAGACAAATTCAAACTAACTCCTGCACACGTAATGACCTCATTTGTAGTAGCAGGTGCAATATTAGATGGATTTGGTTTATATGATAAATTAATCGACTTTGCGGGTGCAGGTGCCACCATTCCAATTTCTAGCTTTGGCCATTCATTATTACATGGTGCAATGGCATCGGCGGAAGAACACGGATTTATTGGGATCGGCATGGGTATTTTTCAATTAACTTCTGCTGGTATTTCTTCAGCCATTTTATTTGCCTATTTAGTAGCGCTCATCTTCCAACCTAAGGGATAAAGGTGATATCAAATGAAAAGAAAAGTTATTTTAGTTACAGATGGAGATGAATATGCACATCATGCTGTATTAAATGCCGCGAAAAAAGTAGGGGGACATTGTATTTCCCAATCGGCAGGCAATCCAACAACGATGAGTGGCAGTGAAATGGTTAGACTTGCGAAGAAAACAATTGACGAACCTGTATTTTTGATGTTCGATGACAGTGGTTTAACTGGGGAAGGAAGTGGTGAAAGGGCTTTAAAATATGTTGCAACACATCCAGATATTGAAGTGTTAGGTGTCATTGCAGTTGCATCTAAAACAAGGTATGCGGAATGGACACGTGTAGATGTTTCCATAGATCGCGACGGTAACCTTACCGAATTCGGGGTTGATAAAAGTGGATTGCCTGATATTGAAATTGGACGAATAAACGGCGATACCGTCTATGTGCTAGATCAACTAAATATACCGATAGTTATCGGTGTGGGTGATATCGGAAAAATGTCAAGATATGATTCACTCGAGAAAGGATGTCCTATAACATTGCAAGCTGTTGAGTTGATATTAGAGAGGAGTGGTTTTAATGACAACTCAAGTGAATAAAGATAAAAGGTGTATTTCACCAATCGTAGTCGAAAATGAAGAATACCTAAAAGATCGAATAGGTATTGGAACAAGTTTTGATTTAGGTGTTCGGAAAATAAAGGTCTTAAAAAAGAATGTTCATATATATTTTTTAAATGGACTATGTGATACGTCCTTTATTATTCAATTGCTTAAAGAAATTGTTGAAATCAATGATAAAGAAAAAAGTTATGAGTCAAATGCTAAAGATGTAATTGAAAATAGATTAATTCATCAACAAGTTGAAATAGGCAAGGATATGGACAAGGTAGTTGACCAATTATTATCAGGCTTAATAATTATTATGGTTGAAGGTGAGAATACCTGTTTTATTGTTGATGTTAGGAGTTATCCAGGTCGATCTCCACAGGAGCCAGATACTGAAAAAGTTATTAGAGGTGCTAGAGACGGATATACAGAGAATATCATAGAAAACACTGCATTGACACGTAGACGCATCCGTGATGAAAGGCTCCGCCACGAAATTTTCCAAGTCGGAGAACGTTCTAAAACAGATATATGTATCGCTTATTTACAAGATGTAGCCAATCCTGAACTAATTGAAATCATTAAAAAAGAAATAAAAGCCATTGAAATTGATGGAATTCCAATGGCAGATAAAACAATTGAGGAATTTTTAGTAAAGCAAGGCTGGAATCCATATCCTCTGGTACGTTATACAGAAAGACCAGATGTAGCTGCCACTCATATTTTGGAGGGGCATGTGATTATCATGGTAGACACTTCTCCAAGTGTAATCATTACGCCAACTACATTATTTCATCATGTACAGCATGCTGAGGAATATCGACAAACACCTGCCGTTGGGATGTTTTTAAGATGGGTTCGATTTTTCGGCATTATTGCTTCGCTCTTCCTTGTTCCTTTATGGTATTTGTTTGTGCAGAATCAAGGTCTATTGCCAGATGCATTAAATTTTATTGGCCCAAATGAGGATGATTATAATGTTCCGCTAATTTTGCAAATTATTATCGCAAACTTAGGGATCGATATGCTCCGGATGGCTGCCATTCATACACCTACACCATTGTCAACTGCAATGGGTTTAATTGCTGCAGCGTTAATAGGTCAAATCGCCATTGATGTCGGTTTATTCTCAGCAGAAGTCATTTTATATGTAGCTGTTGCAGCGATAGGTTCGTTTGCTACGCCAAGTTATGAGCTTAGTGTCGCTAATAAACAGGCAAACCTATTTTTACTTTTGGCAGTATTTTTATTTGGGGTTCCAGGATTTGTAATTGGATTAACCCTTTATATCCTGTTCTTAGTTTCTATTCGCTCATTAAATACACCTTATCTATGGCCATTTTTGCCATTTGATCTTCATGCTGTAATACAGATTCTTTTCCGAGTATCAGTACCTGTAAATAGAACTAGACCGCAAATTACGCATCCTCGGAACAAGAAAAAACAGCCTTCAAGAAAGCCTGTATTAAACTAATCCGTACTAGTAGTTGATATGTCTATTGCAACAATAGATGTCCTATGATAAATTTAATGTAACTAGTATAAACAGTATTGAACATAATTTAAGGATCAAACTACATTTTCATGTAATAAAATACGACATTTGCTAGCTGGCAAATGTCGTATTTTATACTTTATAAACTTAAAAGAGACTAAGGTATAAGAAGAACAAACGTAATCAGTCAAGTTTTTCTAATATTTTGAAATGAGGGGAAAATATGTATTTGCATGGAACTAGTCGCATAAATGATCAAGGACATCTAGAAATCGGTGGAATAGACACAGTATATTTAGCTAAAGAATATGGTACGCCCTTATTTATATATGATGTAGAATTAATGAAAAAGAGAGCTAGAGCATTTAAACAAACCTTTGAAAGACATGAGGTTAAGGCTCAAGTAGCATACGCAAGTAAAGCTTTTTCAACAATTGCAATGATACAGCTCGTGGAAGAAGAAGGGCTAAGTTTAGATGTTGTCTCTGGTGGGGAATTATTTACTGCTTTAGCTGCCAACTTTCCTAGTGAACGTATTCATTTTCATGGAAATAATAAAAGTATTGAAGAAATTAGGATGGGCGTACAAGCTGGAATTGGTTGTTTTGTAGCGGATAACTTTTATGAACTTACTTTGTTAGAACAAGTAGGTAAAGAGTTCGGAAAAACGGTATCGGTATTATTGAGAATTTCTCCAGGAATTGAAGCCCATACCCATGATTATATAATGACAGGACAAGAAGATTCTAAATTTGGTTTTGATTTAACAAGTGGTCAAGTTGAGAAAGCAATTGAGATAGCAAGAAAATCCCCACATATAGAACTTTTAGGTATTCATAGCCATATTGGTTCGCAAATTTTTGAAACAACCGGCTTTATTCTGGCAGTTGATAAAATTTTTTCTGCTATAGAGAAATGGTTTAGTGAGCTAAATTATGTTCCAAAAGTATTAAACTTAGGCGGTGGTTTCGGAATTCGTTATACAGAAGAGGATGATCCTATCCAGCCTGAACAGTATGTATCTGCAATTATTGATAAGGTAAAATCGCATGTTAATAATCTTAAGATTGAAATGCCTGAGATTTGGATCGAACCTGGTCGTTCTATTGTGGCTGATGCAGGAACAACTCTTTATTCAGTGGGGTCAAATAAAGATATTCCGAATGTTAGAAAATATTTAGCTGTTGATGGTGGAATGAGTGATAATCTGAGACCTGCTTTGTATCAAGCGAAATATGAGGCAATGTTAGCAAACCGTGCAAATGATCCGGTTGAAGAAACTGTTTCAATTGCAGGAAAATGCTGTGAATCAGGAGATATGCTAATTTGGGATTTGCCGCTGCCAAAAGCGATGCCAGGAGATTTGTTAGCTGTATCATGTACAGGTGCTTACGGTTATTCCATGGCTAACAATTACAATCGAATTGCAAGACCTGCAGTAGTGTTTGTTGAAAACGGAGAAGTGCAATTAGTAGTTAAACGGGAGACATATGAAGATATAATTCGATTAGATCTTCCTTTAAAAACGAAAGTTAATAATTAATTAGCAGACGGCTGCAGTAGCAGCCGTTTTTATTTGGAAATAATGTTCATATTTTTGTATAGAGTATTGTCAACTGTTTTATACTAAATTATTGACTAATATGATTAAACATGGAAAAGCATGAAAATTTATGTTATAAATAATAACATCATATAGGGTTTAGAAAGGTTGAGTATAATGGAAGAAAATAAACAAACCTCATCAAACTTCATCAAAAATATAGTGATTGAGGATCTTAAAGGCGGGAATTATGATGGAATCATTACACGATTTCCACCTGAGCCAAACGGTTATTTACATATCGGTCATGCTAAATCCATTGTATTAAATTTTGAATTAGCAGACGAATTTAAAGGGAAAACTAATTTGCGGTTTGACGACACTAATCCATTAAAGGAAGATACAGAATATGTAGAGTCCATTAAAGAGGATGTCAAGTGGTTAGGTTATGATTGGGACAATTTATTTTTTGCATCGGATTATTTTGAAGAGATGTTTGAACGAGCAATCATTCTTATTAAAAAAGGAAAGGCATATGTGGATGATTCTTCACCAGAAGAAATCCGTCAAATGCGTGGTACGCTTAAAGAACCAGGTACAGAAAGCAAGTATCGTAATCGAACTGTAGAAGAAAACCTAGACTTATTTCAAAGAATGAGAAATGGTGAATTTAAAGATGGGGAAAAAGTTCTTCGGGCAAAAATTGATATGTCCTCCCCAAATATTAATTTGAGAGATCCGGTACTATATCGGATTAGCCATTCATCACATCATAACACAGGAGATAAGTGGTGTATTTACCCGATGTATGACTTTGCTCATCCACTTGAAGATGCGATTGAAGGTGTTACACATTCTATTTGTACATTAGAGTTTGAAGATCATCGGCCATTATATGATTGGGTTGTCGCTGAATGTGAAATGGAAAAGGTTCCAAAACAAATTGAGTTTGCACGGTTAAACATAACTAATACGGTAATGAGCAAACGTAAATTAAAACTGTTAGTTGATCAAGGCTATGCGGATGGATGGGATGATCCACGAATGCCTACAATCTCAGGGCTAAGAAGAAAAGGATATACGCCTGAATCAATTCGAGCATTTTGTCGCGAAATTGGGGTTGCACGGAGCTATAGTACGGTTGATGCTCAAATGCTTGAACACTTTGTTCGCGAAGATTTGAAACTAAAAGCTCCTAGAACAATGGGAGTCATTCGACCATTAAAAGTTATTATAACTAATTATCCTGAAGGACAGGTAGAATGGTTAAATGCTGAGATAAATCCTGAAAATCCTGAAATGGGCTTTCGGAAAATTCCTTTTTCGAGAGAAATATATATTGAGCAAGAGGATTTTATGGAAAATCCACCGAAAAAGTATTTCCGATTATTTCCGGACAACGAAGTACGCTTAAAGCATGCTTATTTTATTAAATGCCATGATTTCATTAAAGATGAAAATGGTAACGTTATTGAGATTCATTGTACATATGATCCTGAAACGAAGAGTGGGACTGGGTTTACTGGTCGTAAAGTAAAGGGAACGCTTCATTGGGTTGATGCAACTCATGCTAAAGCCGCGGAATTTAGAATATATGAGCCATTTATTTTGGATGAAGAGCAAGAAGAGGATAAAACATTTTTGGATTATGTAAATCCTAATTCACTCCAAATACTTAATGGTTTTGTTGAACCTAACATGTCTGATGCTAAGCCACATGATAAATTTCAATTTTTTAGACATGGCTATTTTAATGTTGATCCGAAGTATACAACTGATGAAAAGCTCGTATTTAACGAAATTGTTTCATTAAAAAGCTCATTTAAATTGTAAAATAACTGATAATAAGCGATGACCACTGACAAGAAATGTCAGTGGTCATTTTGTTTTTCCATTTTATTTACAAAAATGTTACAAAACGATTAAAAAATCATTTTTGTAAATTTATCGACAGGAATTTTCGAGCTTTTGTAGAAATATATGATTATTGAAAAAAATTAGTCATAACTACGGGAGGTGAAATAGTGAAGAAAGTCCTAGCTACATTTGTAATCTTAATTCTTACTAGTGTTTTTAGTACAACAGCTATGGCGGCAAAAGAAGAAACCAATATGGTCGAAGAGGTAATAGAAAGTGCTAAAACATACATAGGAGTGCCTTATAAAACAGCAGGGAGCTCACCAAGTGGATTTGATTGTTCAGGCTTTGTGAATTATGTCTTTGAAACTGAAAACGGTATCAATACTGAACGACAAGCTGCAACTCTCTATAAGCAAGGTACCAGTGTAGAAAAGGCGGAGTTAAAAAAAGGAGATTTAGTTTTTTTTAATACATCAGGTTCTAGGATCTCTCATGTAGGTATTTATACAGGGAATAACGAGTTCATCCACGCATCTTCTTCTAAAGGTGTTATGATTTCTAGTATAAATGATCCGTATTATTGGGGTTCCCGCTATATCGGTGCAAAACGAATTCTTGAATAATACATAAAAAGTAGGGCAAAAGCTCTACTTTAGTTTTCCGTAAAATGTCGATCTATGGAAATGAACATTCCATTTTTTTATTTTTATGATAAATAGTGTAGAATAGAATGGAATACATTTAGGAGGTATACATACAATGAAAAAAGCGTCAATTGAATTTGAAAATGGGGAAAAAATCGTTATCGAACTTTTTCCAAATGAGGCACCAGGAACTGTAGAAAATTTTGAAAAACTCGCTAAGGAAGGATACTATGACGGTCTAACTTTCCATCGTGTAATTCAAGGTTTTGTTGCGCAAGGTGGTTGTCCAGTTGGAAACGGAACTGGTGGTCCTGGCTATACAATCAAATGTGAAACTGAAGGAAATCCTCATAAGCATGTAGCTGGTGCATTATCAATGGCCCACGCAGGAAAAGATACAGGCGGCAGCCAATTTTTTATTGTCCATGAATCACAACCACACTTAGATGGGGTTCATACAGTTTTTGGACAAGTTATTGAAGGTATGGATACTGTGTTAAGAATCCGTCAAGGTGACGTGATGAAGGAAGTAAAGGTTTGGGAAGAATAAATCACTTTAAACTCTTATCATTTTTATGATAAGAGTTTTTTTTTACCTTAATATATTTCCCTTTTAAAGAAGATTTAACTATTTTTTTAACTATAACTGACAGTTATATAAATGCACTAAAAATCAAATTATAGTTAGTGAAAGGGGGAATTAAAATTGAACAAGAAATTACTCACTATAGTTTCAACAGTAATCGTAGCAGGTGGTTTAGCAGGATGTGGGGCAGCAAATGATGAGGCTGGTAGAGATACTAACAATGGTATAAGTCCTGTAGGATATGAAAATAACGACAATAACTTTGGCTTGTTGAGAGTAAATACTGCAGATGATACAACAGGAACAGATACAACAGGAACAGATACAACAGGAACAGATACAACGGGAACAGATACAACAGGAACAGATACAACAGGAACAGATACAACGGGAACAGATACAACGGGAACAGATACAACGGGAACAGATACAACGGGAACAGATACAACAGGAACAGATACAACAGGAACAGATACAACGGGAACAGATACAACAGGAACAGATACAACAGAAGATACTGATGCAGTAGAAGAGGCACAACAAGCTGCAGAAGATGCAGAAGAAGCGGCTGAAGATGCAGAGGAAGCTGCAGAAGATGCTGAACAAGCAGCTGAGGAAGGTAATTTAAGTCAAGAGCAAGAAACAGGATTAGCAGGAAATCAAACAGATTTCACTGATATCGAAGGTAACTGGGCTGCAGATGATATCAAAGCTATCCGAGATTATGGAATGATGACTGGTGTGGGTGGTGGTAAATTCGAACCTGACCGTGGAATAACTCGCGCTGAAGTAGCGGCCACACTCATGAAGTTAATTAGACAGGGCTATATAGTAGTAGAAACAGCTGAAGATACAACAGGTGGAACAGAAGCAGCAGACGACACAGCGACTGAAGATACAACAGGTGGAACGGAAACAGCAGACGACACAGCGGCTGAAGATACAACAGGTGGAACGGAAGCAGCAGACGACACAGCGGCTGAAGATACAACAGGTGGAACAGAAGCAGCAGATGACACTGCAACAACACCTGCCACTTAAAATCATTAAAAAAGTTTTAAAACAAACAGCTAAGCCATTTGCTTAGCTGTTTTTATAATAATGTTTAGTATGTAGATGTGATCAAGATAAAAATTAACCATTGATTACAATTGTTGAATCGGGTAAAATTTTGGTTAGCAATAATAGTATTATTTCATATGCTGTAATGATCAATTAATAATGAGGGATTCATATGTTGATACGTTATAAAAAGAGTTATGAAAAACTTGCCATGGGCTTACTCTCTTTCATGCCTGCTGAAAAAGATATCAAAAATCTTCAACAAACAATAAAATTATATGAAAATGGGGAGAATTGGCAGCTATTTCTATATAAAGAAGAGGATATTATTGGTATAGTCGGAATTAGGTTAGAAGAACAAACTGCTACCCTTAAACATGTGAGTGTTAATCCGTCTTATCGCGGCCAAGGAAAAGGTAAAAAAATGTTAACAGAATTACGTGAACTTTTGGGAAATGAAGTAGATATTATTCCAGATGAATACACCATACACTTTTTCAATAAATGTAAATAAATAATTAAAACCAACAACGAACCCACTCGTAATTTTATGGGTTCTGTTGTTTCTTCCTGGCCAATCAAAGTAAAAGAATTATTTATTTCCCCGTTTACTGTTTTTCTTCCCGTAATTTCTTTTGTTTTTCCCGTTCTTTTATTATTTCTGTGCGATCGCGGAGACGGTGTTTGTGCACTAATGATTCGTTGTACAAATCACTTGCACTTCCCCACTTATAACCTAATTCCTCGCAAATTTTCTGACATGTATTAAGAAGTACTTGGTCATCTATTGGAATATTAAAACTGTAATAAGCTGTATGGCTTTTAATTTCATAAAGCCTTTTTTCCAATTTATTAATAAACTGCTTGTTGATTCCATATTCATTAAGTATGTTAATATTTCTATTTAAGATCGAGATAGCTTTAGTCAAGGTTCTTTGGGCTCCGTTCATATTTCCGTTTCTTTGGTGGTAAAGTGCAACGGCCACTTGGATAAGGCCAACCCAAAATGAGTTGCGAATTTGGTTTCCATCTTGTTTCCAATATTCTTCAAGGACTTCATGACATTCGAAATAATCACGTGGTCCATGAAAAAAAACGAGATAGTCTATATATGCTTTTGGATACATAGCTATATTCCACTCCTTTTTCCCTGTTCTCATTTGTTAAATATAAAACCATGATAGTGGAAAATAGGGTAATGTGCAAAAATTCTACTTTTAAAACATAAATAAAATAGAAGAAGTGCCCGAAATAGGCACTTCTTCATTACTTTTCACATTTTAAAACCAAGCAGCTCCAACGATAATTAACAAAATGAACAATACAACAATTAACGCGAAACCTCCGCCATATCCAAAACCTGCAGTTCCACTCATTTATAACATCCTCCTTCATGTTTTTATAGCTTACGGTATTAACATATGAAAATTAATAGTTCCTGTATAGGCAGGTATCAGGGAATTACTAAAAATTCACCAAATTAGGCGATTTACATAAATTATCCAATGGAGGGAGGAGTTTTAATGAAATTAAAACCATTAGATGCTGCTAACCGTTTTATAGAAGAAATTTATCCAAACAGTTCAATTGTGATATTAGCAGGCAGCGTAGTTAGGGAACAATCTACTTCTAGTTCTGACCTTGATATTCTAATTATTGATGAAACTGAAAATACTATGAGCAGGAATTGTTTTGAAAAATTCGGGTGGCCAATCGAAACATTTGTTTATAATATAGAAAGCTTTTATACTTTTTATGAAGGAGATTGCTTACTCGGAAATCCCATACTACCACGAATGTGCGCTGAAGGTATCATTCTTAAAGGTGGAGAAATGGCGAGACAGCTCCAAGCTGAAGCGAAATTAAGGCTTATAGATGGACCGTTACCTTGGACTGAAGATCAAATTAATTATTCACGTTATATGATTACAGATTCCTTGGAAGATTTAATTGGTTCGGAGGATGAAACGGAATCGCTTTTTATTACAAATAAGCTAGCAGAATTGGTTCATGAATTTATTTTGCGGACAAATCAAAAATGGACAGGACAGGGAAAATGGCTTGCTCGAGCCTTTAGGCAATATGATGAACAGCAGGCAACTGAATTTTTCAATCGATTTAATGAGTACTATAAAGGTAGAAAGAAACACTTATTAATTGAATATATTGATATGATTCTAAAACCATATGGTGGCAGACTTTTCAACGGTTATCGACAATGAATTTTTTTCCACCTATAGAAATTGCTCATTTTTTGCTATTATAAATTTAGTTTGAAATTTGCTATAGAGAATATTTGTTGGTGGGATGCAGATGGAATATAACGTAAAGATAGATGCGTTTGAAGGACCTTTAGACTTACTTTTACATTTAATTAATCGCTATGAAATAGATATTTATGATATCCCAATGGCACAAATAACCGAGCAATACTTACTTTATATACATGCCATGCAAGAGCTACAACTTGATATCGCAAGTGAGTATCTTGTCATGGCTGCAACTCTTTTGGCAATTAAGAGTAAGATGTTATTACCAAAGTCTGAAGATACGATTGCGGAGGAATTGGGTTATGACTCTGAAGAGCTAGAAGAAGATCCTAGAGATGAGTTAATGCGCAGACTTTTAGAGTATAGAAAATATAAAGAAGCGGCGATACAACTAAAGGAATATGAAAAAGAACGGAGTCAGCTATACACGAGACCGCCTGGTAATTTAGCTCCCTACATTTCTGATCAAAGCGAAAACCCCATATCTGATGTTTCATTATATGATATGTTAAGTGCTTTACAACATTTGTTGAAAAAGAAGAAATTAAAAGAGCCTAAAATGACTAAAATACAACGACAAGAAATTCCAATTAGGCAAAGGATGGAGGAAATACTAAAAGAGTTGGATCAGGCAAATGGAAGGATGAATTTTTATTCGTTGTTTCCGATTAATGACCGTAGCCACATTGTTGTTTCGTTTCTAGCCATCCTGGAATTAATGAAAAAAAATGCAATCAAGTGCGAACAGGAAAAGAATTTTGAAGATATTTTTATTTACAGCAATGAAAGGGCAGTGAATTATGAATCTTGATCAAATGAAGGCTGTGGCCGAAGGATTATTATTCGTAGTAGGTGACGAAGGAATAGAAATATCACAGCTAGCAGATGTCCTGCAAATAAGTGAATTAGTTGCAGTCGAGTTGTTAGAAGAATTAAAAAGAACATACTCTAATTCTGATCGGGGAATTGATATTGTTGAGGTAGCTGGTGTATATCAACTCACTACTAAACGAGAACATGCTCCTTACTTTCAGCGGTTGGTTGAGTCACCTACTACCTCAACGTTGTCACAAGCTGCATTAGAAACATTAGCAATTATAGCCTATAAACAACCAATAACAAGAGCTGAAATAGAAGAAATTAGAGGTGTTAAGACTGACCGCCCTTTAGCAACTTTATTATCTAAATCTTTGATAAGAGAGGTTGGGCGGGCTGAAGGGACTGGAAGAGCAATCCTCTATGGAACTACAAAATCTTTTTTAGAATATTTTGGTCTAAAGGCATTGCAAGAACTGCCACCATTGCCTGAAAAAATTGACGAAACTGAGGTTCAAGAGGAAGCGGACCTGTTTTATGAAAAATTCCAAGAAACTTTTCAAGATGAGTAATATCAACGTGGGATTTCTATTGTTAATATGTTAAACTAATATTGGTCTTAAATTATTAAAGGTGTTAATTGATGAGGTGAGTGTGCGAGGATGATTATAAAAGAAGTGGTTGGATATGAACTAGAAAAAGCACAGCCAAATACGTCAGAAGATTTTTTTAATCGTTCAGATGTTACTTTTGAAGAGAACGGAATCGAGAAGACTTTCCATCTTCTTTACCTTCGTTATTTTGATGAAACCTTTTCGGAGTTTGTTCCATTCTTAGAAGATCCACTTTTTAAAGTGGAAGGCAAGGAAATTTTCTTTAAGGATATAATAGGTCTTGTATGTATGCTCAAAAATCCTGATTTTAGAAATCGAAAAAGAGTTTATATTAATGATAAGATTGAGCTCTTAAAGTTGTGTGATGGAATCGACTATGAGAAGTTACCAGAAGTTCTCAAAGCTATAAAAAACGGAGGATATGAGTTGCGCTCTCCGCTGCAATTTATCAAACAACCGTAAAATTACATACAAATATTAATTAAAGTAATTAATTGATAAAAAAAAACAAATTCCCCTTTGCGTACTATTATTTTATAGTATAATTAGAAAAATCAGAAATCATTATTTGGATATTAGAAAATGAATTTATTTCTAAAACTCATAGTGGAGGAATGTCATGAGTAATAGTTTAGTTCAATCTCAGAGTAGAAAAGTACAAGACTTTTTAGAGGAAGCCGTAAGTAAAATTGGAGGTTTCCTAAATAATACTACTTTAGATACATTAAAGACAGAAAAGCCTGAGGGAACCGAAGAATATTACACTGCATTACTTTCTAGCCTCCGAAGGCTTTGTGTGTTCTGTGAAGAAGGCCTAGACGGTAGTAAAGTTATATTAAACAGTGAAACATTTCGCAATGGCGCTGCTGAAAAAATGTTATATTGGGTGCACCATCATTGCATCCAAGAGTTTTATTCACCTCGTTTAGATAAATGGTATGAGGATAGTAGAAGTGCATATACAGGTAAAAACTCGATTAAATTTCGTGAAGTTGTACCGGAATCTATCCAGGATTTAATTAGATCTCTAGAAAAAAGTTTTCAAGAAATTCGTGAAGAATTAGAGTATTATGAAACAGACTATAAAACTAAAATCGTTCAAAGTAAATAATCTTAAATAAAAAAGCGCAATGGCTTACCATTGTGCTTTTTTATTTATTAGTTATTAACAATTCCAAATATTAATCATAATATAAACCGATTAAACCTGGAAGGAGTCTAAAAATGGCAATAAATGAACATCATAAATACCTTATGGATGTTAAAGAATGGTCTAGTGTGGTTGACCAATTATTAAAAGAAAATAATATAAAAGATGAATCATTTTTAAACTGGAAACAACAAATTGATCAATTAATCTTCGAGTTAGAAAATTTGCAAGACCAATCTATGCTTGATGAAGAGAAAATGACAGAAATTCAAGAACAGACAAGAACAATTTACGAGGATCTACAACAACGTTATCTACATCAAGAAAATCGTCTGGCTGACCAAAAAGTCAAGCCAGGTGGACATACGTTACCACCATTACCATATTCATACGATGCGCTAGAGCCTTATATTTCTGAAGAAATTATGAGACTTCACCATGATAAACATCACCAAAGCTATGTTGATGGATTAAATAAAGCCGAAAAAAAGATGAAAGAAGCAAGAGATAAAGGGAATTATGATCTAATTAAACATTGGGAACGTGAAGCAGCATTTAATGGCTCTGGTCATTATCTGCATACCATATTTTGGAAGAATATGAGCCCGAATGGTGGTGGTAGTCCACAGGGTTCATTATTAAAACAAATTAATGTGGATTTTGGTAGTTTCGATGACTTTAAAACTCACTTTAGTGAAGCTGCCAATAAGGTGGAAGGAGTAGGTTGGGCTATTTTAGTATGGTCACCAAGATCAAGAAGATTAGAAATATTACAATCCGAGAAACATCAACATTATACCCAATGGGATACTATTCCATTGTTAGTTCTTGATGTATGGGAGCATGCTTATTATTTACAATATCAAAACGAGCGTAGCAAATACATTGAAAACTGGTGGAATGTTGTGAATTGGGACCACGTTTATTACCGGTTTCAGAATGCTAGAAAACTAAAGTGGGAACCGTATTAAACCAATTGAGGGATCTCTATGAGATCCCTCTATCGGATAGGTTGAAATAACCCTTCTTTGATTACTGTATGTAATGCGATGTCCTCTTTAGTTTCTTTGTCATAACCAACCATGTCCTGCATAAACTTGTACTAACAACAAGTAAGGGACGTGAAGTTGAAATGCTTGCATTGAAAAAGGTAATCCTTTTACATATTATACTTGTTTTATGTCTGACGAATTTTCCGATACAGGGATCTGCTTTTTCACAAGTTTCCTCGCAAACTGCCATTTTAATGGACCAGGAAACAGGTCGAGTTTTATATGAAAAGTCGGGTAATAAAGTGATGAGAATAGCAAGTATTACTAAGATCATGACAGCAATCTTAGCGATTGAATCAGGAAAAATGGACGAAATTGTTCGGGTTAGTAAAAATGCGGTGTATACAGAGGGATCTTCAATATATTTAAAAGAAAATGAGAAAATTAAATTAGAAGATTTAGTATATGGTTTAATGTTACGTTCAGGTAATGATGCCGCTGTCGCTATTGCAGAATATGTGGGTGGTAGTGTGGACGGATTTGTATTCTTAATGAATCAAAAAGCGCGGGAAATAGGTATGAGGAATACTAATTTTGCTAATCCCCATGGGTTGGACGACCATGAAAACCACTACTCAACTGCATATGATATGGCATTGTTAACGAAATATGCAATGGAAAGCGAACTATATCAAAAAATATCAGGAACAAAAGTTCATCGTGCTCCAAATCCAGGGGAGAAATGGGATCGCGTATGGAAAAACAAAAACAAACTCCTAACAAGTCTTTATGAATATTCTACAGGTGGGAAGACCGGTTATACGAAACGCGCGAAGCGAACATTAGTATCAACAGCTGAAAAAGATGATCAAAAACTGATAGCGGTCACACTGAATGGACCTGATGATTGGAATGATCATATCGCAATGTTTGAATGGGGATTTGCGGAATATGAAATGGTAAAGCTCATGCCTAAAGGGTTACTCCATTCAATAAAAGATGATTTTTATAAAGGGAAGTTAGTGGTTAAACGGGATTTCTTATTTCCTTTGAAAAGTGATGAAAAAAACTTAGTAAAGGTAGAAATCTCGTTAATAAAACCGAATTCAAATTGGAGAGAGGTAGAAGATATTCCAAGCCCTGTTGGTAAAGTAAGCATCTCCTTGAAAAATAAAGAAATAGGAGTACTACCGATTTATTATGATGAAAATGGACGTGTTAACGAAGAAACGTGGTTTTCGACCATTAAAGACTTTTTTCTCTCTATGATTGGAGTACGATTAAATGGTTAATGTCATTTGGGTATCTATGACCGTTATTGGTATTATTTTCGCGATTATAAATGGTACGATTGAAGAAGTTAATGCCGCAATCTTTGAAGGTGCAAAAGAAGCCGTCACAATTTGTATAGGCTTAATAAGTATTTTAGTTTTTTGGTTAGGCCTAATGAGAATAGCTCAAGAGGCAGGTTTGCTAACAAAATTGGCACGGATTTTTCAACCGCTAGTAGTAAGACTTTTTCCGGAGGTGCCAAAGGATCATCCAGCTATGGGATATATATTATCAAATATGATTTCGAACTTATTTGGTTTAGGAAATGCTGCGACACCTATGGGAATTAAGGCTATGGAACAATTAAAGAAGTTAAATGGCGATAAAAATACAGCTAGCCGATCCATGATCACCTTTCTTGCGATAAATACATCGAGCTTAACATTAATTCCAACGACAATTATTGCTATTCGCATGAATTATGGCTCTCAAAACCCAACCGATATTGTTGGAACAACTTTGGTAGCTACATTGATTTCTACAACAGGGGCTATTTTAATAGACAGGTATCTGTATTATCGAAGAGTTAAGAAAGGAGGAAACCGAAGATGACAGTTATATCATTAATTTCACTTTGGTTGATTCCTGTTTTGATCGGGTTTATATTAGTATATGGCACTTTAAAAAGGGTTCCTACTTACGAAATGTTTGTTGAAGGTGGGAAAGAAGGGATTCAGATTGCTTTTTCAATTATTCCTTATTTAGTAGGGATGCTAGTAGCGATAACTGTATTCCGCGCTTCAGGTGCATTGGACTTTTTCATTGATCTTATTCGTCCGGCACTATTAAGTTTAGGAGTACCTGCAGATGTAGTACCGTTAGCAATAATTCGTTCTATCTCAGGTAATGCAGCTTTGGGAATGACATCTGATTTAATAGCTACTCATGGACCGGATTCTTTCATTGGACGATTAGCATCAACAATGCAAGGAAGTACTGATACGACTTTATACGTACTGACAGTCTACTTCGGAGCAGTTGGAATTCGAAAAATGGGTGATGCTTTGAAGGTAGGATTGCTAGCTGACTTTGTAGCTTTCATTGCTTCAATTATTGTAGTAACTTTAGTATTTGGATAAACGTTGTGAAAATAATTCACAACGTTTTTATTTTTGAAAAATTACAAAAAGATAAACAATTCTCTTTTATGAATAATATTGAACTTGTAGCTTGAGAATTGGGTATGATAGAAGTAAGATGGATTCTGAGGTGAAAAAATGGAACGTTTACAAAAAGTAATTGCGCAATCTGGGGTAACATCTAGAAGAAAAGCAGAACAATTAATCATTGAAGGTAAAGTAACGGTAAATGGAAAAGTTGTGAAGGAGCTTGGTACAAAAGTATCTTCCAAGGACAGAGTTGAAGTTGAAGGAATACCAATTACAAGGGAAGAACCTGTGTATTATTTATTCTATAAACCGAGGGAAGTCATTTCTGCTGTTACAGATGATAAAAATAGAAAGGTTGTAACAGAGTTTTTTCCAGAAGAAAAGAGACGTATTTTTCCAATTGGCAGATTAGATTATCATACATCCGGTCTACTATTGCTTACGAATGATGGAGAGTTTGCTAATATTCTAATGCATCCTAAATATAATATAGACAAGCTCTATGTAGCAAAAGTCAATGGAATTCCTACTCGTGAACAACTTCGAAAGCTAGAAAAGGGAGTTCATTTAGAAGACGGAAAAACAGCTCCTGCGAAAGTGAAAATCCTTTCGGTGGACAAAAAGAAAAGTACATCTATTGTTCAAATTACGATTCATGAAGGAAGAAATCGGCAAGTTCGAAGAATGTTTGAAGCTATAGGATTTAAAGTCCAAAAATTAAAAAGAGAACGATATGGCTTTCTAGATCTAAGCGGTCTATCTCCGGGGGATTCTCGGGAATTAACACCACATGAAGTAAAACAATTAAGAAATTTAGCTGTCACACAACATTCACATATATAACACTATGTAAATAATGTTAAGTGTTATACTTAACAATAGATTCAACGGGGAGAGGGTTATATGAAAAAAAATCGATCTGTTATTCGTTCGGTTATTCTACTCATCTTACTTGGTGCACTAGGATTTACACTATATACTAACTTTTTTACTGAAAAAGAGTTGGTTGGCATAGGGGATCAGGCTCCGAATTTTATACTAAATGATTTATCTGGAGAGCCGATAGAGTTCGATAGTCTTCGCGGTAAAGGCGTGTTTCTAAACTTTTGGGCTACATGGTGTCCACCTTGTGAGGAAGAAATGCCATATATGGAAAACATGTACCATCAATATAAAGACAAAGGGGTAGAGATTCTGGCGGTTAATGTTGGGGAATCTAATCTTGCAGTCGAAAATTTTGTGAATCGAAAAGGATTAAGTTTCCCAGTTTTAATGGATTCTAATACGGAGGTATTGGAGACGTATGGTATAAACCCATTACCAACAACCCTTTTGGTTGATAAGAATGGGGAAATTATAGATATTATCACAGGTTCTCTGACAGAAGAAGCCATTATGAATCATATGGAAAGAATTAAACCATAGGGTATGGGGGCTCATCATGAATAAGGTAAAATGTGAGTGTGGACATGTAAATCCACATGGAACGGTTTTCTGCGAATCATGTGGGAAATCATTTGATAATAATGAGAATGAAAGCTTATTAGATATGAGATATGAGGGAAGTGCTAGACGTTCCCAAACTTATAAAAAAACTTTCGTTGATAGTATTTGGAATTTCTTTTCTTCCGTTAAGGTTGGTGTATGGCTGATCGTAATAACATTATTAGCATCAGCCCTTGGAACGCTGTTTCCACAAGAAATGTACATACCACCAACTATAACACCGGATGTATTTTATGAACAAGAGTATGGAATCTTAGGTAAACTATATTATCAGCTTGGCTTCCATAACTTATATGGTTCTTGGTGGTTTATGATTATGGTAGCATCCATCGCCATTTCCCTTGTGATCTGTTCACTTGATCGGGTTATTCCGCTATATAGAGCACTAAAAAAACAAGGTGTTACTAGACACCCGAACTTCTTAAAAAGACAGCGCTTATTTGCAACCCTCTCAATTGGTGAAGAGGCACCTAAGCAATGGGTCGAGGAACTAAAAAAGAAGAGATATAATGTTCGTGAAGAAAATGGCAATATTCTTGCAGAGAAGGGCCGTTTTTCTAGATGGGGACCCTATGTCAATCATATCGGCTTGATCATCTTTTTAATTGGAGCTATGCTCCGTTTCTTTCCTGGTATGTATATTGATGACGTTTTATGGCTGCGTGAGGGAGAAACTAAGCCGGTGCCAGGTACAGAGGGAAAGTACTATCTGAAAAATGAAGAATTTATTATGGAAGTGTATGACGAAAAGGATAATGTTAATGTCGGAATGGGAATGCCGAAAAACTACCAAACGAATGCAGTTCTATATGAACGGATTGATGAACCAATACCAGGTACAACTCCTGAGCTAAAAGAAGTAAAAGAACATAAAATACGAGTCAACGAACCAATCAAGTTTGATGATTTTGCTTTGTATCAAGTGGATTATAAGTTAAACGAGTTTTTTCGAATGAGCTTTAGTCTTACTGAAAAAGAAACAAATAAAGCTGTTGGAGATGTTGATATTAATCTTGAAGACCCTGAATCTGTATACGATATAGGTAAAGGATATAAGGTAGAGATTATGAGTTATTTTCCAAACTTCTATTTTGATGAAGAAGGAAATCCGGCAACACGAAATAGATTACCAAACAATCCAGCTTTTATTTTTAAAATGTTTTCACCATCCATACCTGAAGGTGAAGTCAGCTTTGTTGGCATTCGAAATACAGCAGAGCCATTTGGGGAAAACAAGTATAAAATGGCCTTTAAAGCTATGGAAACACGAAATGCAACTGGATTAACAGTCAGATTAGATCGTACTTTAGGGATTATCGTAGTCGGTGGAATTATCTTTATGATTGGTGTGATTCAAGGAATGTACTGGAATCACCGTCGTATCTGGATTCAAAAAGTAAATAATGAGATCTGGGTGGCAGGTCATACCAATAAAAATTGGTTTGGTCTAAAAAAAGATCTAGCTACTATTTTTGAAGGGACGACGCTACTAAAATCAATTGAAGAAAATGAAAAAGGAAAGTAAGGAGGATGAACTAGGTTGGTGCAATTAAGTAGTAATTTATTATATACTGCCTTTGTTTTGTACTTGGTAGCAACTGTCTTTTTCGCTGCTTCTATTCGTGATAAACAGTCAAAATCAAACACGAATAAGTGGGAAAAGCTTGGAATTACTGTTACCATTATCGGTTTTATAGCACAAGTAGGGTATTTTATCATAAGATGGATTGCAGGTGGACATGCCCCAGTTAGTAATCTATTTGAATACACTACTTTCTTTGGAATGATGCTTGTTCTTTCCTATATTTTAATTTATTTCTTATATAAAAACACATTAATCGGTGTTTTTGCGATGCCAGTAGCAGTGTTAATTATCGCTTATGCAAGTATGTTTTCACGTGAAATTTCACCGCTTATTCCAGCATTGCAAAGTCATTGGTTATATATTCATGTTACAACAGCAGCGCTGGGTGAAGCTGTATTAGCTATAAGTTTTGTTGCTGGGTTGATTTATTTAATTCATCAAGTTGACCAAACAAAAGCAACTAGAAAGACATTCTGGCTGGAATGCATCTTATATGGAATATTAAGCGTCATTGGGTTTGTGATTGTTACAACTGCATTTAAGGGTGCAGATTATGAGGTTTCGTTTAAGTGGATAAATGAAACAGGTAGTGAAGCTGAAATTGTCTATAATATGCCAGCAATAGCAGGTCCTATGGATGGAGAGATGCTGTCTGAAGGATTTGGTCCTGTGTTTGAAACGCCATCTTGGATGAATGGAGCGAATGCTCCAAAGAAGTTTAATACATTAGTATGGTCATTGTTTTCCGGATTAATCCTTTATGGCTTAGTGCGATTATTACTAAGGAAAAGAATAGCTGCAGCGATTCAACCGTTACTAAAGGGTGTCAATCCTGAATTAGTAGACGAGATAAGCTACAGGTCTGTTACGATCGGGTTTCCGATATTCTCGTTAGGAGCTTTGATATTTGCGATGATATGGGCACAAGTAGCCTGGACAAGGTTTTGGGGTTGGGATCCTAAAGAAGTCTGGGCACTGATAACATGGCTCTTTTATGCTGCGTTTTTACACTTACGTCTTTCAAAAGGCTGGCATGGTGAAAAATCGGCATGGTTAGCGGTTGTGGGTTTTGCCATTATTATGTTTAACTTAGTAGCTGTTAACTTAGTAATTGCCGGCCTTCATTCATATGCATCTTAATAATATTTATATTTTATGTCATAATATTGTTGAGTATAGGTTTGTAATTATTTACATCTTAGGGGGAGTTTTAGATGGAAAATACGAGTTCAAAGATTTTAGTAGTAGATGACGAGGAGAGAATCAGACGCCTATTGAAAATGTACCTAGAAAGAGAAGAGTATATTATTGAAGAAGCGGAGAATGGAGAACAGGCACTTGCAAAAGCGATCTCCGAGGATTATGATTTAATTCTGCTAGATCTTATGATGCCGGGATTGGATGGGATTGAAGTTTGTAGGCAACTACGAGAAAAAAAAGCTACGCCTATTATTATGTTGACTGCGAAAGGTGAAGAAACGAACCGTGTCCAAGGTTTTGAGGTAGGAACTGATGATTATATCGTGAAACCATTTAGTCCTCGCGAAGTAGTATTACGTGTGAAGGCTTTACTACGGAGATCCTCCCCAACTAAATTTTTACAAACAGAAACATCTACTAAGGATATTATCGTCTTCCCACACCTCTCTATCGATAATGATGCACATAGGGTAACGGCAGATGGTAAAGATGTTAGTTTAACGCCAAAAGAGTATGAATTATTATATTTCTTAGCAAAAGCTCCAGATAAAGTATTTGACCGTGAACAATTATTAAAGGAAGTCTGGCATTATGAGTTTTTCGGAGATCTGCGTACCGTTGATACGCATGTCAAACGATTAAGAGAGAAACTAAATAAAGTTTCTGTAAATGCTGCAAAAATGATTGTTACTGTTTGGGGTGTCGGCTATAAATTTGAGGTTGTTCCTGAATAATGCTGTGGTTTTTGAGAAGTGTAGTTGGTAAGTTATGGATTACTATTCTATTATTAGTATCTTTAGTTTTATTCATTTTGACGGTTCTTCTACTCGAGTTTTTTGAAACTTTGAATGTTAGTAATGCAGAACAACAACTCACACAGGCAGCTACGAAAATTTCAGCTATTATGGAAGAATATGAAGAGCGTGAATTAGCCTTTTCAATCGTTTCTGAAATAATTGATCCATCTACAAAGGTATTGATTATAGATGAACAAGGTGATTATTGGTTTTCATCTAACGATCAAAAGTTGGCTGATTTACCTATTGATTTTCTTCTTGAGGATGAAACTTTATCTCAGGTTATATCTGAGAGACGGACGGTTAGTAAAATGGGTTACCCACCTAATGTTATGGTACAGGATGATGAGATTTACAACGAAATCATCATCGTAGGTGTTCCGATGAGTAGAGCTATAGATAAAACCGGTGCAGTCTATATATACCAATCATTAGATGTGGTAAGTCAAACATCAAAACAAACGACAAAAATTATACTGCTAAGTGCAGGGATTGCTATCATTTTAACTACTATATTTGCATTTTTTCTTTCCACTAGAATCACAGCGCCATTAAGAACGATGCGCGAAGCAGCTTTTCAAATGGCGAAGGGAAAATTTAATTCGAAAGTTCCTATACTAACCCATGATGAAATTGGTGAGCTTGCACTTGCTTTTAAT